>NZ_FYAN01000011.1:0-253472 GCF_900185665.1 Pannonibacter sp. I15F10I1
CGTCGACCTAACCGCAATCGATGAACAAACAGACATACCAGTCATCAAAAGCTGGATAACCGAAGACGGACACGTCATCTCAACAATCGGACACCAGCAAACATTCATCGAATTCGGAATCGTATAAGAGGCTGTTTGAAAAAGGCTTTATCGCGCGAGGCTGTGGCGCTTCAAGGTGCCGATGTGGACCACATCGGCACGCAACAGCATGGCGGCTATTGAAAAGAAGACGAGACAGTATCCCAGCGGCCTGACCGGTGAGGAGTGGGGTGCGCTGGAGCCATTGTTGCCGCAGCCTTCCGGCCAGAGCGCAGGAGGACGACCGATCTGCGCGAGGTGGCGAACGCCTTGCACTACATGGTGCGATCGGGCGGCGAGTGGCGGATGCTGCCGGTGCATTTTTCGCCGTGGCAGAAGGTCTATTGGTGGTTCCGGCGTTTCGTGCGTTCGCTGCTGTTTCGCACCATCCATGACGTGGCGCTGATGATCGGCCGCGAGCGTGCGGCCGGCCCGACCAGCATCCTTATGAACTCCTCCTGCAACTGGAGGAGATTGAGCACCGGACGACCAAGGTCAGGCGGCCGCAGTCGAACGGCATCGTCGAGCGCTTCCACCGCACCGTACTCAACGAACACTTCCGCGTCGAAGGCCGCAGAACCTGGTTCGAGACCATCGAGGAGATGCAGGCGGTGCTCGACGAATGGCTCGCCCTCTACAACACCAGGCGACCTCATCAGGGCCGAAACATGGAGGGACGGACACCCCTCAAGGCCTTCGTCGAAGGCCTGAAAAAAGCCCCGAAACGCCTCCGGAAAAAAGGGAGAGACGCTGACAGCCAGACCCAAACAGGCTTCAATGCAACCGGAAACCCGAGCCGCCTGAACCCGCTTCAAACCGCCGCACTGTCAGGTGAATACCATCTCTGTACACATATACATTGAGGCATATCGTGACTTTGTTCAGGAAAACTTAAATTAAAGCGAAAATCCATGAACGCAGCCGTGCTTTATTCGGAGAAAACCTCAACTCGCAGAGCCGTCGCCTGACGAAATGTGCAAAAGATTCTGGACACGATCGATCAGGCTGCTTGGGCTTCCACTCTCTTCCTCCAAAGAGCACCTGCACTCCCCGAATGGGCATCACGCCAGCTGATCGACACAGCAAAACATTGATATATTTACGTCTTTTTTGCGCATATTCTGCCCCGCCATACTGGTCTTGCGGCTGGTGATCAGGCGCTGTATACGGATAAATTCAGTGCAAGAGCCGATGAGTGTCCCCTACCGATGTATGGGATGGCGCGAGCTTGAGCAGAGGCTGGGCAAATACGCATGTCTTTGCACAGCGGAAAATTGACATGAGGTGCCGGGCATTAGGTCCGATTAGAGATACCTCGGCACAAGGCCTACAATATGAATTCTGCCAGTAAAGCCACCCTTGTCTCAAAATTCCATCAACTTTATCAAATTGCCATTCCCCTATTCAGACGCGATATCGCAGCACGTTACCGCGGCTCTGTTATGGGATTGGCATGGACCTTTCTTGTCCCACTGCTGATGCTTGCTGTCTATACTTTCATGTTCGGAAAAGTTTTTCAAATGCGGTGGTCAGCAGATGGAACCGACGAGCCCGGGGGTACGCTTGGCTTTGCGCTAACACTTTTCGTCGGGCTTATGACGCATAGCTATGCAACAGAAGTCCTAACTCGATCACCATCCATCATTCTCGCAAACGCAAACCTTGTGAAGAGAGTTGTTTTTCCACTGGAAATATTTCCAGTTATGACAATCTCAACAGCTCTATTCCAATACTTCATAAGTGTATTTGTTTTCCTATCATTCCAGTTCATTGCAACTGGCAGCATATCCGTTGGCGTTCTTTGGCTCCCATTGATCATTGCGCCTTTCACGCTTCTCCTAACAGGCTTGTCATGGGCGATCTCCGGCGTCTCCGTTTATGTCAGAGACACTGCTCAGTTAATGGGTCTCCTCGCAACGGTCTTGCTCTTCATGTCTCCCGTGTTCTACCCTGTTTCCCGTCTTCCTGAGTCAATTCAGCCAATATTTGCGATAAACCCTCTGACTTTTATTATAGAGCAATCCCGACTGGTAGTTTTTTCACATTCATTGCCCGATTTTTGGGGGTTGGCTATCTATTCCCTCATTTCACTTTTCATCGCGGCCGCCGGTTACACCGCTTTCTCTCGCATGAGACGAGGATTCTCAGATGTCCTGTGACGCAGCGACCGAAATTGCCATCGAAGTTCGCTGCCTGACGAAACAGTTCCGTCTGTTTACGAGGCAAATTCATCGGATCGCTGAACTCGTTTCATTTGGAAGGCAGCGGTATCACACGGCCTTCACAGCACTGAACAGCGTTTCCTTTACCGTAAAAAAAGGCGAGGCTGTTGGCATTATAGGAAAGAACGGGTCTGGCAAGTCGACCTTGCTGCAAATGATCTGCGGCACTCTCACACCGACAAGTGGTGAAATCCTAATAAAGGGCAAGGTCGCAGCACTTCTGGAACTCGGTGCGGGATTCAATCCTGAATTCACGGGACGTGAGAACGTCTACCTCAACGCTGCACTTTATGGCTTGACCAAGTCTGAAGTAGATCAGCGCTTTGACAAGATCACCCAGTTTGCTGATATTGGCCAATTTATCGATCAGCCTGTAAAGACATATTCAAGTGGTATGTTTGTGCGCTTAGCATTTGCCGTAATTGCACATGTCGATGCGGATATACTCGTTATCGATGAGGCTCTTGCAGTTGGGGACGTTGCCTTCGGTCAGAAATGCATGCGATTCCTACGGGCTTTTCGCGAAAGAGGCACCATCCTATTCGTCAGTCATGACACTGCTGCGGTCATCGGTCTATGTGATCAAGCCATTTGGCTGGACAGCGGAGAACTGAAGGCAGAGGGCCGGGCAAAAGACGTTTGTGAGCTTTATTTCGGTCACGTCTTTGGCGATGCGAAAGCTTCCGACGATGATACTCCGCTAGAAGACGAACCCGACAGTAGCCCAAGAGTAACAGTTGCACCAGAAGACTGGCTGGACTGCCGCCAGAAATGGATTAACGGCAGCAATCTTCGCAACGACATTGAGCTGTTTGCATTTGAGCCAAATAGCGGAGGAGATTTTGGATCTGGAGGAGCCCGAATTGAAGACGTGCGCTTTGTAGATACAAAAAACCGCCCATACCGCTGGATTGTTGGTGGAGAAGAGGTCATTTTGGCGGTCGAAGTAAAAGCGCTGATAGACCTGTCGCGTCCAATCGTCGGCTTCTATGTCAAGGACCGGCTGGGTCAGGCGCTCTTTGGCGACAATACCTTTCTTACAACCCTCAATGAGGACGGCAGCAGCACTACCTCGTTTAGGGCGGGAGAGCGGTTTACAGCGACCTTCAGATTTCCGATGCCCGCGCTACCCAAAGGATCTTACGTCATAGCCGTGGCTGTGGCTGATGGGACCCAGGAAGAGCATGTGCAGCATCACTGGATGCATGATGCACTGATATTTAAATCGCATAGTAGTCAGACGGTCAGCGGGCTTGTAGGAATTCCTATGCTTGATATCTCGCTCGCTCCCGCAAATAGCGCGACTTAACTTGCAACTGGAAGCCCATCTGCGCATCACATCCAGTTCAAAGGTATGCCTGCGCAGATGACTCGAACCTGAGTTGGATTATGGCAGAGACAGTCGAAATAGTACCGTCCCATATGAATTCGCTCTGGCGTCTCATGAGCGCTGACGCCACGGGGCTGGAGCCTGCCTTGACACGTCCAGAGCGTTTGGTTTTCCCTGATTCATGGGCAGGGCATCTGCCATTCGCATTCTGGATCGTCGCGACAGCAAAGCCGAGGCGGTACGTCGAGCTCGGCGTGCACACTGGCAACTCGTATTGCGCAATAGCTCAGGCTGTCACCGCGTTTCGGCTCGACACTTTGTGTTTCGGCGTGGACCATTGGTTCGGCGACGTTCAGGCTGGCCTCTATGGTGAGGATGTCTATGCCGACCTGAAGGCATGGCATGATCCGCGTTATGGGCAATTTTCAAGATTGATGCGCATGAGCTTTGCGAACGCAAGGGCCTATATCGAAGATGCGAGCGTAGATCTCCTCCACATCGACGGCCTTCATACATATGAGGCCGTCCGTGAGGACTTCGAGACTTGGGAGTCAAAACTTAGCGATCGTGCGATCGTATTGTTCCATGACACCAATGTGTTCAAGGAAGGCTTTGGTGTTTGTGATTACTGGCGCGAGATAAAGTCCCGCTACCCAACATTCGAATTCCTCAACTCAAATGGTCTCGGTGTCGCATATGTGGGCAGCCAGCCTCTGGAAACGCTGCCTGCAGCCGTCGCTTCACTCTTTTCGCTAACCGCGGAAGAAACCGCAGCCGTCCGGCTTTACTTCTCGTGTTTGGGAGATGCACATATTGATGCGATCCGGAGCACGGAAACACGGCGCCGCGCTGAAGAGACTGCAGAGCAGCTTCATAAAGCGTACAGCGATCTAGCTGCGCTGGACCAGGACCGGTCCGCTATACTTAGCGCGCGCACGGAACTACAGCACAAAGCTGTCAAATGGGATCAGCTGTATGTCAAGACAGGTGGAGCCATCAGTGTTGATATTGATGAGTTAAGTTTGGCCTTGGGACGTCTTTACAACAGTGACAATCCTCAGGCACGGCGCGACAGGGATATCCTGAAACGCCAATTTACTGAACTTGTAAAGACCGGTACGCTGACTCCACAATATAAGGACCTTGCCCTGCGTGCGGGCAAGCATGCCCTGAAGAAGATCGGCGTAGCCCTCGGCCGGCCAGTAAGCACGGATGAGGATAGTGCCATCGCATCCATTCGGGACAGCGGTTTTTTTGATGAGGGCCACTACACCCTCGCGGCCGAAGCTCGTGCCGCCGGTGTTGATCCGCTTGAGCACTATCTGCAGGTTGGTGAGGCGAAGCGTGTTGCTCCTTCAGCGCAATTTGATCCGGACTACTATGCCCGTCGCAATCCAGATGTGGCACAGTCCGGCTTTGGCCTGTTAAGACATTTTGTTCTGTTTGGAAGAAACGAACAACGACCGGGTATTACTCCTGCCAAAAGAATGACTCTTCCAACGTTGACACAGTCAGAACGCCCGCGCGTACTGTTGGTGCTTGGCAGTGATCCATATTTCACAAATTCTTGCTGGATCAGCGTTTCGAGGCAGATCAGCAAGACACACGACATCATTGCCTTTGTCAATGCGGGAACACCATTGCCTGCTGGCGTCTCTGACATTATGAGCGCCGTCGTAACCTTACCGGACGAGCCAGACATGGAAGGAAAGGACCGCAACGAAGCTCTTTCGCGGCTGGTAGACGAGTTACAACCGTCCTTCGCCCTTGTGATGTCAGTGAGTAGCCGTATTAATGTCAGGGGCTTGGCGGCTGCAGGTTTGGGCGTTGTGCAGGTCGTTGACGCATTTTCGTCCTCTGTCCGCCCGTATGGCAGCGCCTATGAGTTTCTTCCCTGGGCACACCGGCTCGTGTTCCCCTCCAGGGCAGTGGTAGAATCCTTCGCCGCGGAACACCCATATCTCTCCCGGCGCCAGATGAACATTCTGCCGCCTGCGGCAGAGCTCACTCCTGCGCGGCCAGACCGAGGCTTTGGAACGGAGCAATATCATCTGGAAGTCCGGAAGCTTGTCCGCCCGGCCCAGCATCAGGATGATTTCATCGTGCTAGGCTCCGGTGAGCTGACACCCGCATCAGGTATAGAAGCATTCATCGCGCTGGCAGCTGAAACCGGTGCAAGTGACCGGCAAGGTAGAGCATTGCGCTATATCTGGGTGACACAGGGGAGCTCAGCGTACCAAGACGGTAGATATGAAGATATCATACAAACACTTATCAAAAAAAGCGGCATCAAAGAATACATTTCCATCTTGAATGCGGAGAATGACCTCTCCGCCATTATGGATTGCGTCGATATCTACGCTTCTGTGTCGGTTTCTGATGCAATGTCGCAGATTTCAATTGCGGCTTTGAGATCAGGTACTCCTGTTGTATGCATTGATAATGCAAACTCTATTGCAGAAATTTTGAAGTCTCAGGATGAAACGCGACGCCTGGTTGCCCCACATTTGAGAGCATCCTCTCTTGCGGACATAGTCCTGCGCCTCTCCAGCGACAAAGTCTTCTATTCTCAGGCGCAGAAGGCTTGCCTTTCTTTCGGAGCTAACGTGTTCAGCGTAGAAAGCTATGCCGACGGCCTACGGAAGTGCGGTGAGGAAGCCCGTCAAGAAGCACTGGCGATCGGCCGTGACTATGAGCGGATTGCCAAGGCGAGACCTTCAGCTTTTGACGAAGCTGTTTTTGGCGGCAGCTGGCCTGCTGACCGGTATCCTCAAGATTTGCTGCACACTTATCTGCTCAGATCGCGAATTGCGCGCGCATTGCCCGGAACTTCACCAAGTGGGCTCAGACGCCCAATTGCCGGCTTTAATCCTGTGATCTACGCAGAAGACTGCAAGGACTATGACGGGAGTTGTGATCCTTTGGCGCATTGGCTGGAAAAAGGGCGGCCTGAAGGACGCTGGGCTCACGCGCTTGTTCATCTCAGCGGGGCCGCGCCAGCACCGACCAGTTTGAAGGCTCTTGTCCATGGACACTTCTATTACATTGACCTGCTGCAGGATTTTCTGACGCGACTTAGTCATAATGCGAGCGTGTTTGACCTCATCGTCACAGTGCCTGACGACGAAAAGGCGGCTGTAGCGCAAGAAATTATGTCGAAGGCGGGCCTCAAGGGGCAACACAGTATTTCTGTTGTGGGTAACAAAGGCCGCGATATTGGACCATTCTTGAGTGGAATAGATAGAGATTTACTGTCGCGCTATGATGTTGTCGGTCATTTTCATGGGAAAAAATCACCCCATGTTGAGAAACAAACTGGCGACCAATGGAGAGAGTTTCTGTGGGAACATCTGATCGGTAACAAGGTTCCTGCCGCAGACGTTTGTCTGGGTGCATTTTCTGCTGATCCGCGGCTGGGACTCGTTTTCCCGGAGGACGCACATATCCATGGATGGGATCAAAACTTTGACACCGCGCAGGAACTTGCACGCCGGATGGGACGTATTGCTGAGCTGCCAAGATCATTCGAGTGGCCAATCGGAACTATGTTCTGGGCAAGAACAGAAGCCCTGAAGCCACTTTTCGACCTGAAACTGGACTGGGCAGACTATCCGGCTGAACCGCTGCCAAGCGACGGCACATTACTCCATGCAATTGAACGCGTCATTCCTTTTGCTGTTGAGCAAGCAGGGTTCGGCTATGCCGCTTCATATCTGCCGGAGATCCAAAGATGACAGTGCACTTGATCCTTGGAGGAAACGGTTTCATCGGGCGTCATGTGGCACTTGCTCTTCACCGTCGCGGTGAAACAGTTATCCTGGCGGATGTGACCGACCCCTCTCCGGCTCTACTCGAACTCTTGCCGGTCAAACACCGCAAAGTCACCACACTCAATCCAGATTGGGAGGAGGTTCTGGAAGGCGCCGATGTAGTTCATCACTACGCATGGACCACGATTCCCTCTTCGGCAGATGCAGATCCATTGGTAGATTTCGATTCAAACCTACGCGAGACAATTCGCCTCCTGGAGGTTCTGAAGAAACGCAAGCAAGCTGGCGGACTCGGAACGAAGGTTGTCTTTTCCTCCTCCGGCGGAACAATCTATGGCCCGGTCAGACGCACACCCGTGACCGAGATCGAGCCCTACGACCCGATAAACGCCTATGGCGCCTCGAAGTCGGCAGCAGAGGTCTATTTGAAATATTACCGCAAGGCCCATGGGATCGACTGCCGTATCGCGAGAATTTCAAACCCCTACGGTGCTGGGCAGAATCCGGCAAAGCGCCAGGGAGCAGCCAGCACATTTCTGTTTCAAGCACTCGATGCCAAACCGATCTCCATCTGGGGAGATGGGGAAGTCGTGAGAGACTATATTCATATAGCGGATTTAACGGCGGCGCTTTTGGCTTTAAGCGATGCATCTCACAAAGCAATCAATGAGGCGCAGTCACCGGTTTTTAATATAGGAAGTGGTGAAGGCATTTCCTTGAATAGAATTCTGGATGTACTTCGCACTCAGCTGTGCTTGAGTCCTAGCGTCAGCTATCAGACTGCCAGGAGCTTTGACGTTCCGGTGAGCATTTTGGACATATCCAAAGCATGCCGGATCTTGGAGTGGAAACCCAAGCTTAGTTTTGAAGAAGGCTACTCTCTGATGCTTGCCGACGTTCGCGGCGGATCAGCTCTTTTTTCAACTCTTTTGGATTCGCTCCCGCAATGACAAACACAGTATCGACCTCCCCATTGGTTTCGGTCATCATCCCCGTCTATAATCACGGCCGTTATATTGTTGACGCGCTGATGTCAGTTGTGCAGCAGGACTGGCGGCCGCTCGAAATAATTGTCATCGACGACGGTTCAAAGGACGATAGCGTCCAAAAGCTTGAAGCTGCTGTTGCTAACTTGCAGATTGCCCCGGATCTAACGATACAAATTTCCAGCAGAGAGAACCGGGGAGCTCATAATACGATCAATGAGGGCCTGGAACGTGCACGCGGCGAATATTTGGCTATTTTGAACTCGGATGACTACTACCTCCCAGGACGTATACGGCGCTGCGTAGAGGCAGCACTGGCGCACAAGGCACGTTTTGTCTTCACATATGTTGATCCGATTGATGATGACGGAGCCCCGCTTCCGGCAGAGCACAGGTGGCGTCATTGGTATGCCGATCTGAAGATGCAAGAACTGGATATTGCGCCAAGCATTTCACAGCTCCTTTTACGTTACAATATTGGCGTCTCTACCGGTAATTTTTTCTTCCATAAGTCGCTCATCCAGGAGATCGGTTTATTTAACGACTTTCGCTACGCGCACGATCTCGACTTCATGTTGAGAGTAAGTGCTCTCGAGGAGCCTGTTCTCATCAGGGATAAACTCTACGCATATCGTATTCACGCTAGCAATACGATTGGTGAGAGCGACAATCTCATCACGGACGAGGTTGCTCGCATCGTTAGATCATATCTGAAACGCTCTGCAGAGGTACACCCAGCCAATCCACTTGCTCCAAGGCTGGATCATGGCTGTTATACTCTTGCAACCACAGTTTGGCCGCCACATCTGGAGAAGGCTGTCGACGGTCTTATGCATGATCCGTCTTTAGCTCGTACACACCGTTCCACTTCTGAACCGGAAGATCTTGCAACCGCTCCGCAAAAGGGAACCGAGCGTTCTCAGATAACCTTGATTAGTCACGAGCTTAGCCGAACGGGAGCCCCCGTTCTCCTGAGAGACGTTGCCTCAGCATTGCATCAGTTGAATGTGTCGACACATGTTATCAGCTTGGGCACAGGCCCTCTTGCAGATGACTATGCGAGAATGAAAAGCCCTGTGGTGACGGAAGACACTTTATCGCACCTCTTGAGCAAAGCTGGTGGCTTTCTTATGCAACTGGCCGACGACCGGCGTGTTCCGGTACTCGCCAAACGTCCGTTGACGTTCTCAGCTAAACTGTCAGGTGCCCTAGGAGCCAGGATCCGCATACTACGGTACAGAATGAAGACATCCGGAAAAGGCCCCTTGCTGGTGAACTCATTCGCCAGCTGGCCATTGGCCTTGCCTTTGCTTGAAAAGTGGAACGGCCCTGCTTTCTGGTACATACATGAAACCTATGAGCCATCCCTAGTCATGCGATCCGGCCGCCATCTTACACGTCTGCGGCGTTTGGCAGACCAGAAGCGTGTTGTCTTTTTGTTCGGATCGGACGCCACAAGACAGAAATGGGCCGATGAAGGTTATGACGGCGAGGTCTTCTACTGGAGCGGCTTGAAGCACTCAAGCGGCTCCAGGCTAGTCCTGGATCAGGTGCAAGCAAGCACCAAACGTGTCATCCTGTCTGTGCAGTCAACAGGCCCGAGGAAAGGTACATGGAATCTCATCGAGGCCTTCGCAGAGGGTATCAAAAAAGGATTGATAGCCGATGATGTCCAGCTTCACATCATTGGAGCTCATGCGCCGTCGCGGAACGCGCTTAGCAGAGATCTCTTGGTGCGAGTCCTAAAAAATGATCTGAGAGACCGGGTCCAGCTCATTCCGAACCTTGCGCCGGAAGAGCTCTCCGCACATTATGCCTCTGCTTCCGTCTATGTCCAATCATCGACAATGGAATGCCTGCCGCTAGCGCTCTTGAATGCAATGGCTTTTGGTCTTCCAATTGTCTCCACTGATGCCGACGGCTGCCGTGAAGCGATCCTGCACGAGCGAACTGGTCTCCTGATCCCGCCACGCCAACCTGAAATGATGGCCATGGCGCTGGGAGCTTTGCTAAATGATACTGGAAAATCAGAGGCACTTGCGAAAAATGCGAGGAAGCTCTTTGAAGAAAAGTTCGCTGTAGAAGTCACTGCCCCCAAGCTCATGGAGCGCATCATCAGCACAGCGTGAAGCGTTGATGTCTTTTGTGGCGGACAGCGGCGGGGGGTATGCTGCCCGGAAATTCTGCTCCGCCTCCGAGGGATGAAACCCGGCAGGGATCAGCCGCCGTTCCCTGATCAGAAACAGCGCCAGTGACATGACGTTACCCAATTGCTGGAATTAGCAAAATTCGTATCTTCTGATTGTATCAATCAGATTTTCTGATCAAATAGCCGGAAACTTGGTTTGACTATGGAATTCATGACGTTAGGTCAGTTCCAGGCAGGGGTACGCGGGAACCCTGATCCGTCCATACCATCCAAACCCTGCAACAGGTCAAAGATCCCGCATCGTTGGGCCAAACACCTGAGACCAGCAGTCGTCTGCTCGCCGCTGACACTGTCCCTCACAAAAGCAGACAGCGTCCGGCACGGTGTGTCCGGACGCTGTCAACAAGCAACAACAGAAGCGGCCGAACCTAGGCCTCCTGATAGTATCCCAGCACCGACTTGACTTCGAGATATTCCAGCATGCCCTCAAGGCCATATTCGCGCCCGTTGCCGGACTGCTTGTAGCCGCCGAACGGGGCGTGGGGGTCCCAGGCCGGATAGTTCAGGTGCACCTGGCCGGAGCGGATCTGCGAGGCCACGTGCCGGACCAGATCCATGTCGCTGCCCTGAACATGGGCTCCGAGGCCATAGACCGTGTCGTTGGCGATGGCGACGGCTTCCTCAACCGTGTCATAGGGAAGGATGCAGAGCACCGGCCCGAACACCTCATCCTGTGCGATGCGCATATCCGTGCGCACGTCTGAGAAGATGGTGGGCTTGACGAAGAACCCGGCCTTGAGGCCGTCCGGGCGGCCCTGCCCGCCAGTCAACAGCTTGGCGCCTTCGGCAATGGCGGCGCCGATCATGGTCTGGATGCGGTCAAACTGGGCGCGATTGGCGATGGCCCCGTGCGTTGCCGTTTCCACAAAGGGATCCCCGACAACGATCTCGGCCGCAGCCTTGACGGCGAGTGCCTCGACCTCGGCCAGCCGCTCGCGCGGCACGATCATGCGGGTTGGTGCGCTGCAAGACTGTCCCAGATTGCGGAAGCTGGCAGCAACGCCGGGGGGCACTGCACGCGCGAGATCGGCATCCGGCAGGATAACGTTGGGCGATTTGCCCCCGAGTTCCTGCGCCACACGCTTCACCGTAGCTGCGGCGGTCTGCGCCACCGCAATGCCGGCACGGGTGGAGCCGGTTATGGAAATCATGTCGACATCAGGATGCGCGGCGAGCGCCGTCCCAACATCCGGGCCGTTGCCGTGGACGAGGTTGAACACCCCCTCCGGGAAACCCGCCTGCTCGATGGCTTCGGCGAAAAGCAGCGCACTCAGCGGCGACAGTTCGCTCGGCTTCAGCACCACGGTGCAACCTGCGGCAAGGGCCGGAGCCACCTTGGCCGTGATCTGGTAGAGCGGCCAGTTCCACGGCGTGATCAGCGCGCAGACGCCGATTGCCTCGCGTGCGATGGCGGTCTGGCCACGCCGCTCGATAAACTGGAAGTCCGCAAGGATCTCCCGTGCGGCCTTCACATGGGCGATGGCCAGCGGCACCTGGGCGCTCCGCGCGTAACTGATCGCGGCGCCCATTTCGAGGCTGAGGCACTGCGCGATGCGTTCGCTCTGCGCCTCGAGCTGCTGCTGCAGACGTTCCAGCAGCGCAGCGCGTTCGCCCGGCTGCGTCCGGCTCCAGCTGGCGAACGCCCCCCGCGCGGCAGCCACCGCAGCATCCACATCAGCGCTATTTCCGAGAGGAACCCGCGCGATGATCTCTTCGGTGGCCGGATTGACCACATCGGCATGGGCAGCGCCCTTGGGGGAAACCCATTGGCCGCCGATGTAGAAAAGGCCGAGATGGCCGTTGTCGGCGAGGTGCGTGAGCGGGGACACCGCCCCGCCAGATGTCAGTTTCATCTTGCTTCGTGCCTCTTGTCGTAGCGGCGGCCTTCACCAGCCGCGAATGCGTTCCCAGCGCGCCTCGATACCGGCATCCTCGCCGTCAACAACGCTGTAAAACCCGTGCTGGGCGGCCATGGCGCAGGCATGGTTGGGCAGAATGCGGACCCTTGTGCCGACGGGCAGATCCGGCATGGTCCTGCCCGAGCCGGGCCGGATGGACAGGATGCCGTGCTCCTGGCTTGCCTGCGAGACGATCACGTCCTCAATCACCCGCCCGGCTTCGTCGCAAACCACGCCATAGCCCTGGTCAACGCGCTGGCTTGCCGTGCCACGGTCACGCGACAGAGCCATCCAGCCGGCATCGACCAGGATCCAGCCCTTCTCCGGCTTGACGCCGATCACCGAGGCGAGCACGGAAATGGCGATGTCATCCTTGCTGCAGACCCCGACGCCGTGCTGGACAAGGTCAAAGAACATGTAAACGCCCGCGCGCAGCTCCGTGACACCCTCGAGGTTCCGCGCAAAGTGGGCGGTCGGGGTGGAGCCCAGGCTGACGACCGGGCAGGCATGGCCATGCGCCCGCAGGATTTCGGCGGCCCGGACCGTCGCCACCCGCTCGCTCTCGGCGGCGGCGATCAGGGCTTCAGGCGTGTTCAATCCATAGGACTCACCGGCATGCGCCAGAACTCCGAGAAGCTTGGCGCCCGCCGCACCAACGCGCCCGGCCACCTTGATGAGCTTGGGGTCGTCGGGCTTGAGCCCGCCGCGATGATCATCGACATCCAGTTCGATCAGCACCGAAGGGACCACCCCGGCCGCTTCGCGCACCGCAGCCAGGGCATCGGCCTGTTCCACCGTGTCGAGCAGCAGTTTGAGGTCTGCGCCCGTGCGGGCGCAAAGCTCCATGGCGCGCAGGGCAGAAGCAGGCGACAGGCCCACTGCATAAGTCATGTCACGATAGCCGTGGCTGGCGAAATACTCGGCCTCGGCAATCGTGGAGACGGTGATCGGCCCCGGCCCATCCGGAAAGACACGCCGCGCCACGTCAATGCTCTTTGCGGTCTTCATATGCGGGCGCAGGACCACGCCCAACTGCCGCGCGTGATCAGCCAGCCGGGTGATATTGCGGTCGAGCTTGCTGCGGTCGAGCAGAAGCGATGGCGTGACGAGACCGTGGATCGATTGCGGGTGCGGGCTGGTTTGTTCTGCGGTTTGCATGGGTGGCGCGATCCTCATCACTGGCCGAAGGATTGATTTTCAGGGGCGGAGCTGAGGGCCGTCCTGCGGCCCAGGCAGATCTTTGAAGAACCGGATGCCATTGCCCTGCGCCGGAGGCGTGGCGATGGTCATGCAAGCCGCAGTGTCTCTAACGCTCTGGCTTGCCACAGGTGCAACGGGGTCCGGCTTCTGTTGAAGTCACGGTCAGGATGACATCCTCCGTCAAGGCGCCCCTGCCGTTTGGCGCAGCCAAGCCAGTGGAATCATTCGTTTTTGCCGTTCAATCAGCACAATTGACGGCGGCCATGCGGGCAAAGATGCAGCCTGCCCCCTGAAACCGCCGCCCCTGACACTGCCCGGTCAGCGGCCTGCGGCGTTCCACGCGCAATCGGAGACCCAGGATGATCTATGTGAGCGAAGAAGAATCCGCCGCAATGGTGACGCATGAGCTGGCATTCGAGGCGGCGCGCCAGGCGCTCGCTGCTGCAGCCTCCGGCCAGAGCGGCGTCTTTCCGGCTGTCCTGGGGCACTCCAAGGATCCAACCAACAGGTTCTCCCTGAAGTCGGGCTGGTCGGACGAGCTGACCGGCGTGAAGGTCGGCTCCTTCTGGTCCGGAAACCCGGCCATCGGCCTGCCGCGGCACAATTCGACCATCGTACTGCTCGATCAGCGGACCGGCCGTCTGCGCGCCGTGCTTGAGGGCGGCAAGGTCAACGCCTACCGGACCGCCGCCGCCGATGCGGTTGCCGCCAGCCTGCTGGCCCGCAAGGATTCCAGGACCCTTGCCGTCTTCGGGTCCGGCAATCAGGCCAGCTTCGAGATTGCCGCCCTCGCAAGGATCCGGCCGGTTACGGAGGTGCTGGTCGTCTCCCGCCCATCCGAGCGGCTGGACGCCTTTGTCGGGCAAGTCTCTCAGACCGGGCTCAAGGCCCGCGCGGTTTCGGCCCAGGAAGCGGTGCAGGCCGCCGATATCATCGTCACGGCAACCCCTTCACGTGAGCCGCTGTTCGATGCCGGCTGGGTTCGCCCCGGCACGCATGTGGTCAGCATGGGGTCGGATGCGCCCGGCAAGCACGAATTGCCCGAAGGTCTCTACCCGCGTGCGAGCCTTTTCTGCGATCTGCTGTCCCAATCCGTCCAGATCGGTGATTTCCAGCACGCGCGGCAGGAGATCGAAGCGGGCACTCTCAAGGTTACGCAGATCGGCGATGTCATCGAGGGACGGGCGCCCGGACGCCGCAGCGATGAGGAGATCACCGTCTTCGACAGTTCGGGAATTTCTCTTCAGGACCTGTTCATCGCCGATGCGCTGATCCGTGCCAAGACACAGCAAGGCTGACACGCCAGATCAGGCGGCTGCGAACCGGGGGGACGGCGGATGCCAGCTCCCCCGGCCAATATGCGGGCCGCCCGCTCAGCACTGACGCATCACGCCCGGATATCAGATGGCGGAGACGTCCAGCTTCGAGCCATCAACCAGACGCGACAGGCGGAACGGCGCCGGATCGACGCTGGGCGTGTCGTTGACGATGAGTTCAGCGGCCAGATAGCCCAGCCCCGGCCCCAGACCAAAGCCATGGCCCGAACAGCCCGCCGCGAGCACCAGCCCCTCAACCTTGTCCACCTTGGAGACCACAGGCACCGCGTCCGGCGTGCAATCGACGAAGCCGCCCCAGGCGCTTTCGATCTTGATGCCCTCCAGCTGGGGGAAGGTCTTGCTGACGCTCTCCACCACCTGGCGGATCAGCCATTTCAACGGCGGCGGGTCCAGCTCCCGGTTCTTTTCAAAGATCCGGTCGTCGGTGGCCAGCAGGGCAGACAGTGAATCCGGCCCGGACAGGAACGACTTGCCAATGCCGAGTTTGACATTCTTCAGCCGGCGGATGAATTGCGGCATGAATTCCCGGCTGTAGCGGATGGCCTGGGGCGTGATCTCGAGGTTCGCCTTGCCGCTGATGGCAAGTGTGTAGCTTCCGTCCAGCCGGCGCGTGATCGTGCAATAGGGCGTGGAAATCGCCTCGCCGATGTTGACCGTGGGGGCGGAGCGCAGCGCAGTCTGGCGGATGCTCGCCTGCGGGAAGCTGACCCCAAGCGGCCTCAGGAACCGCGAGGACCAGGCACCCGCCGAACACAGCACGGCGCTGGTCTTGATATAGCCCTTCTCCGTGTGCACACCGGCGATCCTGCCATTGGCCAGATCAATCCCCCGGGCGGCGCATCCCTGATGGATCGTGGCGCCCAAAGCTCTGGCCCCTTCCGCGATCGCAGGCGCGGCGAGTGCTGGCTCGGCCTTGCCATCGTGCTCCGAATAGGTGCCGCCAACCCATTTGCCACGTGTCTCGGGAACGCGCTCGGCCAGCTCGGCCCGGCTGAGCACGCGGGTGCCGACGCCATAATCCCGGGCGACTTCACGCCATTTTTCCCAGCCGGCGAGCACCGCTTCGTCATGGGTCGCATAAACAAGGCCGCAACGCCGGAAGCCGAGATCCCGGTTGATGTCCCGGGTCAGCTCGTCCCACAGCCGCATGGAGATCACCGAGAGCGGCAACTCCCGCCTGTCGCGGTTCTGCTGGCGGCACCAGCCCCAGTTCCGGCTCGATTGTTCGCAGGCGATATGCCCCTTCTCGAGCAGAGCCACAGACAGGCCCCGCTTTGCCAGGAAATAGGCAGCGGTGGCGCCGAGGATGCCCCCGCCAACAATAACGGCATCGGCCTCAGCCGGAAGGCGTTCATCGCTCGGAATGCGTTCGACTATGGGCGACATGTTCCAATCAACCTCGGCTGCAGGACTGCGGACACAAAGGCCCGATCAGCCCTTCATCGCACCATGCCGGCAAAACAATGCGCCGAAATCACCCAGAACGCCGCCAGATCTGCGGTCTTTTGGGCCGTCCGGCCGGTACGATCTGCTCACGCCCGGCAGGGTCTGGTTCTGCATCCAACGGGGTGCCCGTTTGGCCTGACACCAGTATTCAAGCAAGTCAGCGCCATACATACGCTAAAGCGTATTATTTTAATTTATACGCCGCTCCGTATAACGCAATTTTATACCTTGTAGCGTATAAATTATTTTGATACGCTGGGGCGTATAGGATGAGCAGCCGCGCCTGCGAGGTTTCATGAGCACCATTGTCCGCATCCCATTCCAGATTGGCGCCGCCATACGGCGGCAGCGCAAACTGAAAGGCCTGACACAAGCCCAGCTTGGTCAAAAGACCGGCCTGCGGCAGGCGACAATCTCTCAATTGGAAAAGGGTGAAGGCGGCGCCCAGCTGAAAACGCTGACTGACGTTCTCTCCGCCCTCAATCTCGAACTCGTCATCCAGGAGCGCACCACCTCCCCGGTCAGCTTCGAGGACATCTTCTGAATGGCGCGCAAGAGACAAAACCCTCCGCTACAGGTGCTGATCAACGGGCGCAGGGCAGGTCTGCTCATGCAGGAAGCCAACGGCGCCGTCTTGTTCAGCTATGAAAGGGACTGGCTGGATTGGGAACATGCCTTTCCGGTCTCCCTATCCCTGCCCTTGCGCGAAGAGCGCTATTCCGGTGCTGCCGTCATTTCCTTCTTTGAAAACCTGCTGCCGGACAACGTCGGAATACGCCGTCAGGTCGCTGCAAGGGTGAAGGCGCACGGCACGGATGCCTACAGCCTGCTCAGCAAGATCGGCGGCGACTGCGCTGGAGCGCTTCAATTCCTTGCAGAGGATGCTGATCCGGGCAAGGCCGGAACCATCTCCGGACACCCGATCAGCGATGAAGGTATCGCCCGGAAAATCGCAGCCCTCAAGATGGCGCCGCTAGGTATGGATGGCGAGGACGCATTCAGGATTTCAATTGCAGGCGCGCAGGAAAAGACCGCCTTGCTGCGCCATGCCGGGCAATGGATGGTCCCCGATGGGACGACACCCACGACACATATCATCAAGCCTCAGATCGGCCAGCTTCCGGACGGTATCGACCTCAGCAACAGCATCGAGAATGAATATCTCTGCCTGCGCCTCTGTGCGGCTTTCGGCCTCCCGGTAGCCAATGCCGGGATCGTGGATTTTGCTGGCACCAAGGCCCTTGCTATCGAGCGTTTCGACCGCTTCTGGACAGCTGATGGCCGCCTGCTGCGGCTGCCGCAGGAGGATATGTGTCAGGCGCTGTCCGTACCGCCCGAGCGCAAATACCAGGCGGATGGCGGGCCGGACAATCAAGCTGTCATGACGCTGCTGAAGGGCAGCGATAGGCCGGAGGAGGATCAACGCGCCTACCTCAAGGCTCAGATCGTCTTCTGGCTGATTGGAGCGACGGATGGCCACGCCAAGAACTTCAGTATCTTCCTGCGGACCGGAGGCCGCTACCAGCTGACCCCGCTGTATGATGTGCTGACAGCACAGCCGAGTGTTGATGCCGGTCAGGTGGATATCAGCAGGTTCAAGATGGCCATTTCGGCAGGGGACCGCAATCACTACAAGATCGCCAGCATTACGCCACGCCACTTCCTTCAGACGGCAGGACGGTGTGACTTTGATCCGGCCATCATCGCCCGGGAACTCGAAACGCTGCTCGACACAGGCCACGCAGCCGCGCAGGCCTGCATCTCTTCACTACCCGGCTCCTTTCCTGAAGAGTTGGTGCACTCAACCCTGCAAGGCATGAGATCCCGCCTTCGCAGCATCGAACTCTGGCGCAACGCCAACTGACGCAGCTTGAGGCACTGCCGGCACGCACGCACCGGCGGCTCCGAAACCGAATAGCTTCCATCGCCATCCCTGGCCTTGTGCCGGGGATCTGCACAAGCCATTGGCCTGCAGATGGCCGGGACAAGCCCGGCCATGACGAAGGAGAGAACACCAGCTTTGTGAGGAATCTGATCCCTCACGCCGCCTCGCTCCCCTCATACCCCAGCCTCGCGTTCAGCTTGGCGATGAGGTCCACGGCGGCGTCGGCGATGACGGTGCCGGGGGGGAAGATGGCGGTGGCGCCGGAGGCGTAGAGGGCGTCGTAGTCCTGCGGGGGGACGACGCCGCCGACGACGATCATGATGTCCTCGCGCCCTTCAGCGGCCAGTGCCGCCTTGAGGGCGGGCACCAGGGTGAGGTGGCCGGCGGCAAGCGACGAGACGCCCACCACATGCACGTCATTTTCCACCGCCTGCCGGGCGGCTTCCTCAGGCGTTGCAAACAGCGGGCCGATGTCCACGTCGAAGCCGAGGTCGGCAAAGGCGGAGGCGATCACCTTCTGGCCGCGGTCGTGGCCGTCCTGCCCCATCTTGGCGACGAGAATGCGCGGGCGGCGCCCGTCGTTCTCCTCAAAGGCCTCCACGAGCTTCTGCACCTTGCCCACCTTGTCCGACATGGCCCCTGCCTCGCGCTTGTAGACGCCGGAAATGGAGCGGATCTCCGCCTTGTGGCGGCCAAACACCTGCTCCATCGCCAAGCTGATTTCGCCCACCGTCGCCTTCGCCCTTGCCGCCTTGACGGAAAGGTCCAGCAGGTTGCCTTCGCCGGAGGCCGCGCAGGCGGTGAGGGCGGCCAGCGCGGCCTGCGTTTCGGCCTCGTTGCGCTCGGCCCTGAGGCGCTGCAGCTTTTCGATCTGCATGGCGCGCACCTGCGCATTGTCCACCTTCAGAACCTCGATGGGCTCTTCAAAGTCGGGCTTGTACTTGTTGACGCCCACCACGGTCTGCGCCCCGCTGTCGATGCGCGCCTGCGTCTTGGCAGCGGCCTCCTCGATGCGCAGCTTCGGAATGCCCTTTTCGATGGCCTTGGCCATGCCGCCCAGCGCCTCGACTTCGGTGATATGCGCCATGGCCTTGGCGGCGAGATCCGCGGTCAGCTTCTCCACATAGAAGGATCCGCCCCACAGGTCGATGGGGCTGGTGGTGCCGCTTTCCTGCTGCAGAAACAGCTGGGTGTTGCGGGCAATGCGGGCGGAAAAGTCCGTCGGCAGGGCCAGCGCCTCGTCCAGCGCGTTGGTGTGCAGCGACTGGGTGTGGCCTTGCGTCGCCGCCATGGCCTCCACGCAGGTGCGGATAACGTTGTTGTAGACATCCTGCGCCGTCAGCGACCAGCCGGAGGTCTGCGAATGGGTGCGCAGCGACAGGGACTTGTCACTCTTCGGCGCAAAGTTCTGCTGCATCAGCTGCGCCCAGATCAGGCGCGCGGCGCGCAGCTTGGCCACTTCCATGAAGAAGTTCATGCCGATGGCCCAGAAGAACGACAGGCGCGGCGCGAACTGGTCAATGTCCATGCCCGCCGCCACCCCGGCGCGGGCATATTCGATGCCGTCGGCGATAGTATAGGCCAGCTCCAGATCCGCCGTCGCCCCCGCTTCCTGCATGTGGTAGCCGGAGATGGAGATGGAGTTGAACTTCGGCATGTTCTGCGAGGTATAGGCAAAAATGTCCGAAATGATCCGCATCGAGGGCGCAGGCGGGTAAATGTAGGTGTTGCGGACCATGAACTCCTTGAGGATGTCGTTCTGGATGGTCCCCGACAGCCGGTTCTGCGCCACGCCCTGCTCTTCGGCAGTAACGATATAGAGCGCCAGCACCGGCAGCACGGCACCGTTCATGGTCATGGACACGCTCATCTGGTCCAGCGGAATGCCGGAAAACAGCGTGCGCATGTCGAAGATGCTGTCGATGGCCACGCCCGCCATGCCCACGTCCCCGGCCACACGCGGGTGGTCGCTGTCATAGCCGCGATGGGTGGCAAGGTCGAAGGCGACGGAAAGCCCCTTCTGCCCGGCCGCCAGATTGCGCCGGTAGAAGGCGTTGGAATCCTCCGCCGTGGAGAAGCCCGCATATTGGCGCACCGTCCAGGGCTGCTGCACATACATGGTGGGGTAAGGCCCGCGCACGAAGGGCGGCAGGCCGGGGTAGCTGTCGAGATGCGAGAGCCCTTCAAGATCGGCAGCTGTTGGCACCGGGGGGACGGCGATGTCTTCCGGCGTCATCCAGCTGTCCAGGCCCTCAGGCGCTTCGGCCTTGCCGAGCACATCACGGAACGGGCGGACGGCAAAATTCGGAATCCGGCTCACAGCAACCCCTCCCCTGATGTTCCCGCCGCAACCGGCAATCCAAGACGCCTGTGCGCATCGGCAAGGATGTCCAGCATGGCACAGCCCTCGAAGACAAAGGCGCTGACACCTGCATCCTTCAAGGAGGTCTCCAGTTCGCCCGGCTTTCCGGCCAGATAGATGTGCTCCGCCCCGGCGGCGGAAAGGGCGGCAGCGGCCTCCGCGCCTTGCGCGGCATAGATCTTGTCCGAGGAGACGAGGCAGACCAGCGGCGCCCCGCTGGCGCGCCAGGCCTCGACGGTGGCGCCGATGCCATCCGTCTCTGCCCCGCCGGTCACCGGCAGACCGCCCGCCTCGAAGAAGTTCTTGGCCCAGGTTGCCCTTGCGGTGAAATCCGCCAGCGGCCCGAGAGCCGCCAGAAACACGGTGCGCCCGGCCGGATTGGTCAGGGCTGCGGCCTCCCGCAGGCGCTCGAATGGCTCGGACTGGCGCTCCGGCTGCGGCATTCTGGTGTTGAGGCTGATCTCGTCGATCAGCGGGCGGGACGCCATGATGTCCGTCAGCGTCGCTCCCTGTTCCAGCGCGTCGAAAATCGCCTGCATGACGGAACCCTCCCCCGGTCTCGGCAGGGCGAGGGTTGAAGAGGCGACGTCCAGCAGCAGATGCTCACCGGACAGAACCCGCACCGGCCCTTCCTGCAGGTTGGGGAATGCGCTGACGCCGGTGATCTGCTGGCGGCGGCGGGCAATCTTCTGGCTGCGCTCCGTCCTTGCCACGTCCACGCGTTTCTGCACGGTACCGGCCACCATGGCCTCAACGATGCCGCCGGCCGCTTCCGTTTCCTGAAACAGCGCCCAGGCAGCAGCGGCCAGATCTTCAGTCCGGGCCTCGATGGCGCCGGAACCGGCGCCCGGGTCGGCCACCCGGTGCAGGTTGCTTTCCTCGATCAGGATGGTCTGCGTGTTGCGGGCAACGCGCCGGGCAAAGCTGTCCGGCAGGCCGCAGGCGGTGGTGAAGGGCAGCACGCTGATGCTGTCCGCCCCGCCCACGCCAGCCGCGAAGCAGGCCACGGTGCCGCGCAGCATGTTCACGTATGGATCGGCCTTGGTCAGCATCCGCCAGGAGGTTTCCATATGCAGATGCAGGTGGTGTTGCGGCAGGCTGCTTTGCTCCAGCACCGCCGCCCAGAGACGGCGCATCGCCCGCCCCTTGGCAATGGTGCCGGTCTGGTCAGCCGTCGCGGCCAGCGTCATGCTGATGAGCGAGGCGGGGTTGTCTCCCCCTTCGCCTTCAGCATCGAGGTCGCGCAGATAATGCAGGGCCGTAGCCAGCGTGAAGGCCAGCTCCTGCGCATCCGTTGCGCCCCGGTTGTGCCAGCTGCGGCCGTCGGCGCAGAGCAGCGGCCCACGCATCCCCTTTGCCTGTGCAAAGCGGGAGAGGTCAGCGATGCGTTTGCGCAATACGGGAATGGAATTCTTGAGCGTGCCGGTGTGCACCAGCTTGGTCACATAGTCACTGCAGGAAATGATATTCAGCTTCGACACGTCCAGCCCCATGCGCTGAGCGTGACCAATCAGCAGGGCCAGCGTCGAGCCGCTTTCGTAGCCGCCATCGACCCGTATGGTGATGAGATCGGTGTAGACACCTTCGAACAGACGGTCGAACCCGGCTGCATCCTGCGCCCCGCAGCCAAAGCCATGGGCATTGGCTGAGGAGGTCAGAACCAGGTCGATGCCATCGGCACCGCCCGCCAGGTCCTCCAGCAGCAGCCGGTTGGCAGCTTCCACATCCGGATGGTCAACGCGCTGCAGAATTTTCCAGGGCTGCCCGGCCGGGCGGCCGGCCCGCGGGGAGGCTTCCGCCTTGCGCGGATACAAGGGCGCAATGGCAAGGTTGTCCTCGCTGCGCGAGACGAGACGCTCGCGCGGAGCGCCCTTCAGCGCCTTGTCAACGGCTGCCAGCCATGCAGCTTCATCAGGTGTCCAGTCCGGGTGCAATTCTGCCACGACGCTCAACTCCTCGGGATTGTCACCTTTATTTCATTTGAGGGAGAGTGAGACAAGCTCGCCCAAAGGCTGAAGCCTTTTCGCCAACGGACGCAGCGTTATCATGATGATAACCATCCAGCCGCCGTTTACCCGTCTTTGCCCGATTGTTCCGGCCTCAGGTGCAGATTGGCGGATTTGGCAAAAACTCTGCTCATATTACGGTTGGTATTTTTATGGTTTCTGGGCTAAAAGCAAAGACAAGCTTCCGAGCAAGCAAAACGCTTGTTTCCCGGCAGCCTGCAGACCGGAAACGCTTCCCATCAAAAAACAGCGGACGGCCTGCAGACCCGAATGAGGTCAAACTTCCGGTCACCCGGAAGTATAACAACAAGCGGTTCATGCCGCCTGCAAGTGGATGTGCACAATGATGGATGAAGCTGAACTCAGCACAGAGCTGCGTACCATTTCAGAGTCGAACTCTGCCCAGATTGTCCTTGACGTTCTGGAGACAAATCTCCGCCGCCTGGGTGCGACCCATATTCTCGTCACCGGCCTGCCGATGCCCAAGCGCTCCATCGAGAGCCTTGTTCAGCGCTATCGCTGGCCGGATGCCCGCACCGGTTCGGCTGACAATCCGCCGCTCTCGGCCAATGATGCGGTCCTGTCTCTCGGCCTTGCCTCGGACCGCACCTCGGTCTGGACCGTGTCGGCCGGTGACACACATCATTCGCGCCTGATGGCTGCGGTTGGAGAAGGCTACCAGATCATCGCGGTGCCGGTGACCGAGTTGCAGCCCTTCCAGGCCTTCGTCTATTGCGCCGGCCCCAGCCTGAAGGCTGACAAATGCTCCCTCGCGGCTATCGAAATGATTGCGGAAGCGGTCTTCGTGAAGCTGCAGGACATGGGCGTCATCACCGCCCAGCGCCCCGGCGCATTGTCCACCCGCGAACGCAAGGTGCTTGAGCTCACCGCCTTCGGCAAGACCGCAGGGGAAATTGCCGAGCTTCTGGATATTTCCCAGCGCACGGTGCATGCCCACCTGCAGAACGCCAGCGTCAAGCTGAACGCCTCCAACAAGACCCATACGGTCGTTGAGGCCCTGCGCTACGGCCAGATCCGCGTCTGAGCGCTGAAGGCTCCCGAACTCCAAGATTCCAAAGGCCCACCGGTTGCATCCGGCGGGCCTTTTGTTTTTCAGGCAGCTGCGAAGCTCGGCTGTCAGTACGTGAGGATGGCCGGCAGCTGCTTGGCCTCTTCGATCCAGCGGGCCACCATCGTCTCCGACGGCACCTGGCGGACAAGTTTTTTCACCGCATTCACCTCGGCCATTTTCGCGGTCAGATTTGCAGGCACCCGGTGCTTCAATTCCTTCACCGTGTCGACACCAGCTGCTTCCAGCAGTTCGGAATATTCCTCTGCAACGCCCCTGATGCGCATCAGATCGGCCATGTTGGCCCATTTCAGGATCCGCTTGTGTTCGATGCCGGTTTCGGCGCCCAGCGCCTCGCGCCCCTTGGGATCCTTGGCACGCTCCAGCAGATCGCCGGTCGTCCGGATGCCCGCCGCGTGAAGCCTTTCTGCATAGACAGGACCGATGCCTTCAATATCAATGACTGGATAAGACATGCGCATTACTCCCTTTAGCTCCCACCGGTCCGGCGCGGCAGCGCCAGCCCCAGTCCATTGAAGCCGTTGCGTCAGAAAATGCAATCACCGGTTCCGCGAGATTTTCCGGAAACAGATTTGCCTCTGGACCGCGCCCCTTACGGTGATAGAAATCACCAAGGGACATGACGCCAAAGGACGGGAAAACGTGACGGACAGCATTTTCATTGGCAGCAGCGGCAAGGATGAGGTTCTGAACCTGAAGTTTGCCAACCGGCACGGCCTCATCACCGGGGCCACTGGCACCGGCAAGACGGTGACATTGCAGATCCTGGCGGAGGGCTTTTCCAAGGCCGGCGTCCCGGTCTTCTGCGCCGATGTGAAGGGCGATCTGTCGGGCATTGCCATGCCGGGCGATCCGAAGGACTTCCTGCTGAAGCGGGCAAAGGACATCGGCTTTGCAGACCGCTATGAATTTGAAGGCTTCCCCACTGTCTTCTGGGATCTATTCGGTGAGCAGGGCCATCCGCTCAGGGCAACCATCTCCGAGATCGGGCCGCTGCTTCTGGCCCGGATGCTGGACCTCAACGAAACGCAGGAAGGCGTGCTGAACATCGCCTTTGAACTGGCCGATGACGAGGGCCTGCTGCTGCTGGATCTGAAGGATCTGCGTGCCATGATCGCCCATGTGGGCGAGCGGGCGGCCGAGCTGTCACGCATCTATGGCAATGTCTCCTCCGCCTCCGTCGGTGCCATTCAGCGCGCCCTGCTGGTGCTCGAGCGCGAAGGCGCCGACAAGTTCTTTGGCGAGCCTGCCCTCGACATCCGCGACTTTGCCCGCCAGAGCCGCGACGGGCTCGGCACCATCAACATTCTGGCCGCCGACCGGCTGATGCACTCGCCCCGGCTCTATGCCACCTTCCTGCTGTGGATGCTGTCGGAGCTGTTCGAGGAGCTGCCCGAGGTGGGCGACCCGGAAAAGCCGAAGCTGGTCTTCTTCTTCGACGAGGCCCATCTTCTGTTCACCGGCGCCCCCAAGGCGCTGCTGCAGAAGGTGGAACAGGTGGTGCGCCTGATCCGCTCCAAGGGCGTGGGCGTCTATTTCGTCACCCAGAACCCGATGGACGTGCCCGAAACGGTGCTGGCGCAGCTTGGCAACCGGGTGCAGCACGCCCTGCGCGCCTTCACCCCGCGCGAGCAGAAGGCCGTGCGTGCGGCCGCTGAAACCTTCCGCCCCAACCCGAACCTTGATACAAGCAGCGTCATCATGGAAATGGGCGTTGGCGAGGCGCTGGTTTCGACGCTGGAAGGCAAGGGCGTGCCCTCTGTCGTGCAGCGCACGCTCATCCGTCCGCCCTCATCGCGCCTTGGCCCCATCAGCGCGGCAGAGCGGCGCGACTGCATCCAGTCCAGCCCCCTCTTTGGCCTTTATGAGCGCGCCCGTGACCGGGAGTCCGCCTATGAAATGCTGACCGAGCGGGCACGCGATCAGGCCCGTGTGGAAGAGCGCCAGAGGACGGAAGACCTGCGCACCGGCGCCTATGACCGGGAAGAGCCTGTCCGCCGCACGCGCACCGGCTTTCAGCTGCCGGATTTCGGCCGCGACGACCGGCCCCGGCAGGACAGCCAGACCCAGCGGCGGCAGCGGGCTTCTTCCCGCGACACTGCACTGGAAGCGGGCATGAAATCCGCCGCCCGCAGCCTTGGTTCCTCGCTGGGCCGGGCGCTGGTGCGCGGTGTTCTGGGCTCGCTCAAGCGGGGCTTCTGAGCCCTGCTTCACCACTGCGGCGCACAATTCACTTCGCAGGCGCAAGAAAATATGCCAATGACGCAGGCCATGCGCAACGCATCGGCCTGCGGCGGCCCCGCCCGGACCTTCCGGCAGTCTCCGCCATCAGGCCTCTGGGAGGAACTGCATGAGCGCTTCGGTTTCCGTCAGCGGCCTGACGCCGCCCGAGATCAAGGCCCGCAAGGGCGGCACACCGCTGGTGTGCCTCACCGCCTACTCCACCCCCGTCGCCCGCATTGCCGACACCGCCTGTGACGTGGTCCTGGTGGGCGACAGCGTCGGCATGGTGCTGCATGGCCTGCCCTCCACGCTCGGCGTCACCATGGAGATGATGATCCTGCATGGTCAGGCCGTCCGGCGCGGCGTCGAAAAGGCCCTGCTCGTCATCGACATGCCTTTCGGCTCCTATGAGGAAAGCCCCGAACAGGCCTTCCGCAATGCCGCAAGGCTGATGCGCGAAACGGGCGCAGGCGCGGTCAAGCTTGAGGGCGGCGAGACAATGGCGGAGACCATCGCCTTCCTCACCCGGCGCGGCATTCCCGTCATGGCCCACATCGGCCTGACGCCGCAGGCGGTCAACGCTTTTGGCGGCTACAAGGTGCAGGGACGGGGCGAGGATGGGACCCGCATTCTCGCCGATGCCCATGCGGTGGCACAGGCCGGCGCCTTTTCGGTGGTGCTGGAAAAAGTGCCGGACAGCCTCGCGCGCCAGATCACGCAGGAGCTGGCCATTCCCACCATCGGCATTGGCGCCTCGGTGGATTGCGACGGGCAGATCCTCGTCATCGACGACATGCTCGGCATGTTCACGGCCTTCCGCCCCCGCTTCGTCAAGCGCTACGCCGAACTGGGCCACACGGCGGAAGCCGCCGTTGCTGCCTATGCCGAAGAGGTGCGCGCCCGCAGCTTCCCCGGCCCCGAACATGTCTTCGCTGACGCGCCGCGCTCCAAGGGAGAAAAAGCATGAGCCTTGAGACGATCAACCGCCTTGCCGCCCTGCGTGCCCGCACTGCTGGTTGGCGGCGCGAGGGGCTGACCATTGGCGTGGTGCCGACCATGGGCGCGCTGCATGACGGCCATCTCAGCCTTGTGCGCACCGCCCTCACCCGCACCGACCGGGTGATCGTCACCCTCTTCGTCAACCCGAAGCAGTTCAACAACGCAGCGGATCTCGCCGCCTATCCGCGCACGGTCGAAAGCGATGCGGCCAAACTCACGCCGCTCGGCACCCATGTGCTCTATGCGCCGGAAGTGGAAGAGATCTATCCCGACGGCTTTGCCACCAATGTCTCCGTCAGCGGCGTCAGCGAAGGTCTGTGCGGCGCGCACCGGCCCGGGCACTTCGATGGCGTCGCAACGGTCGTCAGCAAGCTTCTCCTGCAGACCGGCGCAGACCTTGCCTTCTTCGGCGAGAAGGATTTCCAGCAGTTGCAAGTGGTCAAGCGCATGGTACGCGATCTCGACATCCCGGTGGAGATCGTCCCCTGCCCGACGGTGCGCGAGACGGATGGCCTCGCCATGTCATCCCGCAATGTGCGCCTGTCAGCGCAGGCCCGCAGCACGGCAGCAGCCCTGCCCGCTGTCCTCTTCGCCGCCGCAGAGCGCCTGTCCGGCGGTGAAGCGGCAGAGTCCGTTCTGGCAGATGCCCGCGCAGCCATTGCCGCTGCCGGCTTCGGCGACCTTGAATATCTGGAACTGCGCGCCGAAAGCGACCTGACGCCCCTGTCCCGCGCCGACCGCCCCGCCCGCCTCCTCGCCGCCGTCTGGCTCGACGGCGTGCGCCTCATCGACAATGTGGAGGTGATGCCGAGGGGGTGAGCTGCCCTTTCGTCACGCCTCAACGGAAATATAGCCCGTCAGTCCGGTCTTCTGGTGTTCGATGACATGGCAGTGGAAGGCCCAGTTGCCGGGGTTGTCGGCCACAAGGCCAACCTCGATGGTTTCCTGCGCCATCAGCAGCGCCGTATCGGTCACCAGCGGCGGCAGCTCGCGCTTGTTGGAGCGCAGCAACTGGAAGGACAGGCCGTGCAGGTGGATGGGGTGGTCGTTCTGCGTTTCGTTGCGCAAGCGCAGCACATAGGACCTGCCCTTGCGCAGCACCGCCAGCGGATCGACCGGCCCCGGCGCATCCCCCTGCCAGGCCACCCGGTTGATCGACCAGAAGTTCAGCCCCAGCGTGCCGCAGATGCTGGGCTGCGGCGCGGTGCCATCCGGCGTCCAGCCGAAGACGAAATCGATTGTTTCCGCCGAAGCCAGATCCGGCAGCGGCACGGGATTGGCGGGCAGCGGCTTCAGCTCCGCCAGACTGCGCTTCAGGCTCTGTCCTTGCGCCTTCAGCCGGGCCACTACGCGCGGCCCCTTCTGGGTGGCCAGCGTCACCAGCACCTCCTGCCCTTCCCCGTCCGGCATGCGCAGCGCCACATCCGCGCGCTGACCGGGGGCAAGAAGAATGCTGTCTGCGGAAAGAGGAGACGCCAGCGGGTTGGAATCGAGCGCAATCACCCGCGCCTCGCCGCCTGAAACAGCAAAGGTTCCAACGCGCGTTACATCCGTCATGATCAGACGCAGCCGCACAAGCCCGCCAGCCGGGGCCTCATAGGCTGGTTCTTCCTGCCAGTTTGCCGTGGAAACCGTGCCCAGCGTGCCGCCTCTGGCCGCGTTGCGCAGCTTGTAGAACTCGATGAACTGCCCGTCGCTGCCCAGCCGGAAATCGCGCAGGTTCAGCGGCAGGTCGAGATCAAAGCCGGGGTCTTCCGCCTCTTCCACGATCAGCGTGCCCGTCAGCCCTCTGGCCATCTGCTCCAGTGTGTTGCAATGGGGGTGATACCAGAAGGTGCCCGCATCCGGCGCTGTCAGCTCATAGCGGAAGCTCTGTCCCGGCTCGATGGGATCCTGCGTCAGATAGGGCACGCCGTCCATGGCATTGGCGATGCGCAGGCCGTGCCAATGCACCACGGAAGCCTCTTCCAGCTGGTTCTGCACATCGACAATGAAAGGCTGGCCCTGCTTGAGCCGCAGCACAGGCGGCACGCCCGTATCGCCGAAACCCATCATGCCGCGGGTAACGGTGCCGGGGCGCAATTCATGCTCGCAAGGGCGGATCGGCAGCACGAAATCCGCCGCCTTTGCCCGGCTTGCGGCAAGACCGCCCGCCCCGAAGGCCGCAAGGCTTGCGGCTGTCCCGGTCAGGAATTCGCGGCGGGAAATGGAGAACATGAGTTTTTCCTTCAGCTTGTGCCGGCGATCCTAGCACCGGCGCGGCCAGATGCAATTTGGCCGGAAGGAACGGATTGACGCAGGGCGCAGCCAACTGTGTCCTTTGTCCGCAGCACACTTGCCCCGCTGGTCCGATGCCGCCATTGTGGCGCAACCGGAGCAAGGCCCATGCCTTCGCCCCCCGCCTTTTGCCCCGTGATGGCAGACATACCCCAGGAGCCTCTTCATGAGCCAGATCGACAAGGTTCTCGCCCGCATTGACGCGGATCTCGACAACGCCCTTGCGCGCCTCTTCGACCTTATCAAGATCCCCAGCATCTCCACCGACCCGTCCTACAAGGCCGATTGCCGCAAGGCGGCCGAGTGGCTGGCGGCTGAGCTGACCGGCATCGGCATTCCCGCAAGCGTGCGCGACACGGCGGGCCATCCGATGGTCGTCGGCCACCGCAAGTCCGGCAAGCCCGGCCCGCATGTGCTGTTCTACGGTCACTATGACGTGCAGCCGGTCGATCCGCTGAACCTTTGGGAAACTGATCCCTTCGAGCCGCGCATTGTCACCCGCGCCGATGGCTCGAAGATGATCGTTGCGCGCGGTGCCGCCGACGACAAGGGCCAGCTGATGACCTTCGTGGAAGCCGCCCGCGCCTATATCGCCGAAACGGGCGATCTGCCGGTGGATGTCTCCATCCTGTTCGAGGGCGAGGAAGAATCCGGATCGCCCTCGCTGCACCCGTTCCTCGAAGCCAACAAGGACGAACTCTCCTGCGACCTCGCGCTTGTCTGCGACACGGGCATGTGGGACCGGGACACCCCGGCCATTGCCCTGATGCTGCGCGGCATGGTGGGGGACGAGATCATCGTCAAGGCCGCCGCCCGTGACCTGCACTCGGGCAGCTACGGCGGCTCGGCACAGAACCCGAACCATATCGTCGCCAGCATCATTGCGGGCCTGCATGACGAAAATGGCCGCATCACCCTGCCCGGCTTCTATGACGGCGTGCATGACCTGCCGGAGAGCCTCGCCGCCATGTGGTCAAAGCTCGACTTCTCGGCGGAGGAATTCCTCGGCGAGATCGGCCTCAAGTATCCGCGCGGCGAAAAGGGCCGCCTGCCGCTGGAGCACATCTGGACCCGCCCGACCGCCGAAGTGAACGGCATGTGGGGTGGCTATCAGGGGCCCGGCTCCAAGACGGTGATCCCGGCCGAAGCCCATGCCAAGTTCACCTTCCGCCTCGTCGGCGATCAGGATCCGGAAAAGGTACGCGAGGCCTTCCGCGCCTATGTACGCTCCAAGATCCCGGCGGACTGCACGGTGGACTTCATCGCCAAGGACGGCAGCCCGGCCATTTCCCTCAACCCGGATATGCCGGCCATCGCCAAGGGTCAGGCCGCGCTGAAGGCCGAATGGGGCAAGGAAGCCGCCCTCATCGGCATGGGCGGCTCCATTCCGATCGTCGGCGACTTCAAGCGCATGCTCGGCATGGACAGCATGCTGATCGGCTTTGGTCTTGATGACGACCAGATCCACTCGCCGAATGAGAAATACGAGCTGAAGAGCTTCCACAAGGGTATCCGCTCCTGGGCCCGCGTGCTGGAAGAGCTGGCCAAGGCCTGATCAGACGCCTTCTGCCTGACCGTTCCGGACAATGCTCCGGAGCGGTCAGGCCCCGGCGCCTGAGGCGCCGTTCTGGCGGCTGCGCTTGCGCACATGGAAGATGGCCCGCGTGGCGATGAGGCTGAGCGCGCCGGAGCAGATGAACAAGAGCCCCGCCCCGATCTCCCGGTAGACGAGAACGCCCGCCACGCCTCCGGCGAGGAACGACAGGATCGTCGCGCCATGCAGGCGCAGCTTGGCCATGTTGTGGGCTGCGTCCGTCTGCGTATCGCGCCCGCGCGCAATATCAACGGCAACGCCGATCTCGATGCCGATATCCGTCGCCATGCCTGACACATGCGTCGTGCGCACCCGCGCATCTGAAATGCGGGTCACCGTGGCATTCTGCAGCCCCATGAGGAAGGCAAGGCCCAGCACCAGCACCGTGCTGCGCCATTCCGCCAGCAACCACAGGTCCGCCGCCGCCAGCGCCGCCAGCAGAACGGCCTCGCTGAAGATACTGTAGGCATAGATGCCGATATTGCCTCTGCGGCGCCCGGCGCTGATCATCAGAGCGGACACGGCAGCACCGGCGATAAACACCACGACGATCGTCAGAAAAAACAAGGCCGGCAGCCAGTTGCCCTCAGCCGCCTTGTCGGAAAACAGCGAGACATTGCCCGTCATGTTGGCCGAGAAGAAGCCGACAGCGTAAAAAGCTGCCGCATTCAGCGCACCTGAAATCGCGGCAAGCGAGCAGGCCAGCGCCAGATCGATCCGCTCGTTGCGGGCAAGCCCTTCCGCAATCAGCATGGTGACAGCCCTGCTCCCATCCGCAACACCCCGTTTGCGGCAAGGCTACAGCGGGCACAGCAGAACGCAAGGTGCTATGCCCGTCAGATGGTAAAACACCGGGTGGACCCGCAAAAGAAAACGGCAACCCCGCTGCCGCAGCTGCAAGGTTGCCTTCTTCAAACAGTTGACCAGCCCAAGACGGACAGGCAGCGCGGTCTCCCCAGTCTCCAGAACAGGCGCAAGCCTGAATGGGACTGGAAACAAGCACTTTCCGTCCAGTCTCCCCGGCTGCTGGCCTCGCAACCGGGGCCCGGTACCGGGAGCCTTCTGGCTCTTCTCGCACCGGTGGTACAGCGTCGATGGGGCGCGTTATGCGTTCTGTACTAACGCCAAGGTATGCTTGTCCCTTTGCGCTTTCAAGCCGAATGAGAAGCACGCAGAAAACTTGTCTAGATGAATCCCACCAAAGTCTTACAATGTTTGATGAAAACGTCCAAAGACGCACCAAAACGATACAACCGCCCTACACGCTTACGGGATGGACGAACAAGTATCGAGAATCACAGCTCATTTCAGCGGCTTCACCCCCATGAAAAAAGGCGCAGGCAACCGCTGCCTGCGCCTCCTGCTTTTCCCATGCTGCCGGTCTCAGCCGCGCTGGCGGGCCTTGGCCTCGCGGCGGCGGGCGTGCAGCACCGGCTCGGTGTAGCCATTGGGCTGCTCAACGCCCTTGAACACCAGATCGCAGGCCGCCTGGAACGCGACGGAGCCGTCGAAATCTGCGGCCATCGGCTGATAGGCCGGATCACCGGCGTTCTGCCGGTCCACCACAGCAGCCATGCGCTTCATGGTTTCCATCACCTGTTCGCGGGAGCAGACGCCATGGCGCAGCCAGTTGGCGATATGCTGCGAGGAAATGCGCAGCGTCGCCCGGTCCTCCATCAGCCCGACATTGTGAATGTCCGGGACCTTGGAGCAGCCGATGCCCTGATCCACCCAGCGCACCACATAGCCAAGGATGCCCTGGGCATTGTTGTCGAGTTCGGCCTGGATGTCTTCCGCGCTCCAGTTCGGCCGTGTGGCCACCGGGATGGAGAGAATGTCCTCCAGCTTTGCCTTCGGGCGGCTCTTCAGCTCCTCCTGTCGGGCGGCGACGCTGACCTTGTGGTAATGCAGCGCATGCAGCGCCGCGGCCGTGGGCGACGGCACCCAGGCGGTGTTGGCCCCAGCCATCGGGTGGCCGATCTTCTGCTCGATCATCGCCTTCATCAGGTCCGGCATGGCCCACATGCCCTTGCCGATCTGCGCATGGCCCGGCAACCCGCAGGCAAGGCCCACATCCACGTTGTTTGCCTCATAGGCCGAGATCCATGCGGCGGCCTTCATGTCGCCCTTGCGGATCATCGGCCCGGCCTCCATCGAGGTGTGCATCTCGTCGCCCGTGCGGTCGAGGAAGCCGGTGTTGATGAAGAACACCCGGTCCTTCGCAGCGCGGATGCACTCCTTCAGGTTCACCGTGGTGCGGCGCTCCTCGTCCATGATGCCCATCTTCAGCGTGTTGCGGGCTATGCCCAGCACGTCCTCGATGCGCGCAAACAGCGTATCGGCAAAGGCCACCTCTTCCGGCCCGTGCATCTTCGGCTTGACGATATAGACCGAGCCCGCCCGGCTGTTGGCGCGCCGGCCCTTTGGCCCGATGTCATGCAGCGCGATGGCCGCCGTCACCATGCCGTCGAGAATGCCTTCCGGCACCTCGTTGCCCTCCGCATCCAGCACCGCATCGATGGTCATCAGATGCCCGACATTGCGCACCAGCATCAGCGAGCGGCCATGCAGCGTGAAGGTGTCTCCTCGCGGCGACAGATAGGTCCGGTCGCCATTGAGGCGGCGGGTCATCTGGCGCCCGCCCTTCTCGAACGTGTCTTCCAGATCGCCCTTCATCAGGCCCAGCCAGTTGGCATAGACCGTCACCTTGTCTTCCGCATCCACGGCGGCAACGGAATCCTCGCAGTCCATGATGGTGGACAGCGCCGCCTCCACCACGACATCGGCGATGCCCGCCTTGTCCGTGGCGCCGATCCGGTGGGTGCGGTCCCGCAGGATTTCCAGATGCAGGCCGTTGCGGCGCAGCAGCACCTTCTCCGGATCCTGAGCCCCGCCCGTGTAACCGGCGAACTGCTCCGGCGCGGCAAGCCCGGTCTTGCCGGACATGAGCGAACAGACCAGCGCCCCGCCTTCAACGGCAAGCCCGGTCACCTGCGACCAGGCGCCTTCGGCCAGAGGCGCCGCCTCGTCCAGCACCTTGCGGGCATAGGCAATCACCTGCGCCCCGCGCGCTTCGTCATAGCCACCGCCTGCCGGTGGCGTGCCCATGGCGTCGGTGCCGTAAAGCGCGTCGTAGAGCGAGCCCCAGCGGGCATTTGCCGCATTCAGCGCATAGCGCGCATTCATCACCGGCACCACGAGCTGCGGCCCGGCGACTTCGCCGATTTCCGGGTCCACATTCTGCGTGCCAACCGCAAAATCCGCGCCTTCCGGCACCAGATAGCCGAGCTCCGTCAGGAAAGCCTTGTAGGCCTCCATGTCCGGCGCGCCCGGATTGGCCCGGTGCCAGGCATCAATGGCGGTCTGCAGCCCGTCGCGCTTTTCAAGGAGGGCCCGGTTCACCGGCGCCAGATCCGCCAGGATCTTCGCAAAGCCGCTCCAGAACACCTGCGGACTGACGCCAGTGCCCGGCAGGGCCTGATCATTCACGAAGTCATGAAGCGCGCGCGCAATCTTCAGGCCATCGATTTCAATCCGTTCCGTCATGTCCAGCTCCCGGCAACTGCCCTGTGCAAACACCTCTCGCGGCACATACCGCCGCATCATGCCCGCACTCTCTCCGCGAGCAGGCTTTGCGTCAATCCAACGAAATCCCACATGACCTTTTCCCTGAGGGAACAAATCAAATCTCCCGGCTCCCTTTGAGAAAGGGAGCCGGACCTGATGCAGATGCAAGGCAGAGAGGAATTTTCAGGCAGGGCCGCTTGCCAGCAGTGGATCAGCCGTGCAACTTCTTTGGGCACATCGCGCAACGTCCGACCTTCCAGCCAGAAGCGCCTTCAGGCGCCGGAGCCTCCTTTCGGGGGCGTCCGTCATGGAGCCATCATGATCCAGCCGCTTTCACGCCTCCTGCGGAGCGCCTATGACCGTCCCGTTCTCATGCTGATGCTGGCGACACTGGCCTGGGGCGGCAATTCGGTGGCAGGCAAAATGGCGATTGGCGAAGTGTCACCGATGGTGATCGTGTTCCTGCGGTGGGCCATCGTCGGCAGCATTGTGCTTGTGACCATGCGCAAGGGCATCACCGCCCACTGGCCGCAGATGCGCCCCTATTTCCTGCATCTGACGCTGATGGCCCTCTTCGGCTTCGTGGGCTTCAACATGCTGTTCTACATTGCCGCCCATTCGACCTCAGCAGTCAATCTCGGCATCATCCAGGGCGCCATGCCCGCCCTTGTGCTCATCGGCGCAGTGATTGCCTTCGGCACGCGGGTGGTGGCGCTGCAGGTTGCCGGGATCTTTGTCACCATGACGGGCGTCGCTCTGGTGGCGGCCAAGGGGGATCTGAGCAATCTGGCGGCACTGGAGATCAACATGGGCGACGGCATCATGCTGATCGCCTGCGTCTTTTATGCAGGCTACACGCTCGCCCTGCGCAACCGTCCGCTCGTGCCGGGCGCCATCTTCTTCGGCGTCATGGCACTCATTTCCGCCGCCGCCTCCGTTCCGCCGGTGATCTATGAGGTGATGGCCGGAAATGCCCTGTGGCCGACGCCCAAGGGCTGGCTGATCGTGCTGTTCATCGCCATCTTTCCGTCCTTCCTGTCGCAGATCTTCTTCATGCGCGGCGTGGAACTGATCGGCCCGGCGCGGGCGGGCATCTTCATCAATCTGGTGCCCATCTTCGGCGCCATTCTGGCCGTGCTGATCCTGAGCGAGCCTTTCCACCTCTACCACGCCCTTGCGCTGGGTCTGGTGTTCACCGGCATCTGGCTGTCCGAGCGGCGGAAGGCACCGGAGGCCGCCTCTGCGTCAGGTGAGGGCTAAGCACATAAAAAAACTGCTTTCAAAGCAGCTTGGCAGAGAATTTTAACCACATTTTGCCACATCGCCCGCCAAGATAGGCACATGCACACTCCTGTCGTCATCGCGGCCTTCGCCAGCCTCCTTGTTGTCATTGCCCTGCTGCAGCCTCTGGCGCGGCGGCTTGACCTTGCGCCCAGCGTTCTCATTGCCGCGGTGGGCGCCATGATCGGCGTTCTCGCGGCCTATCTGCTCTATACGCCGCGGACCGACACCTTCAACGCGCTGGCCTATGTCTTCGTCGATCCGCCGATCGATTCCGAGACGGTGCTCTACATTTTCCTGCCGCTGCTGCTCTTCCAGACGACGCTGACGCTGGACGTGCGGCGGATCCTGGAAGACTGGGTTCCGATCCTGCTGCTGGCAGTCATCGCCGTGCTGGTGGCCACCGCGATCATCGGCTTTGCATTGTTCCCGCTGGCGGGCGTTTCCCTGGTGGCCTGCCTGCTGCTGGGTGCCATCGTCGCCACCACAGACCCCGTGGCCGTTGTCTCCATCTTCCGCGACATCGGCGCTCCGGGGCGCCTCGGACGCCTCGTTGAAGGCGAAAGCCTGCTGAATGACGCCGCCGCCATCGTGCTCTTCGTCATTCTGCTGGGCATGCTGACCGGTGCGCAGACCCCCGAGCCGATGGCAGCTGTCGTCACCTTCTTCCGCTCCTTCATCGGCGGCATCCTTCTGGGCCTCGTTGCGGGGCGCGGAGCGGTGGCCCTCCTGCCGATGATGCGGGAGAACAAGCTGGCGCAGGTCACCTTCTCCGTCGCCCTGCCCTATCTCGTCTACGTGGTCAGCGAGCAGCTGGCGGATGTTTCGGCCGTAGTCGCCGTGGTCGCCAGCGGCATCGTCTTCAATCTCTACGGCCCGGCCCGCATCACCCCGGATGCCTGGTCCTATCTGCATGATGTGTGGGAGCAGATCGCCTTCTGGGCCAGTTCCCTCATCTTCGTGCTTGCCTCGATCCTGATCCCCGAGCTGCTGACAGGCTTCCGCATGCTGGACGCCCTGCTGCTGGTCGTCCTCATCGTTGCCGCCCTTGCCGCACGCGCCGTGGTCATATTCGGGATCATGCCACTGCTTGAGGTGATGAAACTCAGCGAACCGGTCAATACACGCTACAAGACCGTCATTCTCTGGGGCGGCATGCGCGGTGCGGTGACGCTGATCCTTGCCCTGTCCATCACCGAGCACCGGACCCTGCCGGATGATGTGCAGCGCTTCGTGGCCGTTCTGGCCACCAGCTTCGTGCTCTTCACCCTGCTGATCTACGGCACCACGCTGAAGCCGCTGATCAAGATCCTGAAGCTCAACACCCTGTCGCCGCTGGATCAGGCGCTGCGGCACCAGTTCCAGGCGCTTGCCCTTTCGGACGTGCGGGACGAGGTGGACGAGGCCGCGCACGCCTATTCCATTTCGGATGCCATCGCCCGCAAGGTCAGCGACGACTATGCGGCGCGCTCGGCGGAAGCGGCGGAAATCAATGCCTTTGCCGAAGACATCATGGACCGTGAACGCGTGCTGCTGGGCCTCATCGCCCTTGCCGACCGCGAGCGTGTTCTGGTGCTGCGCCATTTCCGCGAAGGCACGGTTTCCAACCGTACCATCACCAGCCATCTGGCTCTTGTCGGCCGGATCGCCGATCAGGCGCGCACCAAAGGCCGGACCGGCTACAACCGCTCGGCCCGGCGGATCGTCTCTTTCGGCAAGCTGTTCCGCCTCGCCCAGTGGACCCAGCGCTGGCTGAAGATCGACCTGCCGCTGCGCATCGTCGTGGCTGACCGTTTCGAGCGGCTGCTGCTGACCCGCATCGTCCTGAACGAGCTGATCGAGTTCAACAGCAACCGCATCAAGCCGCTCCTAGGCGACCGCGTGGCGTCGATCCTGCACGAAACCCTCGACATCCGCCGCGAGGATATCGTCCAGGGGCTGGATGCCATGCGCCTGCAATATCCCGATTATGCCGATGCGCTGGAGCTGGACTTCCTGCGCCGCACCGGCCAGCGTTTTGAGGAGGCGGCCTATTCCGACGCCTATACCCAGACGCTGATCGGCACCGAGCTTTACAACGACCTCAAGCACGAGTTGGCCCAGCGCCGCACCACGGGCGGCGGCCGCCCGCGTCTGGACCTTGGCCTGAAGACGCGCGATCTCGTTGCCCAGAACCCGTTCTTCTCCGGGCTGAAGGATGCCGAGCGTGAGGAAATCGTCCGGCTGATGCGCCCGCGCTTTGCAACGCCCGGCGAATACATCATCCGCAAGGGCGAGAAAGGTGACGCAGCCTATTTCATCTCGTCGGGAGCGGCAGAGGTGCGGACCGCCTTCGGCACCCATGCTGTCGGACGTGGTGACGTGGTGGGCGAAATCGCCCTTCTGACCGGCCAGCCGCGCAGTGCCGATGTGGTCGCCCTTGGCTATTGCAATCTGCTGGTGCTCTCGGCCACCGATTTCCGTGCATTGATGAAGCGTTCGGCGGATCTGCGCGCCCACGTGGAGCATCTGGCCCAGGTCCGCCTCGGCATGAACCAGGCAGATGCGGCAGCGCTTGCGACGCCAGAATAGCTTTCCCTTGTTGCAGAACACTTTTGCCGCCTTCCGGTCTTGCCGGAGGGCGGACCTGCGGGCTAGCTTGCAGCCGGAGTTGTCAGACAACATGGCCGCACAGGCTTGTGGCCGTATGGGAGATGTTTCATGGATTTCACCGGCAAGACCGTTCTCGTCACCGGCGCAAGCTCCGGCATTGGCCGCGCCACCGCCATTGCCTTCCTGAAGACCGGCGCGAATGTGGTTCTCACCGGCCGCCGGGAGGATGCGCTGGCGGATACACTCGCCCGCTCGGGTGCTACCGCTGACAAGGCGCTGATCCTGGCCGGAGATGTGAGCACCGAAAGCTTCACCGATGGTCTCTTTGCCCGTCTGGGCGAGCGGTTCGGCCGTCTGGATGTGGTGTTCAACAACGCCGGCATCAGCCTGCCCTCGACGCTGATCGACGACATGAAGCCGGAGGACTTCCGCAAGGTGCTGGACGTGAACGTCTACGGCGCTTTCCTCATCGCCCGTGGCGCCTTCGGCATGATGCGCCGCCAGTCGCCGCAGGGCGGGCGCATCATCAACAACGGCTCCATCTCCGCCGCCGTGCCGCGTCCGGGTTCTGTTGCCTACACCGCGTCCAAGCATGCCATCACCGGCCTCACCCGCACCCTTTCGCTCGACGGGCGGCCCTTCTCCATCGCCTGCGGCCAGATCGACATCGGCAACGCCGCTTCGGACATGACGGAAGTGATGCAGAAAGGCGTGCCGCAGGCCAACGGCACCATCGCCCCGGAACCGGTGATGGACGTCGCCCACGTCGCCAACTCGGTGCTGCATATGGCCAGCCTGCCGCTGGAGGCCAATGTCCAGTTCATGACCGTGATGGCCACAAATATGCCCTTCATCGGCCGCGGCTGATTTTCTTCCAACATCTGACGCAGATGCCGCCGGACCTTCCGGCGGCATTTTTATTTTGCAGTCTTGTGCAGATCACTTCTCACAGAGAGCTGAAATTACTTATTCCGTTCGCACAGGTGGTATCCACACCTAGCCTTCGTGCGAGACTTTCTTAAACCTCTTGCCCCTATCGCGGCGCCCATGATCGCCCTGTTTCCAACGCGTTGGCGGAATGACAAGCCACCATGGCCTGCAGCCGGAGTAGCAGAGACGGATCACGCGGAGATTCAAACATCACTGAAGCCATGGTGGGCGGAGCAGCAGATAGCGGGTTCTTAGAAAAAATTAAAATGGGACCTTTCCGAGAACTCCAGGGACTAACTGCGGACAAATCTAGCAGCCGGTCTTCCTTCTGTTTCGGTGATTTTTGTGAAAATCTCGGAAGCGGCGACTTCCGGAGAGATGGTGTTTTGAACCATGCATCCAAGGGATCTGAGATTACGTTCGAAGGCACGGTAAGTCTGAATCGTAAGGTCTCCCAATGGTTCTCGACCTTCGCGCGTGGCTTCTCTTTCGATCACGGCTTCAATAGGTGCCCAGATCGTAAAGAGGTAAACCGGAGTGTCCGGAGGAAGCCATCGGCAAAATCTCGAGATTTTTTCCGCAGCATCAAAGACGTACTCGAAAATTATTCGCGGTGCTCCCATTCCTAAGTATGCCGACGTCAAAGATGCCCCGGCGCGGTAGGTCGAGCCAGGGCCTAGGTATTGTCCAGCATCAGGTGGCGCAAACCATCGAATGGCATCGCCCGAAATATTTATCGTCCCTGGGAGCATTCCTGCCAGCTTCAAGGAAACAGAGGTTTTCCCCACCCCGGCTGGACCATTGATGATTACGACATGTGTCAATTCGAACTTCCGTTCAACGCGCGGCTGTTTGCATCATGCTGATGGAACTTCGCCGCCGCGACAAGATGGTGAACAAGATCAACAATGGGACTGTCTCGTTTGATGGGACGGCGCAACGGCGATCTGTCAGATCAGGAAAGAATCTGTTCCCCCTGCAATTGGCATCGGAGATGCTAAGGCAATGCGCCGCCGCAATATCTGGCGTTTCCCTGAGCGAACAGGACAAGCAATATCCTAAAAACGCCCCATCTAATAAACTTCTATTTATTTGAAAATTACTTGCAAAATTTTTTCTGCAAAATCGCCACATAAACACCAAACAGACAGTCCATCTTTTCAGGTAACGCAGCTTTGCCAGTTTTCGCCAAGGCGAAGACCTTGTTTTTGATTTAGGAATTCACGGAGCCAGCCCCGTGCCTCACCCGCTCTACAGCTACCGGCGCCTGCGGTACGGTCTGCTTCCGGCCGTGCTGCTGCTGCTGGCAGGAGAGGCACCGGCCAATGCACAGGCAGTCTCGCAAGGCTGCCTTGAGATCAACGCCGGGCATTTCAACGCCATGTCCGGCAATCTCAATCAGATTGAGCGAACGGCAACCGGCTTCGGCAGTGGGGACACGGTGACCATCACCTTCACACCGAACAGCGGCACGCCCTATCGCTACACCCTGTCCGAAACCGGCGAAGCGCCCAGATCCGCCGCTCCCTCCGGTGCGATGACGATCACCCGCACCATTGAGCGGGCAAACAGTGCATTGACGCTGCAGTTCCGGACTGAGGGGCTTTATTTCGACACGGTCACGGTTACCGCCGCCTGCGTGCCATCGCGAGAGACAGGCCCCTTGAGCCCGGAAGCTGCCAGCATCCGGAGTTTCCGGGAGGCACAGGGGCGGGCCTCTCTCTCCGCTCTCGCTGCCTCGGCCAGCACCATGAGCGATGTGGTGAGCGGAAGCATCGGCGCCGGCTTCGGCGGGGGAAAGTTCTTCGCGGCAGCCCCCGGCTATATCACCCTCAACCTTGGCGAAGGCATCGCCGCCAAGGAGAATGCGGCGCGCAACCGGGAGCTCTTCCGCAAGCTGCGGATGGATGAAAAGCTGGCACTTGCCGCCACCCGCCAGCCCGTGCCGGTGCAGCGCCCGTGGACCGCCTGGGCCACCGTACGCGGCAGCTGGCTGAGCGGCGGCCCGGAAAGCACCGGCAGCCAGATCAATGCCCTGTCAGGCGTCGGATACCGGGTGGCACCGGATACAATTCTTGGGGTAATGGCCGGTTCGGAGCGCTTCGATTACGGTTACAGCTCCGCAAAATCCGGCCTCATCGGCGAAGGCACCACCCTTGGCAGCTATTCCGGCTGGCGCCTGACCCCGGCGCTGACGCTCACCACCATGGCCGCATGGTCGGGTCTCACCTACAAGGGCCGCTCCGATGACATTGGCGGCAATTTCTCCGGCTCACGCTATCTCGTGGGCGCCGGCCTGACAGGCCGTCAGACATTTGGGCCCGTTACCCTTTCTCCGGAAGCGCGCTTCTACGGCGCCTATGAGCGGCACGGCAGCTTCACGGCCAGCAACGGCACCTCAATGGAGGCGATGGATGTGTTTCTGGGGCGCACGACCCTCGGCGCGCGGGCCAGCATCACCCAGACACTCACCCCCTATATCAAGACCTCTCCCTATGCGGGCGTCTATGCCAACCTGCGTTACTCGCAGGCCCTCGACCTGAGCCAGCCGAACACCGAGCCAATGGTGGCCGGAGCCTGGTCTGCCCTCACCAGCGCCAGCCTCGGCGTCAACTTTACAGGCCGCCGGGGAGCCAGCCTCAATCTGGGCGGCCAGGTGTCCGACATCGGCGCCAGCAGCCAGAGCTGGAGCGCCACGGGGCGCCTTTCCATCGGCTTCTGATATCAACTCCCCTGCCGCACTTGAGCCGTTTCAAGGCGTGATACGTCAGCATCGAAAGCCTTGGCAGGAAGCGCTCAGCGCCGCATGCCACGCATCATCTGCCGCTTGCCCGCAAAGCCCTTGATGCGCTCCACCTCGAAGCCCGCCGCCTCAAGGTTTCGCCGCACCCATCCAGCGGCGCTATAGGTGGCAAAGGTGCCGTCCGGTGCCGTCAGGCCATGCACAGCCGCCATCAGCTCCGGGCTCCAGAGCTCCGGATTCTTCGCCGGGGAGAAGCCATCGAGGAACCACGCCTCGACCGGCAGCACGGACAAAAGCCCCTCAGGCCCCTGTCCCGATGTCAGCTCGGGCAGCAAGCTGCGCGCGTCACCAATGCCAAGCCACAGGCGCGCCCCGTCCACCCCCGCCAGGTGCCAGCCCGGCGTCAGGGTGCCGTCATCTGAAGCCATGCCGGCAAGTGCCGACCGCAGTTCAGCTGCTTCCCCGGCCACATCGGGAAAGGCCGCATGCGCCCGCTCCAGCTGCGCCAGCGTCAGGGGATAAGCCTCGAAGGACAGAAAGGTCAGCTGCGGCGGCGCCTCCAGTGTCCGGATCAGCTTCAGCGTTGCCAGAAGGTTCAGCCCGGTGCCGAAGCCAAGCTCGCCGATGGTGAAGCCTTGACGCCCCGCCATGCGCTGCGGCAGGCCGTTTCCGGCGTGGAACACGTGCCCCGTCTCGGCCAGACCGCCCGCACGGGAGAAATAGGTGTCGCCGAAGCGCCCGGCGCGGGGCACCCCGTCTTCCAGCCATTCCAGCTCCGGCGCTGTGCCTGCCTGCGGCAATACAGCACTCAAATCCTCTTGCCCTGCCTGTGTCATGCGCTACTGATCGGATCGTGACAGTTGCCTTAAGTTGCATCACTTCCGGACGATATGTCAAAGCCAATCCATCCTTCTGCCCGCGCCATCAGCCCAAGCCAAGGACGCCCCGCATGACCCAGCAGCCCAGCCCCGCCATCCTTCAGGGGGCACCGGATGTTCTGGTCATCGGTGCGGGCGTCTTCGGCCTCTCCACCGCACGGGCTGCGGCAGAGGCCGGTCTGTCGGTCACGCTGGTGGAAGCAGCTCAGGTGGGGTCAGGCGCCAGTGGGGGCGTTCTCGGCGCGCTGATGCCGCATATGCCCGCCCGCTGGAATGCCAAGAAGGCCTTTCAGTTTGAGGCCCTTGCCGGTCTTGAGGGGCACATTGCCCAACTTGAGGCCGAGACGGGCCTTGAGACCGGCTACCGCCGCTGCGGCCGGGTTCTTCCCATCACCACGGCGGATCTTCTCGCGCACCACCATGCCCGGGCGGCTGAGGCGCGGACGCACTGGAACACGCCTGTTACCGGCTTTGCCTACGAGATCGAAGAGGCGGGGGACCACGCTGCCTGGCTTGCCCCCGAGGCCGCGCCCTTTGGCGTTGTGCGTGAGACGCTGGCCGCGCGCATCAGCCCCCGCCGCTATCTTCAGGCGCTGGCGCAGGCCTTTTCCGCGCGCGGGCACCTCCTCACCGGTGCGCCCGTTGCCAGCGTCAGCGGCAGCGCCCCTTCCGTCACCCTCGCGGATGGCCAGGTGCTGAGCGCCGGTGCCATCGTTCTTGCGCAGGGCTTTTCCAGCTTTGCCATGCTGGAGGCGCTGACCGGCAAGCCGCTTGGCGAGGGCGAGAAGGGACAGGCCCTGCGCGTTGCCGCCCCGGAGCTTTCCGCCATGCCCGCCGTCTACTGCGACGGCCTCTACGTTGTCCCCCACGGGGACGGCACCGTCGCCATCGGCAGCACCGCGATTGCCCGCCGTACGGACACCGAAGCGGAGGCGGGCCCCGCCGCGGCCCTGCTCGCCCGTGCCATCCGTTTCTGCCCCGCTCTTGCGGGCCGTGAGCTTGTGGAGACCTGGGCCGGGGTGCGGCCAAAGCCGTTTGGCCGTGATCCGCTGGTTGGCCGCATCCCCGGCTTTGACGGCATCTTTGCCGCCACCGGCGGCTTCAAGATCAGCTTTGGCATCGCCCACCTTGTTGGCGCCGCCCTTGCCGCCGAGCTTTGCGGCAAGGAACCTGAGCACCCCCTGCCCCCGACCTTCCGCGCCAGCGCCCACTTTGCCTGACCCCGCGGTTTGACCATCTGACATTCCGGCCTCCCTATGCCCATCCGGCAAAGCCCCGGGAGGGCGCTGACCTTCTCCACCCACTCAGGAGAGGCTTCCATTCCCAGGGACGCAGGGACGCTGCACATGTGAGATGAGGGGCTGGACAGTCCGCCAACCGGTCATTACTCTCCCAAAAAACGAACCGAACGGTTCGGTACGCAGATCATCACCAGAGTTGCAGGGGAAGACTATGAGCCTTGAAAGCGTGCGCGCCTTCTTTGCCAGCAAGGCACCGGATATCGAGGTGATGGTGAAGGACGCCAGCACCGCCACCGTTGTGGAAGCAGCAGCTGCCCTTGGCGTTGAACCCGCGCAGATTGCCAAGACGCTCTCCATCGCTGCCGGCGATGAGACGATCCTTCTGGTCACACGCGGCGATGCCCGCCTCGACAACAAGAAGGCCAAGGCCGCTTTTGGCAGCAAGGTGAAGATGCTGGGGCTGGATGTGGTGGAAGAGATCACCGGCCACCCGGTCGGCGGTGTCTGCCCCTTCGGCCTCGTCCAGCCGCTGAAGGTCCACTGCGACATTTCGCTGAAGGCCTTTGATGTGGTCTATCCGGCGGCCGGTGCCGTCAATGCTGCCGTCTGCATCACCCCGGAGCGCATGGCCGAACTGACGGATGCCATCTGGGTGGATGTCTGCCGCGAGCCGGAAGCCGCCACGCAGGACGCCTGAACGCCGTCCTGCGGCTTCATCTTGCCGCCGCATTCTCTGGCCTTAATGCCGCTCCAGATTTCTATTCGCGGAGCGGACCAGATGATTTCAACCCGTTATTCTCTTGCCCGGCTCGCCGCCATCTCACTTGCCGGCGTTTCCCTGTTCGTTTTCCCGGCAAATGCCGGGAGCATCAACGTTACATTCACTCTGGCTGGCGAGGCATTCGACGGCCCGCCCGCCTACGAAATCCGATATGGTGATCAGGAAATAGCCAAGGGCACTGTTGAAAACGCAATCGATACATCCACAGACGGACCGCTCTCAAAGCTGACGGACTGGCAGGATCATCAGAAGGCAGTCACTTTCACCGTCGATTCTGCCGATCTTGAAAAGAACCAGCCCTTCTCCGTCCACTTCACCAATGACAAATGGGGCGGCGCAGGCACGGCGATGGACCGGAACCTCTACGTGCTGTCGGCGGAAATCGGCAGCGTGAAGGTTCCAGCGCAAGACATCAAGGTGCTCGACAAGGCTCAGCCCAAGGACAACGCCACCGGACCGCGCGGCGCCCGGCTTAGCAACAATTCCAGCATTGCCGTGATCGAGCCGCCGGCAACCGGCTGGCTGCCGGCCTCTGCACAGGCCGGGGAAAACACGCCTTCCGAAGGTGCGGAGCCTCCGGTTGCGGACGCGCAAACACCGGAGGCGCAAATACAGGGGACCCAGCCTCCGGCCGAGCCTGCTCCCGCGGACAAGGCTCCGGAAGCACAGGCTGACGCCACTGCCGCGCCGTCCACGTCCCCGGCCGTTCCTGACGCCCCGGCCGCTCCTCAGGCCTCTGCGCCGGAGGCTGCCGTGCCTGCCGCTGGTGAAAAGGTGCCGAATGCGCCGAAGTCCAAGGCATCGACCAACACGGCAACGCCGAGCCCGAAAGCCAAATGCGCGCCCAAGCGCGTTGATGTGACCGGCTTCCCGCTCAACCGCTCGGACCTGCCCGGCGAAGCGCATCTGCCGCTGAAGACGGTGGCGGAGCTGAGTGCAAAAGAGGGCTGCAAGCTGGAGGTGACCGGCTTCAGCAGTGTGGCCGGGCCGCGCAAGATGAACGAGGCCCTGGCCCATGTGCGTGCGCAGGCCGTGGCAGATTTCCTGACGGAACAGGGCGCCAGCGCGGACCGCATCACCATTGTCACCGGCGGCGAAACCCGCCGCTTCGGCCGCACCGGCGCGCTCAACCGTCGCGTCACCGTAGAGGTCATGGACGGAAACTGATACCAAGGCTTTCGATGCTGACGCATCACACCTTGAAGATGCTCAAGCGCCGCACGGGCTTAACCAATTCTCGATGAGTCAAGCTCATCGAGAATTGGTATGAGTCCAATCCCCCGCGAAACGGAAAATGCCCCGGCTCATCGCCGGGGCATTGCTGTTTCATGGGACCTGACAGATATCAGTAGCTGCGGCCCACGCTGACGTAGTTGAAGCCGCGCTGGGTCATGTCTTCCATACGGTAGATGTTGCGCAGGTCGATGACGTTCGGCGTGCGCATGATCGACTTCAGCCGGTTGAGATCCAGCGCACGGAACTGGTCCCATTCCGTGATGATCACCACCGCATCGGCATTCTCGACCGCATGATACGGGCCGTCGCAGAACATCACGTCCGTCATGGACTTGGACGCCTCGTGCATGCTCACCGGGTCGAAGGCGCGGATCGTGGCGCCGGCTTCCTGCAGGCGCTTGATGATCGGAATGGACGGCGCCTCGCGCATGTCGTCGGTGTTCGGCTTGAAGGCAAGGCCAAGCACGGCCACCGTCTTGCCGGCGATGTCACCGCCCAGATGACGGATCACCTTGTCGGCCATGGCCAGCTTGCGGTCATCATTGACCTTGATCACCGTATCGACGATCTGCACCGGAGACCCGGCCTCGTGGCCGATCTTGGACAGGGCCAGCGTGTCCTTCGGGAAGCAGGAGCCGCCATAGCCGGGACCTGCATGCAGGAACTTGGAGCCGATGCGGTTGTCGAGGCCGATGCCGCGCGACACTTCCTGAACGTTGGCCCCCACCTTCTCGCAAAGATCGGCCATCTCGTTGATGAAGGTGATCTTCACGGCGAGGAAGGCGTTGGCAGCATATTTGATCAGTTCGGACGTGCGGCGGCGCGTCACCAGGATCGGCGTTTCGTTGAGATAAAGCGGGCGGTACAGTTCGCGCATCACCTCAACGGCACGCGGATCATCCGTGCCGACGACAATACGGTCCGGACGCTTGAAGTCCTCGATGGCCGCGCCTTCCCGCAGGAACTCCGGGTTGGACACAACCGCAAAATCAGCAGCCGGATTGACGCGGCGGATGATGTCTTCCACTTCGTCACCGGTGCCGACCGGAACGGTGGACTTGGTCACAACCACGGTGAAGTTCTTGATGGATGCAGCGATTTCTTCTGCTGCACCATAGACATAGCTCAGGTCCGCATGGCCATCGCCACGGCGCGACGGCGTGCCCACGGCGATGAACACCGCATCGGCACCGGCAATGGCGTCTGCCGCGTCGGTGGTGAAGGACAGGCGCTCTTCGCGCACGTTCTTGGCCACCAGTTCAGCCAGGCCCGGCTCATAGATCGGGATCAGGCCCTTGTTCAGGGCGTCAATCTTGCTGGCGTCCTTGTCGACGCAGATGACCGTATGACCAAAATCCGCAAAGCAGGTACCGGAAACAAGCCCGACATACCCAGTCCCAATCATTGTCACGCGCATGGCGGTAACCTCATTTAATCAAATATGACTTGCTTTCAGAACCAGCGGAGCAAGCTCCGGATCGCCGATTGCGATGAAAGCGGAATTCTCGAGCCCGCTGCCATCCCGGGAGGCGGGAGCGTGGTACGCGAGTTCCGTGGCCTCTGCCCCGCCCGGGGTCAGAGACAAAACCCTTCCACCGGCTGCACGCAGAACCGCGTGACCGGCAGCAATATCCCATTGCATGGTCGGCGACAGGCGCGGATAGACATCCGCGCGTCCTGCCGCCACCAGGCACAATTTCAATGAAGATCCCGCGGACGTGACATCCGAAACGGGTAGTTGCTCAATCAGCTGCTTGGTGCGCGCGCAGGCATGGGAACGGCTGGCCAGCACCGTCAAGCCCCCCTCCGGCGCGGGGCGAACATGGACCGGCACACCGTCCCCCGCCTCCAGCGCGTCAGGGCTGACCCTGGCCATGCGGGCATCCGCACCGCCGGTCCAGTAGATTTCGCCTGAGGCCGGAGCATAGACGACGCCAGCCACCGGAACACCCCGGTCGATCAGCGCAATATTGACCGTGAATTCGCCGTTGCGGCTGATGAACTCGCGGGTTCCGTCAAGCGGGTCGACGAGAAAATAACGGCTTGCAGCAGCCGGCACATGCCCGGCCGAAACCGCCTCCTCCGCAATAACCGGAATGTCCGGGCAGGCATCCGCAAGGCCCTTCAGGATGACCGCTTCAGCCGCCTGGTCAGCCAGGGTCACGGGCGATCCGTCCTTTTTTTCGGCCGCGTCATGATCACCGGTATAAATAGCGAGGATAGCCCGCCCCGCCTCCAGCGCCATGCTGATCAGAGGTTTGCAGTCGATGGCAGCTTCACTCGCCGCAGCCATATGGCCAAGCTCTGTCACACCAGATCCCCACGCTTTACACTGCTCTTCTCATACAGAGGAAAGCTGTGCAGCGCGAGCGGAAATTGGCAGCAGAAGTTGCGAATGAAATCAGCGGCTTCGCTGAAAGCTCTCAGACCGCGAGACGTTCTGCGGGCTGGGTTGCAGCCCTTGCACGCGCCTGCTGGCCAAGGACGGGGCCAGCCTTCGGCCGCATCATCAGCGCTGCCAGCGTCGCCACCACAAGCGCAACAGGCCAGAACAGCGCGGAAACCACGGCAAGTGCGGCGGAGAAGCGGGAGGAGTTACGGGTTTCAACCAGCTCGGCAAAGGAGAATGTCAGGAAAAATCCGGCAACAATGCAATAGATCCCGCCACCGAGAAGGCTCAGAACAAGGGTTCCAGTCATCGCAAACTCCACGCCGGTCGACTGCCGATGCCAGTCTCCGCGGGCACTGCCGCCCGGTGGAGATCCTCGGCATTTGAGCAATTCGATTCATAGACTGGAAATCATTAACAAGGCTTGAACTTCCGTAGCGGCTCCACGGCCCCGCCACACTTCTCTTCAAGCGCCAGAAAAAGAGCACTTCGATAAAATTGTCCCGATCCATTTAAAATGGTTTCAGGAGGAGGCGCTGTATCAACGGAACAGGATCAAGGGAAAGTCATGCGCCGTAAGGTCTCAAGCCGATGGCTGCTGCTTCCACCATTCGAAGATGGGAAAAGGTCATGTTCAAGAAAGTACTTGCAGCGGCGGCCGCGGCGCTTTTTCTCAGCGCAACCGCATATCAACCGGCCCAAGCCAGCTGGTTTGGTGGTGCCCGCACGCTCGGAGACCCGGAAATCTCGCGCATCGAGCCTAAAGGAACGACATACGCCCCTCTTGGCTACCAGATCTTCTGCCTGCAGAACAGCAAGGAGTGCCGCAAGGCCAAGGGCCCCAAGTCGGTTACCTACTCTGCAGCGCTCGCATCCAAGATCGAACGGGTGAACCTTTCGGTCAACCGCTCCATGAAATGGCGGCAGGATAAGGGTGATGTTTGGAAGATCGGCGGCGCGGCCGGGGATTGCGAGGATTTTGCCCTGACCAAGCGCAGCCGCCTGATCCGCATGGGCATACCCGCTGGCGCCCTGCGCATGGCTGTCGTCAAGACCCGTCAGGGCGAATCCCATGCAGTGCTGGTGGTTCGCACGAACAAAGGCGATCTGGTACTCGACAATCTTACGGATCAGGTCGTCCCCCGGGAGCAGAGCAGCTACCGCTGGATTGCAATTGCCTCGACCGATCCGATTATTTGGGACCTTCTCTGATCCCTTGCGCCAAGACGCTGACAAGCTGATCAACGCGCCTTGAAAAGGCACAAGTTCTGCACAAGCTTAACCAGATCCCGATGTGTCACCCTCATCGGGATCTGGCCTTATACCAATGCTCGAAGAGTCAAGCTCATCGAGCGTCTGTACAAGCAATCTACCCAGCCGCAGAACGAAGCTACAGCGGGGTAGACCAACTTTTGTTTGCCTAGACTCTTAAAAACAAGCGCGCCGCCCGTCAAAAAATGAGCCAACACATCCAGGCCGCATGAACGCGATGACGCGACATCAGTTCTGACTTGAGCTTTCACGATCTGCGTTTCCAGCAGGTGCGTTTCCAGTTGGAGAACCAGATGCAGTCTGCGTTTGATCAAGAAATCCAGGAGTAGTCACCGTCGCTGTAGTCGTGCTCGGATCATAAGTTGCTGCAGCAGTGACAGCCAAACTAATTCTGCTGGCAAGCGCTTGATTGCCAGCAGCAGTTGCCGCGTTACGGGCAGCCTCGAGCTGTCTTCCCAACTGCGACTTTACAGTATCAAGCTGCGCCGCAGGCACATTCGCGAGAAAAGCTTTAACAAGCTCATCGCAGTCACCAGTTTCACACGCGGCCACAACATCTTCAACCGTCTGGGGAGACTCCTGAGCAAAAGCAGGAGCAGAAACACCAGCAAGCATCAGAGTTGCAGCGGCAACCCGAAACATCTTCAAAAGAGCCATTTTATGCCTCCAAAACGATAAATTAAATCACCCAACCGCGCACATGCCGTAAAGTCCGGCAATTTCGATCTCTTGTATGCCATACGTTCCGATATTTGTCATCAGCTTTTAAAGATTGTGTTAACCGGTTTCCTACTCATGGTTACCGCCGCTTTCGGGCAGCGCAAGCCACATGCTTGGCATTTTTAGGGAGGAGCCCGCCTTCCGCCCTCCAGCCTCTATTTAGGAATTGAGTATAAAACACATGAAAGTGATGCAGGTGACAGACTTGGATACGTTTTGGTGCTTCAAACAATCTGCATTCCACATTACGCGATAATCCTGACGGCAAGCTGGAGCAGCTTCAATTTTGACGCTATCTAAAGACACTTCCTCAACCCGCCGCGCTTCCAAAGGCCTCGCAGTCGCCGGCTGTATCGCCGGTCTCGGCCTCGCCCTTGCCGGGCTGGATGCGGTCATAGGCGAAAGCAGCGCTTTCTTCACCCGCTCGGGCAGTCAGTCCGAGCGTCTGCAGCCGATCTATGATGGCACTGCGAGAATCAGCCTTTCAACATATTCGAACATGCTGTTAATGCGGGACTGTGATGACGCGATGGTTTCCCCATACGCCCAATTGCTTCCTCAAGAGCAACGGCATGCCGGTGCACGCCATTGCCTGGGCTATGCCCGGGAGGTGATTGCCAGTTCGCCCGCCAGCGGCGTGGCATGGATTATTCAGGCGAAGGCGCATGACCTGCTTGGCGACACAGCCTCCGCCCTTGCCGCCGTCAAACGCTCCCAGGAGGCTTCGGCAGGCGAAGGATGGCTGGCCATTTCCCGCCTGCGCTTCCTTTTACCAAGAACCCCGGTCATGGGCGAAGCAGGCGAAGCGGTGATTATACAGGATGTCACCCTGATGGCGATGTCACAGAATGGCGCCGCTCCGCTTGCGGAACTTTACAAGCAGCAAGGCGCAAATGGACAGGTTCTGATCGGTATTATCGACAGGTTGCCCAATGAACCCAAATCGCGATTCTTACGGCATCTGCGCGCCCTCTCAAGTCAGGGTTCCTGACGTTTCCAGATGCCAACGGCATAGCCTTTTTCCGAGAGCCAACATGTTCAGCAGCAGGACCACAGTATCCCGGGACAGGGTTCCATCAAGCAACAGCGGCACCACCCGGCTCAACGATACGGCTGGACGCGCGCTCATTGCAGTAATGTGCGCTGCACCGGTGCCGTTTGGCAGCAACAGGCCGGTTTTCTGGGCGCTCTGGGCTCTCGTGCTCGGGCTTGTTCTTGCCTGGTACTGCTTTCAGCTTGGCAGGTCTCGCACCACACTGCGGCTGCCCCTTTCTGCTGCCTGGCCCGTGGCCCTTCCGTTTTTCGCCGTTGCTGCCTTCATGCTGGCCCAGATCCTGCCGCTCGGCAGTTTCACCTTCACCGGGCAGACCGGTGCCGTTTTCGAAAGCCGCAGCATCAGCCTTGTGCCGGGCGACACATTTCTCGCCCTGTTGCGCTGGCTGTCCTATGGCGTGCTTTTCTTCCTCGCAGTACAGGCAGGCGTGCGCAAGAACCGCGCAAGGCGAATTACGCTGTTTCTGACAGGCATCGTCACGGCGCAGGCGCTCTATGCCATCATCGCCCTGCTTTACCTGGGTGATGGCGTGCTGTTCATCGAAAAGTCGCAGTATATGGGCGATGCCACAGGCACATTCATCAACCGGAACTCCTTTGCGACTTTCATGGGGTTCGGCGCCATTCTGGCTGCTCTGCTTGTCCTGCCACCGGCTGAGAACGAGCCTGGCTCGCCCCCGCCGCAGTTGCGCGGCGTCGGTGAGCGCAGCGGCCTGCCCAAGCGGGGGTTCAGGATCTCGTCCTCGCAAGTCCTTGCAGCATCCGCATTTCTGATCATTGCGGCTGCGCTCGCAGCCTCCAACTCGCGCATGGGCCTCTTCGCCAGCGGCTGCGGGGTCGCAACCGCCGTGCTTCTCCGCCTGTCCTCGCTGCGCAGCCGTCTCATTGCCTTCAGCCTGCTGATAGCGGGCGGACTGGCGATCGTTGCCGTTTATGGCCAGGGCACGCTGGAACGCAGCCTGACCGTTGAACGGGATGCCGACGTCCGCTGGGCAGTCTACGAAAACACCTTCAGAATGATCGGCGACCGCCCCCTTCTCGGTTTCGGTGCAAGCACGTTCGAAGCCGCCTATCCGCTTTACAATGTCATGCCCCGGTCCACCTCCGTCGTCTTTGACAAGGCGCATTCCACGTACCTGGCACACTGGAGCGAGATGGGCCTCCTGTTCGGCAGCCTGCCGATCGTCATCGTCCTTGTCGTTGCCGCCTCGGTTCTGCCGGCGGCTCTGTTTCGCGGCAACCGGCAGATCGAAATCTGCGCGGCATCAGGAGCGATCGTCCTGGGCGCCGTTCACTCGCTTGTCGACTTCAGTCTTGAGATCGAAGCCGTCACCTTCCTCTTTGTCATCATGCTGGGCCTTGGCTATGCCGCAGCGCGTGAACGCGCTGCGCGCGCCGCGGGAGATGCAGGAGGCAGCGCATGAGGCGCCTGCTGACTGCATTTGGCGGCCTGTTTTCGGGCAGAGCGCGGGAAACCGGAGGCGTCAATCCGCGCGTTATCCTGCGCGAAGACCGGCCACAGGTGCTCTATGCCGTAGGCGACATCCACGGATGCCTTGATCTCTATGAAGAGCTCGAGGCCATGATCCTGGAGGACGCGGCCCAGTTCTCCGGCCCTGCAGACCTCATTCTGCTCGGCGACCTCGTCGACCGCGGCCCTTCGACCGCGCAGATGCTCGATCGCATGCTGGCCCCGCCTCGCGGCGGCATGAGGCGCACCATTCTTGCGGGCAATCATGAAATGATGATGCTCGGCTTCCTGGAGGATCCGAAAGCGAACACGGCCTGGCTGGCCCACGGCGGCAAGGAGGCGCTGTTTTCCTACGGCATGAGCGCGGAGGAAATTGACAACCTCCGGCGCAATCCCAGAACGGCTGCAATGCTATTGCGCAGCTACATCCCGGAAGAGCATGTGCAGCTGCTGGACAGCCTGCCGACGGCATACGCGATGCCCGGCATCATATTCGCTCACGCGGGCATCCGCCCGAATGTGCCGCTTGCGCTGCAGGACGATCTGGATCTGGCCTGGATAAGACAGGATTTTCTGTCCAGCACCGCCGACCATGGTGCCATCGTGGTGCATGGGCATACGGTCGTTCAGGCGCCCGAGGTCCATAGCAACCGCATCGCCATCGATACCGGCGCATATGCAACCGGAATACTGACGGCTCTGCGCGTGACCTACGACGGGCATATTTCATTCCTGCAGGCAAGCGCTGGACGCAAAGGCGCTGCTCAAGTATGACTTTGCGCGATAATGTTTTGTCTCCAATCATTGACCCAAGATCTGAGCCCTCCCCTCAGTCTGACAGGAAAGATGTCTTTTCATGGATGACGCAGAGATTGATTTCCGCCGCCTTTTTGGCATAGTTCGCCGCCAGATCAAGTTAATCATTGCGACAATTGCAATCATCCTCGCCATTGCGAGCATCGCACTTTTCTCGATTACACCGCTCTACACCGGAACCGCCCTGGTTCTTGTCGATCCCAGCCGCAAAAACCTTCTGGATCCCAGCAATTCCATGGGATCTTCGGCAGCTGACAGCGCGCGCGTGGAAAGTGAAGTGCAAATAGTCGATTCCGACGCTGTTCTTCTTTCCGTCATTGCTGAAAAAGGTCTTGTGACCGATCCCGAGTTCGGTGTGAAGATTGGCCTTCGGGACAAGCTGCTCGCATTCCTACGTATCAGAGACATAACGATTCCGACGGGCGAAAAGGCACTTGGCTCGGTTCTGGCGAAGCTCAAGAACAATGTATCCGTGTCCCGCCGCGGTCTCACCTATCTGATTGCAGTCAGTGTGCGGTCAGAGAACCCAGCACGTGCTGCCGAGCTCGCTAACACAATCACCACGACCTACATCCGGCTGCAGATCGAGTCCAAGACATCGAATACAAGAGAGGCGCGCGATAAAGTGCAACGCCAGGTGGCCGATGCTGAAAATGCTGTCATCGCCGCCGAGAGGGCCTACGACGACTTCATTCTCTCCAATGTCAATGCAATTGCCGAACAAACAGGGCGCACTGATCTGAGCAGCATGCGCGAGCGGATAGATCAGCTGATCGCGAGCCGGTCCTCGGCAGAAAGCCAAGCCATGGCATTGCGCCAAAGCGTGGCTCGAAGCGACTGGCAAAGCGTTGCTGACAATCTCCAGACGGCTGCTGTAGCCGAACTGAACCGCCAGCGCATGGAACTGGAGCGCAGCCTGGCGCAGGTAGAAGGCGGCTCCGCACGGGCCATCAATCTGCGCGAGGAGCTAGACAAGATCAACGCCAACCTGCAGCAGGAGACGGACTCAGCGCTGCAACAGCTCCAGAACTCTGCATCTCAGTATGATCAGGAAGCTGCAACGCTGCGGCGGGATCTCAGCAGCGCCATCCTCAACAGCAATCTACCTGCTGACCTGCTGGCGCAGATCTACCGGCTCCAGCAGATCTCACGTAATGCGACTTCGCAATACCAGATGCTTCTTGCCCGCTCGCAGACACTGGAGACGGAAACCGCCCTGCAGATAGCCGACAGCCGCGTCGTCTCTCCGGCTTATCCGCCAAACGGACCCAGTTCGCCAAAAGTCCCCTTGATTCTTGGTGTGGCTGTTCTCTTTGCCATTGGTGCCGGCCTTGCTTTGGCTTTCATCTTCGAGAATTTCGTTGGCGGTTTTACGGACGAGGAGCAGGTTCAGGCCGTGACACGCCTGCCACTTGCAACCGTCGTTCCCCGGCACAACAGCAATGTGGCCGACATGCACTCCATTTCAGATGCGCTTGTCGACAGTCCTTTGTCCATGTATGCGGAATCCATCCGCAGGCTCCGGGCGACACTCGACAATGCGCTTCAAAGCTCCTGGGCACAGCAGCCAGAAGACGCCCGAAAGTCTGGCCGTGTGATCATGCTGTCTTCAGCCATGCCCGGAGAAGGCAAGTCGACTCTCGCCCTGTCACTGGCACGCACGCTCGCTCTTTCGGGCGCCAGCACACTGATCATCGACTGCGACTTCCGCAAGCCGAGTATCCAGCGCCATCTGAACATCGAGCCCTCCAATGGGCTGGTGGACTTCCTGATTGGTGACCTCGACTCGGATGAGCTGCTGCAGAATATCGTAAGGTCTGATCCCAAAACGTCGCTCACGGCCGTGGTCGGCGCCCGCCGGGCAGACGTGCCGACGGATCAGCTGCTGACCCGGGAGAAGTTCTCACGCCTCATTGAGACCGCACGCCCCCGCTTTGACTATATCGTGCTGGACTCCCCACCGATCGAGCCGGTAGTCGATGGTCTTTATCTCGCAAAATATGCAGATGTGATCACCTTCGTGATCCATTGGGCCCGCACTCCACAGCGCATGTGCGTCAACGCTATCGAGCGCCTCAACCAGACAAAGAATGAATACTGCCGTGTTATGACCGTACTCAACCAACAGGAAGGCAAACATTCATTTTATAAGACTTACTCTGATTATTACAGCGAGTGATAAAGAGGCTAGCATGCAGGCAAACGCCCTCAGACTCGCAGGGATCCTTCAATGGGAGTTGAAAAACCGACTCCATGCCTGGCCGATTTCAAGTTTTTTGCCCGATAAATGCCGTTAACCGGCAACCTTACCATGCATTTTTATTGACTCTGCTTCATATTGATAGAAAACACGCGCATACGAGTGGCTGAAACTTGGGCTACCGCCGCGAAAAAATGCTTAAAAGTGCCGCAGCGCACCAATTGCGCAACAGTGCCGGATATGTTACTAAAAGATTAAAAGAAAACTGAAAATTACTCGGATTGATAGACACCGCGCCTTTTTTGAAGCGGACTTTAATTAAAGTTGCCCCTAAGGGTCGTAACATATTGATTTTACATCTGTTTGGAGATTGCGATGGTGCACGAGTTTACGGACGGTGAAGCACGTAAGCGTTCAACTCCGGTGAAGGCAGCAAGACGCCTTCCTTTCTTCTCCAGAGCCCTTTCCGAACGCAATCTAGCTCCCGGACGCCACGTCGGGCCTCTGGCAGCTAGCTGGCAGCGTGGCGTTGCTTTGCCGACTGAACTTGGTACACCGTTAGTTGCTCAAACCGGAACCAGCCAAATACGTCACCCTTCCATTCCGGCACCTGAAGAGGCGCTTCAGGATGCTCTAGCCGCTGCGAGCGGTATTCAAAGCGGCCTTCGCAGCCGTATCCGTCCTTTCCTGAAGCGCAGCATCGACATTGCCGGCAGCGCTGCAGGCCTCATCCTGCTGAGCCCCCTGCTCGCCGGTCTTGCCATTGGCGTGAAGCTGTCAAGCCCAGGCCCGGTAATCTTCCGTCAGGCACGCTATGGACGGAACAACGAACTGTTCATGGCGCTCAAGTTCCGCTCCATGTATGTGGCCAAGCAGGATGCCACCGGCGTTGTCCAGACCCGGAAGAACGATCCGCGTATCACGCCGATCGGGCGTTTCCTGCGCAAGTCGAACTTCGACGAACTGCCGCAACTCTGGAACGTGCTGAAGGGTGAGATGTCTCTCGTCGGCCCGCGCCCGCATGTTCCGGGTATGCTCGCCGCCGGCAAGCTTTATGAAGAGTTCGACACCCGCTATCTGTCCCGTCATCAGGTACGCCCCGGCATCACCGGCCTTGCACAGGTCAACGGCTTCCGCGGCGAGACGACCGACCCTTACCATGCGTCCATGCGTCTCGAATATGATCTCGAATATCTGAAGTCCCAGAGCACGCGCGGCGATCTGAAGATCATCGTCATGACCGTGGTCAACGAATTCACACGCGGCTCGGGCTACTGAGCCCAAGCCTTTGCACCGCACCATCAAAAAGGGCACAGCCTTAGCTGCGCCCTTTTTGTTATGCAGACAGCGTGATCACTGTCGTGGCACAACGCCACCGTGCTCTGGGCGGTTTCCGTTTAACAAGATCCTGTCCGCTCAGCCGGGCGGCCCGTAAGGGACCAGCCGAATGCGGCACCGGCTGCAGCCAGCAGGATGACGGCCACGCCAGCCATTTGCAGCAGCCCCAGCCTGATCCCGAAAACCAGAAAATCCGCCACGATGGCAACGGCCGGATAGATGAACGACAGCGATCCGGCAAGGCTGGCCGGCAGTTTCTGAATGGCACCATACAGCAGCACATACATGAACCCGGTATGGATGACGCCCAGCGTGACGATAAGCGCCCAGGCATGAAGGTCCGCCGGCATCTGGCCGAAGTCCGCCAGCGGCGCCAGCGTCAGCAGGCCCGTGGCCAGTTGAATGAATGCAATCAGATGCGGCGGGATGCCCTTGAGCTTCTTGGCAATGATGGCGGCGGCCGCATAAAAGAACGCCGCTCCCAATGACAACCCCACTCCCGCCAGATAGCCGCCTGCCCCGGCCCCGGTCACCGCTCCGGGGCGCCCCTGAATGATTGCGAGCATGCCTGCGAAGGCCATGACCATCCAGCCGAGCCGGGATGCCGTCAGCTTCTCCCCGAAAATGACGGCCGCCATGACCGCCAGCATGAAAGGCTGGGTGTTGTAGACAGCCGTGGCAACGGAAATCGAGGCCCGCGGATAGGCGGCAAACAGCAGGATCCAGTTGATGGCAATGGCCACCCCGCCAAGAGCCGCCAGTCCTGCCTGTGGCAGGCTGATCCGCCTGCGCCGGAACAGCCCCAGGCCCGCGCAAACCGCCAGAAGAACGCCCGCGCCAAAGACGCAGCGCCAGAAGACAATGTTGAGAACCGGCTGACCGGAGAGAACGACGAAGAGGCCGACCGTTCCTGAGATGATCATTGCGGCGGTCATTTCGGCCGTTCCGCGGGCATGAGTGCTTGTCATTGTGGCGCTCCATCCTGAAGGCCATCATGATAAGGGCAGACAGAAGCGCAAAACATGATCTAGAGTAGGCGATATCTCTCCGAAGCCTTATTTACGAAGGTGAAATAGGCAAAAAACCTGATAGAGAACCAATGCTTGACGACACAGACCGCCGGATCATTGACATCCTCACCCGGGACGCACGCGTTTCACTGAAGGAACTGGCGCAGGCCGCCGGTCTGTCATCGCCCAGCACATCGGAGCGTTTGCGCCGTCTTGAGGAGCGCGGCATCATCCGCGCCTTCACGGTAGATCTCTCCCACGAGGCGTTGGGCTATACCTTGCAGGCCATCGCCCGCATCCGCCCCCTGCCGGGCAAGCTGCATATCGTGCAGCAGATGATTGCCGATCTGCCTCAGGTGCTTGAATGCGACAAGGTGACGGGTGACGACTGCTACATTGCCCGCATTGCCGTGCGGTCGATTGATGAACTGGACAAGCTGCTGGACCGGATCGCCGACAAGGCAGAGACCAACACCTCGATCGTCAAGTCACAGCCCGTCAAGCGCCGGAATCCGCCCCTCGGCTGACGCCACCTCTCGATGAGAACGACACATCGAAAGGTGGCTAAGCCCGTGCAGCGCTTGAGCAGTTTCAAGGCATGATGCGTCAGCACCATAGGACTTGGTATGACGCCAGCGCTTGCGGTAGCCGCGCATCACGCCTTGGCATCAGGCCGCCGCGATACCGTTGAGGAACCGCTCCACTTCACTGCGCAGGTCCGAGGTGCGGGCGGCGAGCTTTTCGCTGGCTTCCAGCACCTGGCCTGAAACTTCGCTGGCCTGTTCCACGGTGGCAGACAGGGCGTTCATGTTGCCGCGCACGGCCTGCGTGCTTTCGGCGGCCTTCTGGACGTTGCCGGAGATTTCGCCCGTTGCCGCCCCCTGCTGCGTCACGGCCCCTGCAATGGCCGTGGTGTAGCTGTTGACGTCCGACATGGTGCGGGCAATTCCCGCGATGGCATCGACGGCAGCCCGGGTGGAATCCTGAATGGCGGAAATCTGTCCTGAGATTTCCTCGGTTGCCTTGGACGTCTGCGTCGCCAGTTCCTTCACCTCGGAGGCAACCACCGCAAAGCCGCGGCCGGCTTCACCGGCACGGGCCGCTTCGATGGTGGCATTCAGCGCCAGAAGGTTGGTCTGCTCGGCAATGGCGCGGATCAGGGTCACGACCTCGCCAATGCGGTCGGCCGCTTGCGACAGGCTTTCGACCTTGCGGTTGGTGTCGTCCACGGAGGCGGCTGCCATTTCAACAACCTGGCTGGTGCGCTGAACCTGGGAGCCGATCTCGCCGATGGAGGCGGCCAGTTCCTCGGCAGCGCCTGCAACGCTTTCGACACTGTGGGCCGCAACGCCGCTGACATCCAGCGTATCGCCGGCCTGGCGCGCGCTTTCGCCTGCGATCCCGGCCAGCGCCTGCGCAGTGCCTTCCATGCCGGACGCGGTTTCACCCACAGCCGCCAGCGTTTCCTGCACCCGGTCCCGGAAGCTGGCAATCAGGGCCGTCATCCGTTCCTGCCGCTCCACCTGAGCGCGGGCCTCTTCTTCATTGGCTGCTTCAAGCCGCTGACGCTCGAGAATATTGTCACGGAAGACGCGGATGGTGCGCATCATTCCGCCGAATTCATCCCGGCGCGCCTCCTGCGACAGGTCAATGTCCGTGCGCCCTTCCGCCAGCCGCTCCATCTGCACGCCAATGGCACGCAGCGGCCGGGTGATGAGCATGGCCAGCAGGACCGCAAGGCCGATGCCTGCGGCAATGGCAAGCGCGACCGCACCACCAATGGTGCCCAGAGCGCCGTTGGCGGCGGAAAACGCAGCCTGGGACTGGGCGCTGGCGAGCTGGCTGATCTGCTGGCGCACATCTGCCGACAAGGCATCCAGCGCCGTGGCCGTTTCGGCCAGTTGCTGCAGGGCGCTGGTCAGGCTGGCAAATTCGGCGGCATAGACATCCACCTCGGCCGTAATCGCTTCCACGGCGGGCTTGATTTCGGGAAAGGCACCTGCATCCGCGGCCAGCGTGTTGGCCAGGGTCCGCAGGGATTCCATCCGGTTCAGCACCGGATCGGGCTTGAACGGCCCATCTGCGGCCAGCGTTTCCATCGTGGCCGAGCGCAGCTCCAGCACGGCGCGGGTCAGCTTGTCCACGTTGCTCTTGACCAGATCCACGATCCCTGCCCGGCTCTGGGCAGAGGCTGCCGACTTGCGGGCGTCATCCTGAACTGCGTAAAGGCTCTGCTGCAGGCCGGAGGCCTGCTTGCGCACGCCCTCCAGTTCACCCGCCAGCACAGCCACCGCGGCGCGGCGGCCCCAGGGGTTGTCCATGGCACCCAGCGGCTGCAGACGGGTGGCAAAGGCCGTCAGGCCTTCGGTCAGTGCAGTCAGGCTGGCAGGCTCAATGCCGCTGCCCTTGACCTTGGCAATCGCCCCGGCAGCATCCGTGAGATGTCCACTGAGGGAGACGGCCTCGCCGATCAGAGTGAGATTTCCGTCGCGCCCTGCCCGCAGCAGCGTGATCTCGACCATCAGCAGGTTTTCCAGCATGCCGGACAAGGGCCGCACCACGCGGTCGGCCCGGTCACGTGTGCCGCCAGCCTTCTTGCTTTCGTCAATGGCGGCGCGCTGCGCCTGCTGCATCTGGTCACTGATGGAGGTCACCAGTGTGTCGAGCTTGCCTGCAGAAGCCGTCAGCCGCTCAAGCTGAGCCTGACGGGCAGCGATGGTGCCGACCACTTCGGTGAAATTCACCTGCAGCTCCGCGACAGCGCCCGATGCCGCCTGAGTCGCGGCGCGGGCCTGGCCGTCAGTAAGACGGGACTGGAGCTGGGTGAGCTGGCCCGCCAGTGCCGAAAGCCTGTCTTCTGCCGTTTGCGCAGCTTCCGCGGCAGGCGCTGCCAGATAGGCCTGACTGGCTGCCGACGCCTCCTGAAGCGCGGCAATCGACTCCGTTGCCAGACCGCTGACCGCCTGTTTGTCCTTGAGGTCCAGCACGGCCAGCGTGCCTGCCCCGCCCGCTAGACCCGTCAGGAGGATCATGGCGGCGAAACCGCCCGCCAGCTTGGTGGAAACTTTCAGATGGGAAAAAACCCCGCGCAGCCCCGGCATACTCAACTCCCGTTACCCTTGCAGGAATTACGGGGTATCGGAATAAAAATTCAGTAAATTCCTCCAGGTTAAATAAATCAGGCCTTATGCGCAGCAGAGGGCACAGCTTAAAAACCGCACTCTTCAGCGGATTGACTCTGCTCCGAGCCCGGGGCGGCACAGCCTCGACTCAAGAGAAGGCGCTTGCCCGAAATAAATAACGCAACAGGATTCTGACGGCGGAAGGTTAGGAAGGCCTGCCGCCTGCCATTTCATGACCTCCCGCAAGGGAAGCTTACTGACCTGCGGCAGCGCCCAGTTCCGCCTTGATCGAGAAGGGCGTGCCATCCATCGACAGCACGATGTCATCGACCACCGGCTTGCCGTTCTCGACGATGACCTTGAACAGCGTCTCGTTATAGGCCTGATATTCGGCCTCCTGACCGAAGCAGGTCACGGCCTGAAAACGGGCCTTCACATCTGTCACGGCGCCCTGCGGCGGCGCGGCGGTGATCGTGACATTCTTCAGAGGACAGCCATCCTGACCGTTGACGATCACATCATAATCAAAGGGCGAGCCGCTCTCGCGGGCATATTCGCCCTGCATCGCCTTCTCGTAGCGGGCAGCAAAATCGGAGCTGAACAGCACCTTCAGCCGGCTGGCGTCAAAGATGTCCTGATACTCGGCCCCGCTCTCGGACCAATTCGCTTCCGTCATCCTCATGATCTCGCGCACCGGCGCGGTGGCATCGGCGGCAAGAACGGCCCCCGGCAGGACAAGCCCAATTGCGAACACGGCTGTCTTCAGCATTTCCGGCACTCACCCCATCTGGCGCACCCGGCCTCGCCGGGACTGCAGCATGTTTTAAAGCGGCAGAATCCCTGCCATGCCGCTTTCTCTCTCAGGCGATCATGTCAGCCTTGCGGCAAAGCGCAAGCCGGGAATGGACAGGCATTGATACTGATCCGGCAGGAGCTGATCGGGTGGATCCAGACAGGAGCGGAGACTCCTCTTGCCTGCCTTGAAGGAACGGAGTATAGGAACAAAAAGAGAACGAACCAGAGTCACTGCCATGGACGGACAGATGGATATCAGCATCACCCGCTTCGAAGTGGAAGACGTTGCGCGCTATCTGCGGGCAACGCTCAATCAGGCCAGCCGCATCCGCAGCAACGCCCCGGCCGGAAGCTACCTCGACACAGTGCTCGCCCGCACCATTGAGGGGTTGGAGCTGGAACTGGCACAACTGAAATTTTTACTGGCGGACCCGGAGTTTCCGGTCCCATCGGTGCAGCCATCCTCTCCCCCCATGACACGGATGCGCCGTGCGCAATAAACTGTGGCAGCCCCGTCTTACGCTGAGGAATACTGGACTATATATTCAATAGTCGGCTATCGAATTTATATTTATTCCTGAAGGGTTACACTTTTTTCACCGCACACACGCAGAATTCTGGCACTTGTTCAAGATGTCTGGAGCATTCCATGTCGCTGAAGGGCCGCATCTTCATTTCGGCGAGTGCCGTATTCATCATCGGGTTTGTCGTGGTCATCGCGGTGATCTCGGCAATGATGCAATCGTCTGCCCGCAGGTCAGGCGAAGAGCAGGTTGAACAGGCAACGCTGTCGCTTGCCACACAGGTCAGCAAGACCGTGGCCGAAGCTCAGCTGGCCGCACGCTCTGCCGCAGATGCGATGGAAGGCCTGCTCCATGCCGGAATCACGGACCGCAATGCCTATGGCGCGGTCATGCAGCAGATCATTGCCCGCAACCCGCAGTTTGTCGGCGGCGGCGCCATCCTGGAACCCGATCTCGCCGGCCTTGATGCGGACAACAAGGGAACCGGCTTCTCGGACGGGAACGGCCGTTTCATTCCCTATTTCTATCATGCGGACGGCAAGGTGGCGATGGAGCCGCTGATCTTCGGCGGCGACAGCGGATCGGAGGACTGGTACGACAAGCCCCGCCAGCTGCGGCAGGACACGGTGACCGAGCCCTATCTCTACCCGGTCAACAACGTTGATGTCCTCATGGCCACCGCGTCTTCTCCCATCATCGATGTCAGGGGCAGCGGCGCAGGCGGCGCCACCATCGACGTGTCTCTGGAAGGACTGCAGAAGCAGGTCGCCTCCTTCGATCCCTACAAGACAGGCTACGTCGGCCTGATCAGCGAGGGCGGCGTCTGGGTTTCCCATCCCGACAGCCGCCTGCTGGGCAAGACGGCGGACCAGAGCCTGATCTCCCGCCTTTCGCAGGCTCAGGACGGCATCAGCATGAAGGAGACGGATGGCGTCTATGAAGCAATCCGCGCCATTCCGCTGGTCAACACCAGCCAGAAGTGGTTCGTCATCCTCACCGTTGAGGAAAGCGAGTTGCTGGCAGCCGCCATCACCACCCGCAACACCGCCATCATCCTGGCTCTGGTCATTCTGGCGGCGGGCACGGCATTGATGTGGCTGCTGGGCGGGAATATCTCCCGGCCCATTTCCCAGCTCACCCAGCGCATGCGTGCCCTTGCGGCCGGGGATGTGGACAGCCCCGTTGCACACCGGGAGCGGAAAGACGAGATCGGCATGATGGCCGGCGCCCTCGGCGTTTTCGTGGAAAATGCGATCGAACGGGTGAAGCTCCAGGGCGAAAGCGAGGCAGCGCAGCAGGCGCGCCTTGCCCGGCAGGAGCATGTCGAGGCGCTGATCCAGGACTTTGAGGCAGAGGTCCGCCAGGCCATTTCCGAGGTATCGGCCAACTCGGGCCGGATGGAACAAACGGCAGGTGCACTGACCTCGATTGCCCAGGCGACCTCCAGCAAGGTTTCCACCGTGGCTACCTCCTCTGAAACGGCCCAGATCAGCGTGCAGACGGTTGCCTCTGCGGCGGAGGAACTGTCCGCTTCCATCGGCGAAATCAGCCGCCAGGTGGAGCAGACCAAGGGCGTGGTGGAAGCTGCGGCCCGTGCCGCCGCCCTCTCCAACGAGCGGGTCGGGAGCCTTGATACCGCGGCCCAGAAGATCGGCGAAGTGGTGCAGCTCATTCAGGCCATTGCCGAGCAGACCAATCTTCTAGCCCTCAACGCCACCATCGAGGCGGCCCGTGCGGGCGAAGCCGGACGGGGCTTTGCAGTTGTGGCGGCGGAGGTGAAGGAACTCGCCAACCAGACCGCGAAGGCGACCGAGGAAATCTCGTCGCAGATCAGCGGCATCCAGTCCTCCACCCGCGAGGCGGTTGGCTCGATCCAGGAAATTGCCGAGACCATGGGTGAGGTGAACCAGTTCACCACCACCATCGCCGATGCCATTTCCCAGCAGGGAGAGGCAACGCGTGAAATCACGGTCAACGTTCAGCGCGCCGCAGATTGCACCAGCGACATGAGCGGCAGCGTCGGCAATGTGATGCAGTCGGCCCAGGAGACCAGCGGTTCGGCCAGCGATGTTCTGCAGGCCTCGCAGGATGTGACCCGTCAGGCGGCAAAGCTGGAAGAGACAATCGCGAGCTTCCTGCAGCGCGTGCGCGCCGCCTGACAGGCAACAACCGTCACAAGGAACCGAAGGGGCGCTGCGGCGCCCCTTTTCAAGTCAGGGGAGCGAGGTCTGGCGCGTCAGGCCTTGAGAATGCTCTCAGGCTGCCGCTTCGGCATCGCCCGGGGCTGTCTGCCAGCCCAGGTCCGTCAGCGTGACAATGCGGTTGCCGCGCATGTCGGTGGCGCAGAGCAGGAAGCCCCGCTCCTCCATATGGGCCAGCAGCCAGCGGGCACGGCCCGGCGAGCGGGTGCCATAGGCCTTGGCGATTTCCGCATTCGGCGGGCACGGCGCCTTGGCGAGCGCCGCTTTGGCCAGCAGCAGATAGACCCCGCGCATGTCCTCCGGCAGCTCGGCGGCAATCAGTGCCGCCCGCTCCCAGTCATTGGTGTCCACCTCACCACTGTCGACGCCGGCACGGGCCACCGACAGCTTCTCGCGGAAGACCGACAGATCCGGCACGCCGCCGGGCACCTTGGCGATACGGCAGCGGACCTGAAAGTCCTGATAAAGCGCTGCCACCGGCTGGAAGGCCGCCTCGGGCTCCGCCAGAATTGCCGTCATGATTTCGTCGATTGCCGCATCCCGCTCGGCCGTGTCCACCGGCGGTTCGTCCGGCTGCGGTGCGGGCTGGTTGCGGGCGCTTTCCATGCGGCCCGCAGCCGACAGCTGCGTCAGGATTTCCGCCGTCGAAACCGGCTCCGGCGCACGCGGGCGGATACGCAAGGCCTCATCCGGCATGGGCGTGAAGATCAGGTCCTTGGCATCTTCCGCCGGCTTGTCCGGCAGCGGCGTCAGCTTCGGTCCGCCGCCGCGGCCGGAGGTCTCCACCGGCCCGATGCGCACCGGCACCGGACGGCGCGACATGGCAGGTCCCAGCGCAATGAAATGGCCGCGGTCGAGATTGCGGAAAGCTTCCGCCTGCCGCCGCTCCATGCCGAGGAGATCGGCCGCGCGGGCCATGTCGATGTCCAGGAAGGTGCGGCCCATCAGGAAGTTGGAAGCCTCCGCCGCCACGTTCTTGGCAAGCTTGGCGAGGCGCTGCGTGGCGATGATGCCGGCCAGCCCGCGCTTGCGGCCGCGGCACATGAGGTTCGTCATCGCGGTCAGCGAGCGGCGGCGCGCCTCTTCACTCACTTCACCGGCAGCCGCAGGGGCAAAAAGCTGTGCCTCGTCCACCACCACCAGCATCGGATACCACTGGTCACGATCCGCATCGAACAGGCCGTCAAGGAACGTTGCAGCCGCCTTCATCTGCCGGTCCGCATCCAGACCTTCCAGATTGAGCACGACGGAAACCCGGTGCGCACGCACGCGGGCAGCGATCATCTGCAGGTCACGCTCGGTTCCGGCGGCATCCACGACAACATGGCCGAACTTCTCGGCGAGGCTGACGAAGTCGCCCTCCGGATCGATGATCGCCTGCTGCACCCAGCTGGCGGACTGTTCGAGAAGACGGCGCAGAAGATGCGATTTGCCAGAGCCGGAGTTGCCCTGCACCAGCAGGCGCGTTGCGAGCAGTTCTTCCAGATCCATCAGCGCCTTTGCGCCGCCTGACATTTCGCCGATATCGATGCTGACCGTCATTCCCCGTCCCGTGCCGCTGAAATCCGGTTAGGTCTAAAGACCTCGGGCATGGCATTGCCGCCGCCTGAGACTTGCCGGTCAAACCCGGCCGTCCGGCGGTACTCCCTCAAGGTGGGCAAGGTCAATGCTCTGCGCCGCAAACATAGCGATTTTCAGGCGGGGGTGAAGCCGATTCCCCCGCTCTTCTGCGATCGCCTTGTGGACGAGCGGCAGCAAGGCCCTGCCCTGCCGCCGCCCCTGCGCTCAATTCCTCTGCGCGATATAGGCGCGCCAGCCGCCGAGGCTGGTGATCTCCTGCGCTCCGGCCACGGCATGGCTCTCGCACAGGAAGCCGGAGACGGCACTGCCGTCATCCAGCGTCACCTTGCCGATGCCGAGCGGTGCCGGGATCTTCTGGACGAACCGGCCGAAAGCCTCCGGCGTCACCTTCCACACTTCCACCTCAAGCCCGCTTCCTGCAAAGCCCGGCTCACGGATGAGGCCCGGCTTCGGCGGCGTAGTGCCCGGCAGCACGAAGAGGCGGTAGTCGCCCGCCGTGCGGCAGGTTTTCACCAGCTTGCCGCCCGGCCCGGTCAGCTCGTGATTGAGCGGCATGCCGGTCAGATGCGCGCCAACCACCACAACCGGGACCAGCCCGTCATCGGGCTCCGGCACGCGGCTGGCCTGAGGCAGCTCTGCCGTCTTGTCCTTGCCCATGCCGCAGGCCGCTGCCCGGTGCAGGGCATCGGCGAAGGGAGCGAGCGCATCATCGCTGAAGGCAGGACCGAACAGGGTCACCCCGCCCGGCAGGCCATCCGGGCCGAATCCGGCCGGCACGGCAATGGCGGCATAGCCGAAGAGATTGGCAAAGTTGGTGTAACGGCCAAAGTGGCTGTTTCTGGTGACAGGATCAGCCAGCATCTCCTCGACCGTATAGATCGTGGGCGAGGTTGGCAGCATCAGCACATCCACCTTCGCCCACTCGGCCAGCGTCTTCTGGCGCAGGTGGCCCAGCCTGTACTGGCCCTCGAAAGCGGCAACCGCATCATAGGCCTTCGCCCCTTCGATGATGGCGCGCACCGTGGGGTCGAAGTCTGCCGCATTCGTGGCGATGAAATCCTTCACCGCCGCCAAGCGCTCCGCCACCCAGGGGCCGTTGTAAAGCAGCTCCGCTGCCTGCCGGAACGGCGCATAATCGAAAGGCACGATGACGGCCCCCAGCCCCCGCGCCCGCTCGATGGCTGCATCATAAAGGGCTTCGACGCTGGCATTGCCGAAAAACTCCCGCTCTGGACCTGCCAGCACCCCGACTCTTAACCCGGAGACGGGCAGGCTCACCGGCTCTTCCTTGCGGGAATAAGGATCGCCCGCGTCAAAGCCATCCATCACCTTGCGGATGGCAACGCCATCGCCCACAGTCGCGGCGAACACCGTCACCACATCCACGCTGCGGCAGGCGGGCACGACGCCCGTGTTGGGCACCAGTCCCGGCGTCGGCTTGATGCCGGCGAGATTGTTGAAGGCCGCAGGCACGCGGCCAGACCCTGCCGTATCCGTGCCCAGCGCAAAACTGACAAGCCCCGCCGCCGTAGCAACCGCCGAACCGGAGGAAGAGCCGCCGGAGACATAGTCCTTGTTGAAGACGCAGCGCGGTGCCCCATGCGGAGAGCGGGTGCCGTTGAGCCCGGTGGCAAACTGGTCAAGATTGGTCTTGCCCACCACCAGAGCCCCGGCAGCCTTCAGCCGCGCCACCACCGCCGCATCCGCCTCCGGCTGATAGGCATAGGCCGGGCAGCCTGCGGTCGTCGGCAGGCCCGCCACATCGATATTGTCCTTCACCGCGAAGGGAATTCCCCAGAGCGGCAGGCTGTTGGGCTCCGGCGCCCGCGCCATCAGCGCCATGGCGGCGGCCCGAAGATCCTCGTCCTTCGCACGCGTGATGAAGACCGCCGGATCATCACAGGCATTGCACCGGGCAATCACCTCTTCCACCAGAGCAAGCGGCGTCAGGCCATTCTGGTAGGCCGCCCGCAGGGAGGCAAGGTCAAGCATCACCGGGATCATAGTGCATCCTCCAGTACCACCAGCACGTCACCGGCCCGGATGCTGCGGCCGGGGGCGGCACGCAGCTCGCTGACCCGTCCGGCCACATGGGCGGTGACCGTGATTTCCATCTTCATTGACTCGATGATGGCGAGCGTTTCGCCAGCTTCCACTTTCTGGCCGGCCTCCACCAGCACTTTCCAGACATTGCCAGGCACGGCGCTTTCGACACCCGTGCAGCCTTGCGGAATGTCACCGCCAAGGCCCGGCCCGCCCCCCTCGTCCGCCACGAAGCTGTCCAGCCCCGCGTCCTTCCAGCGCTGGCGCTCTGCCTCGAAGGCAGCCTGCTGGCCCTGCTTGAAGGCGGAGATACTGGCCGCATTGGCCGCGAGGCCAGCCTCATACTCTGCCTGCGAGAAGATGCCCTCCTCGATCCTCACCGGATAACCGCCATGGGGAAAGGCGGCCCGCGCTTCGGTCAGTTCCTGATGCGAGACAGGGAAGAAGCGGATCTGGTCGAAGAAATCGAGCAGCCACGGCTTGTCCTTGCCGAACACATCCGTCTGCCGCCATGTGTTCCACATCTGGATGGTGCGCCCGAACAGTTGATAGCCCCCAGGCCCTTCCATGCCATAGATGCACATATAAGCCCCGCCGATGCCCACTGCGTTCTCCGGCGTCCAGGTGCGGGCCGGATTGTACTTGGTCGTCACCAGCCGGTGGCGCGGGTCGACAGGCGTTGCCACAGGTGCGCCGAGATACACATCCCCCAGCCCCATCACCAGATAAGCTGCGTCGAAGATGGTGTCCTTCACCGCCTGCTCATCCGCAAGGCCGTTGATACGGCGGATGAACTCGATGTTGGACGGGCACCAGGGCGCATTGGGGCGCACCAGTTCCTGATACTTGCGCATCGCCAGTTCCGCATCCGGATCGTTCCAGGACAGCGGCAGCCAGACGGTGCGGCTTGGCACCTTCACCTGCGAGGCCGGCGGCAGAGTCTCCTCGATCTCCGCCAGAAGACCCAGCAGGCGGCTGCGGGTCAGGCTCGTGCCGTCATAATGGATCTGCAGCGAGCGGATGCCCGGTGTCAGGTCGATCAATCCGGGCAGCTTCGCCGCTTTCACCGCTTCCATCAGCAGGTGGACACGCATGCGGATGCCGATGTCGAGCTGCATCGCGCCATATTCGACCAGCAGGTTGTCATCGCCCTGACGGCGGTAGACAACGGGCACTGTCCCGGCCATGCCCGTTGCCAGCACAGGCGACCCCGCCTCCTCACCCAGCTTGCGGACAGCAGGCCCCGCCAGCGGATCGCCCTCGCGCCCGGCCGCATAGAAACGGATCCGGTCGCCGGGCTTGAACTGCCCCATCTTCCACTGCTCGTCCCGGACGATCACCGCCGGGCAGACGAAGCCGCCAAGGCTGGGGCCATCCGGCCCCAGGATGATCGGCATGTCGCCGGTGAAGTCGATGGCCCCGATGGCATAGGCATTGTCATGCAGGTTGGAAGGGTGCAGCCCCGCCTCCCCGCCATCAGCCCGTGCCCACTTCGGTGCAGGGCCAATCAGCCGCACGCCCGTGCGGGCCGAGTTGTAATGCACCTCGTAAGCGGCGGAAAACAGCGTCTCGATGTCTTCCTCAAGGAAGAAATCCGGCGCGCCATGCGGGCCATAGAGCACGCCCACATGCCACTCCCGCGTCAGCTCCGCAGGCGCACCGGCAGGCTTGACCGGAGCCTGCTCCGCCCGCGCCAGCCGCAGCACATGGCCAGCCCGCAGGGTGCCGGTGGCATTGCCGCCGAACTGTCCCAGCCCGAAGGTGGCACGTGAGCCCAGCACCACCGGCGCATCAAGCCCGCCTGCAACAGCAAGATAGGTCCGCTGTCCAGCCCCCTTGATGGCTCCGATGGAGAGCGTCTGGCCTGCCAGCACCTCGAAGGCTTCGTTGTGCGGCACCGGCGTGCCGTCCAGCGAAGCAGGCATCAGGGCGCCAGCCAGCGCCACGCGGACGTCCGAGAAGAACCGCAGCACCGGGCCGGCAACGGTCAGTTCCAGCGCCGCCGTCTCATCCGCATTGCCCACCAGCCGGTTGGCATGGCGGAAGGAGCGTTCATCCATCGGTCCCGACGGCGGCACGCCCACATGCCAGAGGCCGAGACGGCCCGGCAACTCCTGCAGGCTCGACTGAGCCCCCGGCGCGATCACCTCGATGACATCCGGCACAAAGGCAAAATTCCTGAGCGCCGTCGTCGCCACCTGACCGCTGCGGAACAGGTCCGAGGCGGCAATCGCCTTCAGATAGCCGAGATTGGTCTCGATCCCGCACAGGGATGTCTGTGACAGTGCTGTAGAAAGGGCTTCAATGGCCGAGGCCCTGTCCTTGCCGCTGACGATGATCTTGGCCAGCATCGGATCATAGAAGGCAGTCACCTCCGTGCCCGTCTCCACCCAGCCATCCACGCGCACGTCTTCAGGAAAGCGCACCTCCGTCAGAAGGCCCGCGCTGGGGCGGAAGCCCGCGTGAGGCATTTCCGCATAGACGCGCGCCTCGATGGCCGCCCCCCTGGGTGTCAGTTGCCCGGCACCGGCCAGCACATCCTCTCCCGCTGCCTGACGGATCATCCACTCCACCAGATCGACGCCGAAGACGGCTTCCGTCACCGGATGTTCCACCTGCAGGCGGGTGTTCACCTCAAGGAAGTAGAACTCTTCCCGCGCCGGATCGTAGATGAATTCCACGGTACCGGCCGAGGCGTAGTTCACCTGACGGCCCAGCGCCACGGCTGCCGCATGCAGCTTCTGCCGTACCGCGGCGGAAAGACCCGGCGCCGGTGTCTCCTCGATCACCTTCTGGTTCCGCCGCTGCAGCGAGCAGTCCCGCTCGCCCAGCGCCACCACGTTGCCATTGCCGTCTCCAAAGATCTGCACCTCCACGTGGCGGGCTCTGGCAACGAAGCGCTCCAGATAGACACGGGCATCGCCGAAGCTGGCCTGTGCCGTCCGCTGCACCGTCTCGAAGGCGGCACCCAGCGCTTCGGGCGTCTCGCACAGCTGCATGCCGATGCCCCCGCCCCCGGCGGTGGACTTCAGCATCACCGGATAGCCGATGGCCTCCGCCGCTGCGAGAGCTTCAGTCCCGCTGGCAATGAGGCCGGAGCCCGGCAGCAGCGGCACGCCGCTGGCCTTCGCCAGTTCCCGCGCCGTATGCTTGAGGCCGAAGGCCGCGATATTGTCCGGCGAGGGGCCGATGAAGGTGATCCCCTCCGCCGTCAGCCTTTCGGCAAAGCCGATGTTCTCCGACAGGAAGCCATAGCCCGGGTGGACAGCCTCTGCCCCCGTCTCACGGCAGGCGGCGATGACGGCCTCCACCTTGAGATAGCTTTCAGCCGCCGGGGCGGGGCCCAGCCGCACAGCCTCATCGGCCATCAGCACCGCTTTGGAAAACCGGTCGGCATCGGAATAGACCGCAACGCTTGCGATCCCCATCTTGCGCAGCGTCTTGATGACGCGCACGGCGATTTCGCCGCGGTTGGCGATCAGAACCTTCTGGAACATCACGCCGCCCCGTCATCCCAGACCAGCACCCGGATGGGTGTCGGGTCAAAGCCATTGCAGGGATTGTTGATCTGCGGGCAGTTGGAGATGACCAGCAGCACATCCATCTCCGCCTTCATCTCCACGTAGTCGCCGGGCGAGGAAATGCCATCCACGATGGTCATCTTGCCGGACGGTTCGATCGGCACGTTCATGAAGAAGTTGATGTTCGGCACCACATCCCGCTTGCTCATGCCGTGCTTCGATACCTCGATGACGAAATTGTCGCGGCAGGCGTGGAGATATTTCGTGTAGGCGCCAAAGCGCACCGTGTTGCTCTCGCAGGAGCAGGCCCCTGCGGAGGTGTCATGGCGGCCGCAGCTGTCCGCCGTTACCGTCAGCATCACCCGGCCTTCGCTGGACATGATCTTCGTGCCGGTGGAGACATAGGCCGCCCCCTGCTCGCGCATGGTGTCCTGGCTGGAATAGCGCTCGGAGAAGTCATGGGCGTTGTAGAACAGCGTGTCGACGGCCTGCTGGCCATAGCTGTCCTCAATGCGCAGCACCTGCCCCTTGCGGACAAAGGTGGAGAACGGCGCTTCGGCAGGAATGTAATGGTCCTGCACTGCTGTTTCAGGCGTGCGGGCGACAGAAGTCTGAATGAATGCGGTCATCGGTCTGTCTCCCCTCACAGTGCTGCCAGCGAATAGTTTTCAAAGCCGCGCACGGCTTCGGCGGTTGCCGTGCGGCACAGGTCGTCCGCAGCGGGCAAACTGGCCGCAATGCGGGTGATGGTGACGGGGTTGGGCGCATAGACCGGGCTTGGGTCGAGCGGATGCGGGCAGTTGGAAAAGGCGGCGGTCATGTCCATCTCGGCGCGCAGCTCCACGTAGTCGCCAGCCGAGACCATATCCGCCACCCAGCTGAACCGGCCTTCTGCATCAACACGCACGGGGGCAAAGAGGGCAAGGGCAGCGGGAATGTCGCGCTTGTCCAACCCGGCCTTGGTGGCGGCCAGCACGAAGTTGTCGCGGGTGTTGCGCAAGGAAGCTCCGTTTGCGCCGGCATATTTGCGTGCATTGGACGCCGCAGTGGACCCGCCCATCAGGCAGTCATGGGCACCGCAGCTGTCCCCGGTGATGGAGAACATCACCTTGCCCATGTCCGAGAAGATCACCCGCCCCATGGCAAGGGCGGTGGTCCACTGAACCTTCACCGTATCGGGCAGGTTCAGCCGCTCGCTCGGATCCGCTGCGCTCCAGGCGACCAGAGACACGGTGGACAGGCCCTCATCCAGCGCAACACGCAGGGTTTCTCCGGTCTTGACGCGGGTTGCCCAGTACCAGCCGCCGGGAATGACCTCCCGGTGGATGATCCTGTCTGCGGCGATGGCAGGCGCGGGCTTCACGCTCTTGCCCGGCAGGGCCTTGGGGGCAAACTCAAGACCCTTCTTCTGATGTTCCTCATAGCGCGCCCTGTTGGCGGCGATCTCTTCGGGAGAACGGCGGATGTGCACGATTGCAGCTCCTGTGGATGGATGGCCGGGCCGTCCCGGCTATTGCCCGTCCAGAGAGACCGGGCCGTCCCGGTCAGGGCGAAAGAGTGAGGGCTGTCCCGCCTTGCGGGGCGGCCAGATGCCGATATCGCGGGTGATGGTGGCCCCGTAGCGCAGCTTCTCCTCGGGCCGGTCGCGCGGGCGCTCGAAGGCGACAACACGGGTGGCGAGGGTAAAGGCCTCCCGCATGTCATGGGTGACCATGACCACGGTCATCGGCGCCTCGTGCCAGAGCTTCTTCATCAACGTATGGATCTCGGCGCGGATGCCGGGATCGAGCGCGCCAAAGGGCTCGTCCAGCAGCAGCACCTTGGGCCGCATGATCAGCGCCTGCGCCAGGGCAAGCCGCTGCTGCATGCCGCCGGAAAGCTGGGCAGGATACTTGGCCTCGGCACCGGTAAGGCCAACCGCCGCAATCATCGCCCGCGCCTCATCTGCACAGGTGCGGCGGGCCGCGCCGAACAGCCGCCCGGCAATGCGCGAGGCTTGCAGTTCCTTGCCCAGCATGACATTGCCCAGCACCGTCAGATGCGGAAACACCGAATAACGCTGAAAGACAACACCCCGGTCCGGGCCTGGCTCCTTCGGCAGTGGCATCCCGTCGAGCAGGATTTCGCCCCTTGTGGGCACCTCCTGCCCAAGCAGCATGCGCAGGAAGGTGGATTTGCCGCAGCCGGAAGGGCCGACCAGCGCAACGAAGGCACGGGACTCGATCTCGATGGAGACATTCTCCAGCACGATCTGGTCGCCATATTCCTTCCAGAGGTGCCTGACGGACAGCGCGCTCATTTGCCCTTCTCCAGTTCAGACCAGGGAAAGACGGCGATGCGCAGCCGGTCGAGCAGGATGTCCGTCACGACAGCCAGCAGGGTGATCCACACCACATAGGGAAAGATCACATCCATGGAGAGATAGCGGCGCACCAGAAAGATGCGGTACCCGAGGCCAGCATCCGCCGAGATGGCCTCCGCCGCGATCAGGAACAGCCAGGCAGGCCCAAGCTGCAGCCGAAGGCAGGTGATCAGGCGGGGCAGCACCTGCGGCAGCACCACACGCAAGGCAATCAGCCAGGAGGAGGCGGAGAGAGTTTCCGCCTTGACGATCATCTCGCGCGGCAATTCGATGGCCTTGAGCGCCAGGTCCCGGATCATGACCGGAGCAACGCCGATGACGATCAGCGCAATCTTGGAAGCTTCCCCCAGCCCCATGACGATGAACAGCACCGGCAGCAGCGCCAGCGGCGGCACCATGGAAAAGGCTCCGACGAAGGGCGAAAGCAACGTCCGCGCATAGGGCAGGATGCCGATGACAAGACCGGTCAGCAGCGCGATGACCGTGGCAATCCCAAGACCCGCAAACAGCCGTTTCAGGCTCGCCAGGGTGTCGGACCAGAGGAGATAGTCCCCCGTCCGCACATCGGGCTCAAGCGCCATGCGGCTGATGGCATCACCAAGTGCCGCAAGGCCCGGCAAGAGCTTGTCATTGGGGTTTTCCGCCAGCCTTGCAGCTGAGCCCAGCATGTAGGCCGCCAGCAGCAGCACGAAGGGCAGCATCACCAGCGTCAGGCTGGCGCCTTTTCCCGGGCGTGAATTGATCCAGCGCATAGGTACCTCTCGGGACAGCGGGAGAGGGAATGGAGGCTCTCCCCCATTCCCGGACCGGGCAGGAAATCAGAGGTCGCCTTTGGCGGCTGCTTCCATGAAGGTGCCGGTGAAGCGGAACTTGATGTTCTCCTTGTCGCCCAGCACGCTGCCGTCCGGCATCTCGATACCGATCACGTCCGCAGAGGCGGCACCGCTGCCCAAGAGCCCCTTTTCGAAAAGGAAGTTGCGCACCAGGTCCATGGTCTTGGGCAGGCTTTCCGAGAGGGTGAAGGCCAGGGCCTCATCCGGCTTGCCGAAGAGCATCGTCGCCGCCATCTGCGCCTCAAAGCCGGCCAGATCCGTGCCTGACGCCGCGCCCATCGCCTCGCGCGCAGCCTTGCCCTCGGGGCTATCGGCCAGCATGATGCCCATGGTCTCGTACCAGATACCGGCCAGGGCCTTGCCGAACTCCGGATTGTCCTTCAGCACTTCGGTTTTGGCCACCATGAGGTCAATGATCTCACCGGGAATCTGTGAGCTGTCGAAGACCTTGCGGGCCGAGGGATCTTCCATGATCGAGGATACGAGAGGGTTCCAGGTCACCACCGCCGTCACGTCCGGCGTCTGGAAGGCGGCCACCATGTCCGCATCGGAGGTATTCACCACCTTCACGTCACGCTCGGACGATCCGATGGTCTCGAGCGCCCGGGCCAGCAGATAGTGGGAGACAGAAAACTCGACCAGATTGACGTTCTGGCCCTTGATGTCCTCCAGACTGTCCTTGCCCTTCAGGATCACCGCATCATTGCCATTGGAGAAGTCGCCGGTGATCACTGCTGTCGTATCAACGCCGCCGGCGGCCGGGATGGACAGGCCATCCATATTCGTCAGCGTCACCGCGTCATAAGCACCGGCGGTATACTGGTTCATGGACTCCACATAGTCGTTGAACTGGGTGACCTCGATGGTGATGCCGTATTTGTCAGCCCACTTCTTCACGATCCCCTGATCAGCCGCATAGCCCCAGGGCATCCAGCCCACATAGATGGACCAGGCAACCTTGAAGTCCTTCTTGGGAGCAGCATGGGCGGCAAATGGAGCGCCCGCCACGAGGGCTGCAACCGCAATGGACGCCAGGAATTTGGAAATGGTCTGCATTGGTGTTCCCCTTCTTGCATCTTCAGAAAGGGATCGGCATGGACCTTCGCGCCGCCAATCCCTTGGCTTACGAGGTCTCCCGGGCTTTTATCCCGCCGTGCACCCGGCGGACTGTCCCCCCGCCGGTAGCAGCTCTCGGACCAGCCGCGTCATGAAACGCCGGAACCCTAGCCGCTAAACTCTGCGTGATGTTTTGCAAGTGCCGTGCCAAGGCGCAATGACTACCGGAACGGCAGAAAACCGGCATTTCCCGCAGACACCTTGCGGCAAGACTGCACAAGACGCAGGGGAAATGCCCACAAATCAGGCATCAGCCGCCATCAAATCTGACAAGAACGGATCTATCTTTGCGCTTGGCCGGACGATACATTACGTTGACGTAACCGGAAGACAACCAGACGAGGGGCGCATGCGGGAGCAGACAAGAGCAGAGCGGATTGCAGACGGAACGGTGCATGTCATCGGCATAGCACTGGGGGTGGCGGCCACCATCATTCTTCTGACACTGGTTATCCCGCAGGAAGACGCGGCCGGGCGCATTGCCAGCATTTCCGTCTATACAGCCTGCCTGATGGCCATGCTGATCTGTTCGGCGCTCTACAACATGCTGGCCAAGAACAACCATGCCAGCTGGTTCCGCCGTTTTGACCATGCCGCCATTTTCCTGATGATTGCAGGCACCTACACCCCCTTTGCCGCCATGGTCATCGGCGGCTGGCCGGGCATGCTGGTGCTTGCGGTCGTCTGGACGGGGGCAATCACGGGCGCCACCATCAAGCTGGTGCGCCTGCAGCGCTTTGACAAATACACCGTCCCGATCTGCCTGGCGCTCGGCTGGGTCATTGTCTTTGCCTATCAGCCGCTGCTGCAAAACGCGTCTCCGCTGGGCTTCTGGCTGCTGGTGGCGGGCGGTGCGCTCTATTCGGCGGGCACGGCCTTCTACGCCTGGAAGTCCCTGCCCTTCCAGAATGCCATCTGGCACAGCTTCGTGCTGGCCGCTGCCATCTGCCACTTCGGCGCCATTCTTTCCGACGTGGCCCTGACACCCGCCCTGACGACCTGAGCCGGAACGGAAAAGGCCCCGCACATGGCGGGGCCCGATCGTCTCGAAAGGCAGGAATGAAAGCGGCTCAGCCGGCCTTCTTCTTTTCCGCCTCGGCCATCTGCTTCTTCACGCTGTCCGGGATGGCATCCCCCAGAACGACGACCTTGGTGTTCATCGGAACGCGCTCGTACAGGTCGATCACGTCCTGATGCCACATGCGGATGCAGCCGCTCGATACGCTGCGGCCGATGCTCTGCGGCTCGGTGGTGCCGTGAATCCGGTACAGCGTGTCGACATTGCCCTGCCACAGATAGAGCGCGCGGGCACCCAGCGGGTTGTCGATGCCGCCATCCATCTTGCCGTCCTTGTACTTCTTCAGCTCAGGGCGGCGTTCGATCATTTCCTTCGGCGGGAACCAGGCGGGCCATTCCTGCTTCATGCGGATCGTCGCAGCGCCGGACCAGCCGAAACCGGCCTTGCCGACGCCGATGCCGTAACGCAGGGCCTTCTTGCGGGAGATGGTCCAGTACAGGAAGTGATTATAGGGATCGACGATGATCGTTCCCGGGGCTTCCTTGGTCTCGTAGTCCACAACCTGACGCCAGAACTGCCGGTCGAAGTTCTTGTACTTGATCGCCGGAATGTTCCAGTCGCCATCCTTGCGGGCCGCATAGGCCAGATCATAGTCGAACTTTTCGTCCGGCAGCGGCGGCTGGTTCGGCAGCCCGACAGGCTGCTCGAGCGTCTGGCACCCAGCGGCCGACAGCACCATGAGCGCCGCACCTGAGAAAAGAAAACCACGCCGGCTCAAACCGCGCGACTCACGTTCAAATTCCGAAGCAACATCCGCTGCCATTTTGGGCTCACCCTTGACCTGACGAACCGTCATAAACGCCATCTTTTGCGCCGGTTCTTCAGGAGAAGGCAATATTCGGGAAGAATGGACAAATGAAATCCCCGCGAGCGCGGCAATTCCGCCACAGATGCGTGCTCCGGCTTGCCATATGGGGTGCCGGAATGGCTAAATGGACGCCATTCCAGCCTGCCCTCCGCCAGTTCCCGGCTCCCTTCACGAGGTTCCCTTGAGCGAATCACAGTCCGGCCATCCGCCCGTGCCCGTTTTCGATGGCCACAATGACACTCTCCTCAAGCTGGAGATGCGCGAGCGTGCCGGGCGCGGCAAGTCCTTCTTCGACCATTCCTCAGAGGACCACATAGACCTGCCCCGCGCCCGGGCGGGCGGTTTCGCCGGCGGGCTCTTCGCCATGTTCGTGCCCGGCGTGCAGGACATGCAGCTGATGCGCTCGCTTGGCTCCGCCGATCCGCGCCACTATCAGCGGCTGGGTCAGGAAGAAGCCCTGAGCTGGACCCTTTCCATGACATCGCGTGCCCTGAAGCTGGAAGCCGCTTCGCAAGGCGCCTGCCGCATCGCCCGCAGCGCCCGCGAAATCGAGGCGGCAATGGCAGCCGGACAGATAGCGATGGTACTGCATATCGAAGGGGCGGAGTGCATCGGCCCGGACCTTGCTGCGCTGGATGTTCTCCATGCCGCGGGCCTGCGTTCCCTCGGCCCTGTCTGGAGCCGCCGCAACATCTTTGGCGACGGCGTGCCCATGGCCTTTCCCTCCTCGCCCGATACCGGCGAGGGGCTGACAGACCTTGGCCGCCAGCTTGTGCGCCGCTGCAGTGCTCTCGGCATCATGGTGGACCTGTCGCACATCACCGAAAAAGGCTTCTGGGATGTGGCAGCCATCTCGGACAGGCCGCTCATCGCGTCCCACTCCAACGCCCATGCCCTGTGCCCCAGCGCCCGGAATCTGACGGACCGCCAGCTGGCTGTCATCGCAGAAAGCAAGGGGCTTGCCGGCGTCAATTTCCACTGCGCCTTCCTGCGCGAGGATGGACGCCCCGACAGCAATACGCCGCTCGAAACAGTCGTGCGCCATGCCGCCTATCTCATTGACAAGCTGGGCGAGGATCACGTTGGCCTTGGTTCCGACTTCGACGGATGCCTTGTGCCCCGCGATATCGGCGATGTCTCGGGCCTGCCGCGTCTGATCGCCGCCTTCCGGGACCACGGGTTTGGTGAAAATCTGATCGAAAAGCTGGCCTGGAAGAACTGGATCTCCGTCATCTCGCGCAGCGGAATTTGAAGCCGGCTCATGTAGACCGGACCAATCGGGCGTAAACTTGTTTACAATATTATACAAATTTCATGATAAATTATGATACATGTCCGGATAAGCGTGACTGTAAGCTGATCTACATGCATCGCAGGCCGTTTGCTTCAGAATGAGACAATTCCAGCTGCCGAAGTGGCGCGGCAGGCTTGTTCCCGCCAGAAGGTTCTTCCAAAAGACCGCTTCAATCAGCATTCTGCTGTCAGCGGCACGCTTCAGCCTCCGGTGCCATTTGGGTCTGGTTTGCTGTTTCCTGCCGGGCCGCTGCCCGGAATGTGCATGTGAGAAGGTGGGGGCACAGCCGCATGTCAGTGGCGATGCAGATGAAGTTTCCGACGCTTCCGAAGGAGAACGGGCGTAAATCGAATGCGGTTTACGGCAGCTTGAGACGGCTCATCATGCTGTCGGAGCTGAATGGCGGCAGCATTCTGACCGAACAGTCCCTGGCGCACGAGTTCGCCTGCTCGCAAGGCACCATCCGAGAGGCGCTGCTGCGGCTCGAACAGGATGGGCTTGTCGAACGCAGGGGCTATCAAGGCACCTTCGTCACAAGCATCAGTGAGGCCGAGGCAGAGATCCTCATCCACCAGCGTATTGCCCTCGAAAGCGCCGGTATCGCCCGGGCCTGCCTGAACATTGATACGGCCACCCGTGAGTTCCTGCTCCAGTCGGTCGAGGACTACCGCAAGGTCCGCGATCTGGGGGATGGCTATCTCCTCAGCCGTGTCGATCTCGCTTTTCACTTGAAACTGTTCGAGCGCGCGGATTTGCCAAACCTGATGCCGGTTCTGGCGCGGACACTTCTGCTGGTTCACCGTTTCATGATCGCCCAGCGCGTGGGTGAAACCTTCTGGCTGGATCTGTTCCCGGATCAGCATGTGGCCATCATCGAGGCACTTGGTCAGCGGGACCCGGAGCTCTGCCGCAAGCTGATGGCACGGCATGTGGCCTCCAATATCGAGGCTTTCCATCCCATCATGTTCAGGCGCCTGTTTGGCGGCATGGATCAGCCCTCCGCCTGAGGGGCTGTCAGCCGCTCACCGTGTTCCCCGAAATTGTTAGATGCTGCGGGACGGTGCGGGCTCCGGCAAGGTCGCCGGTCACCGCCTCGCGCCAGCGGTGGCCGACAATGGCGCCGCGGCGGGCGCCGGAAATGATATTGCCCTGGATGACGGCCGTGCCCGCGCCCTCCACCACGGTCACGGCAATGCCGAGCGGGCAGTCTCTCAGAATGTTCTGGGCAATCAGCAGGTCGCGCATGTAAGGACCCCAGCCCGCAAGGATGCCGTATTTGGGCGCGCCTTCGACCACATTGCCGCTGACCACCGTATCGGCCTCCACCGCGATGCCGATGCCAAAGCCCGCCACTTCTTCCGGATAGGGGCCATCCAGACGGATGTTGCGCACGATGTTCCCTGTCACGGACGCCAGCCGCCCGCCCTGCTGGAAGTTGGCCACGGAAATGCCCATGGTGCCGCCATCCACCAGATTGCCGGAGATGATGGCCCCTTCAAAGCTGAACTCGCTGTAGACCGCCGTCTCGCCCGAGCGCAGGCAGGTGTTGCCGCTGATCTGCACATTGGAAGCCGAGTTGGCCCGGATCGCCGAGAAGGCGCAGTCCGACACGTGGTTACTGGCGATGATGACGCCGCCCGCGCGAAAGACATTGATGCCATTGCCGTGCTGACCGGTGCCGCCCGCCTTGGCTGCAATCGCGCTGATCCGGTTGCCCGTGATCAGCGTGCCGTCCTCGCCCTGGGTCCAGCGCAGCACCAGCAGCCCGCCATTGGCGCATCCTGTAATGGTGTTGCCGGAGAAGGTCAGCCCCGCACCCTCGACGGAGCGGATGCCGGCTTCCGCCGCGCCGGAAATCACGCAGCGCTCCACATGGCCGCTGCAGCGGTCCAGCGCCAGTCCCGATCGGCTGGAACCGGTGATCTCGCAGTCCGTCATGCCGAGATTGGTGACCCCGGTAAAATGCAGCAGGCCGAAACTGCCCTCCCCCAGCGTCTTGTTGCCGCCGTCAAAGGAGAGGCCCTCCAGACGGATGCGGCTGGCGCCATTGGCCCCCATCAGCACACCGCCGCCACCCAGATGCACCAGCTGTGTGCGCCCCGGTACGCCAACGATCATGGCACCGGAGGGAAGATCGAGGTTGGAAACGGGATAGCTGCCAGCGGGCAGAAACAGCGCCTTGCCGCGGGCCACGGCCCGGTTGATGGCCTTCTGCATGGCGGCGCTCTGGTCTTCGGGCCGGTCCGGCACAAGGCCCAGATCCTGCCCGTCAATGCTGCCGCGCAGATCCGCCACCTGTGTCAGCGCCAGAACGGGTGTGCCGGAAAGGGACAGGCCCAGCCCGGCCAGAAAGCCCCTGCGGCCCATCTTCAGCCTGTCTGACCTGCAAATCCCGCTCATCGCCTCACCGCACGTTTCAATCTGGCGCAGCAGACGCAGCCATTGTGCAGCAGGGAGCAAGAACCATGCCCGCTAACTGGGGCAAGCGAGGGTCAGATGCCGGTAAGCCTGGCGATGTCCTCCACGGCGGCGGAAGCGGGAACCTCGCCGGAGCGCACCTTGTCCTCAAGCGCGCGAATATGGGCGGCCCGGCCGGGATCGCGGGTCAGGGCCTCCATCAGCCGCTGTTGCAGCATGTCCCACATCCAGGACACCTGCTGGCGGGCACGGCGGTCCTGCCATTCACCGGTCGCCTGCATCTTGTCACGGTGCAGTTCCACCTGCGCCCACATCTCGCGCAGGCCCTCGTTGGCAAGGCCGGAGACCGTCACCACCGGCGGCGACCATGTGGGCGAGCGAGGCGCCATGATATGCAGCGCACTGCGGTAATCGGCCGCCGCCGCCCGCGCCCGCATGGCCCCCTCGCCGTCTGCCTTGTTGACGGCGATGAGGTCGGCGATTTCCAGGACGCCTTTCTTGATGCCCTGCAACTCATCGCCGGCGCCCGGCAGCATGAGCACGAGGAAGAAATCGACCATCTCCGCGACGGCTGTTTCCGACTGGCCGATGCCGACCGTCTCTACAAGGATCACGTCGAAACCGGCTGCTTCACACAGAAGCATCGTCTCGCGTGTGCGCGCCGTCACGCCGCCCAGCGTTCCGGCGGAGGGGGATGGACGGATGAAGGCCTTCGGATCGACAGCCAGCCGCGCCATGCGGGTCTTGTCGCCCAGAATGGACCCGCCGGTGCGGGTGGAGGATGGATCAACCGCCAGCACCGCCACCTTGTGGCCATCTGCGGTCAGGTTGCTGCCCAGGGTGTCGATGGTGGTGGATTTGCCGACGCCCGGCACACCGGTGATGCCGACGCGCTGTGCCTTGCCCGTGTGAGGCATCAGCAGGGTAAGAAGCTCCCGCGCGGACTGCCGGTGCTCGGCCTTGCGCGATTCCACCAGCGTGATCGCACGGGCCAGCATCGCCCGGTTCCCGGCAAGGATCTGCCGGGCGAGATCGTCGACGGACGGTGTGCGGACAACGGATTCGGCGCTCATGCCTTCAGGCTTAGCCGATCAGGCCCGCCCCGTCACCATCGCCGAATGTCTGGGTGTCAGCCCTGAGCGGTAGGTGTCCAGACGATGCGCTGCAGGGCGGCGCCGCGCAGCTGGCCTTCATCCGGCAGGGCATCCCAAGGGCCCTGATACTGCGGAATGGCGAAGACAAGCTCCACATTCGGCGCGCCCTTGGAACGGCAGATAGCCATTCCACGCCACAGGTTCTGGCCGACGCGGCAATCGGACCGGCGCATGCCGGCCTCGGCAAAGGTCATGCCGATGCGCTCGCCGTTGGGGCCGGCCAGATGGTGAGTCACCCCATGCACGGCGCGGACATTGCCATCCCGCCCACGGAAGATCTGCAACACCTGAAAGCCATCCGAATTGAACGCGCCCAGTGCGTTTTCGGTGGTGGTTTCTTCCGCTGTCTGGATCGTGTCAGTGGTAAAGCCCGGAAGGGCGGCCTGGATGGCCTTGGAGGAATAGGCCGTTCCGGCACGGATGCCGCCAACACCGGCCCCCGTGATCTGCACCAGCGTCACATTCGACGTCCGCGCGGCAGGCACCGCTGCATAGGACATGGTGCTGACCGAAGACGTGGTCTCCGCATAGTCCGACGTTCGCGAGCATGCGGGCAGAAGCAGGGCAAGACCAAGTGCAGCGGCAAGCGGAAGACGCATGTGAGAATTACTCCGGACACTAGAATGATGCTTCGGCAAATCGGCAGGCAGCCGGGCCAGACGGCATTCCTTTGCCAGCCAATTGGGGCAGCCCTGCGGCAAGCCTGCCCCCTGTTGCGCGGGACAATGGTTGATCCGGGTTAACCAGCCGTTTCGATCAGCGGACTGTCAGGTATCCTGTTTCTTGATCCACTTGGAAATCACCGGCGGCACATAGGCTTCAAAGCCTGCGATCAGATGCGCCGGGTCTTCCGATACAAGCAGCATACTGCGCATCTCCGCCCGCACAAAGCCCTTGGAAACCTGCTCATCGAGGAAAGTCAGCAGCGCATCGTAAAAATGCGCCGTATTGAGCAGGCCGAAGGGCTTGGAGTGATAGCCAAGCTGCCCCCAGGTCCAGACCTCGAAGATCTCTTCCATGGTGCCCGTGCCGCCCGGCAGGGTGATGAAGCCATCGGAGAGTTCGGCAAACATCGCCTTGCGCTCATGCATGGACCGGACGATGTGAATTTCGCTGAGGCCCTTGTGCTCCATCTCCTTGGCCTTGAGGGCTTCGGGAAGAATACCGATCACCTTGCCGCCCGCAGCAATCGCACCATCGGCCACCGCGCCCATCAGGCCCACCGCGGCCCCGCCATAGACCAGCGTCTTGCCCGCCTCGGCAATCACCCGCCCCGTCTCGCGGGCGGCCTGTTCAAATGCCGGGTCCGTGCCGAAATTCGACCCGCAGAAAACGCAAATGGACTTCATGTTCTTCCTCGCCCGTACAGCCGTTCGAAGCAGCTTGTTAAAGCAAGCCTCTGGGCAGGTCCATCCATCAGCGGCACACACACCCTACAACCCATGATTGAATTTGCGGTTGCACACCCGCTCTGCGGATTTTTATGTGGTTTCACGGATACGCGAGTGCTACCTTAACGCGAAATGTCTGAGGGGGCGTTGAAATGTCGAATGTTGCGGGCAAAGCCTATGGCATGAACGTGATCACGCCGGTTCCGCCGAAATGGTCCTGGCTCAATGCCCTGATCTTCATGGTCGCCCGCGTGCTGCCATCGACGCTTTCCGGTCTGCTTGGCCTGTCGATCATCCATTTTGCCCGCTGGGTCATCATCCGGCGCGACCAGTGGCCCGATCTGGGGCAAGGAAAACAGACGCTCCAGAACGATTACATGCTCTTCTGCAGCAATTTCAACGGCACCTGGGACCAGTATATCGACGCCTTTTCCGATGGCATTCCCGGCGGCCTCGATCTCTTCTGGTACTGCTCCACCAAATACCCTCATTCCATTTCGATCTCACCCTTCAAACGCTACATCCGGGCGAACCAGATCGACACGGACTACTATTACAATGCGACCCCCGGGTCCTCGCAGCGTGAAATCAAGATGGCGCTCAGGGTCTACAGCCAGCTTCTGCCGCTGGCGGAAGCTCATGGCCGGATGACGCCGGAACAGTTTTCCGAGGCGTACCGCAAGGCCTGCATCGCGGCCCAGAACAACCTGGGCGTTCCCGGCTTTGCCCCGGTCGCCAGTAACGACACCGAAAACGCCGACCGTAACCGCGAGCCTTATGTCCGCGCCCGCTGGGGCAGCCCACCGCTGCCCAGCGGCCCCGCATCTCCGGGCGCCTGATAGCGGCGCCTGATGCCGGCCCCTTCACCGGTCCCGCTTTCCTGCTGCTCGCGGCACCGCAACGGCCCAACCTGATCCGGAGGAACCCAATGCCCAGTTTCGATGGTGGCCACTATTTTCTCACCGTTCTGGTGCCGGTCCGCACTGACCTTCTGCCGCAAACGAAAGTGACGGACGAGTTGCTGGAACGGGATGACAACACGCCTGTTTCCTATGCCGACCAGTTGCGCAGCACCCTCTCCACCTTGCCGGTGGCGCTGCAATCGCCTGCGACCATTCACACAGGCATCCAGAGTTTCTTCGCACGTAACCTGCGCACGCATCTCACACGCTTCGTGGTCATTGAGACCCCGATGTACAACGGCCGGAATCCGCAGGATTCCATTTATGCGTCCATCGCCGCAACGGACCTGACGCAGCCTCAGCCGCAGGATCAGCTTTCCTGCCCCTTCCTGCTCTGGGCCGTGGATTTTGATCCCGTCGACCCCAAAGCTCCGCCCTCCGAGGAACCCGCTGCCTACCTGCGCGAACTCTGGGCCCAGATGCAGCCGATGCTGCATGATGTTTTCATCAACTGCTATGGCTTTGCCGACCGGGTGAAGGACGCGGACAGCTTCGCCCGCTACATCCTCGACTGTCAGGTCGAGACGACCATGCCCTTCAACGACTACTGGATCACGCCGCCGCCCCTGCCTTCCCTCGGTGGCTTCTTCAGCTTCTACGCGTTTCCGGCCATTCTTGCCGGCGCTGCCTTCGTGCTCGGCCTCATAGGCTGGCTGATCAGCGGTCTCTTTGGCGTTGATCCCTTCCTCTGGATGGCAGCCTCCACCTGGGGCTGGATCACCTGCGGCGGTTTCATCAGCCTGCTGCTTCTGGCGGTTTTCGCATACGTCCTGGTCCTGCGGAGGGGCGCCGTTCCCTTCCCTCCGGCGCCCAATTCCGATCTGCGCTCCGTTCTCAAGGCTATCTATCTGCAGCGCCATTTCACGCGCTTCATGATCGCCAACCAGGGGCTGGATGACGAAACGCTCTACCGGAACTTTGGCGAGTTCATCACCCAGCATCAGCCCGCAAATGTGTCCGCGCCCACCCAACCGCCCGGTGTCATCGGCTGAGCCGCCGACGACGAGGAGACTTCTTCATGACCGTGAAACTCGATCTCGCCGACATTCAGGGCAACATTCTGGCGCCCTATGGCAAGCAGGGCTATCCGAAAGCACGCTACTTCACGCTGCGGATCAATGACCCCGCCGAAGGGCGGCGTTTTGTCGAGACGATCCGCCGCAAGGTCACGACGGCCGCATCCCTGCCGGGCAGCAAAGGCACTGCCGTCACCCCTCCCGAAATCGCCATCAACATCGCCTTCACCTTCTCCGGCCTGTTCATGCTGGACGTGCCGACACGCACCCTGCAGGGCTTCCCGGACGAGTTCATCGACGGCATGCCCAAGCGCTGCATGATCCTGGGGGATGATGGCCCCGCCGGTTCGATCAAGGACTGGGATCCAGTCTGGCGCACCAATGGCGAGCCCAATCTCGCCATCGCCCGGCGCATCCACATGCTCGTCACCCTGAATGCCCGGATGACGGTCCCCGATGCCCTGGAAAAGGCCACGGCGAACCTGCGCGCCCTTTGTGCGGAACATCGCGTCGAGATACTTGCCGGACACGGCGGCCCCAATCCGGATTTCCAGGAAGTCACCGTCATCTACGACCGCTCGTCAGGCCACCCCATTCCGACGCCAAAGGAGCATTTCGGCTTCACCGACGGCATCAGTGACCCGGTGTTCCATGGCCAGTACGGGCCTGAAACGGAAAAGACCGTTGTGGTTGGCAACGGCAAGCTGACGCCGGACCAGACATGGGAGCCGCTGGCGACGGGCGAGTTCCTGCTCGGCTATCCGGACGAGGCGCAGGAAGTGCCCGGCGCGGCCATGCCGCTGGAGTTCTCGCGCAATGGCACCTTCATCGCCTACCGCAAGCTTCACGAGAACGTCGCCACCTTCAAATCCTACATGAGCGAACAGGCAGAACTCTACGCCCGCATCATGGGCGTTCCGCAGGACGAAGCCTATGAGACGCTGATGGCCAAGTTCGCCGGGCGCTGGTCCGACGGCATCCCGCTCATCCTCGCCCCAACCTATCAGGACTGGATCAGCGAGCGCTGGAACACGTGGCGGTCGGATCTTCTGAAGGCGCAGATTGCAGGCGATGATGCCAAGGTGCTGGCTCTGTCGCAGGTGATCACCGACTATGACTTCAAGGGCGACCCCAACGGCACGGCCTGTCCCATCACCGCCCATACCCGCCGTATGAACACCCGTGACAATCTCGATCCCGGCTACGGCTCGGCTGAAACGCGCAAGAGGGCGTCATCGGTCCTGAACAACCGGCGCCGCATCCTGCGCCGGGGCCTGCCCTATGGCGCCAGTGATCCGGCAGCGCCCACCGACGACGGTGACCATGGCGTCCTGATGCTGATCATGTGCGCCAGCCTGTTCCGCCAGTTCGAGTTCGTGCAGCAGCAGTGGATCAACTACGGCCTCGATTTCAACGCCGGAAACGACACCTGCCCGATACTCGGCCGTCACGATGCAGAGGCCAAATTCGTCATTGCAGTGGGTAAGGACAGCGGCAAGCCGCCGTTCATCGCCGCCCGCCTGCCTCAGTTCGTCACCATGCGCGGCGGCGATTACTTCTTCGTCCCCAGCATGACGGCGCTGCGCATGCTGGGCATGGGCATCATTGATCCGACCTGATCCGCCGCGGGGACGCAAGCCGCGCCGGAACAGAACGAGGGAGACGAACGGGCATGGCAGTCATCGGCAATCTGATCAGGGCGGTTCTGGTCCGCCTCGCCATGCTGTGGGACGCACTGGCGGCCATTGTCCAGCTGGCCGTGGCGCTCATCCGGGGCGGCGGCCTGTCAGCGCTGACACAACCTGCGAATCTGCGCGCCGTCATGGCCATCGCCCGGGCCTTCCTGCCCAATCTGGCCATTTCGAAAAGGGTGGTGACGGCCTACGATAACACCGGCACCGTCTTCGTCACCCGCAACGCCGATGTGCGCGAGGTGCTGGACAGGGAGAGCGATTTCGGCGTCGTCTACGAACCGAAGATGCGGGCGCTGACAGGCGGTGGCAACTTCTTCCTCGGCATGCAGGACACGCCGGACTACACCCGGGATGTCTCCAACATGCGCCTCGCCATCCGGCGGGAGGATATTCCCGGGCTCGTCCAGCCGCTGGCACATCAGACGGCGCAAGCCGCCGTGGATTCTGCTGTCAGGCGCATTGACGTGCCGCAGGATCTGTCCCTGCTGGTGTCCTGGGCCATCGCCGCCCGCTATCTCGGTTTACCGGGACCGGACCGGGAGACGATGACCGCCTGGACCACCATCATGTTCTGGTACCTTTTCATCGATCTGGCAGGGGACAAACAGGTTGAGCAGCAGGCGCTTGCCGCAGGAAAAGCCTGCTGTGACTACATTGATCAGGTCATCGCCGCCCGCAAGGCCGCCGCTGCAGGTGATCCGCAGGGCTTTGCCGGGGAGGATGTCATCAGCCGCTGCCTGACCATGCAGGCCGCAGGCATGCCGGGCATGAGCGATGTGGAGATCCGCAACAATCTCTTCGGCATGCTCATCGGCTGCATTCCGACCATCAGCAAGGCCGCCGTGCAGGCGCTGGATGTGCTGCTGGACCGGCCCTCAGACCTCGCCCGCGCGCAAGGCGCCGCCCGCGCCGGAGACGAGACCCTGGTGGCGCAATGCATGTTCGAGGCGCTGCGCTTCAACCCGGTCAATCCGGTCATCTACCGGCGGGCCAACCGGGATACCCGCATCGCACGCGGCACACTGCGCTCGGTCAGGGTAAAAGAGGGCGCCATGGTGATGGCCGCCAATCTTTCCGCCATGTTCGACCGGTTCCTGATGGAGGCGCCGGGGGACTTCCGCCCCGGACGGCCCTGGAGCAGCTACATCCTCTGGGGCTATGGCATGCACACCTGCTTCGGCGCCCACATCAATCAGGTGGCCATTCCTGCCGTTGCCATGCCGCTGCTGCAAAAGCAGAACCTGCGCCGTGCGCCGGGGCCTGCCGGCACGGTGGACACCACAGCGGGCGGCAAGGCAACGCCTTTCCCCGTCCACTGGACGCTGGAATTCGACTGAAGCCGGGCAACCGTCCGGTGGCATCCGGCCCGCCGTCAGGCACTGACGCTGGCGGCGCGGCGCAGGTCCGTCAGGAAGTCCTGCGCGGGGCGGATCAGCCCCACCTCTGCATTATTCCGGCTTTTCAGCACCGGCTGACGCAGGTCAGCCAGCAGGCGGGCTTCGTCGTCATTGAGATCCAGGAAGGCCTCCAGCACGGCAGCCATCATCACTTCCGAGGCCCGCGACGCGCCGTCATCGCATTTCAGCGCGATGCCGAGCCCCAGTTCGGGGATCGCGGCACAGAACACGCCCTCCGCCCCGGTCTTGACGAAGACTCGCTGGCGCAGGCCTTCCATGGCGCGGGTGCAGAAGCGGCCGGTGCCAGCCACCATGAAGGGATTTTCGACGCAGGCCCTGAACAGTCGCTGCGCCGCCTCCGCCCGTTTCGGCTCCAGCCCCTCGCCGGTGCCGAAGGCCGCAAAGGCGCGGGCAAAGCCGTCCAGCGGGCTGGCATAGGTGGGGATGGAGCAGCCGTCCGTGCCGCAGACATCCGCCGTCAGGCTGTCCCCGGTCATGGATTCCAGCACGAGGCGGATTTCCTGCTGCACCGGGTGGTCCGCTTCCACGTAGCCCTTGGTCTTCAGACCCATCGCCTTGGCAAGGCCGAGAAAACCGGCATGCTTGCCCGAGCAGTTGTTGTGCAGGGCGCAAGGGGTTTCGTCGGCGCGCACGAGACTGGCGACATCCTCCAGCCGCGACGGCCACTGAACGCCACATTCAAGGGCATCCTCGTCCAGACCCGCCTTGATCAGCATGACGCGGGCAGCATTCACATGCCGCTCTTCGCCGTTGTGGGAGGAGCAGGCCAGCGCCAGTTCCGGCGCCTCATAGCCCAGCGCATCGGCGGCGCCGGATTCAATCAGCGGCAGCGCCTGCAGTGCCTTGATGGCCGAGCGCGGAAAGACGCGGGCGCCCGTATCGCCGATCCGCAGCACCGGATCACCATTGGCATCGAAGATGGCAATCGCGCCCCGGTGGCGGCTCTCGGTCATCTGCCCGCGTGTCACTTCCACAAGGACGGGATTGCTCATGTTTGCCAGTCTCCTCAAGGATTTCCGTTTGCGGCCTGTCAGCCGTTGCTCGCGGCCTTCATCGGCAGCAGCCAGGCCCGCAGCCTGTCCAGCGCCTCGCTCAGCACCTCATCACGCTTGCAGAAGCAGAAGCGAACATAATTGGGCGGCGCGTCGGTGATGTAGAAGGCAGACACCGGCACTGCCGCAACGCCCGCTTCCGTCACCATGCGGCGGCAGATGTCCACATCCGTGCCCTTGAGGCCCAGCGGCGCCACGTCACAGGTGAGGAAATACGTTCCCTCGCAGGGCAGCACGCCAAAACCGAGTTCCGAAAGACCGGCGGCAAAGAAGTCGCGCTTGGCCTGCAGTTCGGCGGCAAGGCCGGTGAAATAGCTGTCATCCTTCTGCAACCCATAGGCCACGGCCTTCTGCAGCCCCGGCGGGGTGGTGAAGGTGACATACTGGTGCGCCTTGGCGATGGGGTCGAGCAGCTTGGCCGCGCCCGTAACATAGCCCACCTTCCAGCCGGTGAAGGAGAAGGTCTTGCCGGCAGAGCCGATCCGCACCGTGCGCTCGCGCATGCCCGGAAAGCTCATCAGCGGGCGGTGCTTCACCCCGTCGAACAGCAGGTGCTCATAGACCTCGTCGCAGATAGCGAAGACGTCATGCTCCACGCAAAGCTCGGCAATGCGGGCAAGCTCCGCCTCGGTAAACACCTTGCCGGCTGGGTTCATCGGATTGTTTATGAGGATGGCCTTGGTGTTCTCGGTAAAGGCCTTTTCCAGCGCTTCAAGGTCGAGGCTCCAGGTCGGCGGTGTCACCCGCACGCGCACGGGAATGCCACCTGTCCGGCGCACCATCGGCAGATAGCAATCATAAAGCGGCTCGATCAGGATCACCTCGTCACCCGGCTCCATCAGCGCCAGCAGGCAGTCCGCAAGCGCTTCCGTCGCGCCGGAGGTGACCATGACCTCGCTCTTCCAGTCCACGTCAAGACCGTAGAAGCGGCTGGCAGTGTCCGCCACCGCCTGCCGCAATTCCGGCAGGCCGAGCATGGGCGGATACTGGTTGGGGCCGGAAATGAAAGCCTCGGCGGCCACGCGCCGCACATCCTCCGGACCGTCCACATCCGGAAAGCCCTGGCCGAGATTGACCGCCCCATGCTCGTTGGCAAGGCGGGACATGGTCTCGAAAATCGTGGTCTCAAGCCCGGTGAACACCAGGTTTGTCGGCTTCATCGAAAAGCACCTCCTGCCCCGTCCAAAGCATCAGGCCCGGCGGACACATCCGCACAGGCCTCCAGTTGCGGCAGAAGACTCACCCCCTGCCACTTCCCCTCACCTTTACCCCCCACCCCGCCCCCCGCCAAGCGCGAAAGAAGGGCAGGCGCTGAGCGGTGGTGAAGCTTTATTTTCCATCGTCAAAAGCACCAGTAGATAAACACACTGGATGCCGTAAACTTGCCTCAATTGATAATTGCGGGAGGATACGTCATGAGGATTGTTCTGATCATCGCAGCAGCTCTGTCCCTGTCTGCATTTGCCTTCCAGCCGCCCGCTTCCGCCCATGGTGGAGGATGCCGTAAGGATAGTCCTCCGGGTAAATGCTGCCATGCAGGCTCTAAACCCTATCACTGCCATTGAGGCGGCCGTCTGCGGGGAAGGATTCCTGCCCTCTGTGATTGCCATCACTTCGCCGCGATCCGGGTTCAGATAATTTGGGCTTGGTCCGGAGCCCCTGTTTCGCCCTCTTGAGAATGGGCACGAGGCGGTGGGGCCGGTTCCTTCGGAGACGAAGTCATGATGACTGTATCGAACATGAATTTCGCGGCTCTCGCCCGCAAAGCCGGCGCCACCGCGCTGGCGCTGGTGATGGCCGGTGCGCTGACGCTGGGCGCCGCCACGGGCTCTGCCGAAGCGCGGGATGGGCGCAACGGCGCGCTGGCAGCCGGTGCTGTCGTCGGCCTTGCCGCCGGCGCCCTTTTGGGAACGGCCATGGCCAACAGCGGCCCGGACTATATCGACGCCCCCCCGGCCTATTATGCACCGCCGCCCCCGCCGCCGGTCGTCTATGGTGGTCCGGTCTATTACGCGCCGCCGCCTCCCCCACCGGTCCGCTGCTACCTGAGCCCGGTGCAGCGCTGGGATGGCTATATCGGCCAGTATGTTGTCGTCGGCCATCAGGAAGTCTGCAACTGATCTGTTGCTGCCCTGACGCGATGGTTTTGCCCCCGCCGGTTCGCCCGGCGGGGTTTTTCTTTGTGCTGTCTTGCCACTTTCCGGGGCAAACGGACAGAGGCCGCCAATGCGGGTTAGGATGAGCCTTCAGCGAATCTGTGCGGATCAGCCCTGCCGCCGGATGAAACGACAAGGCCAGCGACAGCCCATGCCCTTTACCCTGCGCCTCACGCCCACGCTCGCCACCGTGATCGGCACCTTCGTCTTTCTCACCACCGCTTCCGTCCTCTATGTGGAAAGCACGGCCTCCCGGCGGATCGTGGCCGGGCTCGGCAGCCGGCTCGTCGATCTTGGCATGGATGCCTATGAGCAGAAATTCGAAAGCAAGATCAACGTCCTGCGCAATCAGGCAGGGTTCATAGCCGCCGCCTTCGCGCGCGGCGCCTCGCCCATCGCGCTGGATGAGGATGTGGCGCGCCTTGCCTTTGGCGGGCTGGCCGCCGCGCCGGAGGGCACCCGCATCACCGTTGCCCGTGCAGCGCAGGGCGATGCGCTGGAAGTCGGCCAGATGCCCGGCGGCGGCATGATGCTGCGCCGGATCCCGCACACGGAGGATGCGGCGCTGACAACCCGCCTCACAGAGGCGGAGACCGCAGATGTCCCCTTCTGGCTGCCGCCGGACTACGATGCGCAGCGCCAGGAAACGCTGCTCTCCTACGTGGTCCCGGTCAGGCGGGAAGGCACCTATCTGGGCTACACCGCCGTCTCCATCCCCTCTTCCGGCCTGTCCCGCATTGCGCAAACCCTGTCTGACGAGACTTTGAAGGTGTTTCTTCTTTACGGAGAGGCCGACATTCTCGCCCACCCGGATCTCGACCCGCTGGATGCCACCCTGTCCGAAGAAAATGACCTTGTGGACATAGAGGACGCGCCCGACCCGCTGCTCGCCCGCCTTGCCAGCCTGAAGCCCGTTGATCCGCTCCGGTTCGACCTCAATGAAGCCCACGCCATGTTTGAGGGCGAGACGGAGGAGCATGGCCGCTACTATGTGGTGCTGGAGCGCACGGCGACGAAATTCGGCGAGCTGCCGGTCATCACCGGGGCGATCATGCCTGCCTCCGTTCTGGAGCAGCCGCTGGAGGAGCTTTACGTCTCCATTCTCATTGCCCTGGCCATTCTGGCCGCAGCCCTTGCGGGCAGCGCCGTCATGGCCTACCGCATCGCCCAGCCCATCCGCCGGGCTGCGGCAGGCGCGCGGGCCATCGCGCGGCTGGATATTGCCGGGCTGAAGCCCCTGCCCTCCAGCCGCATCGAGGAGCTGAAGGATCTGGCCAGCGGCTTCAACGCCATGACGACGGCGCTGACTGCCTTCGTGCGCTACGTGCCGCGCAGCCTCGTTCTCAAGCTGCTGCGTGAAGGCAGCGGCAGCGCCGCCCCGCAGGAACGCCAGGTGGCGGTGCTCTTCACCGATGTGGTGGGCTTTACCAGCATCTGTGAAGGCATGGACGCACGGGAGACGGCGGATTTCGTCAATCACCACCTCACGCTCATCGGCAGCGTCGTCGAGCGCCACGGCGGCACCATCGACAAATATATCGGCGACAGCGTCATGGCCTTCTGGGGCGCGCCCGATCACATGGACAATCCCGCAGCCGCCGCTGCAGCCGCAGCACTCGATATCGAACGGGCGCTCAAGGCCGACAATGCCGTCAGGCGCGAACAAGGCCTTGCCCCCGTGCGCATCCGGGCAGGCCTTCATGTGGGGCCCCTGATCGTCGGGGACATCGGCGCACCGGGCCGGGTCAATTACACCGTCATCGGCGATACGGTGAACATCGCCGCAAGGCTGGAGAGGCTCGGCCACACGGCAGAGCCCGGCGCGGAAGCCATCATCCTTGCCTCCGCCGAAGTAGCCGGCGCCCTTGCCGCACAGCAAGGCTCCGCCCGCCCCGTCGTCACACCGCTCGGCGAGCAGACCGTCAAGGGCAAGACCCAGCCGGTCACGGTGGTGAGGCTGTCGCTGCCGGGGGAGGAAACCTGACACTACGTTTGTCCGGATGAGCTCCGGCATGCTAGGCAGACATATCAGACACCCTGCCGCGAGCCCGCCATGTCCGCCACCGAGACACTCACCCTTGCCGAAGCCCACGAACTGGCCGTTGCGGCCCTTGTCGCCAGCAATACGGCACCGGATGTGGCCGAAAGCGTTGCGCAGGCGCTGGTGGCGGCAGAGGCAGATGGCCAGAGCGGCCACGGTCTGTCGCGGGTTCCCTCCTATGCAGGACAGGCGCGCAGCGGCAAGGTGAACGGGCATGCGGTGCCCAAGCTGGAGGATGTGACGCCGGCCCTCTTCAGGGTGGATGCCTGCGACGGCTTTGCCTATCCCGCCTTTGACATGGTCATCCAGCATCTGCCCGGCCGGGCGCACAAGCTGGGCATTGCCATGGCCGCCGTGCGCCGCTCACATCACTACGGCCAGGCCGGGGCGCATTGCGAAAAGCTGGCGGAACATGGGCTGGCAGCCTTCGTCTATGGCAACGCGCCGAAATCCATCGCGCCCTGGGGTGGGCGGACGCCGCTGTTCGGCACCAACCCGATTGCCTTCGCCGCCCCCGCCGGAAAGGGCCGCGCGCCGCTTATCATCGATCTGGCTGTCTCGCGCGTCGCCAAGGGCAAGATCATGGCAGCCGAAAAGGCGGGCAAATCCATTCCCGAAGGCTGGGCGCTTGATCCCGATGGCAATCCGACGACCGATGCCAGCGCAGCCATGGCCGGAACCATGATCCCGATCGGAGAGGCCAAGGGCGCGGCATTGGCGATGATGGTGGAAGTGATGTCCGCCGCCATGGTGGGCGCCAGCCTTGCCTTTGAGGCACCCAGCCTGTTCACGTCCGAGGGGCCGGTGCTCAATCTCGGCCAGACGATCATTGCCATTGACCCGGAACTGGTGTCCGGCGGCCTGTTTGGCGAAAGAATGGATACCCTGCTGGATACGGTGGAGTCTGAAGACGGCGCGCGCCTGCCCGGCTCCCGCCGCCTCGCGGCAAGGCAGAAAGCCACCGCCGAAGGTCTGGCAATCCCGGTTCCGATTCTGGACGAAATCCGGCAGATCATCGCAGCTGCGTGAACCCTGCGCCATCGCAGGCACAGGGCTCATGCATTTGGTTCAGGCCGCGCGGGAGGTGACGCTGCGCAGTCCGGTGAAAGGCATCATCTGCTCATAGACCGGATCTTCCGCACCGCTTGCCTCGACGAGGCCATAAGCTCCGGCGAGTGCGCCTTCCTTCAGCTCGAGGCCGAGGAAGCGCTGACGCTCCACCGGTCCCGGCAGATCAAGGCCAAGCGTCAGGTCCGGCGAAAAGCCGAACCTTGCATAATAGGCATGATCGCCCACCAGCATGACGCCGCCAAAGCCGGCAATGGCGGCCTGATTGAGCGCGGCACGCATCAGACGCGCGCCAAGCCCTTCGCTGCGGCAGGTGGCCTCCACCGCAAGCGGTCCGAGCAGCAGCAAGCCCTGGCCGCCTTCGGCCGTGACATGCCACAGGCGCAGGGTGCCCACGAGCACACCGGTTTCATCCAGCGCAGTCAGGGCGATGGCCGGCACACGGCCTTCGCGCAGGCGTTCGGAGGTTTTCTGATGCCGGTCCGGACCAAACGCCCGGTCGAGCAGCAGCTCGCGGGCGCCGGTGTGCTCCGGCGCCTCGTCCAGGATTTCGATCATCTCACCTGATCCTTCAGATCACGTAGGATGCGAGAGCGGCGAAGCCGTTGAAGCCGACCGTGGAATAGGTCGTCGTATAGGCACCGCAGGACTCGATCAGCACCTTGTCGCCGATCGACAGGGAGACCGGCAGCTCGTAGGGCGTCTTTTCGTAAAGAACGTCCACGCTGTCGCAGGTCGGGCCAGCCAGCACGCAGGGCGCGGTGGCATCGCCATCCTTCGGCGTGCGGATCGGGTAACGGATCGCCTCGTCCATGGTCTCGGCGAGGCCATGGAACTTGCCGATGTCCAGATAGACCCAGCGCACGGTGTCGTCAGCCGACTTGCGGGAAATCAGCACGACTTCCGCTTCAATCAGGCCGGCATCGCCCACCATGCCACGGCCCGGCTCGATGATCGTCTGCGGCAGGTTGTTGCCGAAGTGATCGGTCAGAGCCTGGAAAATGGCATTGCCATAGGCCGGAACGCCCGGGACATCCTTGAGGTAACGGGCCGGGAAGCCACCGCCCATGTTGACCATCTTCAGCGGGATGCCGCGGGTGGCGCATTCACGGAACACACCGGCTGCGGTTGCCAGCGCGCTGTCCCATGCGCCCAGGTTTGCCTGCTGCGAGCCGACGTGGAAGGACACGCCATAGGCCTCGAGGCCGGCACGGTGCGCAGCTTCCAGCACGTCCGGAGCCATTTCCGGGGCGCAGCCGAACTTGCGCGACAGCGGCCATTCGGCGCCTGCGCCATCGCACAGGATGCGGCAGAACACGCGCACGCCCGGTGCGGCACGGACGATCTTCTCGACTTCGGCTTCGCAGTCGACGGCATAGAGGCGCACGCCCAGCTCGAAGGCGCGGGCGATGTCGCGCTCCTTCTTGATGGTGTTGCCATAGGAAATGCGGTCGGCGCTGGCACCGGCGGCCAGAGCCATTTCGATTTCGCCGACAGAGGCGCAATCGAAGGAGGAGCCGAGTTCAGCCAGCAGGCTGAGGATCTCGGGGGCCGGGTTAGCCTTCACCGCATAGAAGACGGAGGTGTCGGGCAGCGAACGGGCAAAAGCCTCGTAGTTCGACCGCACAACGTCAAGGTCGACAACAACGCAAGGACCATCTTCGGTGCGCTGGCGGAGGAATTCACGGATGCGATCGGTCATCGGGGTTCTCCCGTTCATCAAGTCTTGGCGCGAGGTCGTCCGCCCGCTCGCCGCAGAGCCCTCCGGTATGGACAGGGAGGCTCGGCAAGAGGTGACGATCGGTCGAGCGCACAGCAGGGGCTGCACACTGTCCCTTTATGGGATGCCTTGGCTTGGAACGGGGATCGCTCCGCACGGCCGGCAATGAAGTAACAAGTGCCTCTTCAGTAACCCCGGGATGTGGAAACCCGGCAGAGACCAAAAAAGCCCTCTTACGTCGTTGCTTTAAGCCGTCCGGTTTTGTCAGACCCCAAGAGTCGTAGTGGGGCTTGTCTGACTGCCACTGGAATTCATGGACGACCACGGGCACGTGCGAATTTGGGCAAGGGTTATTTGCGCTCATTCGCTGTCATGTTCAAGGGATTTTTTGAATGAGGCGCAGATTTTTTTCGTGAAGCCGGACACCTGAAAAAGTCAGGGTAACCGCCGGGTTTTCGCCACTTTTTTAGACGTGCAAACATCACGCGCAGAAGCCCGCCGCACAGCGGCCGCAGAGTGGGCAGGAGCATGCTGCTGCATGCGGCCGTCAGAGGCTTTTCTTCAAAAGCACGAAGGGCCGCACTGAGGCGGCCCTTCGGCTGAGATCTGCCCGCCGTTCGGGGGCGAAGCTTGGCGGCTTTTGACGGACAGATCTGATTCTGTTCAGGTTTGTGCCTGCAGATCAGCCCTAGCGGCCATGCGGACCCTTGTCTTTGCCACCGCCATGGCGGTCACCGTGGCGCTCGCCATGCGGGCCCTTGCGGCCTTCCTTGCCGCCCTTGCGGAAGTCGGCCTTGGTCAGCACGCCATCTCCGTTACGGTCCATGCGGGCCACGAGATCAGCAGTCCGTGCCGCGTTTTCTTCGGCGGTGATGGCAAGGTCGCCGTCCGTGTCGAGGCGCTGGAACATGCGCACCAGGCGCGGCTCGGCCATGCTGGCGAACAGCGCATCAAAGCCCTGCAGGTCGAAGCTGCCGGCATTGCCCGTGTCCGCAAGGGCAAAGAGCTGGCCCCGCACCTCGTCGAACTCAGCGCGTGTCACCGTGCCGTCGCCGTTCACATCGAAGCGCTCGAACATCTCCATCATCATCATGCCGTGGCGGCCATGCGGACCCTTGGGGCCATGGCCCATCTTCCAGCCCTCACGGTCCTTCCCTTCCGGACCCCGGCCTTCCGGTCCCTTACCTTCCGGACCCTTGCCACCGGGGCCACGTGCCTCGGCACCACGGCCTTCAGGGCCGCGCGGCGGCACCGGCATCGCCTTCAGTTCCCCGTCACCATCCCGGTCGAGCCGGGCGAACATGCGGTCAGAGATCCGGTCGAACTCGGCGCGGGTGACCTTGCCGTCGCCATCGCGGTCCAGCCGCTGGAAGGCACGCACCTTCATCGGCTGCATTTCAGCAAGGCGGTAAGCCTTGAATTCTTCCAGAGTGACGCGCCCGTCCTTGTCGGCGTCAGCGGCTGCGAAGCGCTCCGCGACAACGGCGTTCACTTCATCCTGGGTGACGGCGCCGTCCTTGTTCTGATCGAACATTTCGATCATCCGTCCGCCGTGGCGGCCGCCTTCGCGGTCCATGCCGCCCCAGCCCTTGGGGCCGAAGCTGTCAGCCAGCGCGATCCCGGCCACGGAGGTGGCAAGCGCGGCAGCAAGCGTGCCAATGGCGATGGTCTTGAGTGCGGTCATCAATCTTCTCCTTTTCCGGCCTATCCGGATGTCTGCAGCGGCAAGGCGTACCTTGCGGTCTGTGCCTGGCGGTCTTTGGCGAAACCGCCGTGCCGTCCTGCGATGACCTGAACATAGGCGAAGGATCCGCGCCGGATTAGGGCGGGCAGGAGGCCCAAGTGTCGTGACCTGTGACAGGTCTGGCCTCCTGCGACAGACTGTTACACTTTCCCCTGCCCCGGCGCGGAAAATGGCGCTACCTAGAAGATGAAGGACGGCGGCATCAGCCCGCCGGCAGAGAACAGTGAACCGGAATCAGTGTGATGAGTGAGCCAAGCCCCCATATTCTTGTGGTCGACGACCACCGCGATATCCGGGAAACGCTGGCCCGCTATCTGGTGAAGAACGGCTATCGGGCCACCGCTGCCGAAAGTGCAGCTTCTGCCCGCAAGGCGCTGAAGGCGGCCGTCATCGATCTGGTCGTGCTGGATGTCATGATGCCCGGCGAAGATGGCCTCAGCCTCTGCCGCAGCCTGGTCGATTCAGATGGCCCGCCCATCATCCTGCTCACCGCCATGGCGGAGGACACCGACCGGATCATCGGCCTGGAAATCGGTGCGGATGATTATGTCACCAAGCCTTTCAACCCGCGCGAGCTGCTGGCCCGCATCAAGGCCGTCCTGCGCCGCACCGCGAGCGTGCCCAAGCCCCGCGATCCGATCACGCAGGAGCGCCTCGTCTTTGAAGGCTTCACCGTGGATACGGCGCGGCGTGAGCTCTTTGACCCGCAAGGTGCGCCCATCGCGCTGTCCAGCGGCGAATTCCAGCTGCTGCTCGCCTTCCTCAAGCGGCCGCGCATGGTGCTGACCCGTGACCAGCTGATGGACCTGACGAGCGGGCGCACGCCCGGTGTTTTCGACCGGTCGATCGACAATCAGGTCAGCCGCCTGCGCCGCAAGATCGAGGAGGACCCGAAGGAGCCGCGCATCATCAAAACCGTCTGGGGCGGCGGCTACATGTTCACCGCTGCCGTGGAGGAGCTTGACGCATGACCGCGCCCGCCTTCTTCCGCAAATCCGCCGCCTTTCTCCGGCGCCTATGGCCGCGCAGCCTTGGCGGCCAGCTCATCGCGCTGCTCCTGATCGCCCTCATCGGCAGTCAGGCGGTTTCCATCTGGCTCTTTGCCGGGGAGCGGCGGCTTGCGGTCTATGAGGCCATCGGCGACGGGGTGATTGTCCGCACCGCCTCTCTGGTGCCGCTGCTGGAGACCTCCGGCGAAACGACCCGCACCCAGCTGCTGCAGGCCACCAGCTCTGCCATCACCCGCTTCTGGCTGGACCAGAAGCCCTCGGTGGCCAACGTGCCCCAGTCCGGCGCGGAGCGGCGGCTTGCCGCAGCACTGGCCGACGAGCTCGGACAGGACCCCGGCATCCGTGCCTCGCTCAGCGCAGCGGGCAAAGGCCCGGAAAGAGGCGCTGAAAGAGGCTCCAGCAGGCCGCCGCGCGAAGAACGGAAGAAGCGCGAAGAGGCAGGCGATACCAATCTTGAAAAGCTGGAGGAGCGGGAGCGCCGCCGCGAGGAGCGGCTGCGCCACCGGCTGATTGCGATCGAGTTTTCCGTGCCTCTGGCCGATGGGCAATGGCTGAACGTGGTGACCAGCCAGCGCCCGCCGCCACCCGGCGCCTTCTACACGCTGGTCCTGCAGATGGGCCTGATGGCTCTGGCCATCATCGCCATCGTTGCCTTCACCATCCGGCAGGTCTCCCGCCCCCTGCGCCAGCTGGCCGATGCAGCCGACCGGCTGGGCCGGGGCGAAGACGTGCCGCCGGTGCCGGAAGCAGGCCCGCGCGAGTTGCGCAGCACCATCTCCGCCTTCAACGCCATGCAGGACCGGCTGAGCCGCTTCGTGGCAGACCGCACGCGCATGCTGGCCGCCATCAGCCACGACCTGCGCACCCCCATCACCTCCCTGCGCCTCAGGGCCGAGTTCATCGACGATGACGAGAACCGGGAGAAGATGATCGCCACGCTGGATGAAATGGCCGCGATGACGGAAGCAACCCTCGCTTTCGCCCGGGACGAAGCCGTCAGCGAGCCGCGTGAAGCGGTGGACCTCATCGCCGTTCTGGAAAGCCTTGCAGGGGACCAGTCCGACATGGGCCACGATGTGCGCCTGATGGCACCCGGGGCAGATGCGGAGACAGCGCCTGTCACCCTGCCCTGCCGCCCGATGGCGCTGAAGCGTGCCCTGCGCAACCTGATCGAAAACGCCGTCCGCTACGGCGGCGCAGCCCGCATTTCGGTGGAGACGGACCAGCGTGAAGTCATCATCCGCGTGGAAGATGACGGCCCCGGCATTCCGGAAGACCGGATGGGCGACGTGTTCGAGCCCTTCGTCCGCCTCGAAACTTCGCGCAGCGGCGAAACGGGCGGCATCGGCCTCGGCCTTGCCATAGCCCGTTCCCTCATCCACGCCCACGGCGGCACCGTCACCCTCACCAACCGCCCCGAAGGCGGCCTCACCGCCACGGTGACGCTGCCGCTCTGACGGATCAAACCGTTCCGAACACCTTGTCCACGTCAGTGGCATCCAGCAGGCGCCACTTGCCTTCTGCGACGCCGTCCAGCCCCAGATGGCCGATGCGGATGCGGGAGAGGGTGTTCACGTGGTTGCCGGTGGCGGCGAACATGCGGCGGACTTGGTGGTAACGGCCCTCGTGCAGCGTCAGCCGTACCTTTTGCGGGGTCAGGACTTCCAGTTCGGCAGGCTTCAGCGGCTTGTCCTCGCTCTCCAGCATCATCGTGCCGGAGGCAAAAAGCTCAGCCTCATTGCCCTGCAAGGGCCTGTCCAGCTCGGCCTCATAGACCTTGGGCACCCCGGCCTTGGGCGAGATGATCTTGTGCAGCAAGGTGCCATCATCGGTGAAGAGCAGCGCGCCGGTTGTCTCGCGGTCGAGGCGGCCAACGGTGGACAGCACCGGCTTGCGGTAGCGGAACCGGTCCGGCAGCAGGTCATAGACGAGGCGCCCCTGATCCTTGGTCGAACAGGTGTAGCCCACCGGCTTGTTGAGCAGCAGGATCATGCCCTGCGGCGGATCCAGAGGCTCATCATCAAACAGGATGTCCTCATGAGCGGTCCTGGAATCGGCCTTGAGCCGCTGCCCGGCCCGGTCGGTCACCCAGCCGTTGCGAATGGCGATCTGCACTTCCTTGCGGGTGCCATAGCCGAGGTTGGCAAGAAGCTTGACCAGTCTCATCGGCCGCGCGCCTTGCGTGCGTGGATCACCTTGTAGCCGCCCTCGTCCGCCACCATGATGGCCTCGGCAAAGACTTCATTGATGACGCCCTCGTAGGGCAAATGCCGGTTGGCGACGAGCCACAGATGCCCGCCCGGCTTCAGGGACCGCGCAGCTGCCCGCACGAAACCCTGGCCGATATCCGTCCGTCCGGCCTTGCCGGTCTGGTGGAACGGCGGATTGGTGACGATGAAGTCATAGGTCTTGTTCAGCCCCTTGGTCACGTCCACCCAGTGGAAGCCGAGACGGCGGCCGGTGGCCAGCGGCGTCACATTCTCACGCGCCAGATCCAGCGCCCGCTGTTCGGCCTCGTAAAGGTCGAGCCCCGTCACCTTGGCACAGCGCTTGAGAACCTCGGTGGAGAGATAGCCGAAGCCCGCGCCCAGATCCGCACCTTCGCCGGAAAGGCCCGACGGCAGATTGGCCGCCAGCAGCGCGGAAGCGGCATCGATATGATCCCAGGCAAAAACGCCCGGACGGCTGACGAACTGCCCGTCAAGGATCGGGCGCACCGCGTCCAGTTCCACCCATTCGGCCACCAGCGCGCCGTTGACGCGGGCCTCGTCCTTGATGGCCCAGGCAACGCGGCACTTGGCCTTGGAGAGTTTGCCGTCCAGTCCGGCAAGGCTTTCGAGATCGCCTTCCAGCGCCTTGCCGCCCTCGGCATTCGTGGCACAGACCACGATCAGCCCGCCCGGCGCTGCACGGCGCACGGCATCGGCCAGCAGGGCACGGGCTTCCTGCTTCTGGCGCGGCGGCAGCACCAGCACCAGCGGATAGCCCTCGCCCTCGGCCTGATGCAGCACCGTGTGGCCCAGTGCGGCCAGCGCATCCCGGTCGGGCGCAAAGCTCTGCACCGGCACCAGCGCGCCCTCAGGCAGCTCCTTCAGATCCGCGCCCGCACGGGCGCGCAGAAACAGGATGCTGCCCCGCGCCTTGGGCAGGTCCAGCGTGCCGTTCAGAAAGGGAAGGAGGAGCGTTTCAAGGACAGGATCGGACATGGCGGCGCTTTCAATGCAGGCGGGCGGCAGTTCTGCACTGCCGCCCGGCCGGTTCATCCGCACTCATACAAGCCGCAGCGGGCAAGGTCAAAGCCGCCTTGCGCCGCCTGCAGGCAGATCACGCGGCGGCAAGCCTGCGCACGAAGTCATCCACCGCACGGCGCAGGGCATCCGTCTGGCTGCCCACCGCATGCGAGGAAGTCATGAGCCGGGCCGCAGTCTCATTCGTCTGCGCCACCGCGCTGCGCATCTGCTCCATGTTGCCGGTAACTTCGGAGGTGCGGGCAGAGGTGACCTGTGCGTTGGACGCAATTTCCGCTGTCGCCTGCCCCTGCTGCTCGACGGAGCGGCTGACGGATTCGGCGTGCTCATCAATGGTACGCATGATCTCGGTGATCTTCTCGATCGCCAGCACCGCGTCATCCGTCGAGGCCTGAATGGCCGAAATCTGGCTGGAGATCTCGTCCGTGGCCTTGGCCGTCTGGGAGGCAAGCTGCTTCACCTCGGATGCCACGACCGCAAAGCCCTTGCCCATCTCGCCGGCCCGCGCCGCCTCGATGGTGGCATTGAGCGCCAGAAGGTTGGTCTGGGCGGCAATCTCCTGGATGAGCGTTACCACCTGGCCGATCTTGTCGGCCGCGACCGCAAGGCTGGTCACCTTCTGGTTCGTGGCCTCTGCCTGACGGGAGGCATCATCCACCACCTGTGCCGTGGTCGTCACCTGCCGGGTGATTTCACCAATCGAGGCAGAAAGCTCCTCGGAGGCCGCGGCAACCGTTTCCACATTGGAGGATGCCTGCAGCGCGGCGTCGGCGGCCGCACTCACCATGCCGCTGCTCTGGCGTGCGGTCGCGTCCATCGCCGAAACATCACGCCCGAGTTCCACCGCCGCATTCTGCAGGGCATCGAAGTAGCTGCCTGTCGTGGCGCGGAAGTCCTCGGCAAGGCGGCGCATGAGTTCGGCCTTCTCGGCCTGCGCCTCGTCCTCACGCCTGCGCACGGTCTCGGCAAGCTCATTCTGCTCGATCAGCGACTGGCGGAATCCGGCAAGAGCATCGCGCAGATCGCCCAATTCATCCGCACTGGACCATTCCGGCAGCCGGTGGGACAGTTCCCCTCGCGACAGGGCACCGGCGGTTGCCGCCAGTTCATCCGCCCGCACCGCGATGCGCGAGCGCAGGAACAGCCAGCCGCCAATGGCCGCAACAAGGGTCGCGCCAATCGAGATCATCTGCACCAGCGCCACAACGCTGGCGGTGGCACGCAGCCCGGCAATGCCTTCGGCCATCTCTTCCTTGATCAGCTCTTCCGCCACATCGGCCTCGGCGATCAGCATGTCGAACGCCTTGTCAAACGTTTCGTCAGCCGTGCTGCCGGCTACGTCGGTGCCCACATTCCTGTAACGCTCGCGGGCGACACCCTCAAAGGTATCGAGTTCTTTCAAAACACCCTGCATCACCCGGCGCACTTCCGCCGATTCCGTGGGAAAGAACCTGCCCTCATCATTGGTGCCGCCATTCAGGATGGCCCCGGCGAAGAAGCGCGCTTCCTTCAGCAGGTCCCAGACTTCGTTGATGTCCTCGCCCTCGTCCCCGGTCATGATTTCTTCGAAGACCAGATGGGCGCGGGTGGCCGTCAGCTTGATTTCCATCGCAGCGTCAGCGAGCGGCGCCAGCCTCTCTCCGACGTGGAGGCCCTCATCGGCCAGTCTCGCACTCTGAACAAAGGTCAACACACCCGTCACAACAACGACGGCAGCCATTGCGGAGAAAATACTCAGCAGCTTCCCTGAAACACGCATCCCGCAATCCCTCTTTGGTGCATGTGGTGAACGTACCAAACCATGTGGGATGATGCGGGATAGATGTTACGACAATCTTAGCCTCTCAAGTCATTCAGACAGATCCCTGTCAAAACAACTAAGAGGCAGCCAGTTTCTCCATGCCATTCAATCGTTCCGGCAAACGGATCAACAATCAGGCACTGTGCACAATCTCACGGGTTTCACGGAAACCGATATCCGGGTTCTTTTCCCCTACGTAATTGACTTCCCAGCCGCTTTTGAACAGGAAGACCGGCTTGTCGTCACGGTCGAGGGCGACGCTCATGCGGTTGGCCTCGATGAATTTCTGCAACTTGACCGGATCATTGCACTCGATCCAGCGCGCCGTCGTGTAGGGCACGGTCTCGAAGCCGATTTCGGTGCTGTATTCGTTCTTCAGGCGGTCCACCACCACGTCAAGCTGCAGCATGCCGACGACGCCGACGATCCAGTTGGAGCCAAGGTCGGGCTTGAAGATCTGCACCAGTCCCTCTTCCGCCAGATCCGAAAGGCCCTGCCGCATCTGCTTGACGCGCATGGTGTCGGACAGGCGCACGCGGCGCAGCACTTCCGGCGCGAAGGCCGGCAGGCCGGTGACGTGGATTTCCTCGCCCTCCGTCAGCGTATCGCCTACCCGCAGCTGGCCGTGGTTCGGCACGCCGATCACGTCGCCGGGATAGGCCTCATCGGCAATTTCGCGCTCTTCGGCGAAGAACAGGATCGGCGCCGAGACGGCAATGCTCTTGCCCGCGCGCACGTGCTTCAGCCGCATGCCGCGCTTGAAAGTGCCCGAACACAGGCGCACGAAGGCGATGCGGTCACGGTGTTTGGGGTCCATGTTGGCCTGCACCTTGAAGACGAAACCCGTCACATCCGGCTCGTCCGGGCTGATCGTCCGCCCGCCCGTTGCCGCCTGCGAGTGGGGGGCTGGCGCATATTCGGCAATGAAATCCAGCAGATCGTTGATGCCGTAGTCGCGCAGGGCCGAGCCGAAGAACACCGGCGTCAGATGCCCTTCGAGGAAGCTCTCCCGGTCGAACGGAGTGTAGCCTTCCGCGCCCAGTTCCACATTCTCCGTCAGTTCGCCCATGATGCGGTCAAACACCCAGTCCGTCAGCACCGGATCTTCCAGACCGGAGACCTCCAGCGTGCGGGCATAGGGGGCGCCGCGTTCGCCGGACGAAGTCTGGAACGTCTTGCGATGCCAGTCATAGATGCCGAAGAAGTCCGAGCCCATGCCCACCGGCCAGGTCATCGGTGACACGTCCAGCGCCAGCGCCTCCTGCACCTCGTCGAGGATCTCCAGCGCGTGGCGGCCTTCACGGTCGATCTTGTTGACGAAGGTGATGATCGGAATGTCGCGCAGGCGGCAGACCTCGAACAGCTTGCGCGTCTGGGTTTCGATGCCCTTCGCCGCGTCGATCACCATGATGGCCGCATCCACCGCCGTCAGCGTGCGGTAGGTGTCTTCCGAGAAGTCCTCGTGGCCCGGCGTGTCGAGAAGATTGTAGATGATGCCGCAGCGCTCGAAGGTCATCACGGAGGAGGACACCGAGATGCCGCGCTCCTGCTCGATCTTCATCCAGTCCGACCGGGCGCGGCGCCGCTCGCCGCGGGCACGCACCTGACCGGCAGCCCGGATAGCGCCGCCCGAAAGCAGCAGCTTTTCCGTCAGCGTCGTCTTGCCGGCGTCCGGATGCGAGATGATCGCAAAGGTACGGCGGGTCAGATAGGGGGCGGTCATGGTCGGCTCCTTGGCGAGAGGCGGGGCACAGGCGAAGCGTGGGCGGGCAAGGCAGCGCGGGCGCGCCAGGCCGCAGGCTTCAGCCGGCAGGGTCTGTCATTGGCGCAAGGTCATAGAGCCAGCAGCGCCAGAATGCCAGCACAGAATAAGGCTTTCCCGCCGCTTCCCGGCCCCCTGCCCCGAGCCGTCACGCAGCGCCTCTGGCCAGCGCAGGCGCCTGCGGCTAAGGATGATATGGGCAGTTTCAACAGGAGACCCATTTGTCCGCACGTGCTTCCTTCATCACCGGCCTCGTTCTTCTGGCCGCCACCGCCGCAATCCTGCTCGCCATGGGCCGCATTCCCATCTGCGAATGCGGCTACGTCAAGTTCTGGACCCCGGCGAGCGATGTCTCCGGCTCCTCCCAGCATATTGCCGACTGGTACACCCCTTCACACATCATCCACGGCTTCCTGTTCTTTGGACTGGCCTGGCTCGTAATGCGCGCCCGTCCGCTGGGCGAAAAGGCACTGCTTGCCATCGTCATCGAAGCGGCCTGGGAAATCGTCGAGAACAGCCCTTGGGTCATCGACCGCTACCGCGAGGCAACCATTGCCGTGGGCTACACCGGCGACAGCGTGCTGAATTCGATCGCCGATATCCTCTGGATGCTCGCCGGCTTCTGGTTCGCTGCCCGCATGCCGGTTTGGGTCACGGTTGCCGTCGCCATCGCCTTCGAGCTGATCGCCCTCTGGGTCATCCGCGACAACCTGACCCTCAACGTGATCATGCTGCTTTATCCGCTGGAGGCCATCAAGGTCTGGCAGGGAGGGGCTTGAGGGAGCTGTCAGCGCAGCTCTGGCTGGGCTGACAGTGCCTTTGCCAGGACGTCGAACACGAGCCGGATGCGCGGGCTGGTGTGGAGCTCCCGGTGCGTGACCAGCCAGACCGGAAAGCTGATGCTGATTTCACCGGGCAGCACCACCTCGACCTCCGGAGCGAAAGGAATGAAGTCAACGGCCATGAAGCCGTAGCCGAACCCATGCCGCACCGCTTCCCAGGCGGCCGTGCCGCTGGCCGAACTGAAACGAAGGTCCCGTTCAGCCGCCTGGATGCCAAACATCTTCAGATATTTGATCATTTCAGCCTTGTTGCCGAAAGCGACGAAGGGCTGACCGGTCAGATCAGCGGCCGTTTCAGGACGTCCGGCCTGATCAAGAAAGCTGCGTGCGGCATACAGATGGGCGTCCGTGTGCCGTAACAGGCGCCCGATCAGGTCTCCCCCCTCCGGCCGGACATGACGCACGGCGATATCTGCCTCACGCCGCTTCAGATCGCTGATTTCGTTGGAGCAGATCAGCTCGATTTCCAGGCCGGGCGCAATGGCATGCAGGTGGCGCAGGACCGGTGGCAGCAAATAATGCGCAAACATGTCAGAAGCCGAAATGCTGACCGGCCCGGCCACGGCCTGCGCCTGACCTGAGGCCACGAGACTGAGCCGCAGGCCCGCTTCCGCCATTGACCGGGCCGCTTCCACGAGTTGCCTGCCCGTTTCCGTCAGGACGAGCGTGCGCCCCGTCCGCTCCACCAGAACAAGGCCAAGCTCCTGCTCCAAGGCGGCAATCTGACGGCCGACAGTCGGCTGGGTAAGTCCGAGCGCCTTGCCCGCAGCCGAAAGGGAGCCGAGATCCGCCACCGCGGCCAGCGCACGGGCATGGTTCCAGTCAAAGGCGAGCTTTGGCCAATTCATGCATTTTTGCATATCATGATTACATGAATCCGCAATTTCAAATTTTCCCGCATGGATCTACCAAGGAGTTCGGCAAAGACGCAGGGACAGCAGATGAACAGTGACGCGAAGTTCTGGGACAGGGCGGCTGAGAAATATGCGCGCTCCCCCATCAAGGACATAAAGTCCTACGAATACACTCTCGAAAGAACGCGCAGTTTTCTGCCGCCTCATGCCGATGTTCTGGAAGCTGGCTGCGGCACCGGAACGACTGCCTTGCGCCTTGCGGGATCAACGGCTCACATTCTGGGCACGGATATCTCCGCCGCAATGATCGCGATCGCAAGACAAAAGCTCCTGGAGCCAGATGCGCCGGTCAACGTCACATTCGAGGTTGCCGCACTCGATGATGCAAGCCTGCCGGAGGGGCCCTTCGATGCGGTCATGGCCTTCAACATCCTGCACCTGTCGCGCAATCTCGATGCAGCTCTGGCAGCGCTTGCCAGGCGGGTCCGTCCTGGCGGGCTGTTCATCTCCAAGACCGTCTGTCTGTCCGATTCACCCTACCGTCTGCTCCGGCCCGTGCTTGGCCTGATGAAGCTCGCCGGCAAGGCCCCGCATGTGCTTTTTCTGTCCCGGAAAGACCTTGAGGACCGGGTCAAGGCACATGGATTTGAAATCCTGGAGACAGGCGATTTTCCGGCCAGTCCGCCCTGCCACTTCATCGTGGCGCGCCGCATGGCATGAGGTTTTTGCCATCCCTGTCAAAGGGCATCCAATCTGCGGAGCGGCCCGGCTGTTCCAGCCGGGCGTCGCGTTGCAATCGGGAAACGGTCAGGACGCCTTGCGGAACCAGTCGTACCAGCGGCGCTGCTGGCGGGCCTGGATGCGTTCCAGCACCTCAGCTGCAAACAGGGCAGCATTGTCCCGCGCCTTGTCGAGATTGGTCACCAGCTTGGGATCAAGCGTTGCCAGGCTGCCGCCGAATTCGAACATGTCGCGATAGGCAGCACGCTCCACAATCGCGGTCATCAGCACATCGATGCCGCTGACGGCGAGATGATCCTGCACCGCCTTGAGCGCGCGCGTTGTCACGGCGGCATTGGTGCGGGTCAGCACGACGCAATGGCGGATTTCGTGACGGACGATTTCTTCCAGCTTGGTGATGAGACGCAGGATCTTTGCCCCGCCCCTTGCATCCATGGACGAGCCCTGGATCGGCACCACCACCAGATCGGACACGGAAAGGGCGTTGGCGACGAGCAGATTCTCCGTCCCCTCCAGATCAACGATCACGTAATCACTGACGGCAGATGCCTCGATGATCTGTTCCGTGATGGTGGCAGGCGTCAGCTGGCTCTGGACTGAAATATTCGCCGGCCGGCCCGGCAGGTCCGACCAGGTGGAGATCCAGCGCTGTGGGTCCGCGTCAAAAATGGTGACGGTCATCCCCCTTTCGGCAATTTCCGTTGCCAGCAGCAATGCCGCTGTCGTCTTGCCGGCCCCGCCTTTGGCATTTGCGAAGGAAATAACGGGCATCTGGTCTCTCCTGGATCTGCGGCAGGTGGCGCTTTGCTGACTGCCTCTCCCGGGAGTGATTACAATACTCCATGGTTAACAAATTCATAACCGGTCTGCAAAATGCAATTTCCTGTCATTAATACCTACTTAATTCCACAGTATTGGCAGTCTACGGGCACCATCATCATGGCAGAGCCAAGCAAAAACCGCAGAAGCGAACGAGAATCAATCAGCCACTCTGGAAGAGGCAGAACAAATTCACAGGTGTTCCTTGGCCAGGAGACTGTGTGTTCAAAAGTGCCATTAATCGTTTGTCAGGCCCCTCCCCCGCCGTTATCTCTTGGCACCATGAGCTGCATGTCCGGCCCCTCTGCGCAATTTCGTGAGGCGGGTGACGGATACAGCGCCGATTTCAACCGGATGCCGCAATGACCGCAAGACCTTCCCGCTTCTTTGCCGGACTGAGTGCCCTTCTTGTGGCCACAAGCCTTTCCCTTGCCCCCGCGGCCGCCCGGTCTCTGGCCCCCTACAAGGATGACCTTTTCGCCTATCCGGGCCTGCTCAACAGCTACCATGATGGTGATTTTGAAGTGGTCGCCTATGACAAGGCCCGTGACATTCACCAGCGGGACAAGGAGCCGGAGCGCGAGGTCTGGGGCAACTATGTCTCCTACCATCCGCGTGGAAGCCAGGAAGATCTGGAGCTGAAGGCCAACGGCCGGACAGTGAAATACATGGCGGCCGGCAAGACCAGGGGCGGTGCAGCCTATGTGGTGATCTATGTTCACGGTCAGGGCGGCAACCGCTTTCAGGGCATGAATGACGTCACCTTCGGCGGCAACTTCAACCGCATCAAGAACCTGATGTCGCGCAACGGCGGTGTCTACATCACCCCGGACTTCACCAATTTCGGCGCTGAAGGCACGAAGGACGTGGAAGCCATCATCGATGCCTATGCCGCCAACTCGCCGGGCGCAAAGATCTTCGTTGCCTGCGGCTCCATGGGCGGCATCCTGTGCTGGAATTTCGCCAAATCCCCGGCCACCGCGCGCAAGCTCTCAGGCCTGCTGTTCTTCGGCTCGCCCAAGGACGAGGGCATTTTCGCCAGCCGCACCCTGAAGGATCCGGCCCTGCGCGTGCCCATCTACATGGGCCACGGCAGCTGGGACAAGGTCTACAACTGGGAAGAACAGGTGCAGTTCTTCGAGCAGTTCCGCGCCAGGGCCCCCGGCTACCCGGTCCGCTTCACCCTGTTCGAGACCGGCACCCACGGCACCCCGATCCGCATGACCGACTGGCGCCTCATTCTCAACTGGATGATTTCAAAGGGCTGAGATCTCACTCTGGCGCCCTTCCTGGGCTCCCTCTGAGGTGATGCCGAACTGCTGGCGATAAGCGGCAGGTGGCAGGCCTGTCAGTTTCTGGAACAGCTTGCGAAAGGCTGCCGGGTCAGAATAGCCGACATCCCACGCAATCCGGTCGACCGGGGTCAATGTGCGCTCCAGCGCCTCCCGGGCCTTGGCGATACGGACCTGCTGCAGATATTCGACGGGTGTCAGCCCTGTGGCCGCGCTAAAGCGGCGCAGAAAGGTCCGTGCGGTCATGCCTGCAGCAGCGGCAAGACCGGTAACGCCCTGCAGGCTGGCTGCCTCGGCATGGATCCGGTGCTGGCATTGCCGGATCGCATCGTCGCCATGGTCCAGCCGCGGAATGAACTGCGCAAACGGGCGCTGGCTTTGGCGCGGCGGCTCGATCAGCAGAAAGCGCGCCGTGGCCAGCATGGTTGCCGGCCCCAGCAGCCGCCCCACCAGCGTCAGCCCCAGATCGGCCCAGGCCAGGATGCCGCCAGCCGTCATGATGTCCCCTTCGTCGACCACCATCTTCTCGTCGGCCAGATGCACCTTGGGAAACCGTTGCGCCAGCTGCTGTGCGAAGGCCCAATGCGTCGTGGCACGGCGGCCGTCAATCAGCCCGGTCTCAGCCAGCACGAATGCACCGGCACAGACTGAGCAGAGCGTGGTCCCGGACCTGTGCTGATCCTTCATCCAGTGCGCAGCCGCTGGCATCGGCGCCATGCGGTCCGGCATGATCAGGCTCGGCGGGGCAATGACGTGGCTCAACCGGTGGGGCCCGCCAGGATGGCTGTCCCAAACAGGCTCCACGCCCGCATCGCTTGCCTGCCAATGCGAGACACGGATGGCGCGCGGCGGTTCTCCGGTCCACTCGCCCGCAATACGGAACAGGTCCGTCAGCCCGTAGACCGCCGCAAGCTGGCAGTCCGGATAGATCAGAAGGCCGATTTCGGCCACGAGTGCTGGCGCCTGCATCACTGTCCGTTTTACCCCGGTTATTGTCTTTTTCGCCACGCCCTTTCCTACGGGCTACGGCGTAGCTTGTCCATGCCAAACAGAAAGGGATCGCAATGACCTTCGACCTCACACGGCGAACTCTTCTTTCCACCGGGGCGGCCGCCGCCGCCCTTCTCATACTGAACCGGGCCACGAGTGCCCAAGCGCAAGGAGAAATCACCATGGCTACGATCAAGACGCAGGACGGAACCAACATCTTCTACAAGGACTGGGGCCCCAAGGACGCCCAGCCGGTTGTCTTCCATCACGGCTGGCCGCTGTCCGGCGACGACTGGGACAATCAGATGCTGTATTTCCTGGAGCAGGGATACCGCGTCATTGCCCACGACCGGCGTGGCCACGGACGTTCGGATCAGACGGACACCGGCAATGACATGGACACCTACGCCAATGACGTGGCCGAACTCGCTCGCGCCCTGAACCTGAAGAACGCCATCCATATCGGCCATTCGACCGGCGGTGGCGAAGTGGCGCGCTACGCCGCCCGTGCCGAAAAGGGCCGCATCGCAAAGGCTGTCCTGATCGGCGCGGTTCCGCCGGTGATGGTCAGGTCGGAAGCCAATCCCGACGGCATTCCGCTCGAGGTCTTCGACGGCTTCCGCGCGGCCCTCGTCGCCAACCGGGCCCAGTTCTTCCTCGACATTCCGAGCGGGCCGTTCTTCGGCTTCAACCGGGAGGGCGCCAAGGTCAGCCAGGGCCAGATCCAGAACTGGTGGAGACAGGGTATGATGGGCGGTGCCAAGGCCCATTACGATTGCATCAAGGCCTTCTCGGAAACCGATTTCACCGAGGACCTGAAGGCCCTCACCATCCCGGTCCTGTTGATGCATGGCGAGGATGACCAGATCGTCCCGATCTCGAACTCCGCGCACAAGGCCATCAAGCTTCTGAAGAACGGCACGCTGAAGACCTATCCGGGCCTCTCGCATGCCCCCTTCGCGACCCATCCCGAGGTGATCAACCCGGATCTGCTGGCCTTTGCCCGCGCCTGATCACCAGCACGCCAAGAGCACCTGGGGCAGCCATCAGGCAGCCCCAGGTCAATTTCCGTCAGCCCTGCAGCACGATCAGGTCTCGCGGGGCGAAGCCGATTTCGACTGTGGAGCCTGCAGACGGGGGCGGTGCATCGCTGCGGTTGAAGGTGTCGAGCGACACTTTCGTGCCCGCCACATCCAGCTTCAGGCGGATGATCGCACCCATGAAATGCACATCCTCGACCTCGGCGGGCAGAAGAACGTCATCGTCATTTCCACGGCCCAGATGCAGCGCCTCAGGCCGCAGCGCCACGGAAAGCGCCTCATCCTTGCGCGCAGCAAGGCCGCCTTCCGTCAGCGTGACCTGACGCCCGGCAAGGCTGACGATGCCTTTCTCCCCATCCACGGCCTTTGCCTCGAACGTGTTGAGCGTGCCGACGAAATTGGCGACGAACTGCGTTCTCGGGCGACTGTAGATCTCGAAGGGATTGCCAACCTGCTCGGCCACACCGCCATACATGACGACGATGCGGTCGGACATGGACAGCGCCTCTTCCTGGTCGTGGGTCACGAAGATGGTCGTGATGCCCAGTTCCTTCTGGATCTCGCGGATCTCGTTGCGCAGGCTGACGCGGATCTTGGCATCGAGCGCCGACAGCGGCTCATCCAGCAGCAGCACATTGGGGCGCGGCGCCAGCGCACGGGCCAGGGCCACGCGCTGCTGCTGGCCGCCCGACAGCTGGAACGGGTAACGCCCGCCCAGATCCGGCAGGCCGATCAGCTTCAGCATCTCCGCTACACGGGCATCAGTTTCGGCCCTGGACACGCGCTTGATCTTGAGGCCAAAGGCAACGTTCTGCGCCACCGTCATGTTGGGGAACAGGGCGTAAGCCTGAAACACCATGCCGATGTTGCGGGCGTTCGGCTTGGCGTAGGTGACGTTCTGCCCGCCGATCTCGATGACGCCGGTGGTCGGCGTTTCAAAGCCGGCGACCATGCGCAGCACCGTCGTCTTGCCGCAGCCCGAAGGCCCCAGCAGCGAGATGAATTCCCCCGCGCCTACGGACAGGGAGAAATCCTTCACGACGGTGTTGAGCCCAAAGGACTTCTGCAGGTTCTTGAGTTCGAGAAAAGCCATCAGCGTCGAGCCTGTAGATGTTTGGAGAAGCGGGCGGCCAGCTGGATCAGCGCCATGCAGCCCCATGTGATGGCAAAGGCGATCACCGCCAGCGCCGCCGGCTCATAGGCACGGTTGACGCCAAGGCTTGCCATGAAGGGTCCGAAGGCCGGACGGTTCAGAAGCGCTGCCATGGTGAATTCGCCAATGACGATGGCAAAGGTCAGGAAAGCCCCCGAAAGCACCGAGATCAGCACGTTGGGCAGGATCACCCGGAACAGGATCGTCGTCCATCCGGCGCCAAGGCTCATGGCTGCTTCCGTCAGCGTCGCCACGTCGATGGTTCTGAGCCCCGTATCCACCGCGCGGTACATATAGGGCAGCGCCAGCATCACATAGCCGCACATGAGCAGGATGTTGGTGCCCCAGATGCTGCCCGTCAGCGGCAGGAAGGACGAGGTGTTGTAGAGCCGGATATAGCCGAAGACCACGATGATGGCCGGGATCACCAGCGGCAGCAGGGTGATGAACTCCACCCACGGCCGGGCGGCGGGCAGTTTCAGCCGCACCCAGAAGGCCGTCGGCACCACCAGCAAGACCCCGGCAACGATCGTCGCCAGCGCCATGGACACAGAGTAGATGAAGGTGTCCTGAAAGCGGCTGTCGGCCAGAACCGCCACATAGGCATCGAAGGAATAGGCATCGCGCCGCATCCGCAGGCTGAATTCCGTCATGCCGATCAGCGGCAGGGCGAAGAAGATGCAGCCGAGGATGAGCGTGCCCCAGGCAAGAAGACGGTTCACTTGAGCCACCTTTCACTGCGCACCCGCAGCCAGATGTAGATCCCGTTAGCAACGCCGGTGATGACGATCATGCCGAAGGCCAGCGCATAGCCCAGATGCGGATTGCCGAGCACGTCGCCGCGGATCTGCGCAAACAGCTTGATGGGCACGATGTTGAACTGCGGCCCGGCCAGCGCGAAGGCCGTTGCAATGGCGCCGAAGGAATTGGCGAAGAGCAGTGCAAACGTGCCGAGGAAGGACGGAAACAGGATCGGAATGGCCACCATGCGCCAGTATTGCGCGGAGGTCGCGCCCAGGATCGAGGCCGCTTCCTTCCACTCGCGCTTCAGGCCGTCCAGCGCCGGGGCGATCATCAGGATCATCAGCGGGATCTGGAAGAACAGATAGACGACCACCAGCCCCCAGAAGGACAGGAGGTTGAAGCCCATCGCCCGGAGATTGATGCCGAATTCGTTGCGCAGCCAAATGGTGACAAGACCAACCGGACCAAGTGTGGCGAGAAAGGCAAAGGCCAGCGGCACGCCGGCGAAATTCGAGGCAACGCCGGAAAAGGTCATCAGCGCCGAACGCACCCGTGCCGGCAATCCGCCGAGGATGACCGCCGATGCCATGCCAAAGCCGATCAGGCATCCCAGAAGTGACGTCACCAGACTGAGCTGGATCGACACCCAGTAGGAGGACTTGATCGAGTCCGTGTTCAGGCCGCGGATGTTTTCGAGGGTGAAGCTGCCATCGGGCGTCTGGAACGCCCCCACCACGATCTGCAGGGCAGGCAGGATCAGGAAAAGGAACGCAAAAAGCGTGAAGGGAGCAAGGCCGAGCCAATTGAGGTTCAATCGGAACGCGCTTGCCCTTGCCGGTTTCGTCATAAGGCTGAGCCCCCAAGGCGCCTTGTGAAACGCATGCCAGCCACGCGCAGGCAGCTGACTCGGAATGCAGAGAACCGGTCCCGGCCAAAGGGCCGGAACCGGACAGTCTCATGCGTCAGACGTTCTTACTGAACGTTGGCGCCAACGACCTTGTCCCAGCCGCCAACAACAGCTTCCTTGTTGGCGTTCTGCTCTTCGATGGTCGGGAAGTAGGCCTTCTCATAGGGGCCGGCCGGCGGCAGGGCGTCCAGCAGGTCCTGCGGGATCTTGCCGTCAGCAACCATCTGGTTGAAGCGGGCGGTGTGGCAGTAGCCCTTCACGTAGCCGTTCTGGCCTTCGTCGGAGAAGATGTGCTCCATCCACAGCTTGGCAGCGTTCGGATGGGGGGCGTAGGCGCTGATGGCCTGAACGTAGACGCCAGCCAGCGTGCCCTTGGTCGGCACGACGACTTCCACAGGCGGGTTGCCCTTCAGGGTGTCACGGGCGGTCAGGGCGTTGTAGTCCCACATCACCATGATCGGCGTGGTGCCCTGGGCCAGCGTGCCGGCCTTGCCGATGACCGGAACGAAGTTGCCGGCATCATTCAGCTTCTTGAAGAATTCGAGGCCAGCTTCACCGGAAGCCGTACCGGCAGCAGCGCCCTGGGCCATGCCGGCGGACAGAACGCCGAGGATCGCCTGGTTGGACGCGCGCGGGTCACCGGCGAGGGCCACCTGACCGGCATATTCCGGCTTCAGCAGGTCATCCCATTCGGCCGGGGTGTTGGTGACGAGATCCTTGTTCACGATGAAGGACATCACGCCATAATAGGCGCCGTAGTAGTAGCCGTCGGCATCCTTGACGTCGTCGGAGATCTGATCCCAGACGGAAACCTTGTACGGCTGGATCAGGCCTTCGCCCTTGGCCTGCGGACCAAAGGAAAGACCAACGTCGATGACGTCCGGAGCCTGCGGGCCGGTGTTGCCCTTGTTGGCGCGGATGGCTTCCAGCTCATCGGCGGAACCGGCATCCGGGTTCAGCTCGTTGACGGTCAGGAACGGGTACTTTTCCTTGAAGGATGCGATGATGTCGCCATAGCCGCACCAGTCATGCGGGAGAGCGATCGTGGTCAGCATGCCTTCCTTCTTGGCGCCTTCGATGATCTCTTCCATCGACTGCGCGTTCACCGCAGTGGTCTGCATGAGAGCCGCAAGGCTCACCGCTGCAGCGAGTGTCTTTTTCATGCTCATTCGCTTCTCCTCACTGTTCCGGCGGACGGCGCCCGCCGGTGTCAACCAGTCGCCCTCTTGGCCTTTGGCCGGGGAACCCGCTTGCTCCTGCGGCAAGTGCCAGGCCCTTCGCCCTGCACCTGTGACGGCCGGAAGACGGGCAGCCCATACCGCCCCTCCCACCCGGCCCTGCCGCCGCCCTTCGCTGATCACCGCGAAGGTTTCAGACATGCGCCTTAGAGCATCAGCATGTCAGTTCGGATTCTCTTTTATGACAGTTTCATGAAACTCCAGCCGCGCCAAATGTGACAGCACGGAAACGTCACAGTAATGCCTTGATGCGTCAAGCCTTAATGCGCAGCTGGATCAAGATTGACCGAATGCCGCAGCAACGGAAAACGCCCGGAATTCACCGTCCGCAGGCGTGCAGCGCACAATTCTTTGAACGGCATTTTCCGATGATAAAACGGACTGACCCCAAGGCTCTGAGATGGTGATGCCTCACGCCTCGAAATTGCCCGGACACCGCTCGGGCTTGCCTGCCCCCGGCAAGCCAGGCTCATCGGGAGATGGTATCAGGCCCTCGCCGAACCGGACCGGTGCGCCCAGCCGGTCATGCGCATTTCAAGCCAGGCCATGATCGCATACATGACGATGCCAAGCACGGCGAGCGCCATCAGTCCCGCCCACACCAGCGGCACGTTGAACTGCGACTGCGCCGCCAGCATCATGTGGCCAAGGCCGGAGTTGGCGGCCACCGTTTCGGAGATCACCGAGCCGACGAAAGCCAGCGTGATGGCCACCTTCAGCGAGCCGAAGAAATACGGCATCGAGCGCGGAATGCCGACCTTCAGCATAATGTCCATCTTGCGCGCGCCCAGCGCCCGGAGCACGTCTTCCATCTCCGGCTCGATGGTGGCAAGGCCCGTCGCCACATTCACCACAATGGGGAAGAAGGCGATGAGAAAGGCTGTCAGCACCGCCGGAACCGTGCCGATGCCGAACCAGATCACCAGGATCGGGACGACAGCCACCTTGGGCACCGAGTTGAAGCCGATCATCAGCGGATAGAGCCCGGCATAGATCGCCCGGCTCCAGCCGATGGCAAGACCGAGCAGCAGCCCGCCGCCGACGGCCAGCGCAAAGCCGAGCACGGTGGTGAACAGGGTCTGCAGCGAGTTCTTCCAGATGGCCGGCCAGAACTTCACCGTGGCCGCATAAATATCCGTGGGCGCAGGCAGGATATAGACCGGCAGCTTCAGGATGCTGCAGGCCGCCTGCCAGATGAGAAAGAGCCCGATGGTCCACAGCCAGGGGGCCGCCTTGATCCAACGCTCACTCATGCTGCCGCCCTCGCCTCTGCAATATAGCCGCGCAACTCGTGCACGATGTCGTTGAACCCGGCCTCATAGGTCAGATCAATGGGCCGCGGGCGCGGGAAGGTGACCTCGCGTTCCACGATCACCCGGCCCGGCCTTGCGCTCATGACAAAGATCCGGTCCGCCAGATAGACGGCTTCGCGCAGGTCATGGGTGACGAGAATGGTGGTGAAGCCCTTTTCCGCATGCAGATCCCGCATCACCTGCCACAGCTCTTCACGGGTGAAGGCATCCAGCGCGCCGAAGGGCTCGTCCAGCATCAGCAGCGTCGGATCATGCACCAGCGCACGGCACAGATTGGCACGCTGCTGCATGCCACCCGAAAGCTGCCAGGGAAACTTGGCGCCGAAACCCTTGAGGCCGACGAGCGACAGCAGCGCCTCGGCCTTGGCCACGTAAGCAGTCTTTTCCTTGCGCAGGCGGGCGCGGTGCGGCTGCACGATTTCCAGAGGCAGCATCACATTGTCGAGGGTGGTGCGCCAGGGCAGCATGGAAGGGTTCTGGAAGGCCATTCCGGCCACACTCACCGGACCGCTGACTTCCTTGCCCGCCACTTCCACAGTGCCCGCATTGGGGCGCATCAGGCCGGTGGCGAGCTTCATCAGCGTGGACTTGCCGCAGCCTGACGGCCCGACAACGGCGGCAAACTCGCCCTTCTTCACCGACATGGTCAGCCCGTCCAGCGCCAGCGTGCCCGTGTCTCCGCCGCCATAGGTGAGGCGGATATCCCGCAATTCTACAAAACCGGTCACCCGCGCCCCCAAAAGATCATTCCGCATGATGCAAACACCCTCCCGGCAGGCGGCAGGCCAGCCGGGAGGGTGCAAAGTCTGGCTTACTTGACGGCCCGCTCTTCTGCGGACGGCAGGTAGGACGGATCGAAGACCTTTTCAGCGGCCGGCGGCGTGTCGCTTACGCCCATGGAAGCCTTGAGATAGTCCATGCTCTTGGTCAGCTTGGCCATGTCCACACCGCCGAAGCCGTTGGCCTTGACCGCCGGGGTGGCAATGGCTTGCTCGACAGCCATCTTGAGACGCTCGGTCTCCACGGCGGCATCCAGCACCTCGTTGCGCTTCATCACATAGGGGATGGCCGCTTCCGGATCGGCGATGGCGTCGAGATAGCCCTTGGTCAGCGCCTTGACGAAGCCCTTCACCGCTTCCGGGTTGGCTGCGGCGAAGTCCGTGTTCACCATCACCACGTTGCCGTAAAGGTCGAGGCCGTTCTCGGCCATCAGGATGGTGACGATCTCGTCGTCAGCAATGCCTTGCGCCTTCAGGTTCAGCACCGAAGAGAAGGAGAAGCCGAAGATGGCGTCCACCTGCCCCTGCGCCAGCATGGGCTCGCGCACCGGGAAGCCGACATTCTCGATGGTGATCTTGGAGGTGTCGAGGCCAGCCACTTCCGCAAAAGCCGGCCACTGACCGAAGGCGGCGTCCGGCGGCGGCGCACCCAGCTTCTTGCCTTCCAGCGACTTCGGATCTTCCGTAACACCGAGGCTCTTGCGGCCGATGATGGCAAAGGGCGGACGCTCATAGGCCATCAGCACGGCCTTGGCCTTCAGGTCCGGCTGCTCGTCCAGCAGCTTGATCAGGGCGTTGATATCGCCGAAGCCGAATTCATAGGCGCCCGTTGCCACACGCGGGATCGACTCGCGCGAGCCTGCGCCCGTGTCGATGGTGACATTGAGCCCTTCCTCGGCGAAATAACCCTTGTCCAGCGCAATGAAGAACGGAGCCGCCGGGCCCTCGAACTTCCAGTCGAGCGTGAATTTCACATCCGTTGCAGCGAGAGCCGAAGACGCCGACAGCGCCAGACCCATCGCAAAACCCATCAGACGACGCATGCTGTTCCCCTCTGGTTTTCCCAGTTTGTGAAAGCAGAGTGACGCGGGGATGCACAGCAGGCAAGCAGGTTTTTACGCTGCTTGCCGTTTCAGCACGGAAGCGCAACAGAAGCAGGCATAGAAGATTTTTATGTTTATATTCAGATAGTTAATCCGGTCACGACGGATCATGCGGACCAACACATTGCAGTCTGCTCCATGCCCATCACCTCCCCTCTCCATCGTCCTCCCGGACGCAGCGAAGCGAAGATCCGGGACCGGAGAGCCAGGACCCACCAACCATAACCTATTGAATTATCTAACTTCCGGGTTCACCGATCCCGGCTCGCGCTGCGCGTGGCCGGGAGGACGGCGGAAGGGTTTTGCCGGGCATCAAGGCATCAATCCACTGCGCCCATCTGATCCCTGACGCCCCGCATGCCGCCCAAAATTTCGCCACCCGTGGTCTGACCAGATGAAATCCAAGTGGTCAGCAGAGTGTTTTTCATTGTCAAATCTGCGGATTAACCGATCTCAAGCACCCGAATCCGCATCTTCATCCGGCGGCATATCCCGCCCCTCGCGGATAAGCCGGCGCAGGAACTCCTCAAGAGCAGCCGAGATGTCCGGCCCAAGGCCTGCGCGCAGGTCCCGGTCATAGGCCATCGCCCGCTCCCCCAGCCGGAGGAAGACGTCCCGGCCCTTGGGCGTCAGTGACAGGATTTCCGCCCGCCGGTCCTGCGGCGCCGTCTGCCGCTGCAGGTGGCCGCCCGCCTCCAGCCCCGCGACGGCGCGGCTGACCTTGGTTTTCTCGATGTGGGAAATGGCGCAGATATCCCGCGCCGTCATGGAGCCGAACTTGCCGAGATTGGCCATCACCCGCCACTGGGTCCGTGTCAGGCCGAAGTCGTCCCGGTAGACCGCCTGAAAGGACCGGCTGGTCGCCTCTGCCGCCTGATTGAGCAGATAAGGCAGAAACGCCTCCAGATCGAATCCATCTGCCGGACCTGTCATCTTCACCCCGTCTCCCGCCCCGTATTGCCGCTTCATGGGCAGCTTCGGGCGCGCAAACTGCCACGAGCGCCCTTGCCTGTCATCCTCTCTTGACTTGGTTGCATTTGCAACTATTATCACAGGCAACGGCCGGGGGAGCCGGCAAGAGGAGGACATCATGACAACGCACGCCCTGCCCATAGGCATGGTTCGCGCCGCCACGGTCAACGGCACGGTTGAGGGCTACATGCCCGGCTTCGGCAATGACTTCGAGACGGAGGCCCTGCCTGGCGCCCTGCCACAGGGGCAGAATTCGCCGCAGAAATGCAATTACGGCCTTTATGCAGAGCAGCTTTCCGGCACAGCCTTCACCGCTCCCCGCGGCCAGAACGAGCGCACCTGGTGCTACCGCATCCGCCCCTCGGTCAAGCACACCACCCGCTTCACCAAGATTGATGTGCCCTTCTGGAAGAGCGCGCCCAACATCGTTGATGACGTGATCAGCCTGGGCCAGTACCGCTGGGACCCGGTGCCCCATGCGGATGAGCCGCTGACCTGGGTCACCGGCATGCGCACCGCGACGACGGCCGGCGACGTCAACACCCAGACCGGCATGGCCAGCCACATCTATCTGGTCACCCGTTCCATGGTGGACGAGTACTTCTTCTCCGCCGACAGCGAGCTTCTGGTGGTGCCGCAGGAAGGCCGCCTGCGCTTCTGCACGGAGCTGGGCGTCATCGATCTGGAGCCGAAGGAAATCGCCATCCTGCCGCGCGGCCTGGTCTACCGGGTGGAAGTGCTGGAAGGCCCGTGCCGGGGCTTTGTCTGCGAGAATTACGGCCAGAAATTCGACCTGCCGAACCGTGGTCCCATCGGCGCCAACTGCCTTGCCAACCCGCGCGATTTCAAGACGCCGGTTGCCGCCTTTGAGGACAAGGAGGTGCCGTCCACTGTCATCATCAAGTGGTGCGGCCAGTTCCACGAAACGAAGATCGGCCATTCGCCGCTGGATGTGGTGGCCTGGCACGGCAATTACGCGCCCTGCAAATATGACCTGCGCACCTACTCACCGGTCGGGGCCATTCTCTTCGACCATCCGGACCCTTCGATCTTCACCGTGCTGACCGCCCCTTCGGGCGTCGAAGGCACCGCCAATATCGACTTCGTGCTGTTCCGCGAGCGCTGGATGGTGGCCGAGCACTCGTTCCGCCCGCCCTGGTACCACAAGAACATCATGTCCGAGCTGATGGGCAACATTTACGGCATCTATGATGCCAAGCCGAAGGGCTTCGTGCCCGGCGGTATGAGCCTGCACAATTGCATGCTGCCGCATGGACCGGACCGCAACGCCTTCGAGGGCGCCTCCAACGCGGAACTGAAGCCGGAAAAGCTGGACGAGACCATGAGCTTCATGTTCGAAACCCGCTTTCCCCAGCACCTGACCGAATGGGCAGCGACCTCCGCGCCCTTGCAGGATGATTACATCGACTGCTGGGACAGCCTCGAAAAGAAGTTCGACGGCACGCCCGGCGTGAAGTGAGCGGCACCCGCTCACAACCAGGCATGACACGGGGCAGCGGCGGGCCGGGGGAGCCTGCCACCCTCTCACACCAGTTTTCGGGAAAACACCATGAAACTTGCCACGCTGAAGGACGGCAGCCGTGACGGACGGCTCGTGCTGGTCAACAAGAGCCTGACCCGCTGCACCGAAGCCACTCACCTAGCCCCCACCCTGCAGGCCGCGCTGGACAACTGGGCAACGCTTGCGCCCAAGCTTGCCGTGCTGGCCGAAAGCCTTGAGCACGATGCCGTGCCCTCCATGCGCTTTCATGAGCATGACGCCCATTCGCCGCTGCCGCGCGCCTATCAGTGGGCGGATGGCTCGGCCTACGTCAACCACGTGGAGCTGGTGCGCAAGGCGCGCGGCGCGGAGATGCCGGAAACCTTCTGGACCGATCCGCTGATGTATCAGGGCGGCTCCGACAGCTTCCTCTCCCCGCGTGATCCCATCCGCATGGCTGATGAAGCCTATGGCATCGACATGGAAGGCGAGGTGGCCGTCATCGTTGATGACGTGCCGATGGGGGCAAGCGTTGACGAAGCGCGGGCGGCCATCCGCCTCATCATGCTGGTCAATGACGTGTCACTGCGCGGGCTCATTCCGGCGGAACTGGCCAAAGGCTTCGGCTTCTTCCAGTCCAAGCCCTCCTCTGCCTTCTCGCCCGTTGCCGTGACGCCGGACGAGCTGGGCGACGCCTGGGATGGCGGACGGCTGCATCTGCCGCTGAAGGTGGATCTCAACGGCAAACCCTTTGGCCGCGCCAATGCCGGCATCGACATGACCTTCGATTTCCCACAGCTCATCGCCCACGCAGCCAAGACCCGTCCGCTGGCTGCCGGTTCCATCATCGGTTCGGGCACGGTTTCCAACAAGCTGGACAGCGGCCCCGGCAAGCCGGTGAGCGAGGGCGGTGCAGGCTATTCCTGCATTGCCGAGATCCGCATGATCGAAACCATCAACACCGGCGCGACGCAGACCCCCTTCCTGCGCTTTGGCGACACGGTGCGCATCGAGATGCTGGATGCCACAGGCCATTCCATCTTCGGCGCCATCGAGCAAACGGTTGAGCAGACAGTCGAGCAGAGCGCCTGAAACAGACTTACGGACGGACCATATCCATGAGCAAGAAATTTGCCTCGCAGGGCGACCTCACCGAGAAGACCATCAGCTTCACCGAAGTCGGCGAGGGTCTTTATGCCTTCACCGCCGAGGGCGATCCCAACTCCGGCGTCATCATCGGCGATGACAGCGTGATGATCGTCGAGGCACAGGCCACTCCGCGCCTTGCCCAGAAGGTGATCGACTGCGTGCGCAGCGTCACGGACAAGCCGATCACCCATGTGGTGCTCACCCACTATCACGCCGTGCGCGTGCTGGGTGCCTCCGCCTTCAAGGCGCAGCAGGTGATCATGGGCGAGACCGCCCGCGCCATGGTGGCCGAGCGCGGCCAGGAGGATTGGGACAGCGAATTCCAGCGCTTCCCCCGCCTGTTCCAGGGCCATGAAAGCATCCCCGGTCTTACCTGGCCAACCACCACTTTCAGCGACCGGATGACCGTCTTCCTCGGCAAGCGCCGGGTGGACCTGATGCACCTTGGCCGCGCCCACACGGCGGGCGACATCGTCATCCACGTGCCGGACCAGAACGTCATGTTCACCGGCGACATCGTTGAGGCTCATGCCGCCTGCTATTGCGGCGACGGCCATTTCCGCGAATGGAGCCCGACGCTGGAGGCCATCCGCGCCTTTGACCTTGATGCCATTGCGCCGGGACGCGGCGATGCCGTTCTGGGCCGGGATGCGGTCAACGCAGCTCTGGATCGCACCCGCGACTTCGTGGAGAGCACCTTCCGCCCGGTGGCACGGGTTGCCGCCCGCAACGGCACCCTGAAGGAAGCCTGGGACGCGGTGCGCGCCGAATGCGATCCGAAGTTCAAGGACTACGCCATTTACGAGCACTGCCTGCCCTTCAACGTTGCCCGTGCCTATGACGAAGCGCGCGGCATCAGCCATCCGCGCATCTGGACCGCCGCCCGCGACCTCGAGATGTGGGCCGCGCTGCAGGGCTGACACCAGCCCTGCGGCGCCTCGCACGGAAAACGGGACAAGAGGGAGGAGACCTCGTGGACAGACCCGCCGCAATTGCACCTGCGCCCGCCAGCAAGGCCGGCGAACGCGCCCTTGCCTTCGCGCTTTACCCCTATGCCCGCTCGGCCGATCAGGACCAGCCGGCTCCCGCCCGCCATACGGTGATTGTCGTTGGCGGCGGGCCGGTGGGGCTCGCCACCGCGCTCGACCTTGGGCTCAAGGGCGTGCCGGTTCTGGTGCTGGATGATCAGGAAGGCGTTGGCGAGGGCAGCCGCGCCATCTGCTTTGCCAAGCGTACACTGGAGATCTGCGCCCGGCTTGGCGCGGCGAGGCCCATGCTGGACAAGGGCGTGCAGTGGAACAAGGGCAAGGTCTTCCGCGATGACCGGCTGCTCTACGAGTTCAACCTGCTGCCGGAAGGCGGGCACGAGTTCCCCGCCTTCATCAACCTGCAGCAGCCCTATTTCGAAAAGTTCCTGCATGAGCGCATCCTTGCGGCCATCGCGGAAGGCGCGCCCATCGAAATCCGCGGCCGCAACAAGGTGGAGGCGCTGGCGCAGACCGGCAACGGCGCCCGCCTCGACATCTCAACCCCGGACGGCCCCTATCAGCTCCATGCCGATTGGGTGATCGCCTGCGACGGCGCCCGCTCGCCGCTGCGCTCCATGCTGGGGCTGGGCTTCGAAGGCCGGGTGTTCGAGGACAATTTCCTCATCGCCGATGTGCGCATGACGGCGGACTTCCCGACCGAGCGCTGGTTCTGGTTCGAGCCGCATTTCAAGTCCGGCGACAGCGCCCTGCTGCACAAGCAGCCGGACGGCGTGTGGCGCATCGACTTCCAGCTGGGCTGGAACATCGACCGCAAGCGCGAACTGGAACCCGAACGCGTGCGCGCCCGGGTGGATGCCATGCTGGGCGAAGGCGCGGATTACGAACTGGTCTGGACCTCGATCTACACCTTCCAGTGCCGCCGCATGGAGACCTTCCGCAAGGGCCGGGTGCTCTTTGCCGGCGATTCTGCCCATCAGGTTTCCCCCTTCGGCGCACGCGGGGCGAATTCCGGCATTCAGGATGCGGACAATCTCGCCTGGAAGCTGGCGCTGGTGGTGAAGGGCATTGCGCCTGAAGCCCTGATCGACAGCTACTGCGCAGAGCGTATCCACGGGGCGGACGAGAACATTCTCAACTCCACCCGCGCCACCGACTTCATCACCCCGAAAAGCGGCATGTCGCGCATGTTCCGCAATGCGGTGCTGGATCTGGCCGCCCAAGCCCCCTTTGCCCGCAGCATCGTCAATTCCGGGCGCCTCTCCGTGCCTTGCGTCTATGACGGGCTGCCGCTCAACGGGGCGGATCATCCGCTGATGCCGCCCCGCACGAGGCCCGGCGCACCGCTGCTGGATGCGCCTCTTGGCGGGAAAGCGGGTGCGGAAGACTGGCTTCTGGCGCGGCTTGGCGGCGGCTTTCATCTGCTGGCCATCGGCACGGATGCGCCCGAAAGCTTCACCGCCCACGGCCTCACCCTGCCCTGCCTGCAGCTTTCGCCGCAAGGCAACGAGCCGCTGCGCGAGCGCTATCTCGGGCAGGCAGCTTCCGCCGTCTATCTGGTGCGCCCGGACCAGCACACCGCCGCCCGCTGGGAGCGCTTTGACGCAAACGAAGTGTCCACCGCCCTCGCCCGCGCGCTCTGCTTGGCTTAGTGGCCTTGTACGAAATGCCTTGCGTTACGTGAACAATCACCCCTGACAGGCTGCCCGCTTCCAGCGGCAGCCGGGATAGATGAACCATGCTGATCACCGCCCCGAACCTGCCCAACCCGGACGATGCCTACGCCAGCCTTCTCGCCGCTCATGAGGGCCTGACGGAAGACGAAAGCCACGCCCTCAACGCCCGCCTGATCCTCATCCTGATGAACCACATCGGCGACCCGGCAATACTGGCTGAAGCGCTGGCTCTGGCGAAGGAGACGGGGCAGAAGGTGTGATGCAGGCTCATACAAGCCTCACCATGCTGACGCATCACGTTTCGAAATGCTCAGCCGCCGCAAAGGCTTACTGTGCCGTAAGGCGCAACCTTTCACGCTGATGCAACAACACCCTCCGCGCCGTCCCGGCCCCCGTGCCGGGACCTGTTATTGACGCACGGCAGCTGAAACAAAGCTACAGCACCGGCTCAAATCCCAGCTCTACAGTGGTCATCCCATCTCACCCACATCACGTCCATAACGGGTCCCGGCACAAAGGCCGGGACGGCGCGGGTGGGGAGCCTGAGACAGATATCAACGCTCACAGCCTGCCGTGATCGCTGCAAGCCATCTCTGGCGAAATACAGAGCAAGCTGCGTAAGGTCCGGATACTTTTTTGATTTTCATGGGGGAGAGAGAAGTGGTGCCCAGAGCCGGAATCGAACCAGCGACACGCGGATTTTCAATCCGCTGCTCTACCAACTGAGCTATCTGGGCCTGACTTCATGTGGCGTGACCGCCGGAAGTGGGGGTCTTATAGGAGATCGCCCGGGCCTTGTCCAGCGCCCCGGCAAAACTTTTCGCAGGCTTGGACCATTATTTTCGCAGCCACTGCAAAGCGTCGCTTTTCTCCATGGTTTCAACAACTTCAGGCGCATATTGCGCCTGTGGACAAGCGCCCCGGCTGGTGCCCGCGGCTGGCCCGGCTTCTAGCCGGGCCAGCCGCCAGCGGCCTTCTCAGGGCAGCCGCTCGCCCACCGCAACACCGGTGGCCATCCACGAGCCGTCAATGGCAGAGAAGTTGCCAATGACACCGTCGAAATTGCTGTTCGGGCCCTGCACCAGCGATCCATTGAATGAACCACTGCTGACACCGCTGGGGGCGCTGCCGGAAAAGAGATTGTGGTCCGTAGAATAGATGTCCTGCGACAGGCCGAAAGAGAAGCTTTTTCCATCGAAGTTGATGATATCGGCTGTGCCTGTGCGGGTGCCAAAATCCACGCTCATGCTGAAGTTGCCGGCGGCCAGGTATTGGCTGCCACCATTCACCACACTGCCAACCGCATGCCCCTGATAGCCGGCACTTCCGCTGGTCGGCAAGTCACTTGGCCCCAAAATACGACCCGCAGCCCAGGTTCCCAGATGGATCTGGCTGAGATCACTTGGCGCAGAATCTGGAGCAAGACTGGAGCCCCAATAACCCCACTCCAGGAAAGCGCAGGTGCATTTGGCCGTCCCGCCGGTGAAGATGGCGTCATCGGCGCCATCGACCAGCGTGTTCGGAATCAAATATCCTTTTGCTCTAGCCGGAAGGCCTTGGCCTGCGTCATCGATAATTTCGTGGCCTGAAGTGTCATTTTTTTCGATCGCGGCGTAACGGTCGTTGTCAACAAAGACAGATGTGCGGTCGCTTTCGTCTACGAGAGGGCTCACACCCAACGAGAGCTCGATTTTAGGTGCGCTCCCCGGACCGACATAGTTTTTACTGGTGAGACTGAGCGTAGCCGAAACTGACCGGCTGGCCGCATCAAAACGGATGTCGTTCCCAAATGTACTTTGTGAGGCGTATGGATCAATGACCAGCGTACTGCCGCTCTTCGTTTCCACCATGCCTGCAGAAAAGACACTCAAGTTCCGCGAAGTTCTGATCAGGCTTGATCCGGCAACAGTCGAAGAAAGCTCGGCTACATGACTAGACCCGCTATACCGCTCCGCTGAGGAAATCCCACTCGGGGTCAGGGCATAGCTGTCAAATGCACGATCACCGCCTATATTGCTACTAACAATGAAGTTTTGGGCGTTCGTTCCAAAGGCATGAACATATCCCACGCCTGCGAGCGAGCCAATGCCACCGGAAAAATTACCAGACGCGTCAGTATTCGCCAGATGGTAGCCGCCACGACGCTTGCCCTCAAGCACGATCGAACCAGCGTGATCCTCCCCAATGGCGCCAACAAAGAGACTGATCAGAGACTTCTGTGCCGTATCCACTCCTTGAATTGAGAAAGAGGCAGCAAGCGCCAATGGCGGCTCCTCCTCCAGGTCTGTTCCACCCTCAAGCATCAAAAGCCCGGAATTGCCAACGCTGCTAAGGAACGGCGCCCCCAGACTTGAGGCGACCCGAGGATTGAGGAACAGAGCTCCTGAAGCTCCGACGGCAATGCTGCCGTCGGAAACCTCTGTGTTAAGAGCAAGAAGCTGCAGAAAATCTGCCGTCAACGTATAGCTGCGAAGCCGTGACTGATTCATCACGTCAAAAGATCCAACCGTTCCGCCGAAAGCAAAGATCGCATCGGAAAAATCGCTTTCAAAGGAGGGGGTGTCGCCAGGGGAGTAGGCATTCTGATAAAGCAGCGCACTGAAATCCCCCTGACCGCGGTAAAATATGCCGCGGCCATTGATTTCAACGTCTCCATCCTGGGATGCATCCAGAGTCAACCAGGAAGGAACGCCAGACTGACTAAACTGCCCAATATGATAGTTCTTGTCGGTCCGGAGAGACTGGAAATAATTGATCCCGGTCATCGACGGCACACCGACGGTAACGATTTGACCGCTAATTTCGCCTTTGAGCACAGGATCGCCGACAGCAGATGAGTAAGCACCGGATCGTCCACCTGAAAGGTTGCCGTCCAGGACCAACGTGCCCTCAATGGAATCACCTGCCTTTCCCCAAATGCCCTGACGGCCAGGATTGCTCAAAAAGTCGGGCCAAGGCAGCTCGACACCATTCCCCCCACTCAGGGCACGCAGGCTGACGGTTGACGGTGTGCCGCCTCCCCCGCCTCCACCTCCGCCGCCTGTTCCCGGAGAAGGCGTTGGATCTTCCGGCTCCGGCTCCGGCTCAGGTTCAGGCTCAGGCTCAGGCTCAGGCTTTGAAGGTTCCTCATCCGGGATGGTTGGAGGGCGGACAGTATCATCGGGATCCTGCACCGGTGGAACCTCCGGAACAGGGTCAGGTTTAGCGGTTTCATCCGGTTTCGGTGCTGGTGTTTCCGTATCGCGCGCGCTGGGTGCCGGACTCTTACTGATCGACTCTTCCGCCTGCACAGCGTCCGATGCCGCAACGACCTGCGGTTTTGGCTGAGGCAGAGTGTTGATGATGCCGAGCCCGGAATTGACCGCCGGAATTCCACTCTGAACAACAATCTCGTTGGAGGGCGCGCGCACTGCACCGCCATTCTGGCCCGGCCGGCTGGTCAGCGACTGCTGCAAACTTCCAAGGTCAGCCTGGCTCGTTGGCCGGACTTCCGGACGGGCGGTCCCATTGCCACCGACGGTCATGGTGTAGCCGGGCTCATAGATGCGCTGCTGGGTACCGTTTGGCCCCGTGAATGTCAGCTCCTTACCGAAAATCAGCGAAAACGTGCCGCCGTCCTCACGTATATCCAGATTGGCGATCCCGCCCCGGATACCAATGGTACCAACAGGTGTTCGGACATTGACGCCGCCCTTGTTCTTCGACAGCTTGCCGCCGACGAACCGGGCCACGCCTTTGCCCATGCTGGCCACCAGCTTGCCGGTGCCTGCCTCAGGATCAAACACGAACTCATCAATGACCAAGTCGGAGTTGGCTCCAACGGTGAAAGTGGATCCATCAACAAAAAGCACCTGAACGAGGCCGATGCCGCCAGTCTTGATGCGATGCTTGTGATAGACATCATCTCCCAGCATGATGGTCCGGACACTGGAGCCTGGCGCCGTTCCCTGCGCCTGAGGGTTCACGGCGGTGGTAACCCCCACCTCCGTCGAAGCCAGCGCGGTCGTGGCCAGAAGTGCAGGCAAAATTCCGGCCAGCGTCAGAAACAAATGGGCAGAAGCGGGACGGCTCATCATGGCGTCAAACCTTAAAACCGGCGCATGACAGACAGCATGCCCGATGCATTGGTGTAATCATTCAGGTCATAGTTAGACTGCTGACGGCGCAATTCTCCCGTCAGGCTCACGGCGGTCTTGCCCTCCCCCAAAGGCATAGTGAGCACCGTGCGCAGCCACCCCTCGTTATCGCGCTGCGCCTTGTTGCGATTGATCAGCCTGTCCGGAGCATCATACGACCGGTGCAAATAGCCGCCCTCTACATCAACGAACCAGGGGGCGGTGGACAGGTTGAGCGGCGCGGCGAAACGGTAAGTTCCACCGAGGGCCACGCCTCCATCCGTATTCGACTTATAGGCCTTGCTGGCAGTCACCACATCGCCCAGAAGCGTGATGCGGGCAGTGAAGGTACCTGTCAGCCGGTACTGATAGCCTGCAGAAACACGCAAGGCATAGCCGGCCCGGTCAGACAAATTGGGTTGCTTTGATGTATCGTTATACCAGCTCCGGCGCAGTTCTGCGCGGGCCGAAAGACCAGCCCGCTCACTCAGGTTTGCCGCCAGCCGCAGACCGGCGCCGAGCCCCCCAGCATAATTAGCCCCATCCAGCCGGATGCCATTGGCAATCCCGTAGAGCCCGAGCCTTGCATCCTCAACGCCGAAACGGGCGAGGTTAAGGGACGGACCCAAGGTGATCTCTGCCATCTCCGTGTCGAGGCGGCTAATGTCGCCGTAGCGGGCGCCGTAGAATATCAGGTCAGCCTCAAGCCGGTCTCCCTGATTGGCCAGATCGTAGGAAAAGCGGACATTAGCCGACAGGAAAGCGTTGATGTCGGCCTTGCCCGTTCCCGCATCATCCAGCGTGAAGGCTGTTCCGTTCAGGTTGACGATACGCCCTCCTGGAGCGGCATTGGCATTGGACTGACCACGTACACCGGCTGTCAGAACACCACTCATCTGAGCAGGAGCTTCCTGATCAGTGATTGCTGCGAGAAAATAGTTCACCCGTTCCGTGACTTGGGGCGGCACATTTGGCCCAGAGATCGCGCTTTCGAAATAATTGCGCGCCATATCTTTGGCGCCGAGGCGCATATAGAGCACGCCCAGTTCCAGCTGCACGCGCGGCAAGCCCGGTGCATAAATCAGCATGCGCTCCAGCGTGCCGATAGCCGCTTCATAGTCACCCAGCTGGGAAGACACCATGGCGTATTCAAAGGCGATGTCGAGATTTTGCGGCTGGGCAAGCGTCGCTTGCAGCAGCTGCTGCTGCCTCGCTGCCAGATTGTCAGCTGGAAATGGCTGTGATGCAGCGTCATCTGACTGCATCACGGCGAAAACCGGCGAAAGAAGCCCGATCAGGCATATCGCAATGCGCATTCTAAGGCTGCAAGGGGCACGCCCTACCCGAATCAAACTGTTCAACGGACTGATCACGCTGCCCGGCATCCCACGCTTTACTGAATTTTAAGATTAGCCTAAGCGTGACAGATACATGAGAACCGCGCTGACGCAAGCCGTGAGCCGCACGACATGCGCTACCCTCTACACAGGTTGATCAAAAGCTCTTTCACAAGCAATTGATAACAAAGAGAAAGGACGCAGGATCCGATCCTGCGTCCTTGATGCCTCATGTGGCAGTTTCTAGATGCACTTCCACGAACCGGGAGCCGGTCGCCCCTGTCTGGTGCCCCCTTGGAAGGGCGCCCGGCACCAGACAGGAGGAGCCTTTACTGCACTTCGGTGATGCGGCCGTCCGTGAACGGGGTGTAGTCGCCGCCGTTCTTGGCAATGTACTCCGCCAGCACTTCTTCAAGGCCCGGGCCGAAGTCATAGGCATTCATGCCGGCCTTGGCGAAGACGGCATAACCATCACCGCCGCCACGCATGTAGTTGTTGGTGGCAAGGCCGTAGACCTTCTCGGGGTCGATCGGAGCCCAGCCGTCGCCGTCCTTCACCTCGACCTTGAGGATACGTTCACCGGCCGGCTTGGCCTTGGTCCACTCGTAGCGAAGACCTGCGACCTGCGCGAAACGGCCAGCGCCTTCTTCAACCTTGGACACGCCATTTTCCAGAGCGGCCACAACGTCGGAGCCCTTGAGCTGGAACGTGGCCAGGGTGTTCTGGAACGGCAGCACCGTCAGAACCTCACCCATGGTGATCTCGCCCGAATCGATGGAGGCACGCAGACCGCCGCCGTTCTGGATGACGATCTCGACGCCCTGCTCCTTCACGCGGTCCAGCATCGCTTCGGCCACCAGATTGCCCATCTGGCACTCGGAGACACGGCAGGTGTCGCGCGAGCCATCGATGGCGGCGGTGGTGGAACCGATCACCTTGGCCTTCAGCTCTTCCAGCGGCTGGGCCAGTTCAGCGACGCGGGCGGCGACGGTCTCATCCGGAGTGACGGACGCATCCAGCAGGATCGGGTCGCCCTTGGCAGAGATCAGATCGCCATTGTCGTTGAAGGTCAGCTCGATCTCGCCCAGATACTTGCTGTAGGCATAGGCCGTGACAACCGGCACGTCCTTGCCGTCCGGGTTGGCAACGATGGTCGGGTAAGGACCGGCGGCCTTGTCATTGTCATTGGCCAGCAGCGTGTGAGAATGGCCGCCGACAATGGCGTCAATACCGGAAACTGCGCTGGCGATTTCCTTGTCACGCTCGTAGCCCATGTGGGTCAGGGCGATGATCTTGTTGACGCCCTGTGCCTCCAGCTCGCCCACGGCGCCCTTGAGGTAATCCTCAGCCTTCACGAACGTGACGCCGGGGCCGGGGGATGCGGTCTCGGCGGTGTCTTCGGCCAGAACCGAGACGATGGCAATCTTCTGCCCGCCAACTTCCAGGATCACCGAACCGGGCACCTTGTCCTTGAGCAGAGGCTCGTTGGAGACATCGGTGTTGCCGGAGATGACCGGGAACGTCACATCCGCCAGGAAGTCGGCAAGGCCCTGCGGACCATCATCGAACTCATGATTGCCCACGGCCATCACGTCATAGCCGATCATGTTCATGAACTCGGCTGCCGCCTTGCCCTTGTAGGTGGTGTAGAACAGGGATCCTTGGAACTGGTCACCAGCGTCCAGCAGGATCACGTTCTTGCCGGCGTCCGTCAGCGCCTTGCGGCGCTCGTCCACCTTGGTCTTGATACGGGCAACACCGCCAAAGCACTCGCCCTTGGCATCTTCGTCGGCGCTGCAGGTCGAATCAAACTTGTTGATCTGCTCGATGCGGCTATGCAGGTCGTTGGTGTGAAGGATGGTCACCGAGTAATCGGCCAGCGCTGCGCCGCCCATTGCCATCGCGGCAAAAAGGGCAGTCGCGCCAAGAAGCATCTTTTTCATATTCGCCTCGCCTGTTGGAAGCCAGCCCCGGCCTCCGCTTTTTCTACACAGCCGCCCTAGCACAGGTCTGCGACAGTTTTATTCGCAGCAGCGCGCAAGAGGGCAGGCCAGCCTCCCGCCTTCCGCTGAATTGTGACAGCGTTTGTGACAGGCAGCCCTGATTATGACAGCGGAAAATTTTTCAGGACAAGATGATTTTTTCAGCAAGCCTGCCCGGAATTTCACGGCGCAGACCGGCAAGGCAGGAATCAGCGGTCTTCGCCGCCCTCTGCCTCGTCATCAACATCATCCGTCTCGACGGCGGGAATGCTGTAGCCTTCCACCATCCAGCGGTGCAGGTCGATCTTGGCGCAGCGGTCGCTGCAGAAGGGATAGTCGGCCTGGGTGGAGAGCTTGGAGCAGATGGGGCATGGCCGCATGCGCCGGCCCTGGTCCCCTGCATTGCCGGATGCTGCGGTCATTGCGGCATCCTCACGCGGGCAGCTTCAGCGGATCGCGCCACAGGGCGCGGACATCCAGACCGGCAGCGGCCAGCATGTTGACCGTTTCATAAAGCGGCAGCCCCACCACATTGGGGTAGGAGCCGGTCAGCTTCACGACAAAGGTGCCCGCAAGGCCCTGGATGGCATAGCCGCCCGCCTTGCCGCGCCATTCGCCGGAAGCCAGATAGTCATCACCCTCCCGGCGCGACAGCTTCTTGAAGCGCACGCGGGTCTCCACGATCTTCGTCCGCACGGAGCCAGATGGCGAAATCACGGCAAGGCCGGTCAGCACGCGGTGGCCACGGCCTGAGAGAAGGCCAAGGCAGGCCTCTGCCTGCTCCACCGTCTCGGCCTTGGGCAGAATACGGCGGCCGGCGCAGACCACCGTGTCCGCCGCCAGAATGACGGCTTTCGACAGCACGGCATCTTCCGCCAGCTGCTCACGCACGTGACGGGCCTTGGACTTCGCCAGACGCACCGCCAGAGCGCGCGGCGTCTCGCCGCGCAGCGGGGTCTCGTCCAGATCGGCCGGAATGAGATGCTGCGGCTCTATGCCGGCCTGCTGCAGCAGAGCCAGACGGCGCGGCGAAGCGGAGGCCAGAACGAGGGGAACGGTGGCAGTATCGCTCATGGGTGTCTCGCTCCCGGCCGGACCGCGGCTTACTTGAAGCGGTAGGTGATGCGGCCCTTGGTCAGGTCATACGGGGTCATCTCGACGAGAACCCGGTCGCCTGCCAGAACACGGATGCGGTTCTTGCGCATGCGCCCTGCAGTGTGAGCAATGATTTCATGGTCATTTTCAAGACGCACGCGGAACGTCGCGTTGGGCAGCAGTTCCGTGACGACGCCCGGAAACTCCAGAACTTCTTCCTTAGCCATATGGTATCCCGGTTAAACCGATCCTGAGGTGCGCGGAACCTATAGGATCAAAGCAAAAAAGTGAACAGGGCAATCTCCGCGCCGGTGATTTTCCATCGGGCGGGCCGTCATGCGGACTTGCCGGTTCAGGCGTGAGGGCGGAAAAGGGCCGCTTCGCAGCAGCTTCCCAGCTCTTTCGCTTCTCTGTATCACCCGCTGGGTGGCGGCGTCCAGCCCAGCCGCTTCTTGATTTTCATCATCAGCTGATCACGCACCGAACGGTAGGCGTCCAGAATCTGGTCGCGGCTGCCGGAAACGATGGTCGGATCCATGGTTGGCCAGTATTCCACGTCCACCGCATCGGCGCGGGTCAGGTCCAGAACCTTGTGATGGGCTTCCGGCGAAAGGGTGATCACAAGGTCGAAGCCCGACTCGTCCAGATCCTCCAGCGTCTTGGGCTGATGGGTGCTGGCGTCCATGCCGATTTCGGCCATCACCGCATCCACGAACGGGTCACGCTCGCCTTTGCGTGCGCCGGCCGAGCGCACGTAGACCTGCCCCGGAAACAGGCTGCGGGCAATCGTTGCAGCCATGGGAGAACGCACAGCGTTCATGCTGCAGGCAAACAGGACCGCAGTCGGACGGGAGCCCGGCCCGGTCATGGTGCTCAGCCTTTCCAGTGCAAGGCGTAGACAAGGGTAAAGAGGCGGCGGGCCGTGGGCTGGTCAATCTCCACCTTGCCCTCCAGCCGCTCCTTCAGGACCATTGCCCCCTCGTTGTGCACGCCGCGCCGGCCCATGTCGATCGCCTCGATCTGGCTGGGCGTCGCATGGCGGATCGCCTGATAGTAGCTTTCGCAGATCAGGTCGTAATCCTTCACCACGCGGCGCAGCGGCGTCAGCGACAGCACATGGGTGGCCACATCCTCGCCGCCCTCGCTGGTGATCTGGAACACCAGCTTCTTTTCCACGACGGACAGGCGCAGCACGAAGCGGCCACCGCCCAGCCCGCTGGGGCAGAAGCTGTTTTCCTCGATCAGGTCATAGATGGCCACAGCCCGGTCATGCTCGATGTCGGGCCCCGCACGGGCAATGGACGCCTCATCGAGAATGACATCGATAAGACGGCCTGAGGCATCTTCGCCGGAACCCTCTCCGGCGCCGGAGGACGCACTGCTTTCCACCAAGGTCATACGGCTCGCACCTTCCCCGTCAGAGCCCTCAATATGCTGTCCTCCTCCCAGCCGCTTGCCTATTCGGCTTCCAGATTAAGCCGGATGGAAACGGACCTTGCATGCGCGCTGAGGCCTTCCGCCTCGCCCAGGGCGATTGCCGCAGGCCCGAGAGCCCGAAGGCTCTGCGCATCACACTTAAGGATCGACGTCCGCTTCACAAAGTCAAGCACAGACAGGCCGGACGAGAACCGCGCCGAACGGGCGGTCGGCAGAACATGATTGGAACCGCCGACATAATCGCCGATGGCTTCCGGTGTGTGGCGGCCCAGGAACACGGCGCCCGCATTGCGCACGCGGCCCAGCAGCGCTTCGGGATCTTCCACCGCCAGCTCCAGGTGCTCCGGTGCCAGCCGGTTGATCAGCGGAATGGCTTCCTCCAGATCCTTCACCATGATGACGGCGCCGAAATCGCGCCAGCTGGCCGAGGCCACCTCCGCACGCGGCAGCGTCTTCAGCTGGCGCTCCACCGCCGCTTCCACGGCAGCGGCCAGCCCTTCGTCATCAGTGATCAGGATCGACTGGGCCACCGGATCATGCTCGGCCTGCGCCAGAAGGTCCGCTGCCAGCCAGTCCGGATTGTTGTCCGCATCGGCCACCACCAGCACTTCGGAAGGGCCTGCGATCATGTCGATGCCCACCGTCCCGAAGACCCGGCGCTTGGCGGCGGCCACAAAGGCATTGCCGGGTCCGACGATCTTGCTCACCGGCGCGATGCTTTCCGTGCCATAGGCAAGCGCCGCGATCGCCTGCGCGCCGCCGATGCGGTAGATTTCCGTGATCCCGGCCACCTTGGCTGCCGCCAGCACCAGCGGGTTCAGCACCCCGTCCGGCGCGGGCACCACCATGGCGATGCGCTCCACCCCGGCGACGAGCGCGGGCACCGCATTCATCAGCACGGAGCTGGGATAGCTGGCAAGGCCGCCGGGCACATAGAGGCCGACCGCCTCCACCGCCGTCCAGCGCGAGCCAAGCTCGACGCCGAGCGCATCCGTATAGCGGTCATCCTTCGGCATCTGGCGGGCGTGGTGCGAGTGGATGCGGTCCCGCGCCAGTTTCAGCGCATCGAGCGTCGCCGGCTCGACTGCCGCAGTGGCAGCCTCGATCTCTTCAGCCGTCACCCTGAGATCCGCAATGGAAGAGACGCTCACCCGGTCAAACCGGTTCGTATACTCCACCACGGCCGCATCGCCGCGGGCACGCACATCGTCCAGAATGGCGCGGACGACCTGATCCACATCCTCGGACGCCTCGCGCTTGCCTGCGAGCAGGTCCTTGAAGCGGGTCTCGAAATCTGCATCTGCGGTGGAAAGCCGAATTGCCACGTCTGTCTCCTTGCAAGGCCTTTTCGCGGCGCCGGCTCACCCCCGAAGGGTCCGCGCCGCTTGTCGCCGGCAAACCTGCGCCTGCCAGCTGGAAAATCTCAGTCGATGTGATGATGAGGTTTATTGGGCGTGGCCCAGGCCGCGCCAAGATCGGTCAGCTGCGCCTCGATGCATTCCACATCCAGCGCCAGCGTGCCGCCACCGGCAAATTCCAGCCGCACCGTGCCGGAAGGAGCTTCCGCGCCCTGTTCGAAGCGGATGGCCAGCAGCGACAGGATGGCGCCCTTCGCCTCCTGCCGGATATGGGCGGCGCGCATCGCCGTCACACGGGCGAAGGCCAGCGCCGAGCGGCGCCTTTCGTGAGTGCGCGCACGCCGGTCTTCCGCCTTGTCCCAGACGAAGCGGTTCATGGCGACAATCACCTTGCGCTCCTTCGGCAGGTAGCGGATGTCGCCAACGCTCAGCACCGCATCCTGCACATGGGCGGAAACCACGGCCAGATCTTCCTCATCGAGGGCGGCAAGTTTCAGCAGGTCCATGGGCGGCTCTGTCTCCGGAAGGCTTGTGGCAAAGGGCGGGAGAGCTCCCGCCATTCCAATCCGTTGCCTAGCGCGTCCGGGGCCGTTTGACAATGCGGCAGGCCGTGCACCACGCCTGCCGCACGCAGCAATTACGCCGAGATACGCTCGATCATGGCGCCGCAGCGGCCGAGCTTTTCTTCCAGCCGCTCGAAGCCACGGTCAAGGTGATAGACGCGGCTCACATTCGTCTCGCCTTCAGCCACCAGACCGGCAATCACCAGCGACACGGAGGCGCGCAAATCCGTTGCCATCACCGGGGCGCCGCGCAGGCTGTCCACGCCGTCCACGATGGCCGTCTTGCCGTCGATGCGGATGCGGGCACCGAGGCGGGCCAGCTCCTGCACATGCATGAAGCGGTTTTCGAAGATGGTCTCAGTGATGCGGCTCTGGCCGCCCGCCCGGGTCATCAGCGCCATGAACTGGGCCTGAAGGTCCGTCGGGAAGCCGGGGAACGGCTCGGTGGTGACATCCACCGGCGCAATGCCGTTGCCATTGCGGTAGATGCGCAGGCCGTCTTCCACCTGCGTGATGTCCACACCGGTCTGGCGCAGCACGTTCAGCGCTTCGTCCAGAAGTTCAGGCCTTGCGCCCTGCAGCACAACATCGCCGCCGGTCATGGCAACTGCCATGGCATAGGTGCCAGTCTCGATGCGGTCAGCGATCACCGCATGGCGGTGGCCCTTGAGGCGCGGCACGCCCTCGATGCGGATGGTGGAAGTGCCCGCGCCTTCAATCTTCGCGCCCATGCCCTTCAGGCAATTGGCAAGGTCTTCCACTTCCGGCTCACGGGCGGCGTTTTCCAGAATGGTCTCGCCCTTGGCCAGCGTCGCCGCCATCATCAGCGTGTGGGTGGCACCCACAGACACGCGCGGGAAGGTGATATGCGCGCCGGTCAGGCCCTTACGCGCATTGACCACCACATAGCCCGCTTCAATCTCGATCTCCGCGCCCAGCTGCTTCAGGCCATCGATGAAGAAGTCCACCGGCCGGGTGCCGATGGCACAGCCGCCTGGCAGCGACACGCGGGCCACGCCCATGCGCGCCACCAGCGGGCCGATGACCCAGAAGCTGGCACGCATCTTCGACACCAGCTCGTAAGGCGCGGTCGTGTCCACAATGGCGCGCGCCGTCAGATGCAGCGTCTGGCCGCGCAGCTCGTCAACGCCGGTGCGCTTGCCATCGACCGAATAGTCGACGCCATGGTTCGACAGGATATGCGTCAGCTGCGCCACGTCGCGCAGGCGCGGCACGTTTTCCAGCGTCAGCGTCTCGTCCGTCAGGAGCGAGGCGATCATCAGCGGCAGGGCCGCATTCTTGGCGCCGGAAATCGGGATGACGCCATTAAGCTGCGCGCCGCCGATGATCTTGATGCTGTCCATGGAATCACCTGATTGGGCAGGTCTCAGGCCTGCCGGCAAATAGAAAACTGGCCCGGCTCTACACCGGGATAAAGGCTGAGGCAAGGCAGCGTGCTACGCCGCACTGCCTGCATTGCTTCCGCCTTGCGGCAGCATGCGGGGCCCGCAGCTTCCCGCCACTCCCGCATGCCCTCATCTGACGCCATCACGCCTGCGGCACCGCGTCCGCATCCCCACCCTGCCCGGCGGGCGCGCCGGCAGCATCGTCTGCCTCAAGCGGTCCTGCCGCCGTCTCGCGGCGCTGACGGTCTGCCGCCTTGCGCCGCTTCAGATTCTGCCGTAGCGCCTCGGCAAGGCGCGCCTCGCGGGAGCCGGGCTTAGGCCCGTCCGGCTTGTTCTGCCTGGTCATCGCCATCCCTGCTGTTTCGAATTTTCCAAGGAATAGCTTATGCTTTCCGCCACCGGAAGGCATCCCCCTTCCCTTCCCGGCAAACTGTCCACAGGCATGCGGAAAAATCAGCACGATAAGCGCTTGCCATGTCCAGCCTTCTATGGCACAAGCCGACCCGTTCGCGGCGCCACAGCGCGCCGGTCACGAACGGCCTGCCGGATCACCGGATAAAAGGCCATCGGGTCCGCCCGGAGATGCTGCAGTAGCTCAGTGGTAGAGCACTCCCTTGGTAAGGGAGAGGTCGAGAGTTCAATCCTCTCTTGCAGCACCATCTTCCTTCCTTACGTCTTTAAATTACTTGCACATTGATCATCGCTGATATCTTGCGGCTTTCAATTGCCAAACGGATTTCGAGATGAAATCCGTTTGGCGTGCAGCGCCAAAGCCCAAAACCTCAAGCCAGTTCCAGTCTGATTTCCCGCCCGACGATGCGTGCTGCACGGGAAAGAACGGCGAGTGTGACACTGTCGTTATCCGGGTCCAACAGGCGGTCCAGCTGCGAGCGGCTTGTCTGCAACCGCCTTGCCATTTCCACCTTGCTGATCTTCTGCGCCTTCATCGCCTCGGCAAGCTGAAAGGCCAGAACCCGCTTCACTGCCTGCTCTGTCGCCTCCTCATGAATGCCCTCCTCCTTGAGAAAGTCCTCAAACAGGGTGCCTGCCTTGCCTTGCTCCACATCAGCCGTCATGTCAGACCTCTCATTCTCCTTGCCGCCAGATCCAGATCGGCCTTGGGTGTCTTCTGCGTCTTCTTGATGAAGCCGTGCAGCAGCACCATTGATCCGCCGTGAATGCAAAACAGCACGCGCGCGATTTTGCCATCGGTCAGATTTGATCTGATCTCCCAAAGCCCCTTGTGGGAGCTCATCGCCCGGCAGAGCGGCATACCGACAGGCCATCCGAATTCCGCCGTGCGAATGTCAAACCCGACGATCTTGCGATCCTCGGGCTTCAGCTCAAGAAGCCATTCCCGAACCGGCACCCGCCCGCTGCTGTTCTCAAAGAACCGCGCTGCCAGCCGCTTCTGATCGACCATGCTGCAATGTACCTTATATGGTGCAAAATACGCAATACGACTGTTAAGCATCCTATCGCGTGCAGCCTGTAATAACCACCATCTTTCCGCGTAGATTCACTCCGCCTGCGGCATTCCTGCGGGCCTCAAGGCCCGTTTCTGGGCGGAGATGCGGAAGGGGGCGTTGGGGGCGCCGTAGCCGGCGTAGTTGCCGCCGCGCTGGACGAATTCGAAGAACAGCCCTTCCGGACGGGTCTGGGAATAGAGCTGGAAGAAGCTGCCGCCTGCATCCTCGTCATAGAGCACGTTAGCCGCCTTCATGCGGGCCACCAGTGCCGGATCGAGGCCGAAGCGGGCTTCGACGTCGGCGTAATAGTTGGCGCCGATCTGCAGGATGGGGAAACCACGGGCGCTGAGCGCGGCGGCGGTTGCGAAGATGTCATCCGTGGCAAAGGCGATATGCTGGACGGAGGAGCCGAAGCTTTCCTTCACAAAGCGTCCGGCCAGCGTGTGGCGGGCTTCCGCACCGTTGAGCGTGACGCGCAGCGCGCCGGTTTCCACCGCCTGCGACTTCACCAGCCCGTCCGGATCGGCCACATCCACCATGGGCGCGCGGCGGGCATCGAACAGGGCGTGGTAGAACAGCGACCAGCTGAGCATTTCGTCATGCGCCATCGTCTGGGCGATGTGGTCGATGCGCGTCAGCCCCGCGCCTGTGGCGGCATCTGCCTTGCCGGCACCAGCCTTGCCGGAATCGGGCAGCGGGCGGAAGTCCACATCCCACAGGCGGCCCAGCATCTCCCCGCCATCGACAAAGCGCAGCAGGCTGCCGCCATGGCCGCGCACGGCGGGAATGGCCAGTTCGCCTTCGGAAATATGGCTCTGATGGGCCGGGATCAGCAGCGCCTGCGCCCGCTCTGCGGCAGCGGCGGCATCGGACACCTTCAGCGCGATTTCGGACACGGTGGTGCCGTGGGTGACATAGGCGGTGTGGGCAAAGCCGGTGACGGCCGTGTTGACGAGAATGTTCACCGCGCCCTGACTCCAGCGCGTCACCGGCTTGGAGACGTGCCGCGCCACGGGCGCAAAGCCTGCCGCCGTCAGGAAGGCGGCGATGGCCGGTTCTTCCACTTCCGAGGTGGCGATTTCGAGGAACTCGACCCCTTCCACGGGGGCAGGCGCGGGGAAATGCGGCAGGTCGACGGTCAGCGCCGGTTCGGCACGGCGCACCCGGTCCTGCAGGTCGATGAGGCTGCGGTGGCCATCCAGCGCCACAAGGCGCGGCAGGCCGGCGCGGAACTGATCGTTGAAGATCTCCAGCGACAGCGGCCCGGAATAGCCGGTGGAGAGCACCGCCCGCATGAAGCCGGTCACATCCAGATCGCCCTCGCCCGGCATGTTGCGGAAGTGGCGCGACCAGTAGAGCAGGTCCATGGGAATGGCCGGGGCATCGGCCAGCTGCACGAAGAAGATGCGGTCGCCGGGAATGGCGCGGATCGAATCCGGCGGAATGCCGCGCCCGAGCGTGTGGAAACTGTCGAGGATCAGGCCGATGCGCGGATGGTCCGCACGGCGCACCACTTCCCAGGCGTCGCGGTGGTCGTTGATGTGACGCCCCCAGGCCAGTGCCTCGAATCCGGCGCGCACGCCGAAACGGGCGGCAAGCTCGCCGAGGTCATGGAAATCCTGCGCCATGCGGTCAATACCGCCCATGGCTGCCGGATGCACGGAGGAGCAGACCAGCATCAGGTCGGTGCCCAGTTGGTTCATCAGATCGAACTTGCGCGCCGCACGGGCAAAGGCGCGGGCGCGGTAGGGTTCCGGCAGGCCCTCGAAGTCGCGGAAAGGCTGGAACAGGGTGATGGTCAGCCCGTGATCGCGCACCATGCGGCCCACATCGGCCGGGCTCAGGTCCGAGGCGATGAAATCCTGCTCGAAGATCTCGATCCCCTGGAAGCCCGCCTTGGCGATGGCCTCCAGCTTGACCGGCAGATTGCCCGAGATGGAAACGGTGGCGATCGAATTCAGCATCGGTTCACTCCGGCTTGAGGAGATCCTGGCGCAGGCGGCCATGATCGAGCGGCAGTCCTGTGAAGATGGCCCAAGCATCGACGCCCTGCCCGAAGAATAGCTCATAGCCCGAGATGATGGTCAGGCCTTCGGCTTCCGCATCCTTGAGGAAAGGCGTGTCGACGGGCGTGTAGACCGCATCGAACACCCAGGCAGCGCCTGTCATGCGCGCCCGCTCCAGCGGCGTGCCGCCGTAGCCGACCATGCCGACGGGCGTGCAGTTGATGAGGCCGCTGGCGCCGGTGGATAGATCTGCTGCCTCCGGTCCGGTGCGGGTGACGAGTTCCGGCCGCACCACCTTCAGCGCTTCGGCCAGCGCATCGGCCTTGGCCACATCCCGGTCGGCAATGCGGATTTCGGCAAGGCCCAGGGCGATGAGGCCGAAGGCCACCGCCTTGCCGACACCCCCTGCCCCGATCATCAGAACGGGACCGGGCGCTTCATCGCCGCGCACTGCGCGATAGGCGGCGATGAAACCGGAATAGTCGGTGTTGAAGCCGCGTGCCTTGCCGTCCTCGAAGATCACCGCGTTGACCGCGCCGATGGCCCGCACCAGCGGATCATCGACCTGAACCTTGGCCGCCGCCCGTTCCTTGTAGGGATAGGTGACGTTGACGCCCCGGTAGCCATCTGCCGCCACATGGGCAAACAGAGGGTCGAACTCCATGCCCATCTCCCGGGGCACCAGCCGGTCGTAGGTCACCGTGCGCCCGTTCTGCAGCCCCGCCAGCACATGCAGGCGGGGAGAGGATGAGGCGGCGATGTTGTCGCCGATGAGGCCGAGGCGGATGGTGCCGGTTTGCGGCACGGCAGCGGGAGAGGATGCGGACATGGCGTGTCAGGCTCGCTTGCGGAAAATGCGGCGCCAGAGCGGCGTCTTGGACAGAAGGATCAGCACCACACCGGCCATCAGCGTGGCCGAAAGCGGACTGGTGAGAATGCCCTTGAACAGCATGGGCAGGCTTTCCTGCTCCGAGATGATGGCCCGGCGCCAGTTGTCATCCAGGAGGCGCGACAGGATCACGCCGAGAATGACGGGGCCCAGGGAATAGCCGTAAAGGCGCATGAAATAGCCCAGCACGCCGAAGCCCAGCATCCAGTAGACATCCCCCAGCCGGTTGTTGACCGCATAGGCGCCGACGATGGACAGGAGCAGGATCAGCGGGATCAGCAGCCCGCGCGGCAGTTCCACCACCTTGACGAAGAGGCGGATGCCGGTGAGGCCGAAGAGCAGCATGAAGCAGTTGGCGATCATCAGCGCGCTGACGATGAACCAGAACATATGCGGCTGCTGCACCATCAGCAGCGGCCCCGGGTTGAGGCCGTGGATGAACAGCGCGCCGATCATGATCGCCGTCACCGCATCCCCGGGGATGCCGAGCGTCATCATCGGGATGAAGGCCCCGCCGACAGCGGCGTTGTTCGCCGTCTCGGGGGCGACAAGCCCCTCGATGGCGCCCTTGCCGAAGGGTACTTCCGGATCCTTCGTCACGCGCTTGGCATGGTCATAGGCCATCAGCGCAGCAATATCCCCGCCCGTGCCGGGCAGCGCACCGACAACGACACCGATGGCCGAGGTCTGCAGCGACAGCGGCAGATGCTTGCGGATGGTGCTGAAGCGCGGAACGATGCGGCTGATCTTCTGCTTCACCGCTTCGGACTTGATCGTGTGCAATTGCATCAGGGCTTCGGACACGCCGAACATGCCGATCATCACGGCAATGAAGGAGATGCCCCCCATCAGCGACGGGGAGCCAAACGTGAAGCGCTGGTCCATGGTCAGCGGGTCGAGGCCGACGGAGCCGATCATCAGGCCCAGAGAGCCTGCGAAGACGCCCTTCACCAGGCTTTCCCCCGACAAGGAGCCAACCAGCAGCAGGCCGAGAATGGCCAGCAGCATGAAGTCGCGCGGCTGAAAGCGGATGGCGAAATCGGATACGGCAGGCGCTGCCAGGGCGAGCACCAGAATGCCGGTCAGGCCGCCGAAGAAGGACATGACGGTGGTGACGCCAATGGCCTCACCCGCTTCGCCCCGCTGGGCCATGGGATAGCCGTCCAGCGCCGTGGCGATGGCCGAAGGCGCGCCGGGAATGTTCAGGAGGATCGCCGTGCGCGAGCCGCCATACACCCCGCCCATGAAGATGCCGATCATCAGCGACAGGGCGGGCAGCACATCCCAGGAGAAGGTGAAAGAGATGAGAATGGAGACGGCCATCGTCACCGACAGGCCGGGAATGGCGCCGATATAGATGCCGGCCATGGTACCTGCCGCGATGAGGGCGAGCAGCTTGATGTCCAGCAGCGGCACGAGAAGAGCGTTGAGAATATCCATCAGGGTCTCTGCCTTACGCCATGAGCTTGCGGAAGAAGGCGAGGATTTCCGCCTCCGGCACGATGCCGGCGGGCATCAGCACCGAGAAGATCAGCCGGAAGATCACCCAGATCAGAAGAATGCTGAAGGCCGAGACCATCACCGTCCAGCCCCAGTTGCGGCGGGTCAGGATGCGGATGCCGATGACCAGAAACAGGAAGGACGTGGGGATGAAGCCAAGCGGCTTCAGCAGGAAGGCATAGGCCGTGATCAGCACGGTCATCAGCACCACCGGCAGCGGCAGGATCTCCCGCAGGGCCCACTGGTTGCCTTCCGCGGGCTTGCGCAGGGTCTGGATCAGCACCATGCCGGAGGTCACGGTCATCAGACCGGTCGTCATCATCGGCACGCCGCCCGGTGCGGACAAAGCCTCAAAGCCGGAAATCCCGTAAGCGGTGTAGAACAGGAACAGACTGGCGCCGAACATGAAGAAGCTGAAAACCAGTTCAAAGGAGCGGCGGGGTTGCGGGTTTTCCATGTGACCTCCAGCAGCCGGATCAGGCAGGCAGGGTTTTACCACCTGCCCATGCAAAACGCCGCCCCTCTTCGGCAGCCTGCGTCACATGAAATCATGCATGATGCAGGCTGCTTCAGAAGCGTTTCCCGAGGCCCGGCAGGGTGCTTTCCCTTTGCCGTCGGCGGCCAGGCCCCGGAAGATCAGGCGGCGTTTTCTGGTTTATGGCGAGGATCAGGGCTTGGGAATGCCGAATTCCTCAGGCGAGGCCTTGGCAAGGCCCGCTTCCCAGACAAGCCAGCTGGTGGTGGACTGCCACTTCGACAGGAAGTCTTCCGCCTCGGCGCCGGAATAGGACATCATCTTGAAGCCGCGGCTGTCCATCAACTTGAGGAAGTCCTCGTTCTTTGCGCCTTCCTGATAAGCGGCCACCAGCTTGGCAACCACGTCATCCGGGGTGCCCTTCTTCACGAAAATGCCGAAGAACGGGCCCCAGGGCAGCAGTTCGGCAAATTCCGGGTTGGTGGACACGATGGTCGGCACGTCCGGCAGGGCCGGGGTGGGCTCGACGTCGAACAGGGCAATCGGCTTCATCGTGCCGGCCTTGATGTTCTCGACCGCAGCGCCCAGCACCGCCGGCATCACGTCGATGGCGCCGCCCTGCAGGGCGGTCAGGGCCGGGCCGTCACCGTCGTAGGGAACGAAGGTCACGTCGATTGGCGTCTTCTGGTTGATCATCGCGGTCACGACAGACGGCAGGCCGCCCGGACCGGTGGAGCCAAATTTCACCGCCTTCGGATTGGCGTTGATATAGGCGATCATCTCCTGAAAGGTGTTGAACGGAGCATCCGGACGGGCCACCAGGATCGGGATACCGCGCGCCAGAACATTGATCGGGGTGAAGTCGGAATAGTCCTTCTCACCCAGCTTCATCACTTTGTATAGCAGCGGGTTTTCCGCGCCGAACAGGATGGTGTAGCCATCGGCATCACCGGCCTCGACCATGTTGAGCGCCAGGGCGCCAACGCCGCCGGTGACGTTCTGCATGATGATCTTGCCGCCCAGCGCCTGTTCGGCATGCGGGGTGACGGCGCGCATCACCGTGTCGGTGGAGCCGCCTGCGCCCCACTGGATGATGCCCTGAATTTCCTTGTCCGGATATTCGGCAAGAGCCGGAACAACAGCAAGCCCAAGCGCAAGAGCTGCGCCGATAAGCGTCTTCTTCATGAAGATCCTCCCATTTGAACGGTCCCGGCCCATTCTCCTTTTGAGCCGCCCGAACCCTTGATTGCCAGAAGTCAGAGATAACAGCAAATACCGATTTTGCCGTCATAGTAACATGATGTTAATCCAGCATCTCAGCCCGTCCCCGTTGCTGAAGGTGCGGGGTCCCAGGCCTCGCGGGCACGGGCGCGCTGGAGTTCGTGGCGGAAACGCTCGACGGTGAATTCGGCGAAGCTGGAGAGCTGCCGTCCATGTTTGGTCAGCACCCAGGCGTTGATTGACGCGGGCTCCTTCAGCGGGCGCCGCACGAGGCCCGGCATGTAGACCTCCGCCACCGAGAATTCGTCGATCACCGAAACACCCAGGCCATGCCGGACGAGGCTGACAATCGTCTGGGCAAAACGCCCGCGCATGGAAAAGCGCGGCTCCAGCCCGGCGTCCCGGTAAGGGTGGGACAGGATGCGCCCGTATGGATCACTCTCATCGATGCCGATGATCGGCTCTTCCATGAGATCATGCACGGAAATGACCGGCTTTTCCGCCAGCCGGTGCCCCTCCGGCACCACGGCGACAAGCCGCCCCTCCACCAGCTTCTGGCAATCCACCGCCGGATTGTCCATGGCCGAGCTCATGATCACGAACTCTCCGCGCTCCAGCAGCAGGTAATCGAGGGTCTCCTCGATCTTGAGGATGTTGAGGTCGATGAAGAGATCGGGAAAGCGCTGGCGCACATTGCGGATGGCGCGTGCCGCGATGAACTGGGCAATCGAGGGGGCGCAGGCAATCGACAGGGTGAATTCCTCACCCTTGTGCAGGGAGGACACCGCCTGGTTCAGGTTCTCCATCTGCCGGTAGACCTGATGCACCATGTCGAAGACCTTCTGCGCCTCGGGCACCGGCACGAACAGCCCCGCCTTGCGCTCGAACAGGCGCACGCCGAGCGAATCCTCTGTGTATTTGATGAGGCGGCTGACGCCGGGCGCAGACACGTTCAACAGCTTGGCGGCGCCCGCAATCGTCCCGGCCATCATCACGGCGCGGATGACCTCAACCTGCCGGAGTGTCAGTTCTTTCATCTTGAAGAATCTCCCGGGCGCGATGCTGTCACAGCTTCGGAGGACGCGAAAGGTCTCCTTTCAGGAACAGCTGCCAAGGTATCGGGCGATGACCCTTGGCAGAATTGACCTTCTCAAGTCCGCATGAACCTGATTAACCTCACGGCCCCGAACCGGAGATTCCTCAGAAAATGAAGCTTGATGCCGCCCTTGAAGCCCGCCTCACGCAGGCCAGTGCCATGCTCGCCGAATGCCGCCGTCAGGGCGGCGCGCTGGAGCGCCTGCCGGAAGCAGCCCGCCCGCAGTCCATGCTGGAGGGCTACGAGATCCAGCGCCGCGTCCATGCGCTGCTGGGCGATGCTCCGGTCCGGCACTGGAAAACCTCCGAAACCGGTCCGAAGGGCGCGATGACCGCCCCGATCCACGGCAGCCGCATCTTCACAAGCCCCGCCAGCGTTGCTCGTGTCAACGCTCTGGAGACGGAGATCGCCCTGCAGCTTGGCCAGGATCTGCCCTTCCGCGACGGCGAGCCCTACACCCGTGAGGACGTCCTTGCCGCTGTCTCTCACTACGCTCTGGCCTTTGAGCTGTGCGCCTCGCGGTGGCTGGTGAAGGATGTGGAAGTGGAAGAGAAGATCGCCGACTGCCTGTCCAATGACGGCCTTGTCCTCGGCACACCGGTGCCCTTCACCGGCGATATCCTCTCCCCGGTAAAGCGCCTCGTGCTGATGCGGGATGGCACGCCGGAGCCCTTCACGCCCAATGACATCGATCCGGCAGGCTCGCTGACGGCTTATGTCAATGCAGGCGGTGACCGGTTCGGCGGCTTCAAGGCCGGAGACTGGATCATCACCGGTTCCATGAGCGGCGTGCAGAACGCCCCTGCTCCCGGTCTTTGGACAGCCCGCTGGGATGACCGGCTGGAGATCAGCCTGACCATCACCGGCTGACCCTGATGCTCTCCGGTTCAGCGGACGGAAAAGCCGCTGAACCGGACGAGCTGGACGTTCTTTTCTTCCAGAAGCGCGGCGAAGGCATCGCTGGCGAGATACTCCAGCTCCACCTCGCGCAGATCCGTCAGCGGATCGAGCCCGATGAGATGCCCGTCGACGAGGCCGGGATGGCACATGATCAGCGGCCGCTCCCCCTCGCCGCTCAGGAACCGGGCAAACAGATCGCCGGTCTTCTCCCGCGCCGTGAAGTCCCGCACGCCGCGGAAACTGTCATTGGCCTTGAACCCCGCCGCCGTCACCTTGCGGGCAAAGCCCTGGCCCAGCGCGCTGATGACAGCCGCCCGCAACACCGCCCTGCCCCGCTTCAGGATCGCCGCCAGCGGCTCCTGGCACAGGCGCAGATAGCCGCCCTGGGGGGCGATGCGGGCTGCGAAGGCCTCCAGCACAAGATCGCGGATCACCGGCAGCTGGTGGCAATGATGATGGCCATCGATGAAATCCGGCACCCGGCCCATGACAGCCCCGAAGGCATCGATCTGGGCGGCGATCTCCCCGGCCAGTTCCTGCCGGATGGTCTCATCCTCAAGCTGGCCGCGCAGGGCCATGATGATCAGCCGCCCGTTCGACGGCAGATGCCCGCTTTCCGCCAGCCTCGGCATCTGGGTCAGGGGAATGTGATCGGTGAGCGTCAGATGCAGCCCGGTATCCGCATCGATCTGCTCCGCCCCGGCCAGAAGGTGACGTCCCTCTTCTGCCCAGAAAGGGCTCACCGTCATGGCTGCCGTGGCCGTCAGGCGCTGCTGGCGCAGCAGCTGGCGGATGCCCTCGCTGATGCCCGGCGTCAGCCCATAGTCATCCGCGCTCAGAATCACCTGTTTTTTATCAGACGCCACCCTTTGAAAAACCTTTCCTCTTGCTTTAGGTAAACAGCCAACAGAAACACTGTGAAAAGAATACGGCGCTATTCAGCTGCTGCGGGGGCTGCCGTCCCTGGACCGGGATGCGAGAGAGATGAACGGCGAGGCTCCAGAACTTTCGGTCGTGATACCATGCTTCAATGAAGCTGCAAATCTGACGCCCTTGATGACCCGGCTTGTTCCGGTGCTGGAAGGGCTTGGCCGCAGCTTTGAGATCCTGCTGGTGGATGACGGCAGCCGCGACCGCACGCTGGAGGTGGCTGCAGGCCTTGCCGCTGCCGACCCGCGCATCGGCATCCTCGCCCTGTCGCGCAATTTCGGCAAGGAAATCGCCATCACCGCCGGCATCGACCATGCGCGCGGAAATGCGGCCATCCTGATGGATGCCGATCTGCAGCATCCGCCCGAAAAGATCATCGAGCTTGCCGCGGCCTGGGACGAGGGCTTCCAGATCATCCACGCCACCCAGGCCGTCCGCCCGTCCGAAGGCATGGTCAAGCGCCTTTGCGTGAAATCCTTCTACAAGCTGCTGGCACAGCTTTCCGACATCAAGCTGCCGCGCGGCGCGGGCGATTTCTGCCTGCTGGACCGGGCGGCGCTGGATGCGCTGAAATCCATGCCCGAGCGGGCGCGCTTCATGAAGGGCCTGTATTTCTGGGTCGGTTTCCGGCAGAAGCAGATCCCCTACGAGCCGGCCGAGCGCACGGCCGGGGCAAGCGCCTGGAACATGCGGCGTCTGTTTGGGCTTGCGCTGAACGGGCTGACAGCCTTCAGCACCGTCCCGCTGCGGCTCGCCTCCATCGCCGGAATTCTGGTCTCCTTCATCGCCATCATTTATGCGCTCATTCTGGTGACCGATGTGCTGCTTCATGGCATCGACGTACCGGGCTATGCCTCGCTCATGGTCGGCCTCTTGTTCCTCAGCGGCGTGCAGCTGATCTCGCTCGGCATTCTGGGTGAATATGTGGGCCGCATCTTCAACGAAACGAAGCAGCGTCCGCTTTATTTTGTCGGCAACTACCGGCCGGCGGAAGGCCATGCGGATGCAGGTTCCCTGTCCTGCGCATCTCAGGCCAGCCCGGAAGCTGCCAGCGCCACGAGGACATAACGCCCGGCCTTGCCGATGGTGACCAGCAGCAGGAAGATGCCCAGCGGCTCGCGCAATGTGCCTGCGATCACGGTCAGCGGATCACCGATGACGGGCAGCCAGGCGAACAGCAGGCTCCAGCGGCCATAGCGGTGATACCAGCCCTCAGCTCGCGCCAGCGCCTTGTCTGAAACCGGAAACCAGCGCTTGTGCCGGAAACTGGCAATCCCGCGCCCCAGCAGCCAGTTGACCACCGAACCCAGCACATTGCCCGCCGTGGCAACGCCCACCAGCAGCCACAGGGGCCAGCCACCGGCAATCACCAGCGCCGCCAGCACCCCTTCGGACTGGGCCGGCAGCAGCGTCGCCGCCAGAAAGGCAGCCAGAAACAATCCGGCCAGACTGCCAAGCCCATTCATCCGCTGATGTTCCTCCCTCAGACACAAATGCGCTGCCGCAGGTAGCCCTACGGCAGCGCATCTTCAAGGATAAACACACAATCCGTTTCAGGCGCGGGCAAGAAACCCGTGTTCGGCGTGCTCCAGCGCGGTGACGATGCCGCGCAGTTCCGCCAGCCCCTTCAGCCGCCCGATGGCCGGATAGCCAGGCTGTGCCTTGCGCTTCAGGTCGTCGAGAATGTCCTGCCCGTGATCCGGACGGAAGGGGATCGACACATCGCTGCGGCCTTCCGCCTTGCGGCGCGCTTCTTCCTTCACAACCTCGGCCAGCAGCGCCACCATGTCGGTATTGCCCTTCAGGTGCTCTGCCTCGTGGAAGGAGCCGAAGAGCGCATCCGTCTCACGCTTCACGTTGCGCAGATGCAGGAAATGCACCTTGGCGCCATGGCGGCGCATCATGCCCGGCAGATCATTGTCGGAGCGCGCACCCAGCGAGCCGGAGCACAGGGTGATGCCGTTCGACGGATTGTCCACCGCAGAGAGAATCGTCTCATAGTCGGCTTCCGTCGACATGATGCGCGGCAGGCCGAGCAGCGGATAGGGCGGATCGTCCGGATGGCAGCACATCCGGATGCCTTCCTGCTCCGCCACCGGGATCACCTCCTCGAGGAAGGCGATGAAATGGCGGCGCAGCTGATCGGCATCGATCGCGCCATATTCGGCCAGATGCGCCCGCACATCGTCCAGCGTCATGTGTTCGGCAGCACCGGGCAGGCCAAAGGCCACGTTGATGGCCAGCGCCTTCTTCTGCTCCTCGCTCATGCCCGCATGGCGGCGGGCGGCTTCTTCGGCAATCTCTGCCGGGAAGTCCTCTGCCGCCCCCTTGCGCTGCAGGATGTGAATGTCAAAGGCGGCAAAATCCGCATGGTCAAAGCGCATGCAGGTGCCGCCATGGTCCACCCGCCAGGCCAGATCCGTGCGCGTCCAGTCCAGCACCGGCATGAAATTGTAGCAGAGCACCTCGATGCCGGCCGCGCCCAGATTGCGCAGGCTGACCTTGTAATTCTCGATGTGCTCGCGCCAGTTGCCCTTCTGCTTCTTGATATCCTCGGAGACCGGGAGGCTTTCCACCACCTCCCAGGCAATTCCCGACGGGCTGCCATCGCTGCGCGTGGCGATCTCCCGCTGACGCCGGGCAATTTCCTCAGGCGTCCACACCGCACCGCTTGGCACGTGATGAAGCGCGGAGACCACGCCCTCCACCCCTGCCTGCAACATGTCGTCAATGCTCACAAGGTCCTTGGGACCAAACCAGCGCCAGGTCTGCCGCACGCGTTCCACTCCTGTTTCCGGCCTGCCACTTCTGGCCCGGCCGGTCCTTCGGGCCTTCCGGTTGCCCCGGTTTGCCGCCTCTTTCAGGGGGAAGGCATAGCATGCCCTCGCCCCTGCCGACTAGTATGGTAGTTTGATATTGACTTGTATGGTAGTATGGAAAATGATGCTGGCAAGAGGAGAGTGTGGAAAATGGACGGGAACATGACGGGTCAGATTCTGCCGCTCAGACCACTTGCCGCATCCGAACCGGGCGTTCCTGTCGGCCAGCTGGTGCATCGGGACCTGCGCCAGCGCATCATTCGCGGTGAGCTGGCGCCGGGTACTCTTCTGTCCGAGGCGGAGATGGCGCGCAGTTTCGGCTCCAGCCGCCAGCCCGTGCGGGAAGCCTTCATCAAGCTCGCCGAGGAAGGCCTTGTCGAGGTCCGCCCGCAGCGCGGCACCCTGGTGCGCAAGATCTCCATCAAGCGCGTGATGGACATCCGCTTCGTGCGGGAGGCCATCGAGGCGAATGTGGTTCACCTGCTGGCCAGCGAACCCGAACCGGCCATCATCGCGGACCTGCGCGCCCAGATCGCCCGCCAGCGCGAGGTCGCTCCCGATGCGCAGGATGTGTTCATGGCGCTGGACGAAACCTTCCACCACACCATGGCCCGCGCCATCGGCAAGACCTATGCCTGGGACGTGGTGGAAAGCGTCAAGGCCCAGATGGACCGGGTGCGCTATCTCAGCTTTGCCGATTTTCCGATCTCGCGCCTCATCGCCCAGCATGAGGCCATCGTCGATGCGATCGAAACCCGCAACCCGCAAGGCGCCGGAGAGGCCATGCGGACCCACCTGCGGGAGATCCTGAAGGACCTGCCGAACATCGCGGCCGCCCGGCCGGAACTGTTCGACATGGAAGAGGTGCAAGTCACCCCATAATCACATGAAGTGGAGGAAAAACATGCGTCGTTTCACAAGGCAGGCCCTTGCCGCTGCCATCGGGCTTGCCAGCCTGACTGCCCTTGGCAACCCTTCCCTTGCCGCAGAGCGCGTGCTCAAGCTTGGCCACCTCGCCAATGAGCAGAACACCTGGCACAAGGCCTCCGTGAAGTTCGGTGAGGAACTGAAGGCAATCACCAACGGCCGTATCGAGGTCGAAGTCTATCCGAACGAGTCCCTCGGCAAGGAAGTCGACCTGATCAACGGCATGCAGCTTGGCACGGCCGACATGACGATCACCGGCGAAAGCCTGCAGAACTGGGCGCCCATGGCAGCCCTTCTGGCCGTGCCTTACGCCTACAAGTCGCTGGAGCATATGGACGAGGTTGCCTCCGGCAAGATCGGCGAGGACATCAAGGCAGAGATCGTGGCACGCGCCCAGATCCGCCCCATCGCCTATTTTGCCCGCGGCCCGCGCAACCTGACCGCCAACCGCGAGATCAAGACCCCTGATGATCTCAAGGGCCTGCGCATGCGCGTGCCGAACGTGCCCCTGTTCGTCGACACCTGGAAGACGCTGGGCGCCCAGCCCACGCCGATGGCCTTCTCGGAGGTCTTCACCTCGCTGCAGTCCGGCGTGATCGATGCGCAGGAAAACCCGCTGGCGCTGATCAAGTCGGCCAACTTTGCCGAAGTGCAGAAGTTCGTGAACAAGACCGAGCATGTGCGCTCCTGGATCTATCTCACGATCTCCGAAATGACCTGGTCGCAGCTCAGCGCCGAAGATCAGGCGGCAGTCATGGAGGCGGCCAAGCGGGCGCAGGCCTATGAGCGCGAGCTGTTCCTTGCCGACGAGGAAAACCTCGTGAAGGAGCTTCAGGCTGCCGGCATGACCTTTGTCGAGGTGGATGCTGCCGCCTTCGCCGAAAAGGCACGCCCGGCCGTTCTGGCCAATGTGAAGGCGGAAATCCGCCCGATCGTTGAAGACCTCATGAAGTGAAAAGGCAGCTGCGGCCCCGGCACCTCGCCCGGGCCGCAGCATGCCTCCTTCGGGAGACAATCATGATTTTCAGACAGGCCCTCGCGCTTGTGGCAGCGGTCAGCCGTTTTGCCACCGGAGCCGCCTTCTTCATCCTGATGGGCGCCGTGCTCGTTCAGGTTCTCGGGCGCACGCTCTTTCATTCGTCACCCGTCTGGACGGAGGAACTCACCCGCTTCGCCCTGCTCTATGTTGCCGCCATCGGCCTCGGCCTTGCCTATCGCAGCGGCGATCTGGTCAACGTGGATCTGGTCTGCGAGAGCCTGCCCGCCCCCTGGCCGAAGCTGCTGCGGGCGCTGTCGGCCCTGCTGACGGCGATGCTGTGCCTGATCCTGATCGGCCCGGCCTGGCGCTTCACCTCCATCGGCGCCCTGCAGACGTCCCCTGCCCTGACCTGGCGGATGGACTTCATTCACGCCAGCATGCTGGTTGCCCTCGTCTCACTCTGCATTTTTTCCCTCGCGCGCTTCCTGTCCATCGCTACCGGCGAAAGTGACGGCCTGCCGCAGGCAGCCGGAGAAGAAACCCCGTGAGCCTTGCCATTCTCTTCGGCGTTTTCGCCCTCGGCCTGATCATCGGCGCCCCCGTCGCGGTGACGCTGGGCCTCGCCTCCATGACCTACCTCTGGTTCAAGGGCATTCCTCTCGTCGTCATGCCGCAGAAGATGTTTGCCGGTATCGACGTCTTCGTTCTCCTGTGCATCCCCGGCTTCATCCTGGCCGGTAACCTGATGAACCGGGGCGGCATCACCGGGCGTATCGTGCGCTTTGCCAATGCGCTCGTGGGCTGGATGCGCGGCGGCCTGGGACAGGCCAATGTCGCCGGGTCCATGCTCTTCGGCGGCATTTCCGGAACCGCCGTGGCCGATGCGGCCTCCATCGGAGGCATGATGATCCCCGGCATGAAGAAGGCCGGCTATCCGGCCGACTTCTCCGCCGCGGTTACGGCAGCCTCTTCCACCGTCGGGCCGATCATTCCGCCCAGCGTGCCGATGATCATTGTCGGCGCCCTCTCCGGCATTTCCGTTGGCAAGATGTTCATGGCCGGCGCCATTCCCGGCATCATGATGGGCCTCGCCATGATGGTGACGACCTACATCATCGCCGTGCGCCGCGGCTTTCCACGCCAGCCCTGGCAGGGCGTGCGCGAACTTTGCCTCGCTTTCCTCGGCGCCTTCTGGGCTCTGGCCATGACGGGCCTTATCGTCGGTGGCCTGCTGACGGGCCTAGCCACGCCTACGGAAACCGCCGTTGTCGCCAGCATCTACGCCTTCGTCGTCGGCGCGTTCTTCTACCGGGAACTGCCCATCCGCGAAGTGCCGAAGATCGTCATCGACAGCGCCGTCTCGTCGGCGGCCATTCTCGCGCTCGTCGGCTTTGCCAATGTCTTCGGCTGGATCCTCGTTTCCGAGCGCATCCCGCAGATGATTGCCGAGAGCGTTCTGTCCATCACCGACAACAAGTTCGTCGTGATCCTGCTGATCAACATCGTGCTTCTGATTGTCGGCATGTTCATGGAAACGATCGCGGCGCTGATCATCCTCTTCGTGCCGCTCCTTGCCCTTGCGCAGGGTGTCGGCATTGATCCGCTGCATTTCGCCACCTTTGCGGTGCTGAACCTGATGATCGGCCTCACCACGCCTCCCGTGGGTGTGTGCCTGTTCATCTGCGCCAACATCGCCAAGCTGCCGCTGTCGCCGGTCATCCGGGCCATTACGCCCTTCCTCATCACCAACATCATCGTGCTGCTGCTCGTTTCCTATATCCCCGGACTGTCGACCTGGCTGCCCACCTATCTTCTGGATTGAACCGTCATGGAAACTCGCGTGTGCCGTCTTTATGGCCAGCATGACCTGCGCATTGAAACAGCTGAAGTGCCGCAGCCCGGCCCCGGTGAGGTGCTTGTCGCCATCGGCGCGGGCGGGATCTGCGGCTCGGATCTGCATTACTTTCAGGATGGCGGGTTCGGCCCCATCCGCGTCCGCGAACCGATCATCCTCGGCCACGAGATTGCCGGAACCATCGCAGCCCTTGGCGAGGGCGTTACCTCGCTCAAGGTAGGCCAGAAGGTCGCCGTCAATCCCAGCCGGCCGTGCCGCACCTGCAAATATTGCGCGGAAGGGCATTTCGCCCACTGCCTGGCCATGCGCTTCATGGGATCGGCCTTGCGCTTCCCCCATGAACAAGGCGGCTTCCGCGACCTTGTGGTCACCGATGCCATCCAGTGCGAGCCCGTCGGCGCGCATGTGGACCACGCGGAGGCGGCCTGCGCCGAGCCGCTGGCCGTTTGCCTGCATGCAGCCAATCAGGCCGGACTTCTGGAAGGCCGCCACGTGCTCATCACCGGCGCGGGCCCCATCGGGCTGCTCTGTCTGGCCGCAGCCAAACGGGCGGGTGCTGCCAGCATCACCGTCACCGATCTGCAGGACGCGACACTGGCCGTGGCAACGCGGATGGGCGCAACGCAGACCATCAACGTCATGACCCAGCCCGAGGCGCTGGAGCCCTTCAAGGCGGACAAGGGGCATTTCAACGTGGTGTTCGAATGCTCCGCCGCAGCCCCGGCCCTGCGCACGGCCATCGAATGCGTCCGCCCGCGCGGCCGTATCGTGCAGGTCGGCGTAACCGGCGATCTGCCCATCCCGGTCAATCTGATCGTCGGCAAGGAGATCGAGTTCGTGGGCACGCACCGTTTCCATGAAGAGTATGCGCTTGCTGCGCGTCTGATCGACAGCGGCGAGATCGACGTGAAGCCGATCATCAGCCACCGCTTTGCGCTGGACGATGCGGAAGAGGCCTTCCGCATTGCCGGTGACCGCTCTCAGGCCATCAAGGTCAGCCTGACATTCGCCAGCGCCTGAGGCGTTCCCTGCACCGATTGTCTCGCCTGCGTGGACACGTCATCCACGCAGGCGTTCTTTTTCCTCGCCGGCGAACATGCCATAAGACCTGCCTCATCAGCAGAGGCCATGCCGTGAACCCTGAGATCATCTATCTTTTCGATCCGCTCTGCGGCTGGTGCTACGGTGCCGGGCCGGGGCTTGCACGGCTCGCGGCAGAGCCCGGCATCACGGTCACACTGCAGCCGGTGGGCCTGTTTGCCGGAACGGGTGCGCGGCCCATGGACCCGGGTTTCGCCTCCTATATCGTCAAGGCCGACGAGCGGATCACGGCGATGACCGGCCAGCACTTCAGCGATACCTACCGGCAGAACGTTTTGTTCGGCGGCACGCAGAGGATCGACAGCGGCCCTGCAAACCTTGCGCTCACCGCCGTGCGCCTGACTGAACCGGATGAGCTGCAGAAGGCCCTGAAGGCGCTGCAGGCGGCGCGATATGTCGATGGCAAGGACATCACCAGTCCGGCCGTCCTTGTAGAAATCCTGAGTGACGCGGGATTGCAGGCCGCGTCTGACCGGCTTGCCTCGCCTGACAAGGACCTTGAGGCTGCCATGCAGGACTGGATCAGCGAAGGCATGGGCCTGATGCAGGCCATGCGGGCGCAGGGCGTGCCCGCCCTGCAGCTGCGCACCCCTTCGGGCGGACGCTACACCATCGATACCCAGGCCCTGTTCGGCCCGCAGGTCGAGGCCCTGATCGAGGCCATCGCCAAGGCTGCTTGAACCAGGCAGCCTCAGCGGTACAGCAGCGACACGCCGTCGTGGAACAGATGCAGCGCCTCCGGCGCTGCCGTCAGCCGCACGGCTGAATGCCTGAGGCCCGAGCGGATGCCCGGCAATTTGGCAACCATCTGGCGCCCCGCCTCATCCTTCTCAAAATAGAGCAGCGTCACCTCGCCCAGCGCCTCGGTGATATCCACCGCGCCGGTGAACAGCGGATCACCCTCCGTCTCGCGCAGGTCCTCGGGCCGGACGCCGAGATTGACCTTGAGGCCCAGATCGCTGTCACGGCTCGGGATGGCGGCCACAGCCTCCAGACCGCTGTCCAGCCGCACCCGGGTCATCCCGCCGGTGGCAATGATCTCGCCCGGCAGCAGGTTCATCGCCGGACTGCCGATGAACTGGGCGACAAACTCGTTCTGCGGCTTCTGATAAAGCTCCATCGGCGTGCCGACCTGGCTGATGCCGCCGCCCGCCAGCACGACGATGCGGCTGGCCAGCGTCATGGCTTCCACCTGATCATGGGTCACATAGATCATGGTGCTGTCCGGCATCTGCTCCTTGAGCTGGGCAATCTCGATGCGGGTGGCCACCCGCAGGGCGGCATCGAGGTTGGAAAGCGGCTCGTCGAACAGATAGACCTTGGGATCACGCACAATCGCCCGGCCAATGGCAACGCGCTGGCGCTGGCCGCCGGACAGCGCCTTGGGCAAGCGGTCGAGATAGGGCGTCAGTTGCAGGATATCCGCCGCACGGGCGACTGCGGCGTCAATCTCCGCCTTGCTCTTTCCCGCGATCTTCAAGGCAAAGGCCATGTTGTCGCGCACGGTCATATGCGGGTAGAGCGCATAGCTCTGGAACACCATGGCAATGCCGCGCTGGGCGGGCGGCACGTCATTCATCACCTCGCCGCCAATCTCCAGCGTGCCGCCGGAGATCTTCTCAAGCCCGGCAATCATGCGCAGCAGGGTTGACTTGCCGCAGCCGGAGGGGCCGACGAAGACGATCAGTTCACCCTTCCTGATGTCCAGGTTGATATTGCTGAGAACCTTGACGCCGCCATAGGATTTGGCCACGTCCGTAAGCTTCAGATCTGCCATCTGCCGGCCCTCCCCTTGCCTTCAGCGCCTGCGCATGAGGCTGACGCCCCAGGGCCCGAGCGCGATGATGCCATCATGCTCCGAAACACTGCCAATCTCATGCCCGATCGTTTCCCAGTCCTGCGCGGGAATACGGATATCGGCCGGCGTGTCCGAGAGGTTGAAGGCGCAGAATATGGTTTCGCCATTCAGCTTCCGGGAAAAACTCAGCACATCTCCCGTCACCGTCATCGGCGACTGGCTGCCCTTCATCACGGACGGATAGGCATGGCGGAAGGCAATGGCACGGCGGTAGTGGTGGACCAGCGCCGCCGGATCATTGTCCTGCGCATCCACGGCCAGAGCATAGTGCTCGCTGGGCACCGGCAGCCAGGGCCGGGCCTCCGAAAAGCCGCCGCTCTGCTGCTGGATGTTCCAGACCATCGGCGTGCGGCAGCCGTCGCGGCCCTTGAACTTCGGCCAGAACTCGATGCCATAGGGGTCCTGCAGATCCTCGAAGGCAAGTTCGGCTTCCGGCAGGCCCAGTTCCTCGCCCTGATAGATGCAGGCCGTGCCGCGCAGGCACATGAGGAGCGTGGCATAGGTCCGCGCGGCGGCAGGCGTCAGGTGCCAGCGGGTGATGTGGCGCACCACATCGTGGTTGGAGAAGGCCCAGCAGGCCCAGCCGTCCGAGGCCACACGGTCAAATTCCTCGAAGACGCTCGCCACATAGGACGCGGTCATCGGGCGGTTTGCCAGAAACTCGAAGGCATAGGACATCTGCATCAGGTCATCGCCCCGGGTATATTCCCCCAGAAGCTCCAGCCCGCGCTGGCTGTCACCGATCTCGCCGACGGTGGCCGCGTTGTACTCGTCCAGAACCACACGGAAACGGCGCAGGAATTCCAGGTTCTCCGGCTGGTTCTTGTCATAGACGTGACGCTGGTGGTTGTAGGGGTTCACCTTCGGCGCCGTCAGATCGTTGCGCTCCTCCAGGGGCAGGGCCGGATTGTCGCGCAGCTCCCTGTCGCAGAAATAGAAGTTGATGGTGTCAAGGCGGAAGCCATCGACGCCGCGCTTCAGCCAGAAGCGGGCGACATCCAGCAGCGCGTCCTGCACATCGGGATTGTGGAAGTTCAGATCCGGCTGCGAGATCAGGAAGTTGTGCAGGTAATACTGCTCGCGCCTTGCATCCCAGTGCCAGGCCGGGCCACCGAAGATGGACAGCCAGTTGTTCGGTGGCGTGCCATCCGGCTTGGGATCTGCCCAGACATACCAGTCCGAACGCGGATTGTTCCGGCTCTGGCGGCTTTCCTCGAACCAGGGGTGCTTGTCGGAGGTATGGGAAAGAACAAGGTCGATCAGCACCTTGATGCCATGAGCATGGGCGGTCTCGATCACCCGGTCAAAATCGGCCAGCGAGCCGAACATCGGGTCCACATCGCAATAGTCGGACACGTCATAGCCAAAGTCCTTCATCGGCGAGGTGAAGAACGGGCTGACCCAGATGGCATCCGCGCCAAGGCTGGCGATATGCGGAATGCGGCTGACGATACCCGCCAGATCACCGATGCCGTCGCCATTGGAGTCCTGATAGCTGCGCGGATAAATCTGATAGATCACCGCACCGCGCCACCAGTCCTTGTCCTTGATGAGGGTGGTCATTCACGAAATCCTGTCGTTGATACGTCTGATACTTGAGGGAGGAAGGTTATTTGACGGAGCCGGCCAGCAGCCCGCGCACGAGGAACCTCTGCAGCGCGAAGAACACCAGCAGCGGCACGAAGATGGACACGAAGGCGGAAGCCGCGAGAATTTCCCACTCCCCGCCCTTGGAGCCCAGAAGCTCGCGCAACACGCCGGTCATGACGAGCTGCTGCTGGTTGTTGCCAAGGAAGACGGTGGCCACCAGCAGGTCGTTCCAGGTCCACAGGAACTGGAAGATGGCGAAGGACGCCAGCGCCGGGAAGCTGAGCGGCAGGATCAGCTTGAGGAAGATCTGGAAGTCGCTCGCCCCGTCCACCCGCGCGCTCTCGATGATTTCGCGCGGCAGGCCCACCATGTAGTTGCGCAAGAGATAGATCGCCATGGGCAGGCCAAAGCCCGTATGCGCGAGCCAGATGCCCAGATATTCCTTGCCGATACCCAGCGAATTATGCAGCCGCAGCAGAGGGATCAGCGCCAGCTGCAACGGCACCACCAGAAGGCCGACAATCGCGGCAATCAGCAGCGCCCGGCCCGGAAACTCCATCCACGCCAGTGCATAGGCGGCAAAGGCGGCAATCAGGATCGGGATGACCGTCGCCGGAATGGTCACAGTCAGCGTGTTCAGGAACGCACGGCCCAGACCTTCGGCCAAGAGCACCGTCTCGTAATTGGCAATGGTGAAGCTCGGCGGTGTTTCCGCCGTCACGAAGATGCGCGGGCTGCGGCCTTCGAACCGCACCGGGCTTTCCAGCCGGTAGGCGCCATCGGCTTCCACCGTCAGCGTCTGCCCATCGGCGAGGCTGGCCGTGGCTCCTGCCTCATGGGCCGCATGTTCGCGCGAGGAGGTGCCGAAGGCGGTCACGATGCCGCTGCCTGTGTCAAAGACATTGCCATCGATGACGAACCGCCCCGCCTCCTCCCGCTGGGAGGCGGCATCACCGGCCCGGACGATGGAATTCTGAACCGATGGAAACAGCGCCTTCCACCAGCCGGTGGCGGCAATCTGATCCGCCTGCCGGAAGGAGGAGACGAGAAGCCCGATGGTCGGAACCGTCCACAGCAGCACCAGCGCGATGACGGAGAGGTTGACGGCCCAGGTGAGCCCCGAGCGCTTGCCCGCAATATGATCCATCACTGCATCTCCTTGCGGGCATTGCGGATATTCCAGATCATGATCGGCGTCACCAGCAGCATGATCACCAGCGCCACCGTGGAGGCACGGCCCGCGTCATTGCCGCGGAACATCCAGTCAAACATGAGGTTTGCAAGCACCTGCGTGCCCGACTGGCCGTTGGTCATGGCCAGCACGATATCGAAGACCTTCAGCACCACGATGGTGATCGTCGTCCAGACCACGGCAATGGTGCCCCAGATCTGCGGCACCTTGATGCGGAAGAACACCTGCAGCGGCGAGGCCCCATCAAGGATCGCCGCCTCGATGGTCTCCTCCGGAATGCCGCGCAGGGCAGCGGAAAGAATGACCATGGCAAAGCCGGTCTGGATCCAGACCAGCACGATCATCAGGAACAGGTTGTTCCAGAGGTCAATGGTCAGCCAGGTCTGCGGCTCGCCGCCGAAGAACACAACCACCGCATTGAGAAGGCCGATCTGCTCCTGCCCGGCGGGCCGGTAGTCATAGATGAATTTCCAGATCACCGAGGCGCCGATGAAGGAGATCGCCATCGGCATGAAAATCAGCGACTTGGCGAGATTGCCCCAGCGGATGCGATCCGTCAGCGCTGCCGCCAGCAGGCCGAATGCGGTGGAGGCGGCAGGCACGAACAGCAGCCACAGCATGTTGTTGCGGATGGATTCGCGGAATTTCGCGTCCTCGACCAGCCAGATGTAGTTGCCAAGGCCGACAAAGCGCGTGCCCGAACTGTCATGCAGCGACAGCCAGACCGACACGAACACCGGGTAAAGCAGATAGACGCCCAGCAGCAGCAGGGCGGGCGCCAGGAACAGCCACGGCCGGATCAGGGCCGCCCGGTTGATGTTGCGCCCCGCATTGGCCCCGCGCGGGGGAAACACCGCGTCGAGGATGAGGTTGGAGCCGTAGAAATAGGCGACGCAGCCGAACACGCCGGCAACAATCGTCGCACCCGCCATCATGATCTGCTGGAGCATTGCCCCTCCCGCCCGCCTCGGCCCGCCGGCAGCACATGCGGCCTGCAGGGTCCCGGCATCCGGTTCAACCGGCTTTTTGTCGTTGTGAAGAGCCGCCAGCCGTATCGAAGCTGGCGACACAGGCCATCACTTCAGGCCATTACTTCAGGCCATTACTTCTTGATCGCGTCCCAGGCCTTCTGGATATCCGCACCGACCACGGCCGCGTCCTTGCCGCCGGCCACATAGTCCACCATGCCGGTCCAGAAGGCACCGGCACCAATGGCACCCGGCATCAGGTCGGATCCGTCAAAGCGGAAGGTGGTCGCGTTCAGAAGGATATCACCCATCTTCTTCAGGGTCGGATCGCCATAGACTTCCGTGTTGACGCCCTTGTGCGGGGTCAGGAAGCCCTTCTGCGCCATCCACACTTCATGGGCGATCGGCGTCTGCAGGAAATCGATCAGCGCCTGGGCGGCCGGGCTGTCCCTGGTGATGGAGAACATGGTGCCCGCACCCAGCACCGGCTGGCCAAGGTCCTTCTCCGCATAGGCCGGGAAGTAGAAGAAATCCACGTCCTCACCGATGACCGTGCCTTCGGGGAAGAAGGACGGGATGAACGACGCCTGGCGGTGCATGTAGCACTGCGGCGGCGAGGCGAAGAGGCCCTTCGGGCTGTCGCGGAAATCGATGGTAGCCACACCGGCCGCGCCGCCAGCCACGTATTTTTCGTTGCGGGCAAAATAGCCGAATTCCTCGATGGCACCCACCACCTTCGGATCATCGAACTTCAGATCATTGCGCGTCCAGGCGTCGTAATCCTCCGGCGACTGGGTGCGCAGCATCATGTCTTCCACCCAGTCGGTGGCCGGCCAGCCGGTGGCAGCCCCCGAGCCAAGACCGATGCACCACGGTGTGCCGCCATCTGCGACGATCTGATCCGTCAGCGCCTTCAGCTCTTCCATGGTCGTGGGCACTTCATAGCCCGCATCCTCGAAGTTCTCTGGCACGTACCAGACGAGCGACTTCACATCGACCTTGTAGAACAGGCCGTAGAGCGCATCCTGACCATCCTTGCCCTTGAAAGTCGCCAGATCCACCCAGGACTGGCCGGCAGCGTAATTGTCGCGCAGCCAGTTGGAGGCCTCATCGCCCAGCGGGGTCAGGAAGCCCTTGGCCGCCAGATCGCGCGCAAGACCCGGCTGCGGGAAGATGGCGACATTCGGCGGGGAACCGGCTTCCGTATCGATGACGATCTGCTGCTCGAAGCTGTCGGAGCCGGAATAGTTGACCTTCACCCCCGTCGCCGCCTCGAAATAGGCAAAGACGCTTTCCACCAGCACCTTGTCCGGCCCAAGCCAGGGGCCAAGCACCGTGATCGACTGCCCCTTCAGGGCATCGGACTTCACGCCTTCATAACTTTCCCAGTTGAAACGGCTGTCGGCGCCCGGCTCGAACTTCAGGCTCTGCGCATTGGCTGCGCCGCACATCAGCGCCAGCCCGGCCGCGCCGGCGAGCAAAACTGTCTTCATCGCTACCTCCCAGTACCGCGCCAGGTTCCTGCGCTTCACACGCCGGACCAAGCGTCATTCAAACCGCTTTGAATGACCCACACTCGCCGATCGGCGCATGCGAGTCAACGGGGATGTTTTTCAGGCATGCTACAACACCGCATACAACCTGAGTTTTCTCACCGCACTGCAACAAAACACCTGGTCAAAGATCTTTGACGCACGCACCGCAGGCAGCTAAAGTCACACAAACTTCAAAGCGGTTTGGGTGCTCAGACCCGAACTTATTCGCGATGTGCCCCGATGAATCTGAAGCAGTTTTCCCAGAAGCTGGGGCTTTCGCCCACCACGGTCAGCCGCGCCCTCAACGGGTATCCGGAGGTCAATGAGGCCACGCGTGAGCGGGTGCTGGCCGCCGCAAAGCAGCATAACTATCAGCCCAATGCCCGCGCCCAGCGCCTTGCCACGGGCCGCGCCATGGCCATCGGCCACGTCATCCCCATCGCCACCCGGCACGAGATGGTGAACCCCGTCTTTGCCGATTTCATCGCAGGTGCAGGCGAGAGCTACTCGCGCGCCGGCTACGAGATGGTTCTGTCCATCGTGCCGGATGATCAGGAAGCCAGCGTCTACCGGGAGCTGAAATCGCGCGGCACGGTGGATGGCATCATCGTCCATGGCCCCAAGATGGCCGATCCGCGCATTCCGTTGCTGCAGGACATCGGCCTGCCCTTCGTGGTGCATGGCCGCTCCAGCGGCACGGCGGTTCCCTATGCCTGGCTCGACATCAACAACCGCCGCGCCTTCCGCCGCGCCACGGACTTCCTGCTGGATCTCGGCCACCGCCGCATCGGGCTGGTCAACGGCCTGGAGTTCATGGACTTCGCCGCCCGCCGCCGCTCCGGCTATCTCGAAGCATTGGAAGCGCGCGGACTTAAGCCTGCGCCGGAACTGATGTTCAGCGCCGAGATGACCGAGGGACAAGGCTATGCCGCTGCTTCCGCGATGCTCGCCCTGCCCGAAAATCCGACCGCCTTCCTTGCGTCTTCCATGATCTCCGGCATCGGCGTACGCCGCGCTGTCGAGGAACGTGGCCTGAAACTCGGCAAGGATGTGTCCGTCATCATCCATGATGACGAGCTTGGATATCTGAAGAACGGCGCGGAAGTTCCGCTCTTCACCGCCACCCGCTCCTCCGTGCGTGAGGCCGGACGTCTGGCGGCGGACATGCTGCTGGCGCAGATTGCCGAGCCTGCCAGCGAGCCGCAGACCCGCCTTCTTGAATGCGATCTCATCATCGGCCAGTCCACGGGACCGGCCCCAGTCAGGACGTGAACTCCATGAACTTCACCCGTGCAGATTTTCCCGGAGACTTCCTCTTCGGTGCAGCAACTTCGAGCTATCAGATCGAAGGCAGCGCCCTTGGCGGGGCGGGCCGCAGCCAGTGGGATGACTTTGCCGCGACGCCGGGCAACGTCATCCGCGCCGAAAACGGTGCGCGCGCCTGCGAGCATATCCTGCGCATGGACGAGGATCTGGACCTGCTGAAGCAGGGCAATTTCGACGTCTACCGTTTCTCCACCTCCTGGGCCCGTGTCATGCCGGAAGGGCGCGGCGCGGTGAATGCGGAAGGGCTCGATTTCTACGACCGGCTGGTGGACGGCCTGCTGGAGCGCGGCATCAAGCCTGCCCTCACCCTCTATCACTGGGAACTGCCCTCGGCGCTTCTCGATCTGGGCGGCTGGCGCAACCGGGACATTGCGGACTGGTTCGCCGATTACACCACTCTCATGATGGAACGGCTGGGCGACCGTGTGTGGTCCGTCGCGCCCATCAACGAGCCCTGGTGCGTCACCTGGCTGTCCCATTTCCTCGGCATCCATGCGCCGGGCGTGCGGGATATTCGCGCCACCGCACGCGCCATGCACCATGTGCTGCTGGCCCATGGCCGCTCCATTCAGGCCATGCGCGCACTGGGCGTTAAGAACCTCGGCGCTGTCTGCAATTTCGAATATGCTGCGCCTGCCGATGACAGCGAGGAAGCCCGCAAGGCGGCAGAGCTCTACGACGGCTATTACAATCGCTGGTTCCTCGGCGGCATCTTCAAGAAGGAATATCCGGCCAATGTGCTGGAAGGCCTTGGACCCCATATGCCGAAGGGCTGGGAGAACGACTTTGACGTGATCGGCACGCCGGTGGACTGGTGCGGGCTCAATTACTACACCCGCAAGCTCATCGCGCCGGATCCGGACAGCGCCTGGCCCTCCCACAAGGAGGTGGAAGGCCCCTTGCCGAAGACCCAGATGGGTTGGGAGATCTACCCCGAAGGCCTCGAATTCTTCCTCAAGCGCACCCATGCGGAATACACGAAAGGCCTGCCGCTTTACGTCACCGAAAACGGCCTTGCCAATGATGATCACCTGATCAACGGCGAGGTGCAGGATGACGGGCGCATCGATTTCCTTGACCAGCACCTTGCCGCCATCCGCCGGGCAGCCAAGGCCGGCGTGCCGGTGAAAGGCTATTTCCTCTGGTCGCTGATGGACAATTACGAGTGGGCCGTGGGCTACGAGAAGCGCTTCGGCATCGTGCATACGGATTTTGACACGCTGGTGCGCACGCCAAAGGCCTCCTTCAAGGCCCTTGCAAAGGCCATCGCGCGCTGATTGGCCACGGGTTGGCCTTGACAGACAGACTTGGGAAAGGCCTTCCTGCTGCATTGCAACAAGAAGGCCTTTCCCATGTCAGAGACCGATATGCCCGCCCGCACCCTGCAGGACCGGGTCCGCATCCGCGAAGCCGAGCTGCTTTCCGACAACTGGGGCAAGCTGACCCGCTACCGCTTTGATCTGCGCCGGTCGGATGGTCAATGGCAGGAGCAGACGCGGGAAGTCTATGACCGGGGGCACGGCGCCGTGCTGCTGGCCTATGACCTCGCCCGCCGCCACGTGCTGCTCACCCGCCAGTTCCGCCTGCCGGCTTTTGTTGCCGGGCATCAGGAAGAGATGATCGAGGCGCCCGCCGGGCTGCTCGACAAGCTCGATCCCGAAACCCGCATCCGCGCCGAGGTGGAAGAGGAAACCGGCTACCGGCTGGGCAAGGTGGAGCGCCTGTTTGCGCTCTTCATGAGCCCCGGCTCGGTCACCGAACAGGTCACCTTCTTCATCGCCCCCTATTCCCCCGATGACCGGGTGAGTGACGGCGGCGGCCTTGAAGAGGAAGGCGAGGACATCGAGGTGCTGGACCTTGCCTTTGACGAGGCGTTTGCCATGGTCCGCGACGGCCGCATCTGCGACGGCAAGACCATCCTGCTGCTCTACCACCTGGCCCTGACCGTGTTCCGGGATTGAGAGACAGTCATATTTTTCAAGAGATTCCCCCCTTCCGTCATGCCATGACTTGATCATGGCATCCATGCCCCTGCCTCTCCCCACGCCAAAGCGGTAACGGAGCACAAGCCTTCAGACAGGCTGACCGTGCAACACGGTCACGGAATGGATGCCATGGTCGAGCCATGGCAAGACGAAGACGGGGAGACTTGGCGCGGGAAGAGAGGCCTAAAGCCTCCAAAAAACCAAAGAGCGCGCCGGGTGGGCGCGCCCTTCGTGTTTCAAAGACCACCCTTCCGTCATGCCATGACTTGATCATGGCATCCATGCCCCTGCCTCTCTCCGCGCCAAAGCGGTAACGGAGCACAAGCCTTCAGACAGGCTGACCGTGCAGTACGGTCACGGAGTGGATGCCATGGTCGAGCCATGGCAAGACGAAGACGGGGAGGCTTGGCGCGGGAAGTGAGGCCGAGAGCCTCAAGAAAGCCAAAGGGCGCGCCGGGTGGGCGCGCCCTTCGTGTTTCAGAGAATCACACTCCGTCATGCCATGACTTGATCATGGCATCCATGCCCCTGCCTCTCCCCACGCCAAAGCGGTGACGACGCACGAGCCTTCAGAGAGGCTGACCGTGCAGCACGGGCACGGAGTGGATGCCATGGTCAAGCCATGGCAAGACGGAGACGGGGAGGCTTGGCGCGGGAAGAGAGGCCGAAAGCCTCAAGAAAGCCAAAGGGCGCGCCGGGTGGGCGCGCCCTTCGTGTTTCAAAGACCACCCTTCCGTCATGCCATGACTTGAACATGGCATCCATGCCCCTGCCTCTCCCCACGCCAAAGCGGTGAGAGCACGCGAGCCTTCAGACAGGCTGACCGTGCAGTACGGTCACGGAGTGGATGCCATGGTCGAGCCATGGCAAGACGAAGACGGGGAGGCTTGGCGAGGGGGAAGAGGCCGAAAGCCTCCAAAAAGCCAAAGAGCGCGCCGGGTGGGCGCGCCCTTCGTGTTTCAAAGACCACACTCCGTCATGCCATGACTTGATCATGGCATCCATGCCCCTGCCTCTCCCCGCGCCAAAGCGGCGAAAGCATGCAAGCCTTCAGAGAGGCTGAGCTTGCAGTACGGCCACGGAATGGATGCCATGGTCCAGCCATGGCAAGACGGAGACGGGGAGGCTTGGCGCGGGAAGAGAGGCCGGAAGCTTCCAAAAAGCCAAAGGGCGCGCCGGGTGGGCGCGCCCTTCGTGTTTCAGAAGATCACGGCAGATCAGCCGATGATGCGGTTGTCTTCGTGCTTGACCGCCACGATGGCCGAGCGCGGCAGCTTGCCTTCGCCGTCCGGGAACGGAGCATCCGGGTGCTGAATGCCGACGAAGTGGGTGCGCTTGTCGGAAGACCAGGTCATGCCGGTCACTTCCGAACCCTTCGGGGCCGTGAGGAAGCGCTCGATGCGGCCCGTCACCGGGTCGCCTGCCAGCATCTGGTTGTTGCCCTGACCGGCATAGTCGCCTTCGTTGCTGTCTTCACCGTCCGTCTGGATCCAGAGCAGACCCGTGGTGTCGAACATCATGCCGTCCGGCGAGTTGAACATGTTGCCTTCGTTGATGTTCGAAGAGCCGGCATAGGCGTCCTTGTGGACAGCCGGGTTGCCGGCCATGCAGAACAGGTCCCACTTGAAGGCAGCGTCTGCATGGTCTTCGTTCGCCGGGAACCAGCGGACGATCTGGCCGTAGTTGTTCTTCTCGCGCGGGTTGACAGCGTTCACTTCCAGCGGGTCGCCGCCAGCGTTGGTACGCAGCTTGCCGTCCTTCACTTCACCACGGCGGCTGTTGTTGGTCAGCGCGCAGTAGGCTTCGATGGCGACCGGGTTGGTGGCAACCCACTCCGGGCGGTCCATGGTGGTGGCACCGACCTTGGAAGCAGCCTGACGGGTGAAGACGCAGATTTCATCCATCTTCATGCCGGTGGTTTCCGGCGTCAGAGCCAGCCACTCGCCGGTGCCGTCTTCAGCGAACTTGGCCACAAAGAGCGTGCCTTCGTCCAGCAGCGTCGAGGTGTCGCCGCCGGGGACGTAGATGCCGTTGGAGACATACTTGTAGAGGAACTCACCACGCTCATCGTCGCCCATATAGACGACCACGCGGCCATCACGCGCGATCACGCAGGCAGCGTTCTCGTGCTTGATGCGGCCGAGAGCGGTGCGCTTGACCGGGGTGGAGGAAGCGTCCGACGGATCGATCTCGACCACATAACCAGCGCGGCGCGGCTCGTTCGGGTGCTTGGAAACGTCGAAACGCTCGTCGAACTTCTCGTAGGCGTAGCGGGTTTCAGCCGAGATGCCATAACGCTTGTAGTCGTCCGGCAGCTTGAATTCGGCGTTGGTGGAGCCGAAGTAGCCGTTGAAGTTTTCTTCGCAGGTCAGGTAGGTGCCCCAGGGGGTCTTGCCTGCACCGCAGTTGTTGAAGGTGCCGAGGCTTTCGGTACCGGACGGATCGGCATCCGTCTTGACGAGATCGGAGCCGGCAGCCGGGCCGGAGAGCTTCATCGGGGTGTTGTGATGGATGCGGCGGTTGAACGGGCTGTCCACCACGATGTGCCAGCCGTTTTCGCCTTCCGCCACTTCCATGACGGTGACGCCCTGCATGTGCTGCAGGATCTTCACGTCATCGGCGCTCTGCGGCACACCTTCCGGCGCATGCGGCAGGTTGATTTCCGGGTTCACGTATTCGTGGTTGACGGCAATGACCTGATGGCCGCCGATGACGAAGAGTTCCATGCCGTCGGTGTTTTCACCGAACACCTTGTCCGAATGCTCGACGCTGACAGCCTTTTCCGGGTTCAGGTCCGGCACGCCCGAGAACAGCGGCTCGCCCCACTTGGCCAGCGGCTTCCAGGTGTAGCCTTCCGGAACATGAACGGTGTGATCGGTCGCAATCGGCACCGGCTTGAACTGGAAGCGCGAGGACGTGTCCTGCGCCAGCGCAGCGGTGGAGGACATCAGGTTGCCCACGGTGCCCATGGCAGCGGCGGCGGAGCCGAAAGCCAGGACACCGCCAAGGAAGCCGCGGCGGGACAGGGCGCTTTCGACCACGCGGTCGAAATCCGTCACGGCCGGGGGCGGGTTCTGCAGTTCATCCCATTCGTCCCAGGACAGATCGCTCTTCTTGATGTCGGACATGGCTAGCTCTCTCTCGAAACTGTTTACGAGGTCTATCGCCTCGCCCGACCGGTTAATGGCTCAGTGTCACAGGCAGATGACAAGGTAGCAGGCGCCCAGAAGCACACCTTATCCGGCTTGGCAAAAATGCGGATTATCTCCGTGGAGAAACAAGGCACTGGCATCATCGGGTGCATCTGAACCGGCAGCGCGTCTGCGACGTATTAATAGCGGTTGAATTGACTGGAGCACCCGAGTTGACCGGACCTGCCGCGCAAGACCTGAACTCGTTCCCGCCCGGCGGCCTCGCCGTTGTTGCAGGCAGCACGGGAGCGATAGGTGCCGAGATCGCGCGCCAGATCGAGGCAAGCGGCCGCTTCGCCAGGGTGATCGGGCTCTCCCGGTCCGGCAGCGGCGGCGCGCCCTTTGACCTCACGGATGAGGCAAGCATCGCCGCCGCTGCACTCGCCGTTGGTGAGGCATCGAAAACCGCGCCCTTACGGCTTGTCTTCGATGCCACCGGCATGCTCCATGAGGGGAATATCCAGCCCGAAAAGAGCTGGCGGCAGATGGATCCGGCCGCCATGGCACGGGTGTTTGCCATCAACACCATCGGTCCGGCCCTGCTCATGAAGCATTTCCTGCCGCTGCTTGCTGGCGAAGGAAAGGCAGTGTTCGCCACACTCTCTGCCCGCGTCGGCAGCATCGGCGACAACAATCTGGGCGGCTGGTACAGCTACCGTGCCGCAAAGGCTGCGCTCAACCAGCTTGTCCGCTCCGCCAGCATCGAGCTGGCCCGCAAGCGCCCTGAAAGCCTTTGCATCGCCCTGCATCCCGGCACGGTGGAGAGCCGTTTGTCAGAGCCCTTCGCCAGATCCGGCCTCACCGTGCGTCCGCCACGGGAGGCAGCCCGGCTGCTGCTGCAGACCATCGATCATCTCAGCGCTGCGCAGACCGGCAGTTTCCATGATGCGGAAGGCAAGGAGATCGTATGGTGAGCACCGCCGTCACGCCCCCGGCAGCACAGCCGGAAACGCCGCCCATCACAGTCTATTATGACGGCGCCTGCCCGCTCTGCGCGCGCGAGATCGCCGTCTACAGACGGCAGGCCGGCGCGGAGGGTGTCTGCTGGGTGGATGTCTCCTCAGAGGCCTCGGAAACCCTGCCGGACGGGCTCACGCGCAGCGCAGCCCTTGCCCGGTTTCATGTGCGCGGCGCCGATGGAAAGCTGCGCTCGGGCGCGGCAGCCTTTCTCAGCCTGTGGCACAGCCTGCCACGCTTTGCCCGTGCTGCCCGCCTGCTCGACCGGCCGGTTCCGCGCGCCATCCTGGAGTCCGGCTACCGTCTGACGCTCATCATCCGCCCTGCCCTGCAAGCCCTGGCAAGGCGTGTGTTCCGCCCTCATCCTCAGGAGCAAGACAGATGACACGGCACCTCACCTTCAATCCCCTGACTGTGCCGCGCCCGGCGCTTGCCCTCGGAGTTGCCGGGCTGATCCCCTTTGTGGCCGCCAGCCTGATGACCTTTGCAGGACCGCCTGAACTGCGCCCGCAAGCCGCTTTCGCACTTGCAGCTTATGGCGCGGTCATCCTGTCCTTTCTGGGGGGCATTCACTGGGGCGTGGCCATGGCCGCCTCCACCGGACAGGACGGGCCTTTCGAAGAGGGGGATCTTCTCACCCGGCTGGCTATCGCTGTCGCCCCTTCTCTAGCGGGCTGGGCGGGCTTGCTGCTGCCGCAGACTTCGGGGCTTCTGCTGCTGGCCGCGTGCTTTGCAGCCATGTTCGCCCTTGATCTGACCGCATCGAGGGAGGGCAAGTTTCCGCTCTGGTATCCGGCGCTGCGCCTGCCGCTCAGTGCAGGAGCGGCGGCCTCGATGCTGCTGGGAGCCGCCGCGCCTTCCGTCATGTAAGCGCTGCAGCGCCCCCCAAAGCCTTGCAAAGATCTCTTTTCAGATGATCCAGACTCGGTCATTCATTGTGCATTAACCATAAATGCCGAAGCTGTAATCGTGGATATCGGGGAGACCGGCATGGTTCGCTTGCGCAAACGCCTTGAGACTTTGGACGACTTCTTTGCAGCGGTGGAAGGCTATACACATCTGCCCACCGAACTGCTGGTCCGCTTCCTGCTCGACAACTACCTCGTTGATCTGGACCAGCTTTCCGAGTTTGCCAACGCAATGAAACTGCAGCAGGTCAATCACGCTGCCGCCAGTTCAGCCGCCGCCTCGATCGCAGCCTGATACGGGCCCTTTGCGGTCCGTACGCGGTTGAGACGTGATGCGGGACGGCAGCCAGAGCACTTTCGTTGAAAACGAAGCCGCCAAGCGTGCTCGATCTCTTTGTTTTTACGAAATTCCCGGCGCAGAACCGGCCTCAGCCGATGGCCTGAGTTTCCTGGGATTCCTGCGCAGGCGCGCCGGCATTTCCCGGCTGCGGCAGCCCGCTCTGCCAGATCTTCTGGCGGTTGCGGATTTCGCGCGGCGCAGGGCCGAAGTAGCTCGGGGTCTTCACAAAGTCACGCGGCTGCATGATCACGCTGGAGACCCGCTGATAAAGCGCCTTGGCCGAGATTGGCTTGGACAACAGCTCATGCACGCCCAGACGCCGCGCTTCGATGATGCGGCTGCGCTCCGTATGCCCCGTCACCATGATGATCGGGATATAGGCAAAGGGATTGTTCTGGGTGCGGATCATGCGCACCATGTCGGCGCCGTCGAGGATCGGCATCACCCAATCGAGAATCAGAATGTCGGGATTGGCGCGGTCCATGGCCTCAAGGCCAGACGCACCATCTTCGGCTTCGACAATACGCCGCGCGCCAAAACCCTGCAGCATGGTGCGCAGGATCGTGCGCATATAGGCGCTGTCTTCCACCAGAAGAAATGTCAGCGAGGCAAGATCAAGGCTCACCGGCCACCTCCGTTCGTCCAGATCAGACTACGGGCAAAGGATGAAAAGAGAGTTAGTCAACTCTGCCAGTGCCCGGCGCTCCGTTGTCAGGCCACAGCCGCACCAAAGGCCTCTGCACGGGAGCAGCTCAGCGCGACTGTTAACAGATGCACAGGGTTTGACTGCTCAAGCGGGCATTTCCGTGGCCTGATGTGGCCATTTTCAGCCTGTCCACCTATTTTTCCAATAAATTCAGCCCGTTGCACGAGAGAAGCAGCGGCAGAGGATTTTCTTTTACCCAAGGGCATTTAACCGGAGATGCCGCGAATTTGACATAAGATTCAAGTTACCGGGTTTAAACCTTGGTAAAGTTGCGAAGCATTAACTCGATCCGGAGCTATGGCTTAACGCGCCTTTCAGGGAGCCGTGCTATAAATCCGTCACAGTCGGACAAGGCGGGTTTTAGCAATAGCCTTTCATCCAGACACTCCGGAGCCAGCCATGCAGAGCGAACGCATAGAGAAGAAGAGGGAGGCACGCGGGGAGGAACCCGGCACGCAGGCCCCATCCTTCAGCGCCGGCTCTGGCCCTGCTCACGAGAATATTCTTCTCTTCTCCGGCCTGGCCCTGCTGATCGTTTCAGCCAGCATGGTGATCACCGCTCTCGTCGGCTGAGACAGGCGTGCCTGACCGCTTTTGCGCAGCCGGTCAGGCTTTTTTCCCATCATCATCTTCCAGATCATCATCATCCAGAATACGCCAGCTGGCGCCCTCCAGATCATCATACTGGCCGCTTTTCAGCGACCACAGGAAGCCCACAAGCCCCAAACCACCGAGGAACAGGGCGACCGGGATAAGAAACAGCAGGATGGTCATTCTGCCCCCCGAGGCTTGAGAGAAATGGCAGGCGCGCGGCCAGCGGCCGCGCCGGTTCCAGTCTGGCCGGGCACCGTGTCCTGTGCCATGCGCGCATTGACGAGGCGCAGGCGCAGGGCGTTGGCCGTGACGATGAGAGACGAGCCCGACATGGCGGCAGCCGCAATCAGCGGCGTGACAAAGCCCGCCACCGCAATCGGAACCGCGATCAGATTGTAGATGACCGAGATCCAAAGGTTCTCGATCATGGCGGCCTTGGCCTTGCGGGAGATGGCAAGCGCTTCGGCGACGGGGCGCAGCGGATCGCCCAGGAACACGGCATCGGCAGCGGCCTGGCTGATGTGAACCGCGGTCACCGGCGACAGCGACACATGCGCTGCGGCCAGAGCCGGAGCGTCATTCAGCCCGTCACCGACCATCAGCACGGTGCGGCCAGTCTGCTTCAGATCCTCCAGCCGGGCAATCTTGCCCGCAGGCGTCATCCCGGCCCGCCATTCACTGATGCCAAGGGCAGTGGCGGCCTGCTCCACCGCGCCCGCCCGGTCACCGGACAGAATCTCCAGATGGTAGCCCATGGACCTGAGGCTGGCGGCAACGGCCGGAGCATCAGGCCGGAGCTTCTGCCGCAGGGCGATCAGCCGCACCTGCCCCTCGCCGACCCGATAGGCCAGCAGCGAGGCATCGGGATGGCGCTGCATCAGCGCCGCCACATCTGCCTCTGCCGCACCACAGAAGACGGGACTGCCAAGCCGGATTTCGCGTGCCCCCAGATCGCAGGAGACGCCTGCCCCGCTTGTTTCCGCCACACCGGCCAGCGGCTCGCTGGCGGCCGTTGCCTGGGCAAGGCCACGGGCCAGCGGATGACGGCTGGACAGGGCCAGACGCCCGGCGAGCAGCAGATCCCGGTCCGACAGATCCGGCTCCTCCACAAGTTCCGGCTCGGACAGGGTCAGCGTGCCGGTCTTGTCGAAGACGATGGTGTCGGCAGCCGCCAGCCGCTCGATGGCATCGCCCGAGCGGATGAGCACGCCTGCCTTGAACAACTGCCCGGAAGCGACGACCTGCACCGCCGGAATGGCAAGGCCAAGCGCGCAGGGGCAGGTGATGATGAGAACCGAAATGGCGATGACGAGCGCCGGCTGCCAGCCGATGCCATAAATCGCCCATCCGGCAAAGGTCAGCGCTGCCGCCGCATGCACCACCGGCGAATACATCGAGGCGGCCCGGTCGGCGAGCACGACATAGGAGGACTTGGCCTGTCCGGCCGCTTCCAGCAGACGGTTCACCTCATCCAGCACCGTGGAACCGGAGGCAACCGCCACACGCACATGCAGCACGCCATCGGCATTGCTGGTGCCGGCATAGACCCGGTCCCCGGGCCTCACCGGCTCCAGCGCCGTTTCGCCGGTCACAAGGCTCTGATCGACCTCGGAAATGCCTTCCTCGATGATCCCGTCAACCGGAATGCGGTCACCAGCGGTGACCAGCACGAGATCACCCGGCTGAACCCGCGACAAAGGCACCTCGCGCACGCTGCCATCCGGATTGATCCGCGCCGCGACCTCGCCCTTCAAGGCTGCGATGTTCTCCGCCAGCGACTGGGTGCGGCCGCGCATGTTGTGATCGAGATAGCGGCCGACCAGCAGGAAGAACAGCAGCATGGTGGCGGATTCGAAATAGGCGTGATGCTGGCTTTGCGCGGTCTGGACCAGCGACAGCCCGACCGCAAGGCACACGCCGATGGAAATCGGCACATCCATGTTGAGGCGGCGGCCGCGGATGGCATTGAAGGCACTTCTGAAGAAGGGGCGGCCCGCATAGGCAACCGCCGGAAGGGCGATCAGCGCCGAGATCCAGTGAAACAGGTCGCGGGTTTCGTCGGTGATATCCGTGACATTGCCCGACCAGACCGAGACGGAGAGCAGCATGATGTTCATCGCTGCAAAGCCTGAGACGGCAATGGCGCGCATCAGTTCCCGCCCCGTCTGGTCCTGACGGTTGCGCGCCGATGCCGGATCGAACGGGTGGGCCTTGTAGCCCATGCGTGCCAGCGTGGCGACAATCTTGTCGGCCCCTGTGGCTGCGGCATCCCAGTCCACCGCGAGCCGGTGGGAGGTGAGGTTGACACGCGCTCTGGCGACGCCCGGCAGGCGCATCAGGCCCCGCTCGATGTCGCCCATGCAGGCCGCGCAAGTGATGCCCTCGACGGCCAGGTCCATATGGGCCCTGCCCTCTTCTCCGGGTGTGACGAATGCGTCCCAGTCACGCATATGCACAGTCATGATCCGTCCTTCTCGCGGGAGAAAATGCCATGCCCGGTTCGCCCCCCGAACCGCGCATGGCGCATGTCAAACTCAGTCCTTGAGGAACAGCTTGTTCTCGGACCGGAACACCCGGCCCTCGGCCCCGTGAGCCTCGATGATCAGGTGCCAGTTGCCCGCTGCCACCGGCTCCGGCGTCAAGGCCGTGTAATGCCCGCTTTCTCCTTCGATCAGGTCCACGGTCTGGTCCTGCCCCCTTGCCACGGGGTGCATCAGCCTGGCCTCGAACGTCACACCAGAGACCGGCGAGCCGTCGGCCTTCTCGGCATTGATGGCGATCTGGGCGCGGCCTTCGATGCTGCGCTCGAGATGCACGCCGACATGCCAGCCGCGTGTGGCCTGTTCACGGGCCGCTGCCACCTCATTGTTGAAGGCCTGTCCGGCCTTGTAGGAGCTGTCGACAACCGTTCCGGGGAAGCTGCCGAGGGCCACCCAGAGGAAGAAGCCATTGACCGCGAAGATGACCCCGAAAAAGCCTGTCAGCCAGATCAGAACCGTCCATCCGGTCATGGGGCGGCGTGCCGCCCCTCCCGTTCCATCACCCTTGCCCATCCTCGCAAGTGTCTGTGTCATCTGGTCCTCCTATGGGGCCTTGAAGTAATCACTGGTGTAGACAACCTCGCCCATCAGCGTGTCCGTCAGGCGGAAGATGACGGGTGTCGAGGATGCAAGTTTTGCATCGGCCGGGGAATAGACCAGCACGCGGATCTCACGGCTCTGGTCCGGGCCGACAACGATGAAGGGACGGCCATCCACATAGTGGTCGATGCCGATTGCCTCGACCCTCGTGCCGCCGGGCATGCCTTCAACATTGAGCATGAAGGTGCGTTCGTGGTTCTGCTTGTTCAGCAGGCGCACGGTGAAGCCGTTGCGCACCGAGCCGTCATTCTGCTGGACGAAGATCGGGTTGCGGTCATGCAGCACGCTGATCCCGGCAAAGTCCCGGCTGAGCAGCGCATAGAGCATGATGGCACCGGTGATGGCGATGACTGCCGCATAGATGATGGTGCGCGGACGCACGATATCATAGGTCGGGTCCTTGCCTTCCTGCCGCCGCTGGATGTTCTCGTCCGTGTCATAGCCGATAAGGCCCGTGGGCTTGCCGACGCGGGTCATCACCGCATCGCAGGCGTCAATGCACAACCCGCACTGGATGCAGTCGAGCTGCAGGCCGTTGCGGATGTCGACGCCCGTCGGGCAGACGTGGAAGCACTGGGCGCAATCAACGCAGTCACCAGCCGGCTGGCCAAGCGCCGCCAGTTCCTTGTTGCGCTTCAGCGGTCCGCGCGGCTCGCCCCGGTCCCAGCGGTAGGTGACGTTCAGCGCCTTTTCGTCCGTCAGCGCCGCCTGAATGCGCGGCCAGGGGCACATGTAGATGCAGACCTGCTCGCGCATGAAGCCGGCCAGCAGATAGGTGGTCGCGGTCAGGATGCCGATCCAGATATAGGCACTCAGCGGTGCCTGGAAGGTGGCGAGTTCATAGACCAGCGTCGGCGCATCGGAGAAATAGAGAACCCAGGCACCGCCGGTCCACCAGGCGATCATCAGCCAGGACACATGCTTGGTGGCCCGCTTGCCGAATTTCGACAGGCTCATCGGCGCCTTGTCGAGGGCGATGCGCTCGCGCCGGTCCCCTTCGATCTTGCGCTCGACCCACAGGAACAGGTCGGTCCACACCGTCTGCGGGCAGAGATAGCCGCACCACAGACGCCCGGCGACCGCGTTCATCAGAAACAGCGCCAGTGCCGCAATGATCAACAGACCGGTGAGGTAATAGACCTCCTGCGGCCAGATTTCGATGAAGAAGAAATAGGCGCGCCGCCCTTCGAGGTCGACCAGAACGGCCTGACCGGGTGCATTCGGTCCCCGGTCCCAGCGGATGAAGGGAAGGAAATAGTAGATACCCAGCGTGATGAACAGGAGCGCCCACTTGATCTTGCGGAAAGTTCCCTTGACCGCCATCGGATAGATTTTCCTGGCGGACGCAAACCACTCTTCTGGCTCTCCGCCGGCCCCGCCGGCATTTGGCTCGACACGCATCTTTCCGTCCTTTCGTCCCGGTTTCCGGCCCCAACGGCACCCGGGCGATTCCGGGCGCAGCGCGAGGGCGCAGACCCGGGTTCATGCTGACCTTCAAGACACACTAGACGGCGCGGACGCTTCGGGCCTTGAGCCTGATCAAATGCGGCAATATGTCAAAGGCCGGACGCTTGCGCGCCCGGCCTCCGGTTTTCTGCAGTTCTGCTCCTGGCCGCGCGGGCCGGGCGGCGAGGTTACTCGCCACCACCGAAGGAGTGGACGTAGACGGCCAGCGACTTGATGGTCGCCGGATCAAGACGGCCTTCCCAGGCGGGCATCACACCATGACGCGGGGCATTGACCTGCGCCTTGATGGCCTGAACCGACTTGCCGAACACGTAGTTCGCCGAAAGCAGGTTCGGTGCACCCATCTCGCGAATGCCGGCGAGATCCTCGCCATGGCAGGATGCGCAGTTGTCCTGATAGACGACCTCGCCCGCAGCCAGATCCACACCCGCTTCCGGCTCCAGCCCGGCGCGCGCAGCGACGAAACTGGAAACCTGATCGACTTCCGTCTTGTCGAGCAGTCCATCGCGGCCGAAGGCCGGCATCTCGGCGAACCGGGCCTCATCATGACCCGACCGGATGCCGTACTGCAGCGTCGTGTGGATGTCGTCCAGGGTGCCGCCCCAGATCCAGACGTCGTCCTGCAGGTTCGGATAGCCCACGGCGCCTGTACCGCCGGAGCCGTGGCACGGGGCACAGTTGTCACCGAAAGCTGCACGGCCATTTGCCATGGCGAAGTCCAGCAGTTCCGGCTTGGCGGCGATCTCTTCCAGGCTTGCGTCATTCAGCCCCGCACCCAGCTGGGCACGGGCGGCCTGACCGGCCTCGACAGCCGCCAGCGCGTCTGCACGCTGGCTGTTGCCAAGGACGCCCGCGGTGTAACCGCTGAGCAGCGGCCAGGACGGATAGACCACCCAGTAGCCGATCGCCCAGACGATCGTGGCGTAGAAGACATAGAGCCACCACTTCGGCAGGGGATTGTTGAGCTCCTTGAGCCCGTCCCACTCGTGGCCTGTCGTTTCGACGCCGGAGACAGCATCGATCTCCTTCTTGTGATTGTCGCTCATCTGTCAGTCCTCCCGGAACGGGATCTTGGAGGCCTCGTCAAAGCGTTCTGCATTGCGGGGCCAGAGGGCATAGGCGAGCACACCTGCAAACATCAGCACGAAGTAGATCGTGCCACCCGTCTGGGCGAAGCTGGCCAGGGTCATGTAGGTCTCGTTCATGTGAGCCTCCTCAGCGCAGGTTCGCCTTGTCGTCGTAGATCGTGAAATCCACGAGCGTGCCAAGCATCTGCAGATAGGCGATGAGCGCATCCATTTCCGTCAGGTCCTTCGGATTGCCGTCGAAGTCGCGGACAACAGCCTTGGGATAACGGGCCAGGAATTCATCGACACCGTCCGCATCCGGATTGGCCTGGATGGCCAGATCAGCGGCTGCGTTCTCGATCATTTCGTCCGTGTAAGGCACGCCGACGATTGCATTCACCTTCAGGTGGTCGGCAATGCCACGGGTGTCGAGCTTGGCCGTCATGAGGAACGGATAGCCCGGCATGATCGATTCCGGCACGACAGAGCGCGGGTTGATCAGGTGATCCCTGTGCCAGTCGTCGGAGTACTTGCCGCCGACGCGGGCCAGATCCGGACCGGTGCGCTTGGAGCCCCACTGGAACGGATGATCGTACATGGACTCCGCCGCCAGCGAGTACTTGCCGTAACGCTCCAGCTCATCACGCATCGGGCGGACCATCTGCGAGTGGCAGAGGTAGCACCCTTCACGGATGTAGATGTTGCGGCCGGCCAGCTCGAGCGGGGAGTAGGGACGCATCCCTTCCACCTTTTCGATCGTGCTCTTCAGATAGAAGAGCGGGACAATCTCGACGAGACCGCCGATGGAGACCATCAAGAGGATGCCTACAAGAAGAAGAATAGAGTTCTTCTCGAAGATTTGGTGTTTTGCCCAGGCAGACATTGATTGCTCTCCCCCTTATTCGGCCGGAGCCAGATTGCCAGCCGTACCGGCTTCAGCCGCTTCGGCCTCGCCGTGACGGACGGTCATCCAGAGGTTGAAGGCCATGATCACGGCGCCGATCACGAAGAGCGCACCACCGAGAGCACGGATGACGTAGTAGGGGAACATGGCGTCGACGGTTTCGATGAACGAGTATTCAAGGAAGCCCATCTTGTCGTAGGCGCGCCACATCAGGCCCTGCATGATGCCCGACACCCACATGGCGCAGATGTACAGGACGATGCCCATGGTCGAGAGCCAGAAGTGCCAGTCCACCAGTTTCAGCGAGTAGAGGCCCTTCTTCTTCCACAGCCAGGGAACCAGGCAGTAGAGCGCACCGAAGGAGATGTAGCCCACCCAGCCCAGAGCACCGGAATGCACGTGGCCAATGGTCCAGTCGGTGTAGTGCGACAGCGAGTTCACGGCACGGATGCTCATGAGCGGGCCTTCGAAGGTCGACATGCCGTAGAAGGCAACCGACACGACCATCATGCGCAGCACCGGATCGGTCCGCAGCTTGTCCCAGGCACCCGACAGGGTCATCAGGCCGTTGATCATGCCGCCCCAGGAGGGCATCCACAGGATCACGGAGAAGGTGGCGCCCAGCGTCGAAGCCCACTGCGGCAGAGCCGTGTAGTGCAGGTGGTGGGGGCCAGCCCAGATGTAGATGAAGATCAGCGCCCAGAAGTGCACGATCGACAGACGGTAGGAATAGACCGGCCGTTCGGCACGCTTGGGCACGAAGTAGTACATGATGGCGAGGAAGCCGGCGGTCAGGAAGAAGCCCACCGCATTATGGCCGTACCACCACTGCACCATTGCATCCTGCACGCCAGACCAGACGATGTAGGACTTGGTCCCGAACACCGACACCGGAATGGTGGCGTTGTTGACGAGATGCAGCATCGCGATGGTGACGATGAAGGCCAGGTAGAACCAGTTCGCCACATAGATATGCGGCTCCTTGCGCTTCCACAAAGTGCCGAGGAACAGGAACAGGTAAGCCACCCAGACGATGGTCAGCCACAGGTCGGCGTACCATTCCGGCTCGGCATATTCCTTGCCCTGCGTCGCGCCCAGCAGGTAGCCCGTGCCGGCAATGACGATGAAGGCGTTGTAGCCGAGAATGACGAACCAGGGCAGGATCTTGCCGGGCATACGGGCCCGGGATGTGCGCTGCACCACATACATGGACGTTGCCAGCAGCACGTTGCCGCCGAAGGCAAAGATCACCGCGGAGGTGTGCAACGGACGCAGGCGCCCGAAATTGGTCCAGGGCAGATCGAAATTCAGCGCCGGAAAGGCCAGCTGAAGCGCGATGATGAGACCGACGGTGAAACCGGCGATGCCCCAGAACATGGCAGCTACGGTGCCGAACTTGACCGGCCCCATGTTGTAGTTCGGCTTGCCGCCGATTTCCTGCGGGATCTCGATCCCGCCGTCATCGAAGTAGTTCTTGAAGATGATGAAGGCACCGGCAGCAGCGAACAGAGCGCCGATTGCCGTATGGAATGCCATCACCTGGTCGTAAGTCTTCCCTGCCACGATCAGGCAGGCGAAGGCGAGCAGCACAAGGAATAGGGCGAAAGCCCCTTCCTCGAGCGATATGAGTTTGGCCTTTGATTGTGCCATTCTTCCGCCCCAGTCTTGAATGCCGCTGGCGAGGGAAGGGCCAGCAGTCCGACGCTGACCTTGCACATGGGATGGGGCCAGACGCGTTGATTCAGATCAACGGGGCGGAAAGGCTTCGGTTTGATGGCAAAAAGGTATCAGGCGGGAAGGCCGTGAGAGTGCCGCAAGGCATTTATCCCGGGCGCAAGCAGCCATCCGGCCCGGCTGGACGCTGCAAAGAGGGGAAAGCCTTGGTTACGCCCCGCCGCGCGGGCTGCGGCCAAGCACGGCAAGGGTCACGGGCGGGAGAATCAGGATCAACGCAATATAGCGGGCCAGCTGATGGGCAGCGACAAAGGCCGGATCCATGTCGAGCAGGTAGGCCAGCAGCATCATCACCTCCAGCCCGCCCGGCGCATAGGCCAGCAGCACCTGACCGGCCGGAATGCCCAGCGTCAGCGCAATGGCCAGCGCCCCCACCACCGACACCGTGAGTCCCGCAGCGAAGGCTCCGACGGAGGCCGCCAGAAGGCGCAGCAGCATGGCCGGGGAAATTTCGCAGAAACGGATGCCGATGGAAGCGCCCAGAATGACAAAGCAGGGAATCAGCGCCCAGTCCGGCACATGCGTATCCAGAAAGCCCGTTCCGCTCGCCAGCGCGCTGGCAAAGAACGCCCCCGTCAGCCAGCCGCCCGGAATGCGCAGCCGCACCGCCGCAAAACTGGCCGCGACGCAGATGACAAGGCCCAATGCCGTGTCCTGAAGCGGCACGGGAGCGGCCTCAGCGCTGCCGCCCATCCCTGCCCCGCCCGCTTGCCCGATGAAGAGCGGCAGAGCTGCCACCAGGAAGAACAGCCGGATGATATGGGCCGTCGAGAAACGCGTCACATCGGTCCTGCGGTCGGAGGCAACCGCCATCACGAAGGTCAGGGCACCGGGGATGGCGGCAAAATAAGCCTCTTCCTTCGTCCAGCCGCAAAGCTGGCGGAGGAAGACATAGGTCGCAAGCATCACCAGTGCCACGACGACGGCAAGGCCAGCCAGCGAAACCGGCCAGTCGCCGATGCGATGCACCACGTCCGGCGTCACGCCGCTGCCCATGGTCATGCCCAGCAGCGTGTAGAGCGGCGGTTGAATGCCGGTTGGAAACTTCGCCCGCAACCCGGCAAAGGTAGCTGCGGCAACAACGATCATCGCGCCCGAGAGCCAGGCCGCAGGCAGGCCGAGCCAGTTGAACCCGGCCGCGCCAGCCCCGCCGATGGCAATCGTCAGGCAGAATTGCGCCAAGGCTGTCCGGCGGGAAACGGTTGGTTCGGCGTCGATCTGGCTGGATGTCATCTGGCTGGTCGCGGATCAGGAAATAGGGGGCTGGCAGGCATGCCATGTCACTATAGCGGCCTGCGGCAGGCCAACCAGTGCATTTGCAGCCGGGCTGAACCCTTGCACCTGCGCGCATGACGCATGGCTTGAAGCTGCAACACACCTTCAGGAACGTTGAGGAAGATCAAGGTTCCCCTCCCGGACATCTGCCAGATTGCCCTCATGAGCGACCATCTTGCCCGATATGCGGCCCGTAACGTGCCGCGCTACACAAGCTACCCGACCGCACCGCACTTCAGTGCGGAGGTGACACCCGGCCTTTACGGCAGCTGGCTGGCTGGCCTGCCTGAAGAGACGGACCTGTCCCTCTACCTGCATGTGCCCTATTGCCGGGAGCTGTGCCACTATTGCGGCTGCCACACCAAGGCGACCCGCAAGGACGCGCCTCTGGTGCAATATGCCAAATCGCTGGAAGCCGAGATCGAGCTGGTCGCCGGGCATCTGGGCGCCCAGCGGCGCGTGCGCCACATCCATTGGGGCGGCGGCACGCCAAGCCTTTTGCCGGAAGCAAGCCTGCTGGAACTCTCCGGCATGATCCGGGTGCTGTTCGATCTGACGCCGGATCTCGAACACGCCATCGAACTGGACCCGCGCTATGTCACCCGCCGCCTGGCGCTGACGCTGGCCGTGATGGGGATCAACCGCGCCAGCCTCGGCGTGCAGGACCTGAACCCGGATGTGCAGAAGGCCATCGGCCGGGTGCAGTCCTACGAGGTGCTGCAGGCAGCCGTCGATCACCTGCGGGATGCCGGACTGGATGCCCTGAATTTCGACCTGATGTATGGCCTGCCGCTGCAGACGCGCGACACGATTCTGGACACCGTGGCCCGCTCCGTCGCGCTGCAGCCTTCACGCATCGCCCTCTTCGGCTATGCCCATGTGCCCTGGATGAAAAAGCATCAGCGGCTCATTGACGAGACCACCCTGCCCGCGCCGGCCGAGCGCCTTGCCATGGCCGATGCGGCGCGCGAAGCCCTGATGGATGCGGGCTATGTGGCCATCGGCCTCGATCATTTCGCCCGGCCGGACGACAGCATGGCGATTGCACTTGCGGAAGGCCGTCTGAAGCGCAATTTCCAGGGTTACACCACCGATCAGGGTGAAGCGCTGATCGGCCTCGGCGTCTCCTCCATCGGCCGGCTGCCTGCCGGTTTTGTCCAGAATGTCAGTGACACGGGCACGTGGCAGCGCATGGTGGAAAACGGCCAGCTGCCGGTCAACAAGGGCTTTGCCCTGTCCGATGATGACCGGGCGCGGGCCGATATCATCGAACAGCTGATGACGTCCTATACCGTGGACGTGGCCCGGATTGCCGAACGGCATGGCCTGCCCCTCAGCCACTTCAGCGAAAGCCTCGCAAAGCTGGAGGAACTCAGCTCAGACGGGCTGCTGACCTGCAAGGACGCCTGGGTGAAAATCACGCCGGAAGGCCGGCCTTATGTGCGGATCGCGGCGGCTGCCTTCGATGCCTATTTCGGCAAGGCCGCCCCCAGCGCCGTGGTGCCGCGCCACTCGATGGCGGTGTGAGGATTGGAAATGGCGCCCAGCCAGACAGCAGGCTGGGCCAGGGCAGGAAGCGAGGGCGGCGCCCTGCTTTTGCCCGCAGAAACGCCAACAGCCAGTCCTTGCGGACTGGCTACAGGGCTTACAATGATCGATGGGGTCTTGTGCTTGTCTGATCAGTGCTTGCCGGTGAGCTGGCAGACAGCGCAAACCCGGTTGAGGCGGATCTCGTCGTTGCGCTCCAGCGTGATGAGGCCGCGGCGCTTCATATCCGAGATCACACGGCTGACTGTCTCGATGGTCAGACCAAGGTAATCGGCAATTTCCTGGCGGGTCATGTGCAGCTTGACCTGACGGCTGTCCGGCAGGCCGTCTTCCACCGGCCCCATGCAGTTGTTGCCGCCGCGGTCCGGAACCAGATGCATCAGGAAGCTGGCGACACGCTCGGTTGCCGACTTGCGGCCAAGCAGAACCGCGTGTTCATGCAGATGCTGCATCTGCGTGATCAGGCATTTGGTCAGCTGGCGCTGAATGTCGGGAGAGACTTCGATCTGGTGCAGGTCCAGCGTGTGGACACAGGCATCGGTCAGGGTTTCAGCGGTGCAATCCTGCTCTTCGCCGGCGGGCATACCGAAGATATCCCCGGCGCCCAGCACCTCGACCACCTGACGGCGGCCATCGGGCAGCAGCTTGAACAGCATCACCGTGCCGCGGCCAACCTCGAAAATGCGGTCGGCAGGGTCACCCTGGTAATAGATCACATCATGCGGTTTGTAGCTCACGCTCTTGGCGCCAAAGCTGGCGAAGTGGGAGGTGACCTCAGGGGCAGGAACGCGGGATGCGATGGTACCGGCCATGGGTGATCTTGTGAGACTGCGTTCCAGATAAGCCATGTTTCCCTCCTGTGGCTTTCAACCCGCAAAGAAACACGGCACGGGTTTCCCCATGCACCACGTTTCCGGCAACCTGCCCCGTCCGGCGGGCTGCCTGTATTGCTGCTGATGGTGACAAACTATCTTGGAGATTTGCAGGGCGAAATCCGGTCGAGTGCGTAAGGCCTTATACTCAGGACAGGATGACGCATCCGTAGAATTCAGTAGTGTAAGGGAGTTGTACTCCGCCTCTCAGAGGGGAAACACCACAAAGCAAATAAATCCGGCAGCAGATCGCAACCGGGGAATTGATACAATTCCACTTCACAAGACAAAATAAACGCAGGATTTTGTCGCGGCTGCAATTCCGCCTTCAAAGATAAGGCGCCAGCTCTTCTTCGGACAGAGGCTTGCGCAGGAAGGCGAAGGGATTGATGCCGCTCAGCATCTCCCGCAGGCGGTTCCCCGGCTGTCCGGAGATGACAATGACCTTGGGAGGGTCGCGGAATTCACCCAGCCAGCGCACCACCTGTGCGCCACTGACACCGGGCAGGCCCAGGTCGACAATCACCAGGTCGCCGGAAACCGGCGGCTCGCCTTCAAAGAAGGACTCTGCGTCGGGGTATACGACCGCTTCGTGACCCATTCCCTCCACGAGAATGGACAGCGCGTCCGATACCCCGAAATCATCTTCGACAATGTGAACTGTCACGCAAATGGTCCACGATAGAGCGTGTGCATTGGGCACTGCTCTCTTTATACGGCCCTTTTGCCCAATATGATCTACGCACTATTACGAGGGATCTGAATCAAATTTTTGCAATCGATGTCATCAGCCCGCATTGCAGGAGCGGGCTGATGACATTCGTTTCAATGAGCAAGCACGATGCGGACGAGATCCGCCGCGTTCTTGGCGCCGAGTTTCTCCATGATGCGGGCGCGGTGCACCTCGACCGTCCGGGGGCTGATGCCCAGCTCCCGGCCGGCTTCCTTGTTGGAAGCCCCTGCCGTGATCCTGCCCAGAACCTCGCGCTCACGCCGGGTCAGCAGTTCAGCGCCGGGGAAGCTGCCGGTCTCACCATTTGCAGGTGCCCCCTTGTTCCGCTGCGCCTCGATGCCCTCGCGCACACGGGCAACCACCGTGTCGGCGTCAAAAGGCTTCTCAATGAAATCAAAGGCACCGTTGCGGATGGCCTCCACAGCCATCGGGATATCGCCCTGGCCGGAGATGATGAAGATCGGCGCTTCATAGCTGTCCGCGCTCAGGGCCTTCAGCACGTCAATGCCGGAACGGCCCGGCATGTGCACGTCGAGAATGACGCAAGCCGGAACACGCTCCTTGGCAACCGTGACGAAGCTGTCCCCGTCCTCGAAGGTTTCGACCGAAAAGCCCTCCATCTCGAACACGACAGACAATGCATCGCGCACGGCGGGATCATCATCAACGATGTAGATGGCTTCGGTCATCCCTAAAGTCCTCTTTCTTGCGTATAGCCCAAGGGCATATCACGACTTGCCGTCAGCGTGACGATCTGGATCAATATTGCAATTAATAGGAAGGCGGAGAACGAACGTTGCCCCTTCTCCCTCGGCAGCTTTTTCAAGGCTCAGATCACCGGCGTGATTCTGGGCGATGGTCCGGGAAATGGCGAGGCCAAGCCCCAGCCCCTTGCGTTTGTGGCCTGAGAAGGCGCGGAACAGTTCCGGCACCACCTCGGAGGGGACCCCTGGCCCGCTGTCCTGGACGCGGAACTCGATGTAATCGCCGCTCCGTTCGACTTCGAGCCGGACGGTCTTTTCCGGCGAGCCCTGCACCGCCTCGCGGGCGTTGCGCAGAAGGTTGACCAGAACCTGGCGGATCTGCACCGGATCGATCGGCAGCTCCGGCAGCTGCGGCTGGATTTTCATCTCGAAACGCACGCCGCTGTCACCCGATCCCAGTTCCACCAGTTCCACACAGGACCGGCTGAAACTCAGCAGATCCGTCGGCACCCGTTCCGGATCGCGCTTCTCCACCAGCTGGCGCATGCGCTGGATGATCTCCCCCGCACGCTCGGCCTCGCGCATGGCCTTCTCGATCACGCCAAGAGACTGAGCATCGACGGTATCGGCATTGCGCGCCTTGCGGACAACGGCCTGAAGATACAACAAGATTGCTGTCAGCGGCTGGTTCAGTTCATGGGCAATCGCCGCGCCCATCTCGTCGATGGCGCTGATTCGGGTCATGTGAACCAGTTGCGCTTGCGCTCTCGCAAGGCTCTGCTCCACCGACTTGCGGTGCCGCAGATCCCGCAGGATGCCGATGAACTGGCGTCCGTCAGGCGTTTTCGCCTCGCCGACCGACAGCTCCACCGGAAACTCGGTGCCATCCTTGTGGCGCGCGGCGACTTCACGGCCGATGCCGATGATCCGCCGCTCGCCGGTTTCCAGATAGCGCTCCACATAGTGGTCATGCTCGCGGGCATAGGATCCCGGCATGATCAGGGTAACATTCTGACCCAGAGCTTCGGCGGCCGTGTATCCGAAAAGGCGCTCGCAGGCCTTGTTGAAGCCCAGGATGCGCATACGGTCGTTGATGACAATGATGCCGTCGACGGCCGTCTCCAGAACACTGGCCAGACGTGCGTCAGATACGGTCCAAGCCGCGCCCTGACCACAATGTCCCTGTCCCTCGTCCATGCCCTGCCGCCAAAATGTCCCGAGCGCGGCAAAGCACAACGCTGGGTAACAAGTCCTTACGTGGAAATCCGTAACGCATTCTACGAAGCTGCGTCAACGCTTTAGCCAAGCGGCAAGGCGCCTCATCCCCTCTTCCACATGATCGGCCCGGCGGGCAAAGCACAGCCGCAGGAAGCCCTGCCCGGTGACACCAAAGGCCGAAGCAGGCGCCAGCCCCACCCGCGCCTGAAGGGCCAGATCCATGGCCAGCTGGCGCGCATCCGTGTGCCCCTCGATGCCGAAGAACATGTAGAAAGAGCCATCCGGCACGGTGAAGCGCACGCCATCCATGGCCGCCAGCGCATCACAGACGATCTTGCGGCCCGCCAGCGCCCGCGTTTTCTGCTCCTCAAGGAAGGCATCCCCTTGCGGAGACAACGCCGCAATCGCCCCGCGCTGCATGAAGCCAGCTACGCCGGACGTGGAATATTGCACCATGTTTTCAATGACCTGGCCCAGCGCCTTGGGCGCCGACATCCAGCCGATGCGCCAGCCGGTCATGGCCCAGTTCTTGGAGAAGGTATTTACCTGGATCACCCGGTCGTCCTCTTCCACAATTTCGTGGAAGGAGGGCGCATGATTGCCGGCCCCATAGTAGAAACGGCCATAGACTTCGTCGGCAATAATCCAGATACCGTGGCGGCGGGAAATATCGAGAATCTGTTTCAGATCCTCGCGGCTCGCCACCCAGCCGGTCGGATTGGCCGGCGTGTTGATGAAGATGGCGCGGGTGCGCGGCGTGATTGCCGCTTCGAGACGCGCCACATCCAGCGACCAGCCGCCTTGCGTGAAATCGAGGGGCACGGAGACCGGCACCCCGCCCATCAGCCCGACAGAGGCGGCAATGTTCGGCCAAGCAGGCACCGGAACCAGCACCTCGTCCCCCTGCCCGGCAATCATCTGCACCGCGATCTGGATGGCCTGCATCCCTGACCCGGTGACGAAGAAGCGCTCCGGATCAAACGGGCGGCCGAAGACGCGGCCATGATAATCCGCCAGCGCCTTGCGCAGTTCCGGCAGGCCGCGCTGATAGGTGTAGAAGGTCTCGCCCGCCTTCATCGCCGCTTCCGCCGCCTCGCAGATGAAGGCCGGCGTCGGCAGATCGCCCTCGCCCACCCAGAGCGGGATCACATCCGGCAGCTCGCGCGCCGCATTGACGACTTCGACGATGCCGCTTTCCGGCGCATTGCGGGCAGGCGCCCGGAGAGCATCAAGGATGCGATCATTGGGGGTGTGCAAGGTCACGTCAGGCTCCGCCGGAAGGATGTGTCTGGTCATCGACCTTACAAATCCTCTCCGGCAAAAGCACATGAATCTGCGTGAAGCTGACTTCACCCAAAGCGATGATTGCCGCCGGGTGCCAGCCCCGGCGGGACAGGCCTATCCCGGCCTAGCTCACTTCTTCAGAAGGTCGCGGATCTCTTCCAGCAGCAGTTCCTGGCGCGGCGGCTTGGCCGGTTCTGCGGGCTTGGCCTTTTCTTCGCGCCGCAGCCGGTTGACGCCTTTCACCACGATGAAGAGGGCGAAGGCCACGATGGTGAATTTCACCATCGCATTGACGAAAAGACCAAGGTTCCAGGTCACGGCACCGGCAGCCTTGGCAGCGTCAACCGTCGGATAGGGGCCTTCCGGCATGCCCTGCTTGAGCACCAGGAACAGCTCGGAAAAATCCACATTGCCGAGGATGAGGCCGATCGGCGGCATGATGATATCGTCCACCATGGAGGAGACGATGGCACTGAAGGCCGCGCCGATGACAATGCCGACGGCCATGTCGAGCATGTTGCCTTTGATGGCAAATTCTTTGAATTCCTTGAGCATTTCCGCCCCCGTGATCTGGTGCTCCTGGTCCGGGCCGTCCGCCCGGTCTGCCTGACAGTGTTAACACATCCTATCCGCAAGGGAAGATTTGCGCAGGCACGCCCCCGCCGCAAGACGAATGGACAAGCCCGCGCACCTATGGTCCGATCAGCACGGGAGGACGGAGACGCGCGGAAAAATCCGGCGCATTCGGCCAGAGGCAACAAGCAGTCCGGTTCAACCGGACAAGGGCGGACAGGATTGCGATGCTGGACGGCTGGATCGTCACCTTAAGCGCACTGGGCTATATCCTGCTGCTCTTTGCCATCGCCAGTTTCGGGGACCGGCGCTCGCGCCTGCCGCTGGCGGTGAAGAGCCGGCCCTTCATCTATGCGCTGTCTCTCTCTGTCTACTGCACATCCTGGACCTTCTATGGCTCGGTTGGCGGTGCAACGCAGAACGGGCTGGAGTTTCTGGCGATCTACACAGGCCCGATCCTGCTCTTTGCCTTCGGCTTTCCGCTGCTGCGGCGGATCATCCGGGTCGCCAAGACGGAGCGGATCACCTCGATTGCCGACTTCATGGCCGCCCGTTACGGCAAGAGCCAGACAGTTGGGGCAACGGCGACGGTCATCGCCGTCATCGGCATCATCCCCTACATCGCCCTGCAGCTGAAGGCGCTGTCCCTGTCGGTCACCACCATGATCGGCCCCTTCGGCCCGCCGGACGGGGTGTCGCTGCTCACGTCCTTCGGCGACATCACTCTGCTGATCGCCATCGGTATGGCCGTCTTCGCCTGGCTGTTCGGCACCCGGCACATTGATGCGACCGAGCATCAGGAAGGGCTGATGCTGGCGATTGCGCTCGAAGCAGTGGTCAAGCTCTTCGCTTTCCTGGCGGTTGGCTTCTGGGTCACCTATGCCCTTTATGACGGGCCGCTGGATCTGGTGGCGGCAATTGCCACAAGCCCCAAGGTCGCCAGCGTCTTTTCCCAGCCGTTCCAGCCGGCGGAATGGATCGCCATCACGTGCCTGTCGCTGATCGCCTCGCTGCTGCTGCCACGCCAGTTCCATGTGGTGGTCACCGAGAACAATTCCGAGGCGGAGCTGCGCCTCGCCACCTGGATGTTCCCGCTCTACCTCATCGCCATCAACATCTTCGTGGTGCCGATTGCCGCGGCGGGCATGCTGACGCTGGATCCCGGCATCAATCCGGACTCCTACGTCCTCGCCCTGCCGATGGCCTCGAACCAGGGTTTTCTCGCCCTCTTCGCCTTCATCGGCGGCCTGTCGGCGGCAACGGCCATGATCATCGTCGCCACGGTGGCGCTGGCGATCATGATTTCCAATGACATCGTGGTTCCGCTCATTCTGCGCCAGCGCGGCAGCGACGATATCGCCTCGACACGGGGCAAGGATCTCAGCCGCATGCTGCTGCGCGTGCGCCGTGCCTCCATCTTCGTCATCCTGCTGCTCGCCTATGCCTATTACAGAGCAGCCGGAGATACCGCCGCCCTTGCCTCGATCGGCCTCCTCTCCTTTGCCGCGATTGCCCAGTTTGCTCCGGCCTTCTTTGGTGGGCTTTTCTGGCGCAAGGCAACGGCGCGCGGTGCGATTGCGGGCATGGTGGCGGGCTTTGGCCTGTGGCTCTACACCCTGCTGCTGCCGACCTTTGTCCAGTCCGGGCTTATTGCCGAAGCGATCCTCTTCGACGGGCCGTTCGGCATCGAATGGCTGCGGCCGCAATCCCTGTTCTACAGCCCCGCCGACCCGTTCCTGCACGGGGTTGCCTTCAGTCTTCTGGCCAATCTCACCTGTTTCATTCTCTTCTCCCTGACCCGGGCGCCCGAACCATCCGAACGGCTTCAGGCCAATCTCTTCGTGCCGCAGGAGCTGGCCTCGACGCCGTCCTTCCGCCTGTGGCGGACCCATGTGACGGTTGGTGATCTGAAGGCCACCGTCGCCCGCTATCTGGGGGTGGAACGCTCCGAGCGTTCCTTCCACCGGTACGCCCGTGAACGCGGCCTGACGCTGGATCTCAACGCTCCGGCGGATGCGCAGGTGCTGCGCTACTCAGAGCAGCTGCTGGCCTCGGCCATCGGCGCGGCCTCCGCAAGGCTGGTCCTGTCGCTGTTGCTCAAACGGCGCGATGCCACCATCAAGGGCGCCATGAAGCTGCTGGATGATGCCTCGGAGGCCATCCAGTACAACCGCGACCTTTTGCAGACGGCGCTTGATCAGGTGCGTCAGGGCATCGCCGTGTTCGACCGGGATCTGCGGCTGATCTGCTGGAACCGTCAGTTCCGCGACCTGCTAGGCCTTCCGCCTGAATATGGCCAGGTGGGCACCCCGCTCGACACCATCATCCGCTTCAATGCGGAGCGGGGCGAATTGAGAGGCAGTTCGGCCGATGCGATTGTGGCCGACAGGATCGAGAAGCTGGTCATCCGCCAGGAGACGTTCCAGGAGCGCCTGTCGATCACCGGCACCATTCTGGAGGTGCGCATCAGCCCCATGCCGGATGGCGGCATCGTTACCACCTTCACCGACATCACCGAGCGCGTGCTGGCCGAGGAAGCCCTGTCCAGATCCCACGAAACGCTGGAGCGCCGGGTGCGCGAGCGCACCGAGGAGCTGACCCGCGTCAACCAGCAGCTCGTGCAGGCAACCCATGCGGCCGAAGAGGCCAATATCGGCAAGACCCGGTTTCTGGCCGCCGCCGGTCATGACATCCTGCAGCCGCTGAACGCCGCCCGCCTTTACGCCTCCGTGCTGGTCGACAGGTTCCGCGAGGGGGAGGCAGGGGATCTGGTGCGCAATGTCGAAGCCTCGCTCGAATCCGTCGAGGACATCATCAGCGCCATTCTGGATATTTCCCGCCTCGACACCGGCGCGCTCAAGCCGGAATACGGCACCTTCCGCCTCGACGAGATTTTCCGCGCCTTGCAGCTGGAATTCGACCCGGTCGCGCGCGAACGGGACCTCAGGCTGAGTTTCGTGCCGACCTCGCTCACCGTCCGTTCAGACCGCCGCCTGCTGCGCCGCCTGTTGCAGAACCTTGTGTCCAATGCCCTGAAATACACCCTGACGGGCCGCGTCCTTGTCGGCTGCCGCCGCCATGGCTCACGTGTCGTCATTGAGGTTCATGACACGGGTATCGGCATTCCGGCCTCCAAGCAGAAAGCCATCTTCATGGAGTTCCACCGGCTGGACGATGGCATCCGCACGGCCAAGGGACTTGGACTCGGCCTGTGCATCGTGGAGCGGATCAGCCGGGTGCTGGATCACCCGGTCACCCTGCGCTCGCGAATGGGGAAAGGTTCCTGCTTTGCGGTGGAAGTTCCCTCAGCAGCCCCTGTTCCCGTGCTGCCCAGCGTTGGCGAGCCGGTTGCCGTGACCAGCAGCCAGCTGGATGGCATGCTGGTTCTGGCCATCGACAACGAGCCAAACATTCTCGACGGCATGCGCCGCCTGCTGGAAAGCTGGAGCTGCGAGGTTCTGACCGCCAGCAACGACATGGAAGCAGCCCAGCACGTGACGCAGCTTGGCCGCACCCCCGACATCATGCTGGTCGATTATCACCTTGATCAGGGCAATGGCATTGAATGTGCCGTGCGGCTGCGCTGGAAGTTCGGCCGCAGCATTCCTGCGCTGCTCATCACCGCCGACCGCAGCCGCGCCGTGCGGGCGGAAGCAGCGGAGCGGGACATCGGACTGCTCAACAAACCGGTCCGGCCTGCGGCCCTCAGGGCCCAGCTGGCGCGAGTCCGGGCAGAAATGCTGGTTACTGAGTGACGATCTTTCGCGACCCTACCCGGCTGGCGCCATAGTCAGGACGCGGCACGAGAGTGTCCGGGTAGGTCTCCACCGGCTGGCCGAAATAAAAGCCCTGCAAACTGCCACAGCCCATGAGGCGCAACTGATTGGCCTGTTCTTCTGTCTCGACGCCTTCTGCCGTCACTTCCATCTTCAGGCTGCGCGCCAGGATGATGACAGCTGAAATGATGGCCATGCTCTCCCCGCCATCGCCCAGTTCGCTGACGAAGGACTTGTCGATCTTGATCTTGTCGAAGTGATAGTGGCGCAGGTAGCTCAGCGACGAATATCCTGTTCCGAAGTCGTCCAGAGCGATGCGCACGCCCAGCGCCTTGAGCTGACTGAGGATCTCGGCCGTTGACCCTGCGTCCTGGATCAGCACGGATTCGGTGATTTCCAGGATCAGCCGTTGTGCCGGCAGTCCCGATTCCTCCAGTGCCCATTTCACCGCATCAACAAGCCCCGCCGCAGCGAACTGCAGCGGCGACAGATTGACCGCAATGGATATCTCGTGCTTGCTCCCGGCAGCCCGCTTGCAAGCCTCCCGCAGCACCCATTCCCCGATCGGAACAATCAGCCCGGCCTCTTCGGCGATAGGGACGAAGACGGCGGGTGAAACCGGGCCGATGAACGGATCGTTCCAGCGCAGCAGCGCCTCGCAGGACTGGATGTGTCCGGTCTGCGCCGAGACAATCGCTTGGAAAGCCAGGGTGAGGCCGCCTTTTTCGACGGCCCTGCGGAGCGCTGCCTCCATCTCGCGCCGCTCACGCTGTTCCCGGTCCATCTCGGCTTCGAAATACAGGGCCTGCCCCCGTCCGCTGCGCTTGGCCTTGTAGAGCGCGATATCCGCGCAGCGCATCAGGTCATCGATGGTGTCCGCCTGACGCGGCGCGCAGGCGATGCCAATCGTTGCGCCCACGGTGTAGCTGCCGCTATCGGTCAGCAGCGGCGCCTTCAGGCTGTTGATCAGTTCGTTCGCCAGCGCCTCGGTGTTCTGGCGGCTTTGCCCCACATGCAGAATGGCGAATTCATCACCGCCAATGCGGGCAAGATCCGCGCGTCCGGCACAGATTTCGCTGAACCGCTGCGCGACCAGATTGAGGATCTCGTCGCCCACGGGATGACCGCGCATGTCATTGATGGCCTTGAAGTTGTCGAGATCCACCATCAGCAGGCTGACATTGCTGCCATCGGCCAGCGCGTTCTCCAGGCTCTCGCCAGCCCGGCCCAGCAGCCAGTTGCGGTTGCCCACTCCGGTCAGCGCATCATGCTCAGCGAGATATTTGACCAGATCGTGGGCGCGGCGGGCATCGGTGATGTCAGACCCGACGCCGCGATAGCCGGTAAACTTGCAGGCTCGGTCGAAATAGGGCCTGCCGGTGAGAGACCACCAGCGGCGCTCACCATTGACGATGGTCAGCACGGGCATGTCGCGGAAAGGCTGACAGGCGTTCATCACCTCCCGCACCTCATCCCAGCCATCCCCCTGCTCGGCACTTGTCTGCAGGGCATCGATCAGGCCGTATCCCTGCAGGTCTTCCGGGGCGCGCCCGCAAACCTCGCAGAACCGGGCAGATGTCCGTTTCAGACTGCCCGCGCTGTCGGTTTCCCACAGCCAGTCGCTGGCGCTTTCCTCAAACTCGTTGAGCAGCAGGCCGATCACCTGTCCCCGGTGTTCGAGTTCCTGCTCCGTTATCACACGGGCGACAAACACCCGGGAAACCGCCAGAATACAAACCACCACCATAAAGGAATAGGCCGAGAGCAGGCTGGCAAGCTCGACCATCGGCCCCTTTCCGATCTGCATGATCTGGAACACCGATCCGCACCAGATCGTCACGACCCAGGCAAGGCCGGCCAGAGGCACCGTCGCCAGCACAAAGCCGCCCGCGCAGATCAGTCCGGCAATCAGGCAGGCGGAAAGGATGAGCGTATCCTGAGAACCGTAGTAAAAGGTCATGAACAGTGCCAGGCACCACAGGATGCCCAGTACGCCAGCCTGTACGGTCGCGGAAATAATGCCCCTGGAGGACGCCGTCGTAAATGCCCGCTTCCGGCTTTTCCGCCAGACGGCGACACCGCGGCCGATGACAAACATCATGGCTACCGACCAGGCGAGCAACAGGTAGAGCGGCGTCACACCGAAATTCAAATTGATGATGATGAGAGCGCTGAAGACGTTCCATGACGTAATATACGGCATGAACCGGACAATCGCCGTGATCTGCTGCGCGCGTATCCGGCCGCTCAGCTCATCCTCATCCAACAGTCCCCGGAAGATGAAGCGCACGGCGTCGGTCAGATGATGAAGTGGACGCCTCAGAAAATCAGCGATGCTGAGTTCCCCGTTCATGCACACGTCTTCCCCTGCTGCAGCCCGCCCGGCATCACCGGGCTCTGCTGCTCCGAATGCGACCTGCTTCTCGGCCTTCGCCTGGCTCATCCACTATCCGGTCAATATTTGCGCACAGGGTACATGTGTCGCTGGGGAACGTAATGTCTCATATCTCCGTAAAGAGGGGGTAAAAATCACGATTTGAATTAAACAAAGCGAAGATTTCCAATTGAGATCAACAGGAAACGGCTCAATCAATTTAATCAACTTGATAAAATACCTGTCCACGCTCTCCAGCCTGCCCAGCATTGCTCAGTAAGCATGCCTAAAGGATGGGCACGCCCGCAGAACAGCGGTTGACTGTTCGCGAAATCTGGCAGGGCTGAGATTCAAAACAGCAGGATCAAAGATCCTGGCTTGCTTCCGGTATCTGCCAGCTTCCGGCTTCGATCTTGGAGGCCGCAATCACCGCTTGCGTCCGGCTTTCAACGCCCAGTTTCTGCAAGATGGCAGACACATGCGCCTTGACGGTTGCCTCGGATACGGACAGCTCATAGGCGATCTGCTTGTTCAGAAGACCTTCCGACAGCATCATGAGGACGCGCACCTGCTGCGGCGTCAGACTGGCCAGCCGGCGCGCCGCATCAGAATCCTTGTCGGCGATGGTGAGGTCGATTTCCGGCGGGGTCCAGAGCGAACCGGCCATCACCTGCTCGATCGCATTGCGGATGACTTCGATGCCATGGGACTTGGGAATGAACCCCGACGCCCCAAAGCCGATGGCCCGGCGAATGGCCTGAGGCTCTTCATTGGCCGAGACAATCACCACCGGGACCGAAGGGTGCTGGGCGCGCAGGAACATAAGGCCCGAGAAGCCGCGCATGCCGGGCATGGACAGATCCAGCAGCACCAGATCCACGCCGCCGGCATCCTCCAGGCGGGCGGTCACATCCTCCAGCGTACCGGCTTCGTCGATCACCGATCCGGGATAGAGCAAATCAAGCGCCTGCCGCAGCGCCCCGCGAAACAAAGGATGATCATCCGCAATGATGAAATGGTAATTGTTGCTGTCCGCCAATGCTTTCCCCCCGATTTTACACCCCGGCACGTCTGCCGGCGTCTGGGCCGCTCCACGGCTCCCGGCCCCTTATCACATACCGTCCGGACGGACCGGAATGCTGACGCATCTGCTTCCCAGATCCGCTCGAACGCCATTCCATCCGGTCAGGCCAGCGCACACCGCACAACGGGCGCGGCCGTCCCGGTCAGAAGGCTCTGCCTTCACAGTGCACATCACCTTGCACCAGATCAAGCCTTGCCCGAAATCTCCCGCAAGTGACATGGGAGAAACGGCAACGCGCTGCAACTTCTCCGGATTGCCCCCTGACGTCCCCTGACTGAAGCAGATTGGCAGGCACGATCTGACACTTTAGCTTTCCCCAGTCACCGGAACCGGAGAACCCTTGATGCTGAGCCTTCACCATTCCCTCTTCCTGCCCGAAGCCGCGAGCGAAGAAACACGCGCCTTCAATGAGGCTCTCGCGGCACGTCTGGCTGCCGAGCCGGATCAGTGGAGCTTCCCCCCGCAGGTGGTCCGCGACCGGCGGGAGCAAGGCATAGGCCCCTTCCCGGCCCCTGTCCGCAGCCCGCGCGCTGAGGATATCTGGATCGAGGGCCCTGCACGTGGCGGGGCAGCGGGCAAGCTTCGCCTGCGGCTTTTCCGGCCACAGGACAGCCGGCCGGAGGGCGCCTTCCTGCATATTCATGGCGGCGGCTGGACGTTCGGCGGGGCGGACCTGCAGGATCTGCGGTTGGCCGAAATGGCCGACAGGACGGGGCTTCTGGTTGCTTCCGTGGACTACCGGCTTGCTCCGGAACATCCCTATCCTGCCGCACCGGATGACTGCGAAGCCGCAGCCCTCTGGCTCATCGGGCCGGCCGCGCAGGAATTCGGGCTGTCACGGTTTTCCATCGGCGGGGACAGCGCAGGCGCCAATCTGGCTGCCGTCACCCTGCTGCGCCTGCGGGACAGGCACGGTCTGACACCCTTCAGTGCCGCCGTCTTTATCGCCGGCTGTTTCGATCTGAGCCTGACGCCGAGCGCCAGATCCTGGGGCACGGAGAAGCTGGTCCTGAACACGCGCGATATCGAAATGTTCGTCCGTTTGTATCTGAAGAACGGCGAAGACCCCAAGTCTGCGGACATTTCCCCCCTGATGGCAGACCTGAGCGGCATGCCGCCCGCCTATTTCGTGGTGGGAACCCGGGATCCCCTTCTGGATGACACGTTGTTTCAGGCATCCCGATGGATATCGTCCGGGAACTCCGCCACGCTGGACGTCTTCCCCGGCGGATGCCATGTTTTCCAGAGCTTTCCTCTCGAAATAGCGGACCAGAGCAAATCTCTTATTGATAATTTCCTTAGCGTAATTATGAATAACTCTACTATTACCTGAAAGTAAGTTACATATTTTCCCGGCTACAGCAACCATCAGGGCCACCACACGATGCTGACTGAAGAAACCCTGTTCTCCTATGTGAGCCACAGCGATTGTACAGAACAGGGTGTTTTGAGCGAACATGGTTGCGTCCAACGGCTCGATGAGGCGGACAGGCAGTTCCGGCTCATCTGCGCGCTGAGTGAGTCTCTGGTCGGCGCCCGCCGCGTGCGGCATATCCGCTTCCACACTCCGGCCCCCTGCAGCACGCTGCTTGTGGTTTCCTCTCTCGTCTGTTTCGACGGCCCGCATATTCTGACCATCGTCCATCAGATGAAGAACGCCGTGACCGGAGAGGTTCTGGCCACGGCTATCGATGGCTATACCCCGCCTGCCGGCACCGCCCGCACGTTCCGCAGCAAGTTCAAAGATGTGGTTCAGGCCATGCCGGAAGAAGCGGCGCCCCGTGCCTTGCCCCCTTCTCCATTGGCCAACAAGGCAACGCTGGAAAGCATTGTCGAGGGCGGCGGATCGGTCATTTACCGGGGAACCGTGCTCCCAAGGCATCTTGGGGCGGACAACAAGGCAGATGATGGCTTTGTCGCGCAATGCATCGGCGAGGCGCTGCCTCATGTCTGGCAACAGACTCCCCTGAACCTCGGCTGGCAACAGGAAACAGGCAGTGAGCGCCGCCTTTTCGAGATGAAACTGACCTGGATCAGTCCGCTCAAGGCAGGCGAAAGCTTTGTGATCGCCGTCAGCCTGACTGGCACCCAGGCAAACATGCTGGGCGCGCGTTTCTTCGTGTTTGAAAGCCGCGCCAGCCGCCTTTGCGCCATCACCGACACCGCTTTCGGCCCCGTTTGCCGGGAGAGCGGCGAGCCTGCGGGCCTGCCCACTGGCACGCAGGAAGCCCTGTCACGTCTGCGGGCAGACTGAGCAGAGGAGACAGCCTGTCCCGCCGGAGCCTGCAACGCGGCCGTGAGATGCGAGGGAAAGGCCGTCTACTGACCCGTTTCTCTTTGCAGATCCCGCATCAGACCGAAGAACCGGCGCATGGCCTGCTCCGTGAAGGAGAGCATTTCGTCGAGCTGTTCTTCATCCTTTTGCGACAGTTCCGGAGCCGGGCGGGTGTTGCCGCGGGGGGCTTCTGCGGATGGGCGGCCCGGGGCACCGCTGTCCGAGTTGCCCTTGAGAGCCGCAATTTCTTGCCGCAGGGCTGCGTTTTCCTGCCGCAGCTGGTCGATTTCACCCAGATAAGCGGCTTCTGCATCCGGAGAAGGCATGCAGCGCCACACCCCATTGGCCGGTTTGCAGAAGGCGATCGTTCCGGCCACCCTGTCCAGCCGCAGGTAGCTGCCGTCCACTTTCACGAGCGCGTAACGCCGCGGATCAGCGACCGGAGCCTCAGAAGGTGCGGTTTCCTGCGCCGGATTTGCCTGCTGATCCGCCTGCTGGTCCGCCACCGGGACAGGTGCCGTTGCAGGCCGGCTGACCGGCACTTTTGCTGGTGAGTCCCCTTGGGATCTGCCTGCAGCGCTGTTCGCGGTCTTGCTTGCGGGAACGGCGGGAGCAGGCTTGGGCTTGGTTTTAACCTGGCTCTGGCTCTGGCCTTGAGCTTTTGCCTTGGCGGCAGGCTTGCCCGAGGGCACGGTCTTTGCGGGAGCCCCCTGACCTGCCACCTGGCCCGCCGCAAGGCCGCCCTGCGGTGCCGCGCTTTTCGCCTCCGCCACTTGTCCCTGCAGGAAGCCGGACAGGGCCAGAAGAGCCACGGCGAGCGTTCCTGCGCGCAGCCGCGCAGATGATGCCAGTTTCGGATCAGCCATCGCCCATGCCTCCATTCGCCGCGCGCCGGGGGACTCGCCCACATAAGCTGCATGTTAGCGGGGGACTATGTCAAAAGCACGCCGTTGCGGCAGTTCTGCCCAGGAAGCTTGTCCCGCCTCAAACCGGCCGGAAAGCATCCCGGCCCGAGACAAGCGCATCTTCCAGCAGGTCCAGCCTGTCCTGTCCCCAGAAGGGCTCGCCTTTCAGCACGTAGCAGGGCGAGCCGATGACGCCCAGTTCGATGGCGCGGCGCTGATTCTCCTGATAGGCCTCCTGAATGGCTTCGCTGCCTGCTGCTGCAAGCAAGGCGTCTGCATCAAGGCCCAGCTCCCTCAACAGCCCCGCCAGAACCGCTTCGTCGGCGATGTTCAGGTCTTCCACCCAGATGGCGCGGAACAGCCGTGCCGAACAGGCCGCCACCGGGCCGCCCGCCTCGGCAACGGCAATGGCGCAGCAATCGGCCAGGGTGGGATCGGCGGGAAAGAAGGCTGGCTTCAGCGTCAGCGGCACGCCGCGCTTTTCCCGCCAGCGCTGCAACTCGACAAAACGGTAGGCCTGACGCACCGGATGGCGCTTGGCCAGCGGCAGACCGCCCGACACCTCGAAAACCCCGGCCAGATTGACCGGCCGGAACCGCACCTCCTGCCCATGCGCCGCCGCAAGATCCACAAAGGCCTGATGGCCGAGATAGGCCCAGGGCGAAACGTGGGTGTAAAAATAGTCGATCACTGGCAGGTCTCCCGTCGAACCGGCTTTTCCGGTCAGGGCGAACCTTGCCGGTTTCGCGCCGGAGACTCAAGTCACGCTGGCAGGCATTGGCAACAGAGCCTCCAGAGTCTCGATCCGGTCGGCCTCATGCGGCGGCTTGTCCCAGCGCAGGCGGGCGATGCGGGGAAAGCGCATGGCAAGGCCGGATTTGTGCCGTCCGGAGCGGTTCAGCCCCTCGAACGCCACTTCCAGCACCAGCCCCAGATCGGGCGTATGCGCCACTTCCCGCACCGGACCGAAGCGGTTGACGGTGTTGTTGCGGACGAACCTATCGATCTCCAGCAGTTCCTCATCGGTAAAGCCGGAATAGGCCTTGCCCACCGGCAAAAGCTCCTCGCCCCGCCAGACGCCGAAGGTATAGTCCGAATAATAGGACGAGCGCTTGCCGTGGCCGCGCTGCGCATACATGAGCACCGCATCCACTGTGAAGGGATCGCGCTTCCACTTGAACCATTCCCCGCGCGGACGCCCTGCTAGATAGGGCGACTGCCGCCGCTTCAGCATCAGCCCTTCCACGGCGCCTGCATCAGCCTCCGGCAGATGCGCGGAAGGCTCCTCCCGCCAGCGGGCCAGTTCCTCCCAGTTCGCAAAGGGCACCAGTGGCGACAGGTCAATGCGCGGCGGGGCTTGCGCGATCAGGAAAGCCTCGAGCCGCGCCCGCCTTTGCTCAAACGGCAGGGCGCGCAGGTCTTCTCCATTGTCCATCAGAAGATCATAGGCCCGGATGGCGGCCGGAAGCTGCTGCATCAGCTTCGGTGCTGCCGTCTTGCGGTTCAGCCGCTTCTGCAGCTCGGAAAAGGGCTGCACCGCACCATCGCGCAGGATCAGCAGTTCCCCGTCGATACAGCCCTCGAAGGTCAGGCTCTCCAGCACATCGGGAAAGGCGGCGGAAATGTCATCGCCGGAGCGGGAGTAAAGCCGCGCCACACGCCTGCCCGCCGCATCTCGCCCGGCTGAAGCCTGCACGCGGATACCGTCCCATTTCCATTCGGCCAGAAACTGAGCCGGGTCCAGCGCCTCCATATCCCGCGCCTCATCCAGCGGGTGTGCCAGCATCGGCGGGCGGAAGGGTGCCGGGTCCCGTGCCTCGGGCCTGCCGCCCTGCCCTTCCACCCAGGCCAGCAGCGCCGCATAGGGCGGCTTCTGCGCGTTCCAGACCTCCTCGATCTCATCCACGCTGACAGTTCCAAGCCGCGCCAGCGCTGTCTTGGCGAGGCGGGCGGACACCCCCACCCGCAAGCCACCGGTGACAAGCTTCAAAAGCGCCCAGCGGCTCGTCTCATCCAGAAGGTCCAGCCATCCGGCAATCAGCTGCGGCACCTCGCTGCGGCCAGCGCCAGCAAGCCGTTGCACCACGGCGGAAAGTCCCGGCCCCTCGCCATCGGCTTCGCCGGCCCGGTCGGGCGCGGGCCACATCAGCGCCACCGTCTCGGACAGATCGCCGACGAAATCATAGGACAGCGCGAAGAGCACCGGGTCCGTCCGTTCCCCCGCCAGCGCCCGCAGCATTGCAGGCTTGGCGTGACGGAACTCCAGCGTGCCCGTCAGCGCCGCAAGGGCATAGCCCCGGTCCGGATCGGGCGTGCGGCGGAAATAATCCACCAGCAGCGCCTCCTTGGCATTGCGGGAGCTTTCAAAGGCAAGACGGTCCAGAAGGCGGGAAAAGGCACGCATACCCGGATGATAACGCGCCGGGGCCCCAAGTCCACGAAGTTGGCTCGTGGAACAGCAAAAGGACGCCGGCGGGGCTGCCACCGGCGTCCTTCATCAACATGTCTCTGCTGCGCGTATCAGCTAGCCATCTGGCGGCGCAGGGCCGCGCGGCGGGCTTCCACATCCTGAACCATATCCGCAAGGAAGGCATCGACCGCCTTGGACAGGTTCTCGGAGACGGACTTCACATCACGCGACAGGCTGTCGACCATCTCCGCCTCGGTGCGCGTGTCCTGTGCGGTCCGGGTCACATTGGCGACGCTGGCCGCAACCTGATCCGAGCCATCGGCCGCGATGGTGATGCTCTGGGTGATCTCGCGTGTTGCTGCGCTCTGTTCGCCGACCGCGTTCTTGATGGCCGTCGTCATTTCCATCACGGATTCGATCGATCCGGTGATGCGCTGGATCGAGGTCACCGCCTTGCTGGTCATGCCCTGCACCGAAGTGATCTGGGCGGCGATTTCCTCCGTCGCCCGGGCCGTCTGGTTGGACAGTTCCTTCACTTCGGCCGCCACAACGGCAAAGCCCTTGCCCGCTTCTCCGGCACGGGCCGCCTCGATGGTGGCATTGAGGGCGAGAAGGTTCGTCTGCTCCGCGATGGCGCGGATCATCTCGACGACAACGCCGATCTTGTCGGTTGCTTCCGCAAGGCTCGACACATGCACATCGGTCTCGCGGGCCACCTCGGTGGCTGCGGTAATGGCGACAGACGACCGGTCGGACTGATTGAGAATCTCCGAGATGGCGCTGGAGAGTTCCTCAGCCGCAGCGGCCACGGTCTGGACACTGCGCGAGGACGTGGCAGAGGCTGCCCGCGCCTGATCAGCCGCGGCAAAGGCCTGACCCGACACTTCCGTCACCCGCTGGGCGCTGCCGGCCATCGCTTCCGTCTTTTCGGCCACGGCCTGCATGCTGGCATCGATCATGCTGCGGAAGCGGTCGATGATGGCCTCGACCTGAGACTGGCGGCCGCCTTCGAGCGAACGCTCCTGCTCCATTTCCTTTTCCAGCGCCTGACGGCGGCGGGCATTGTCCTGAAACACGGTGCCTGCACGGGCAAGATCGCCGATTTCGTCGCCCCGCTCCAGCAGCGGCATGGTGAAGTCGGTCTCGTCCTGCGCCACCCGGCCCAGCGCTGCGCGGATCTGGCGCAGGTTGGCGAGGATCGCACGCAGATTGAGAAGGCTGATGATCACCGTCACCGCGATGGCCGCGGCAGACATGAGCCCGGCAACCAGCGCGCGGGAATAGGCTTCGCCCTCCATGACCGCGACGGTCTCACCGGCGGCCTTGAGCAATTCCAGCGTCTCCTTGCGGATGATGTCGAGCCGTGCCGTTGCCGCGTCGAACCACTGCGGTCCCGTCACCCCCTGCCCATTGTCCGTCTGCGGCAGGGTGAGAAGCACCTTGCGCCAGTCCCTGACCTGTTGAACGGCGCTGCCGGTCATCATCCGGTCAAGCGCTGCGGCCTGGTCAGGCGTCGCCAGCATGTGGAAGCTCTGAAGATAGGCCTCGCCGGCGGCCACCCGGTCGACAAAGGACAGGAACACCGCATAGTCGGTCACCTCCCCCTTGCTGGCCGCCGTAAACAGGCGCGCACCGATGGCGCGCTCCAGCCCGCCGGCTTCCTTGGCCTGAATGAGCGCCGTGAACGGCAGCAATTCCGCGGCCAGGCGCGGCTCGCCCGTATCAAGCGCGATCGCAGAAACCGTGCCCATGAGGCCGGAGATCAGATCTGTGTAAACCTTCAGGTTGTCAGCGCCATTGACCGAACGGGCATCGACCGCGGACCGGTGGCTGGCAATGACGCGCGGGAGGCTGGCCATCTCCTTGAGCTCGGCAGAGGCATCCGCCACAGCAGCCTGCGACAGAAACGCCTGCAGAGCCTGCAGATCTGCATCCGTTGCGCCCCTCTGTTTGGTGACAGCCGCTGCCGCTGCCTGGTCATAGCCGGAGGCAATGAGCACCGCCGTCTGGCCGCGTTCCTTCTGCAATTCGTCCACGACAGCCTCGACAAGGCCCGAAACCTCAACGAGCGGTTTCATGTCTTGCATCTTGCGCAGGTATGTGAATTCGCTCAGAAGAAAATTACTGGCATAAACAACAACTGCCAGAAGCGGTACTACCGCCATGAAAGCGATTTGCAGACGTATATTGCGCATCGAAGCCCACCATCCATCAGTCCGGACCTACAACCTGAATATGCTTCGGTAGGTACTCTGAGTTAACGCCAGACTAACCAGACAACTCCAAAGCGTGATTTCTGGCATATTAGGTGTTTGGACCTATCCGGACCGCACGCATGCAGCTCCCGGCAAGCAGCCGTGTGCCAGAGGTTTGCCGCAGCCAGTGGACGGCAGGGCTATTTTGCCGTATAGGGGGTTCCAACATGACGGGCACGCCGGACATATGAAGGCTGCTCCGCCCCCTTTTTCACGAAAGACACACATGATCGAGACGCACGCCGTTGCACCGGCGCTGGCCGCCGCTTTGGCAAAACGGGGCTATTCCAGCCTTACTCCGGTTCAGGAAACCATCCTGGCCGACGCCCCCGCAGACGCCGACCTTCTGGTTTCCGCCCAGACGGGCTCCGGCAAGACTGTTGCCTTCGGCCTCGCCCTTGCTCCGACGCTGCTTGGAGACGATGAACACCTCGGCCCCGCCGGTGCGCCGGTGGCCCTTGCCATCGCCCCGACCCGCGAGCTGGCCCTGCAGGTCAAGGCTGAGCTGACCTGGCTTTATGAGCAGGCCGGCGCCCAGACCGCGTCCTGCGTTGGCGGCATGGACCCGCGCGCCGAGCGCCGGGCCCTTGAACGCGGCGCCCACATCGTCGTCGGCACGCCTGGCCGCCTGCGCGACCACATCGAACGCGGCGCCCTTGACCTTTCCGGCATCCGCGCCGTGGTTCTGGACGAAGCGGACGAAATGCTGGACCTCGGCTTCCGCGAGGACCTGGAGTTCATTCTGGACGCTGCTCCGGAAGACCGCCGCACGCTGATGTTCTCGGCCACCGTGCCGAAACCGATTGCCGATCTCGCCCAGCGCTTCCAGCGCAACGCCGTGCGCCTGACCACGATCAGCGGCCGCGAGCAGCATGTCGACATCGACTATATCGCCATGCCGGTCGTGCCGAACGAGCGCGAGAACGCCATCATCAACATCCTGCGCTTCCACGAGGCCCAGAAGGCCATCGTGTTCTGCGCCACCCGCGAGGCGGTGAACCGGCTGACCTCGCGCCTTGCCAACCGGGGCTTCTCGGTCGTGGCGCTGTCGGGCGAGTTGAGCCAGGCCGAGCGCAGCCATGCGCTGCAGGCCATGCGCGATGGCCGTGCCCGCGTCTGCGTCGCCACCGATGTGGCCGCACGCGGCATCGATCTGCCCAACCTTGATCTCGTCATTCACGCCGACCTGCCGACCGGCAAGGCCGCCCTGCTGCACCGCTCTGGCCGTACGGGCCGCGCCGGCCGCAAGGGATCGAGCGTTGTCGTCGTGCCCTTCCCGCGCCGCCGCGCCGCAGAGCGCCTGCTGCAGCTGGCCGGTGTGAAGGCCGAATGGCGTGAAGCCCCCTCCGCCAATGCCATCCGCGCCCAGGACAAGGCCCGTCTTCTTGCCGATCCGGTTCTGAACGAACCGGCAGAAGAAGAAGATCTGGAGACGGCCCGCGAGCTTCTGGCCGTGCATGATGCCGAGCGTATCGCGGCGGCCTTCGTGCGCCTGTACCAGCTGCGCCTGCCGCCGCCGGAAGAGCTGACGGAAGACAGCTTTGAAGCCCGCGGCCCGCGTGAGCGTGGTGACAGGGGCGACCGTGGCCCGCGTGATGACTTCGGCGGCGGCAAGAGCTTCGAAGTCCGCAACAAGTTCGAAGATGGCGTCTGGTTCCGCCTGTCCCTCGGCCACAAGCACCGCGCCGATCCGCGCTGGCTGCTGCCGATGATCTGCCGCGCCGGCCACGTGACGAAGAAGGAAGTGGGTGCCATCAAGATCGGCAACACCGAAACCCTCTTCGAGATCATGGGCGGCCATGCGGAGAAATATGCCGATGTGATCCGCCGCGATGGCTCCGGCGAGCGCGGTGTGGTGATCGAGCCTGCCGACGTGCGCGGCGGCTTTGCCCCTTCCTTCCGTGGCAATGACGAGGACGGCCCGAGCCGTTACGAGCGTGCCCGTGAACGCAACACCGGCCGTGGCTTCGGTGGCGGCGCCCCCGCTGGCCGTGGCGGCCCGGCTCCGCGCCGCAGGCGTTTCGAGGATGATGAACCGCGCCCGACGCATCCAGCCTTTGCCCCGATGGACGAGGCCCCGCTCGACCGTGGCCCGAAGCGCGGCAAGCGCGGCCCTGACGGCGGCGGCTTCGGCGGCGCACCAGCCGGTGAAGGCTTCGCCCCGCGCAAGGGCAAGCCGGCCTTCAAGGACGGCGGCCCGAAAAAGGCCGCCCACCGCAAGGGCGACGGCGTGAAGAAGAAGTCGAAGAAGCAGGACGGCTGAGGCAGGCCGTCCGGCGTACTCACTTCATCGGGAACTGGTATAGGCCGCGCCACACACTAAGGTCGCCCCGGACGAAGCGCAGCGCAGATCCGGGGACCACTCGCTTGCAGAGCAATCAGATTTGCCCTCGCAGCGGGACATAAGACCGGGCAGGTCTGGCGCAGCGCTCCTGCACAAACCCGCCTCTCTGCGAACGAGTAGACCCCGGCTCGCGCTACGCTTGGCCGGGGTGACTCAGAGCAAGGTGGGGAAGACGTAAAATCAGCTGCCGCTTATTGCTCGTTGACGATCATCGCAATGCGCCAGACCTCGCCATCGGAGACGAGGTGATAGTGGCAGGTGAACTCGAAGACGCTCTCGCCATCAGCGCTTTCCTGGCGCCAGTCGAGCGTAACCAGCGCCGTCGGGCCTGAGATGTGGGCAGAGACCACGTCAAATTCGGAATAGGAGATATTCTCCTTGTCGAGCGCATCCAGCAGGGCGTCGATGTTCTCCGCCAGCTCTTCCTCGTCATCAAAGACATAGCCCTTTTCCATCTGCCAGATGGTGGCAGGCAAGGAAAAGCAATCGATGAGCGCCTCTGCATCGGCATCGTTGAAACCGGCGAGATAATCCTCGAAAAGTTCCGCAATGGCTGCTTCCAGCTCCTGCTCGGCAGGTTCTGCGGTGTCTTCGATCTCGTTCTTGTCCGCCATGGCCGTCTTCCTGAAAGGGCGCGGCAGGTCTGCAGCGCGCCTCAAGCTTAAGTGTCAGTGTCAGCCGGGGCAGAATCGGTTTCGGTTTCATCTTCCCCGTAGCCGATCATATGGAGAGGCCGGGCCTTGCGTCCAACGGTTTCACACCAGTGCACCAGTGCCTCTTCGGCACCATGTGTGACCCATGTTTCGGCAGCCCCGGTTTCCAGCACCGTGCGGGTGAGATCGGGCCAGTCCACGTGGTCGGAAATGACCAGCGGCAGTTCGGCCCCGCGCTGGCGGGCTCTGGCACGCACGCGCATCCAGCCGGAGGCCACCGCCGTCACCGGATCGCCGAAGCGCCGCGCCCAGCGCCCGGCGAGCTCGCCGGGCGGGCACAGCACGATTTCCCCGGCAAGCTCCTTGCCAAGCCGCCCCACCGGCTCAACCGGCCCCAGCGCAATGCCCCGGCTCTGGTAATAGGCCGTGATCTTTTCCAGCGCGCCGTGGAGATAGATGGTCCGGTCATATCCGGCGCGGCGCAACTCCGCGATGACGCGCTGTGCCTTGCCCAGTGCGTAGGCCCCAACAAGATGCGTTCGCTCCGAAAACAGCGCCAGCGAGGCCAGCAGCTTGGCCATTTCCGCGCCTGCATCGGGATGGCGGAAGACCGGCAGGCCGAAGGTTGCCTCCGTCACGAAGACATCGCAGGGCACCAGCTCGAACGGCGCGCAGGTTGGGTCGGCCTGCCGCTTGTAGTCGCCGGAGATGACCGCACGCGCAGCGCCCGCCTCCAGCACCACCTGCGCCGATCCAAGCACGTGCCCGGCAGGCTTCAGTGTCAAAGTCACGCCGCCCAGATCAAGCCTATGACCATAGGCCAATGTCTGCCGCTGGCCGCAAAAGCCCTCGCCATAGCGCAGGGCCATGATATCGAGCGTTTCCTGTGTCGCCAGAACTGCCCCATGTCCGGCCCGCGCATGGTCGGCATGGGCATGGGTGATGATGGCCCGCGCCACCGGGCGCACCGGATCGACATGAGCGTTCGCCTCAGGGCAGAAGAGCCCGTCCGGCGTCAGATGCAGAAGACTGGATGCGGCAATGGACATGGGGCAGAAGCATAGGGCCTTCGCGGCCATTTGCCAGAGGCGGTCAACATGCGGAGTATTCCTGTCTCGAAAGAGCTTGGAGCGGCAACCGGCTGACCTATAATCAGAAGCCATGGCCCCAGGCCTTTCCTCTCTCACAGCCTCAGGCCCGGCGCAGCCCTTGCACATGACCGCCTCCTCTCAGGATCAGCTTCTGCCCGAACAGTTCCGGGCCTGGTTTGCCGCGCGCGGCTGGAGCCCGCGTGAGCATCAGCTGGCCTTGCTGGATGTGCTGGGCCGCGGACAATCCGCGCTGCTCATTGCCCCGACCGGCGCGGGCAAGACGCTGGCCGGCTTCCTGCCGAGCCTCGTCGAGCTGACGGAACGGGGACGGCCGAATCCGGGCACGGTTCAGGCGATGCGGCAGGGCGTGCATACGCTCTACATTTCCCCGCTCAAGGCGCTCGCCGTCGATATTGCCCGCAATCTGGAAACGCCGGTGGCGGAGATGGACCTGCCGGTGCGGATCGAGACGCGCACCGGCGACACCCCCACCCACAAGCGCCAGCGGCAGAAGCAGGCACCGCCCGATATCCTGCTGACAACGCCGGAACAGATCGCCCTGCTGCTGTCCGACCCTGCAGCATCCGGCATGTTCAAGGGCCTGAAGACCATCGTTCTGGATGAGCTCCATGCGCTGGTCACCTCCAAGCGCGGCGATCTGCTGGCGCTTGGGCTTGCCCGCCTGAGGCGGATTGCGCCGGATGTGCGGCTCGTGGGCCTGTCGGCAACGGTGGCAGAGCCGGATGACCTGCGCGCCTATCTGGTGGCCCAGACAGAACCGGAGGGCCGCTGCCTCAGCGAACTGGTCACCGTTACCGGCGGAGCTGCGCCGGATATCACTATTCTCGAGACGGGTGAGCGCGTGCCCTGGGCCGGACATTCGGCCCGCTATGCGCTGGATGACATTTACCGGCTTCTCAAGGCGCACCGGGTGACGCTGCTGTTCGTCAACACCCGCTCGCAGGCCGAAAGCCTGTTTCAGGACCTCTGGAAGATCAACGAGGACACCCTGCCCATCGCCCTGCACCATGGCTCGCTGGATGTGGGCCAGCGGCGCAAGGTGGAAGCGGCCATGGCCTCGGGTCAGCTCCGCGCCGTGGTCGCCACCTCGTCCCTCGACATGGGCATCGACTGGGGCGATATCGATCTCGTCATCAACGTGGGCGCGCCGAAGGGGGCAAGCCGCCTTGCCCAGCGCATCGGCCGCGCCAATCACCGCATGGACGAGCCCTCGCGTGCGGTTCTCGTCCCCGCCAACCGTTTCGAGGTGCTGGAATGCCGGGCCGCGCTCGAAGCGTCCACCAGTGGGGGGCAGGATACCCCGCCCCTGCGGCGCGGCGCGCTGGATGTGCTGGCCCAGCACATTCTCGGCATGGGCTGCGCCGGGCCTTTTGATGCCGATGAGCTCTACGCCGAAATCCGCGAGACGCAGACCTACCGCCATCTTGACCGGGAAACCTTCGCCCGCGTGCTCGATTTCGTGGCCACCGGCGGCTATGCGCTGAAAAGCTACGACCGTTACGCCAAGCTGAAACAGGGCCCGGGCGGGCAGTGGCGCATCACCCATCCGCGCATTGCCCAGCAGTACCGGCTGAATGTGGGCACCATTGTCGAAGCCCCCATGCTGAAGGTGCGGCTGGTGCGCGGCAAGGAACAGGGGCGCCGCACACCGCTGGGGCGCGGCGGCAGGGTGTTGGGCGAGATCGAGGAATGGTTTCTGGAGCAGCTTGCCCCCGGCGATACCTTCCTCTTTGCAGGCGAGATCCTGCGGTTTGAAAGCATCATCGAAAGCGAGGCCTATGTCTCGCGGGCGAAGGCCGAAAAGCCGATGGTGCCCTCCTATCAGGGCGGCAAGTTTCCGCTCTCCACCTATCTGGCCGATGGCGTGCGGCGGCTTTTGTCCGAGCCGGACCACTGGCCGGCCTTGCCGGATCAGGTGCGCGACTGGCTGGAACTGCAGCGGGCCAAGTCCCTCCTGCCCAGCCGAAGCGGCCTGCTGGTGGAAACCTTCCCGCGTGCCGGCAAGCACTACCTCGTCTGCTATCCCTTCGAGGGGCGCCTTGCCCACCAGACACTCGGCATGCTGCTGACCCGGCGGCTGGAGCGGCTGGGCGCCAAGCCGCTGGGCTTTGTCGCCAATGACTATGCGCTGGCGATCTGGGGGCTGGGGGATCCGGATCTTCTCATCCGCACCGGCCGCCTGTCTCTCGATGCCCTGTTCGAGGAGGATCTTCTGGGCGATGACCTGGATGCCTGGCTGGCGGAGTCCAGCCTTTTGAAGCGCACCTTCCGCTACTGCGCCGTCATTTCCGGGTTGATCGAGCGGCGCCATCCGGGGCAGGAGAAATCCGGCCGTCAGGTCACGGTTTCATCCGATCTCATCTATGATGTGCTGCGCCAGCACGAGCCGGACCACATCCTTCTGCGTGCAACATGGAACGATGCAGCAGAAGGACTTCTGGATATCTCCCGGCTTGGTGAACTTCTTTTAAGGATCAAGGGTCGAATCACGCATACTCATCTCGCAAGAGTTTCGCCCCTTGCGGTTCCTGTTCTGCTGGAAATCGGAAGAGAACCCATTTATGGCGAGGCTCAGGAAAGCATCCTTGCAGAAGCAGCGGATGATTTGATCGGGGAGGCCATGGCATGACGGCGCTCAGACAGCCGGGACCAATGCGGCGCACCACGCCCGTGTGTCACGATATTGCCGTTGCCGGAACCCAGCTCGGTCTGCATGACAGCGGCGTCGCTTGGTGGGCCGAAGAAGCCACCCTCATCGTCGCCGACCTGCATCTGGAAAAAGCCTCCTCTCTCGCCCGCCGCGGCGTTCTGCTGCCGCCCTATGATACGGCGGCCACGCTGGAACGCCTGGCACTGGTGATCGAGGCGTTCGACCCGTCCCGCATCATTGCCCTGGGGGACAGTTTCCATGATGCGGAAGGCTCGGACCGGCTGCCCGCACCTTACCGCGCCTTCCTTGCCACGCTGCAGCTCAACCGCGAATGGATCTGGGTCACCGGCAATCATGATCCTGTGGCGCCTGTGCGGCTCTGCGGGGAATGCGTTGACGATCTCACCCTGGGCGGCCTCACCTTCCGGCACGAGCCCTCAGAAGGCAACGGCGCTGCAAAGGGTGAAGTCTGCGGCCATCTGCATCCGGCGGCCAAGGTGCGCCGCTATGGCCGCTCCATCCGCCGCCCCTGCTTTGCCACCGATGGCACACGGCTGGTCCTGCCGGCCTTCGGCGCGCTGACGGGCGGTCTGAATGTGATGGATCCGGCCTTTGCGGCCGTTTTCCCGCCCCGCCGTTTCTCGGCTTTCCTTCTGGGGGCGGACAGGCTCTACCCCTTCACAGCCGCCAAGCTGATCGCAGACTGATCCCGCCAGCGGCTTACGCTCAATCCCTGCGGAAGACGACACCGGCAAGCCAGCCGGTGAAGACCGCCAGCGCAATCGCCGCAAGCCCGTAAAGCGCAGGCTGCTCATGCGCCATGTCGAAGGTCATCTGCTCGAAGCCGGTCTTGGCGACCGTCAGCCCCTTCTGATCCTGCGCCAGCATTTCTCCGCCCCTCAGAAGAAACGTGTCCACCGTATAGACACCGACCGGCGTCGTCGCAGGCAGTGAAATGGTCGTGCGGAACATGGTCGGAGTCAGAAACTCCACCTTGCCCGGCTGGTCCACGTAGGTGCCGTGCTCCTTGCGCAGCCGTAGAAAAGCGTGGCGGAAATGGGCTCTCTCGGCCAGCGGCATCTCGGAATCGGCCCTCAAGGGCAGATTGACGTAGCTTGCCCCGATGCTGTTCTCCTCCAGCATCTGCCGCGGGCCCAGTTCGCTCGCCGGATCGGTCGAGGACATGACATAGAACGACGGCACGCCGTAAAACGTCTCGGCTTCCCGGTTGACCCACAGCACACCGAGAAAACGGCCCTTGCGGCGCGTCGTGACGTTTTCGGGCGGACCTTTCAGCACCACCGCGAGGTCATAACCGGCATCGGGCGCAGAGACGCCCGGCGGCAATTCCACCTGACCGAAGACGACAATCTTTGCACCGGTGAAGTTCGAGGCGATGCTGACCGTGTCAGCGGACAGGGCCGTCACCAGCCCTTCAGCCCGCACTGCAGACGGCAGCAAGACCCCTGCCAGCAGAAACACAGCCACAAGATGACGGGACAGCGAATGCATCACAGGCCCTCCCCCTTGCGCACGGCGACCGAGTAGAACTCGTCCGGCATGACGACAAGATCCACCGCGAACCGCACGCCAACCGCCAGCACCAGCAGCGCCAGGAGAAGGCGCAACTGGTCACCGCGTAGCTTCTGGCCCATGCGGGCACCGAACTGCGCCCCGATGACGCCGCCAATCATCAGCGTCAAGGCCAGCACGATGTCGATCGTCTGGGTGCTGATGGACAGGAACAGTGTGGCAAAAGCCATCGTGAAGAGAATTTGCATCAGCGAGGTGCCGATGACGATGCTGGTCGGCATGCGCAGCAGATAGATCATGGCGGGAACCATGAGGAAGCCGCCGCCGATGCCCAGAACCGTGCCGATGAAGCCGATGCCGGCACCAAGCACGATGATCGGAATGACGCTGAGATAAAGCTTCGACTTGCGGAAGCGCACCTTCAGCGGCAGGCCATGGATCCAGTTGTGCTGGCCGGGCTTGCGGGCCGCGCGGGCCGTGCCTGCCCGGCGCTGGCGGATCGCCCGCAGGGATTCCACCAGCATCAGGCCGCCAACGGTGCTGAGGAACGTCACGTAGGACAGGGCAATGACCACATCGAGCTGGCCGATGGCCTGCAGCTTGCCGAAAAGCCAGGCGCCGACAGCCGAACCGGCGATACCCGCCGTAAGCAGAATGCCGGCCATCTTCATGTCGATGGCCCCGCGCCGCCAGTAAGTCAGCACGCCGGAGGCCGACGAGGCCACGGTCTGCGTGGTGACGGTGGCCACGGCCACGGCGGGGGGGATGCCGGAGAAGATGAGAAGCGGCGTCAGCAGAAAGCCGCCGCCAATGCCGAAGAGCCCGGACAGAAAGCCCACGGCGCCACCCATGCCGAAGATCATGAACATGTTCACCGAAATCTCGGCGATGGGCAGATACAGTTGCACGGGCTCAATACCGGCTTGCGGCAGCCGCGCGGGGCGCGGCGCCTGAACGGAAAGACACGTGTTAAAAGGGCTGCTTTTGCAGCCCTGTCAACCTTGGAATTTCAGCAATCTGCTCACATTCAGATTGAACGTCCGAGCAGAGCCCTGATCAGACCAGCATCCACGTTTCCGGTTACCGGAAGGTTGGCGCTGCGCTGAAAAGCTTCAATCGCAGAACGGGTCTTCGGGCCCATGGAGCCATCAGCCACGCCAGGATCGAAACCGAGCTTCTGCAGCAGAGCCTGAACCTGGATGACTTCGTTCACTTCCCCGCCCGCAGCTGCATTGACCGGCATGGCCAGCGCCGCCTCATCCCAGGCCGGATCCAGCAGAACCGTGTTGGCTGCCGGGTTAAGGTCCTTGAGCCTGAACGTCTCCACCGCAAGGCGGGCAGCGGCAAGGCCGCTGGCGTCGAGCATGTTGGCCACATCGTCACGCTTGCGGGCAGCTTCCGCGTCACCGCCGCGCGCGGCAATGGCGAACCACTTGTAGCTTTCGACCAGATCCTTCTCGACGCCAATGCCCCGGGCATAGAGGATGCCCAGATTGTAGAGGCTGTCGGCAACACCGTGTTCAGCGGCCGACTTGAACCACTTGGCAGCCGCTGCCATGTCCGGCTGGGCTTCGGCGCCTTCGGCATAGATGACGGCGAGATTGTGCATGGCCTTGGCGTTACCGGCCTCCGCAGCCTTCAGATAGAGGTCGCGCGCCTTGGTGATGTCGCGCGGCACACCACGGCCCTTTTCATAAAGGCTGGCAAGGCGGTACTGCGCGGGAGCGAGCCCCTTGGCCGCTGCGCTCTCATACCAGCGGGCGGCTTCCGCCAGATCCGGCGTGACACCCTTGCCTTCGGTGTAATGAACCCCGATCTGGAACTCCGCTGCGGCGTTGCCGGCGGCAGCGGCGCTGCGCAGGGCCATCGGACCCGCCGTTTCCGGCGGCAGGGCACCGGCGTCGGCACCGGACTGCGGATCGGCGGCGGCGAGGCTGGCGGACGGCTGCTGCGGCCCGGTGACAAAAGGTGTATCGCCGAACTTGCCGCTGATCGCTGGCGGAGCAAAGGCGAGGTCAGGTGCCATTTCCGGGGCCTGAACAGAAGGCTGTGCGGAAACTGCCGGCGGCACCTGGGCGGCAGGAACCTGTTCCAGCGGCATGGCCCCACCGGATGGCGGGGTCACATTGCGGGCGGGCGCTTCGGCCATCTGCGTCTGCCCGGCCGCTGAACCGGGCTGCGCCGTGGCCGCGTCGAGAGCCTCGGCAATGTCCTGCTCGGTCAGCTCCAGAACGGGCTGCGTGCCGGTGCCATCGGAAGCTTCCGCCAGTTGCTTGCCCTCGTCCTGAGCCTCGGGTGCCGATGCCGTATCACCGCCTCCGGTCGACAGACGGAAGACCTGCAGCGTGCCGATTGCCAGAACGACCGCAGCCGCCGCCAGCAGGATCGCGCGCTTGCGGCCGGTGCCGAACAGGCTGCTGCTGCTGCCAGCTGCGGCCTCGTCGCGGATATCCGCAGCAAGGTCCGCCAGATCAAGATCACCTGCAGTCTGGCCCTCATCTGCGGGGGCCTTCTGCGGCTTGCCGACCACAGGCTCGATCTTGGCGCGGGTGCCCCCCTCCGCAGCCGCTTTCTCCGGCTTGCGGGCATCGTCCTTCGCGGCAGTCCTTGCCACAGTCTTTGCCGTATCCCGGCGCAGGGCGCGGCGGAACCAGCTGGCGCGGCTATCGCTGGCGGCGTTCTCGCCTTCGTCCTGCTCAAGCTTGGCCTGCTGCTGAACTTCGGCGGATGCTGCATGGGCTGCGCGGCGGGCGGCTGCAATGAAATCGGCCTTGCGGTCGCGGGTGCGGTCGCGCGGACGCTCTTGTTCGCCTGCGGCTGCGGCACTCTGCGGCAGGCCGGGCAGCGGAGCACGGCGGGCGCTGCTGCTCTCACCGGCCGGGCGGGAGGCAGCGCCACGGTCCAGCGTGCTGCGTTCCAGCGAGTCGAGCCGGTCGGTGATGCCGGTCAGAATGGACTGGACGCCATCAAATGTGTTGCGCGTGCGCGTCTCGGAGCCCTGCGCAGCATCCATGAGACGGCGCAGATCGTCGCGCAGCGCGCCGATGGCACCGTCATATTCGTCCGTGGCCGGAGCCTTTTCGATCACGGCACGGCGGGCGGCCTTTTCGGCCACCTCAATCACTTCCTCGCGGGTGGCGCGCAGATTGCTCTCGATGCGCGACAGCACCTTCTCAATTCCGGCAACGCTGGACAGGCGCCCTTCCGTTGCCTGCAGCTGATCTGCCAGCGCGCTAATCTTGCCGGTGATCTGGTCAAGGCGCCGGTCATCGAAGCTGTCGCCGCCCCGGGAGACGGCGTCCGCCAGTTCGCTGATGCGTGCTTCAAGCGCAGCAACGGAAGGCGCGGGCTGCTCGACCGAACGGCGGATCCCGGCGATCTCGCTGCGCAGCGCGGCCATGTCCTCGGCCGTGACGCTATCACGCGGCGCGGACAGACGGCCGGACAAGTCCGAAATCTGCCGCTCAAGCTGGGCCAGCATCTGCGCTTCAAAGGCACTGCCTTCGCCGAAGGACGGTAGGTTCACCGGCTGACTGGAGCGTTCCTCAATGCGGGCAATCTGGCTGTGGATGCCGTCGAGACGGTTTTCCAGCTCGGCAAAGGCGCGGTCATAGACGGGCTGCGCCGTGCCGCCCTGCTCGATGCCGGAGAGCCGGTCCATGATTTCGTCGAGACGGTTGTCCACCTGGCCGAAGCGGGCATCGTCACGCCCTGCGCGTCCGTTCTCGCGCGACAGCATGCCGAAGATCTCCTCCAGCCGCCCGTTGAGGCGGTCAAGGGCTTCGGCATCCGGCATGCGGTCTTCCATCGCGGACAGCCGCTCATCAAGGCCGCGCTGCTCGCGCGCCAGGATTTCCAGCTCGTCCAGGCGGCTGGCGACAAAGCGGATGCGGTCGTCCACCGATCCGATGAGACCGGTAAAATCAACCTGCTCCACCAGCTTGCGCATGTCGCGCAGTTCCTGCCGCAGCGGCTCGATGTCGGGGCGCGTATGGGAACGCAGCAGGCTTTCCACCCGGTCGGAGATATCGCCCACCCGGCCTTCCAGCACCATCAGATGCTCGGCGCGCGGCAGCGAAGCAAGGCCGTCCTCGATCTCGACCAGACGGGCACTGAGATTGCGCACGACACGCGGATCAACGGCAGAACGGGTCAGCTCGTCCAGCCGCTGCACCACATGGGCATAGCCCATTTCCAGCGACTTCAGCGTGCCATCCACATTGGTCTGGCCGATCAGCGTCTTCAGGCTGGAAATCTCGCCGCGCAGTTCCTTCGCCAGACGGTCGTTGCCACCTCCGGCACGCAGGCCCTCGACCATTTCCGCCAGACGCCGCATCTCACGCCGGTCGCTGTCATCGCGCCGGGCGGCAGGCATGTTGCCGATGGCTTCGCGCAGGGAGCCGATTTCCTGCCGCACCACATCCAGCGCCTCTTCCTGCGGATGGCGCAGGGCGTCGATGCGGCGGGCCAGATCCTGATAGAGATGGCGGGACTGCTCTTCCCCCTCGCGGGCGGCCTGCTCAGCCGCGGCGCGGCGCGGGGCGGGGCGGGAGCGGGTGTCCTGCGCCTCGAAATCTTCCTCGATCAGCCGCTCCAGCGGGCTGCCGCGGCGGCGTGGCTGTGCCGGGGCACGGCGCTGGGTGCGGGCGGCGAAATCGTCTTCGTCATCCAGTTCCGCGCCGGCTGCCAGTTCGTCGAAGTCATAACCGGGCACACCACGGCCCTTCTTCGGTGCCGGGGCACGCTGGGGCTGGGGGCGGCGGGCCTGAGGCCGGACAGAAGCATGGGCGGGCGCCTCGTCCTCGTAATCCTCATCCTCGAAATGAGAGCCGTAAGCCCCGCTGCCGAAGTCTGCTTCATCGTCCGCCGTTTCATGAGGCCGGACGGGCGAGGACAGGGTTTCCACACGGCGGTCCAGACGCTCCAGCGCCTCGAGAACGGCGTCGATCCGGCCGGACGCGGCAGGGCGGGCGGGAGCAGCCTCACGGCGCGCACGCGCGGAGCGCTCGCCATGCTCTGCGGTGTCATGGGCCGGGCGGCGGCGGCTTTCTTCGGGCTTGCGGCGGGCGCGCTGGCGGCTGTTCATCAGGCGGTCGAGCTCGCTCGCCACCTCTTCCAGTTCCTGCGCGGTTTCAGAGGCGTGGCTGGCCCGGCCAAAGTTGCCGGCAGCGGTGGATGTGCGCGTCAGACGCTCGACACGCTCCTGCGGACGCTCTGTGCGCGAGCCATAGCCCTCGTCAAAGCCGTCATCCTCTTCGTCATATCCCGGACCATCCCAGCCGTCATGGCTACGCCGGGCATATCCCGCGTCATGACGTACGCTGCCGCTTTCAGGCTTGCGGGTTTTCCAAGAGGACATTGACTGGACCTGGCCTTGCGGTCGTGCTGACCATTGAACACAAGAGATGCTGCAGAAGCCCGGAACGCGATACTGACTTGGCAACGAAGCAATTGATGAATCTTTGTCGTGTTAGGGTAAACACCGCGTTAACTGGCACTGCATGTTGCAACAGCAGGCCCCCGGAAACGCGCTCTGGCGGGGCTGTTTGTCAAAAAATTGCGTAAGGTCACTGGACCATTCCGTATGCGTAAGGTAAGGCAGAGACAAGCAGGCAGTCTCGGGCCCTCCCTCCTCAAGGGCCGTGACGCCGGGGGCATCCGCCCGCATGCACGTCAGATTTTCCGCAGTACAGCAGGTTCGGCCACATGCGGACGGACAGGACAAGGCAATGAGCGAAGCACTTTCCATTCAGGACGGCAACGAGATTGCCGATGTCGTTGCCGCAGCCGACGACAGCACCAAGAAGACCCAGTTCACCATCGGTGACCTTGCCAAGGAATTCGGCGTCACCCTGCGCACCCTGCGCTTCTATGAAGACCGGGGCCTGCTGAACCCCAAACGTGACGGCCTCAACCGCGTCTACACCCGCCGCGACCGCGCCCGCCTGAAGCTCGTCGTCATGGGCAAGCGCGTCGGCTTTTCCCTGTCCGAGATCCGCGACATGCTGGATCTTTATGACCTGCGCGACGGCCAGGTGACCCAGCTGCGCGTCGCCCTCTCCCGCTTCAACGAGCAGATTGCCGTGCTGGAAACCCAGCGCAAGGACATCGATCAGGCGATTGAAGAGCTGTCGCGCACCGTCGCCATCGTCTCCGGCATGCTGAAGCACAAGGAAAACGAAGGCGGGGAGTGATCCCGGTCCGGCCGCCATTTTCTCTTGGAGGCGGCAAAACAGCACGCCAGACCATCAAAACCGGGGCCTTCGCTCCGGTTTTTCGCGTTTGATGACACGGTTTTCATTCATTTCACGCAAAAACAGGCGTACCTTCCCCAAGGACATGGCTTGCCCGCCCGAAAATTGAGACGTATATATCGGGAGAGGTGACGTTTACGGAAACGTCACCTGCCAACGGTTACGTTCTGGGAGGAATTGATGCCGGCTTACCGTGCTCCCGTCGAGGACACCCTCTTCCTGCTCAATGATGTGTTCGGCTACGAACGCTACAGCAATCTGCCGGGCTTCGCTGATGCGACGCCGGATCTGGTGGAAGCCATCCTGCGCGAAGGCGCCAAGTTCTGCGAGGAAATCGTCCAGCCCCTGAACCAGACCGGTGACCGGGAAGGCTGCGTCCGCCATGAAGATGGGCGGGTGAGCGCGCCCAAGGGCTTCCAGGCTGCCTATGACGCCTATTGCGAAGGCGGCTGGGGCGGACTGTCCGTCAGCCCGGACTTCGGCGGCCAGGGTCTGCCGCATACGCTGGCGATGATCATGGCCGAGTACATGTCCTCCGCCAACATGGCCTTCGCCATGTATCCGGGTCTGACGGCAGGTGCCATCGCCGCCCTTACCCTGCATGGCACGGATGAGCAGAAGGCAGTCTATCTGCCGAAGATGGTGGCCGGCACCTGGACCGGCACCATGAACCTGACCGAGCCCCATTGCGGCACAGATCTGGGCCTCATCCGCACCAAGGCGGTGCCGCAGGGCGACGGCAGCTATGCCATCTCCGGCACCAAGATCTTCATTTCCGCCGGCGAGCACGACATGGCGGAAAACATCATCCATCTGGTGCTGGCCCGCATCGAAGGCGCACCGGACGGCGTGAAGGGCATCTCGCTCTTCGTGGTGCCGAAATTCGTTCCTGCCGCCGATGGCACGCCAGGCGAGCGCAACGGCGTTTCCTGCGGCTCCATCGAGCACAAGATGGGCATCCACGGCAACGCCACCTGCGTCATGAACTATGACGGCGCCCGCGGCTGGCTGGTTGGCGAGGAGCACAAGGGCCTGCGCGCCATGTTCACCATGATGAACGAGGCCCGCCTCGGCGTCGCGGTGCAGGGTCTGGCGCAGTCCGAAGTCGCCTATCAGAACGCCGTCATCTACGCCAAGGACCGCATCCAGGGCCGCGCCCTGACCGGGCCGAAGGCTGCGGACAAGGCGGCTGACCCGATCATCGTGCATCCGGACGTGCGCCGCGTGCTGATGTCGATCCGCTCCTTCAACGAGGCAGCCCGTGCGCTGGTGCTGTGGACGGCGCTGAAGGGCGACGTGTCGCACCGCTCCGAAGACGAAGCCGAGCGCGTCAAGGCCGATGACATGATGGGGCTCATGACCCCGGTTCTGAAGGGCGTGCTCACCGACACCGGCTTTGCCAATGCGGTGAATGCGCAGCAGATGTTCGGCGGCCACGGCTACATTGCCGAATGGGGTATGGAGCAGTTCGTCCGCGATGCCCGCATCGCCATGATCTACGAAGGTGCCAACGGCATTCAGGCGCTGGATCTCGTCGGCCGCAAGCTTCCGGCCAATGGCGGGCGCGCCGTCATGGCCTTCTTCGAAGAGGTCGGCGCCTTCCTGAAGGCCCACAAGGAAGACGAGGCGCTGGCGCCCTACACCAAGCCGCTGAAGCAGGGGCTCGATCATCTGCAGGCCGCGACCATGTGGTTCATGCAGAATGCCATGAGCAACCCGGACAACGCAGGCGCTGGCTCCACCGACTACATGCATCTCTTCGGGCTGGTTGCCCTTGGCTACATGTGGGCGCAGATGGCCAAGGCGGCGCAGGCCAAGATCGCCAGCGGCGAAGAGACGGAGCGTTTCGAGGCCAAACTGACCTTCGGACGCTACTTCATGGAACGGACCATGCCGGAAACGGGCGCGCATCTGGCCCGCATCACCAGCGGTTCCGCCACCATGATGAGCCTTGCGGCGGACGCATTCTAAGCCTTTGATACGCCATAGCCCCGGGCGCCATGCCCGGGGCAACCCCGCCAAAGAAGAGCCCGCCGCTGCGGGCTGGAGGTTTCATGGCCGAGTATGTCCTGCATTGTTTCGCCCAGTCCGGCAACGCCTACAAGGTTGCCCTCATGCTCCAGCTTGCCGGAGCTGAGTGGGAAGCCCGCTTCTGCGACTTCTTCAATGGCGCCACCCGCACGCCGGAGTTCCGCGCCGAAGTGAACGAAATGGGCGAGATTCCGGTGCTGGAGCACAAGGGCCTGAAGCTCAGCCAGTCCGGCGTCATCCTTGATTACCTCGCCGAGGAACTGGGCGAGTTCGGCGCCCACACGGAAGACGAGGCCCGCGAGATCCTGCGCTGGGTGCTGTTCGACAACCACAAGCTCACCAGCTACACCGCAACGCTCCGCTTCCTGCGCCAGTTCGCCAAGACCGGCGAAACCCCGGTGACGGCCTTCTTCGAGGCGCGGGCCAAGTCCGCCCTTGCCATTCTCGACAAGCATCTGGAGGGGCGCCGTTTCGTGGCGGCGGACCGGCCGACCACGGCGGATCTGTCCCTGTCCGGTTATCTCTTCTGGCCCGAAGAGATCGGCATCGACTTCACCCCCTATTCCAACATCGCCCGCTGGCTGGATGCGATCCGCGCCCTGCCCGGCTGGGTGCACCCTTATGAACTCATGCCGGGGCACCCGCTGCCCGCCAAGGCCTGACAAGAACCACATCAGGAGGAAACCATGCCCGAGGCCTATGTATTCGACCATGTGCGCACCCCGCGCGGGCGCGGCAAGAAGGACGGCAGCCTGCACGAGGTGACCGCCGTCCGCCTTGCCGCCACCGCACTGGAGGCACTGCGCGACCGCAACAAGCTGGATACCCGTCAGGTGGACGATCTGGTGCTGGGCTGCGTCGATCCCATCGGCGAGGCTGGCGGCGACATCGCCCGTGCGGCGGTGTTTGCTTCCGGATACGACAACTCGGTCCCGGGCATGCAGATCAACCGCTTCTGTGCCTCCGGCCTTGATGCGGTGAATATGGCTGCCGCGCAGGTCATGTCCGGCCAGCATCAACTGGTCGTGGCGGGCGGCGTGGAAAGCATGAGCCGCATCGGCATCGGCGCCTCCGGCGGTGCCTGGCCGGTCGATCCGCAGGTGGCCCTGCCCTCCTATTTCATGCCGCAGGGCGTCTCGGCCGACCTCATCGCCACCAAATACGGTTTCACCCGTGACGACTGCGACGCCTATGCGGTGGAGAGCCAGAAGCGGGCGGCGAACGCCTGGGACAAGGGCTATTTCAACAAGTCCGTGGTGCCGGTGAAGGATGTCAACGGCATCACCATCCTTGGCCGTGACGAGCACATGCGCCCCGGCACGGACATGCAGTCGCTGGCCTCGCTCAACGCCTCCTTCGAGATGATGGGCGCCATGGGCGGCTTCGATGCGGTGGCCATTGCCGCCCATCCGGAGCTGGAAAAGGTGCGCCACGTGCATCACGCGGGCAATTCCTCCGGCATCGTCGATGGCGCTGCCGCCGTGCTGATCGGTTCGCGCAAGGCCGGCAAGTCGGCTGGCCTCAAGCCCCGCGCCCGCATCCGCGCTTTTGCCAACATCGGCTCGGAGCCCGCGCTGATGCTGACCGGCCCGGTGGATGTGACGGAAAAGCTGCTCGCCAATTCCGGCATGAAGCTGAAGGACATCGACCTCTTCGAGATCAACGAGGCCTTCGCCTCCGTAGTGCTGCGCTACCGGCAGGCCTTCGACCTTGACCCGTCCGTGGTCAACGTCAATGGCGGAGCCATCGCGCTCGGCCACCCGCTGGGCGCCACCGGCGCCATGATCCTCGGCACGGTTCTCGATGAACTGGAACGCCGCGACCTGAACACTGCCCTTGTCACCCTCTGCATCGGCGCCGGCATGGGCACGGCGACGATCATCGAGCGCGTGTGACAAGAGACCGGAGGAGACAAGCCATGACCTACAAGAACTTCACTCTTGAAACCGGCGCAGACGGCATCGCCCTGATCACCTGGGACATGAAGGACAAGTCGATGAATGTCATCGACCTGTCCGTGATGGACGATCTGGAAGCGATCGTTGCCCATGTGGCCACGGCGGATGCCATCAAGGGCGCCATCATCACGTCCGGCAAAGCCGCCTTCTCGGGCGGTGCGGACCTGACCATGCTGGAAGGCCTGCTCAAGGGCTTCCATGCCGAGCGTGCGAAGGACCAGGAAGCGGCCGCCAAGGCGCTGTTCGAGGGCTCGCGCCGCCTGTCGCTGATCTACCGGAAGCTGGAGACCTGCGGCAAACCCTTCGTTGCTGCCATCAACGGCACCTGCATGGGTGGCGGCACCGAGCTGGCGCTCGCCTGTCATGCCCGGGTTGCCGCGGAGGATGACAGCTTCAAGATGGGCCTGCCGGAAGTGAAGGTCGGCCTCTTCCCCGGCGCTGGCGGCACCCAGCGCGTCATGCGCATGACGGATGCCCAGGCTGGCCTTCAGTTCCTGCTGCAGGGCCAGACCCTGCGTGCCGCCAAGGCCAAGCAGATGAAGCTGGTGGACGAGACGGCAGCACCGAAGAAGCTGATCGAGACCGCCCGCAAGATGCTGCAGGCAGGCGTCAAGCCGGTGAAGCCGTGGGACGAGAAGGGCTTCAAGCTGCCGGGCGGCCCGGTCTATTCCCCCGCCGGGTTCCAGTTCTGGCCCGCCGCCAACGCCATCTACCGGCGTGAGACCCACGACAACTACCCCGGCGCCCGCGCCCTGCTGAAGTCCGTCTTCGAAGGGCTGCAGCTGCCGATGGATCTTGCCCTGCAGGTGGAAAGCCGCTACTTCGCCAATGTGCTGCAGAGCCCCGAAGCGGCGAACATGATCCGCTCGCTCTTCGTCTCCATGCAGGAACTGAACAAGGGCGCCCGCCGTCCGCAGGACGTGAAGCCCAACAAGATCAAGAAGATCGGCGTGCTCGGCGCCGGCTTCATGGGCGCGGGCATTTCCTATGTCACGGCCAAGGCCGGGATCGACGTGGTGCTGATCGACCGCGATCAGGCCGCCGCCGACAAGGGCAAGGCCCATTCGGACGAGCTGATGAGCAAGGCCGTCTCGCGCGGGCATGCCACGGCGGAGGAAAAGGAAAAGCTCCTCGCCCGCATCACCCCGACGGACAACTATGACCTTCTCGCCGACTGCGATCTGGTGATCGAGGCCGTGTTCGAGGACCGTGAGGTCAAGCGCGTGGTGACGGAAAAGGCCGAGGCGGCGATGAAGGCCCGCGCCATCTACGCCTCCAACACCTCCACCCTGCCGATCACCTCGCTGGCCGAAGCCTCTTCCCGCCCGAAGAACTTCATCGGCATCCACTTCTTCTCGCCCGTCGACAAGATGATGCTGGTGGAAGTGATCCTCGGCAAGAAGACCTCGGACAAGGCGCTGGCCATGGCGCTGGACTACATCAAGGCCATCAAGAAGACGCCGATCGTCGTCAACGACAGCCGCGGCTTCTACACCTCGCGCGTGGTCATGACCTATGTCCGCGAAGGCCTGATGATGCTGGCCGATGGCGTTCCGGCAGCCATGATCGAGAATGCGGGCAAGATGGCTGGCATGCCGGTCGGCCCGCTGTCGCTGGGTGATGAAGTGGCGCTGGACCTTGCCTGGAAGATCGTCTCGGCCACCCGCAAGGACCTTGGCGTCAACTATGTGGAAGGCCCGCTCGACAACATCCTTGAGGAGATGGTGGTCAAGCGCGAGCGCTTCGGCCGCAAGAACGGCAAGGGCTTCTATGACTATGCAGGCAAGGAAAAGAGCCTGTGGCCCGGCATTCCGGAAGTCGTGGGCAAGCCCAAGGCAGCCGATCACTTCAACATCGAGGAGCTGAAGCAGCGGCTGCTGGTGATGCAGGCGCTGGAAACCGCCCGCATCTTCGAGGAAAAGTGCCTGACGGACGTGCGCGAGGCCGATGTCGGCTCGATCCTCGGCTTCGGCTTCGCCCCCTATACCGGCGGCACGCTGAGCTACATCGACATGATGGGCACCCATGCCTTCGTGGAGCTGTGCAAGAAGTTCACCAAGAAGTGGGGCCCGCGCTTCAAGCCCAACCGCCTGCTGCGCGAAATGGCCAAGACCAACGAGAGCTTCTACGGCAAGTTCCCGCCCAAGGCCGAAGCCGCCGTCACGGCGGATGCAGCCTGACAGGTTCTGCAAGTTAGCCTCGACGCCCGGCCATGTGCCGGGCGTTTTGCTTTCTACGCTGTTCACTTACGCGAAGCAGTGATGGAACGGGCATGTCGCGGGGCTGCCCGTCTGGAGAGACCACGGCATGGATGCCATGGTCGAGCCACGGCATGACGGAGCGAGTGGTTCAGGTTTCGAGACAGCTCTTCTGCGGATACGGCCCCACATGCTAGGCGAGATTTCCGCACAAACCTCCCCATTTTCGTCATGCCATGGCTCGACCATGGCATCCACGCCGTTACCCGTCATCACGAGAAGCGGTGTGCCCTGCCCAAAAAACAAAACCGCCGCAGACTTAGCAGACTGCGGCGGCTGAGAATGTCAGAACGGCAAGATATCAGGCAGCCAGTTCGCCGCTGAGGGCCTTGGCGATCAGGGCGCGGGTCTCGGCGATGCCGTAGAGTGCCACGAAGGAGCCGAAACGCGGGCCCTGTTCGAGGCCCAGCAGCACCTTGTAGAGCGCCTGGAACCAGGCCACCGACACGCCGGGGCCGCCGTCCGGGCTCTTCTTCGTCTGGTCCTGATAGCGCTCGATCTTGCGCGCCACATCCAGAACCGCGTCCTGAATGGTGTTGCCATCGGCACCGGCCGGCAGGGCGGCGAGCGATGCATCGAGCGCTTCGAGAGCGGCCCGCTCCACATCGTCCGGTGCACGGAACTGCTTGGACGGCTTCACGAAGTCATCGAAGTAGCGGATCGCATAGGTGACCAGTTCATCCAGCTTCGGATGGGTGTCCTTGGTCACGCCCGGCGCATAGCGGGTGATGAAGGCCCAGAGCACGTCCTTGTTCTCGGCGTTGGAGGCCGAGACGAGGTTCAGCAGCATGGCAAAAGGCACCGGCGAGCTGGTCGCGGGCACGTTGCCGGAATGGATGTGCCAGGCCGGGTTCATCAGCTTCTGTTCCGGCGTCATCTCCGCGAACTTGCCCGCAAAGGCGAGATATTCGTCCACGGCACGCGGGATCACGTCGAAATAGAGCTTCTTCGCGGTCTTGGGCTTCTGGAACATGTAGAGCGCAAGGCTCTCCGGCGAGGCATAGGTCAGCCACTCATCGATGGTCAGACCGTTGCCCTTGGACTTGGAGATCTTGGAGCCGTCATCAGCCAGGAACAGCTCATAGACGAAATGCTCCGGCGGGGTGCCGCCCAGCACTTCGCAGATGCGGTCATAGACCGGCATGTTCGGGCCATGGTCCTTGCCGAACATCTCGAAGTCAACGTTGAGCGCGGCCCAGCGGGCGCCGAAGTCCGGCTTCCACTGCAGCTTCACCTTGCCGCCGGTGACCGGCAGGGTCACGTCGGTGCCGTCCTCATCCTCAAACGTGATGGTGCCTTCGCGGGCATTCACGTCCTTCATCGGCACATAGAGCACGCGGCCGGAGATGGGCGAGATCGGCAGGAACGGGCTGTAGGTGGCGCGGCGCTCTTCGCCCAGCGTCGGCAGCATCACGTCCATCAGTTCCTGATACTTCTCGACGGCCTTCAGCAGGATGCCATCCAGCTTGCCGGACTTGTAATACTCGGTCGCGCTGGCGAATTCGTACTCGAAACCAAAGGTGTCGAGGAAGCGGCGCAGCATGGCGTTGTTGTGGTCGCCAAAGCTCTTGTAGTCCCCGCCGAAGGGGTTCGGCACCACCGTCAGCGGCATCTGCAGATAGGGCTTCAGCGCTTCCTGATCCGGCACGTTTTCCGGGATCTTGCGCATGCCGTCCATATCGTCGGAAAAGCACAGCAGCCGGGTCGGGATCTTGTGTTCGGTGAGGATGCGGAAGGCCGTGCGCACCATGGTCGTGCGCGCCACCTCGCCGAAGGTCCCGATGTGGGGCAGGCCCGAGGGGCCGTAGCCCGTTTCGAACAGGACCGGGATCGAGGGATCACGTTTCTCGATGCGCTTCACCAGTTTGCGGGCTTCCTCGAACGGCCAGGCCTTGGAGGTCCGGGCCGCCTCGACAAAAGCGGGCGACAGGTCAAGCGAAGGGAGGGAACGTTCACTCATAATCTCAGATGGTCCGTGATGTTTTCGGGAATCCGGTTCCGTTGCCCGCGAGATCCTGCGGGCGGCCGGAGCGCGGACACTAGAAAAGCCGCGGGCTTGCGTCAATCAAACTCTGCCCGCAGGAAGGCCGCGCAGGCACAAATATTTGCGGCCCTTCTTGAAGGCGGCCTGCCGAAGCATTACCCATTGAGCCTTGAAACTGTTCAACAGGACCGTGCAGCCACAATGAGCAAGCCGTTCAGCATCCAGGAAGCCCTGATCTATGTCATGGTCATCACATCGGCCTCCGATGGGCTGATGACCGACAATGAGCTTGCCACCATCGGCGACGTGACCCGCATGCTGCCGGTTTTCGACGGCTTCGACCCGGCCAACGTGCTGCCGGCGGCCCAGCGCTGCACCCAGCTGCTGCAGGCCGAGGACGGCATGAATGACGTGCTGACCATCATCGCCGAGACCCTGCCGCACCTGCTCTATGACACGGCCTATGCGCTGGCTGTGGAGGTGGCTGCCTCCGACATTGCGGTCTCGAAGGAAGAGCTGCGCATCCTGCAGCTCCTGCGCGACCGGTTCCGCCTCGACAAGCTGACCTGCGCCGCCATCGAGCGCGGCGCCATCGCCCGCTACCGGCTCGCCTGAGCAGCCTCCGGCGGAGTGGGTTTCAGTTCAGAAACCCGCGCCGGTTCGGAGTGTCCAGCGAGAAGGGCGGGATGGAGACATTCATCATGCGCCCGTCCGGCAGCTCCATAAGATAGGCGCCTTCCATGATGCCGGAGGGCGTGGTCAGCGGGCAGCCGGAGGAATATTCAAAGGCTTCGCCCGGCTTGATGACCGGCTCTTCCCCGACCACACCCGGCCCTTCCACTTCCTGCATCTGGCCGTTGCCGTCCGTAATCAGCCAGTGGCGGCGGCGCAACTGGACCGGCACATCCCCGAGATTGACGATCTCGACGGTATAGCCCCAGACATAGCTCCCCTCTTCCGGCGAGGACTGGTCCGCCAGATAGAAGGGTTCGACTGTGACCTGTATCCCGTTGGTAACGGCCCGGTACATGGCCTTCCGGCTCCTCAACAATTCGTGAAGCGGATCAGGCTGTTGCCGGCTCCGCGTGTCATTTTCAAGATATAGAGCGCCGCAACGCACACGAAAAGTGCAAGCGTGAAAATGACTGACGGGGTGGAGTGCTTTCAAGCACTCCACCCCGTCCTGATATAGTCCCGTGCTCAGCGGGCCGCCGCCAGCGCCCGCTCGATGTCCTCGAGAAGGTCCAGCGGATCTTCGAGGCCCACGGACAGGCGCAGCATGCCTTCGGTGATGCCCAGCTCCAGCCGCGCCTCTTCGGCAACGCTCTTGTGCGTGGTGGTGGATGGATGGGTGATCAGGCTCTTGGCATCGCCCAGATTGTTGGACAGCTTGATCACTTCCAGCGCATTGGTGAAGGCGAAGGCTGCCGCCTTGCCGCCTTTCAGCTCGAAGGCCAGCATGGTCGAGCCGCCGCGCATCTGCTTGCGGGCGACGGCGGCCTGCGGATGGTCGTCACGGCCCGGATAGATCAGGCGTGCGATTGCCGGATCACCCGCCAGACGGTCCGCAATGCGGGCCGCGCTGGAAGACTGCTGGGCAACACGCAGCGGCAGCGTCTCCAGCCCCTTCAGCAGCACCCAGGCATTGAACGGGCTCATGGCCGGGCCGGTGTGCTTGACCAGCGGCAGCACTTCTTCCTCGATCCACTTGGCATCGGACAGGACGACACCGCCAAGGCAGCGGCCCTGGCCGTCGATGTGCTTGGTGGCCGAATAGACCACAACATCGGCGCCCAGCTTCAGCGGCGACTGGAAGATCGGCGTGGCGAAGACGTTATCGATGATGACGCGGGCGCCAACGGCATGAGCGATCTCCGCAACGGCGGCGATATCGATCACATCCAGCGTCGGATTGGTCGGGCTCTCCAGGAAGACAGCCTTGGTGTTCGGCTTCACCGCAGCGCGCCACTGGTCCAGATCCGTGCCATCCACCAGCGTGCTGGTGACGCCAAAACGCGGCAGCAGGGTTTCAACGATGTAACGGCAGGAGCCGAAGAGCGCCTTGGCGGCAACCACATGATCACCGGCCTTGACCGAGGCCATCAGCGCCAGATTGACGGCGGCCATGCCGCTGGCGGTGCCGATGGCCGCTTCCGCCTCTTCCAGTTCGCACATGCGCTGCTCGAACATGGCAACGGTGGGGTTGGAATAGCGCGAATAGACATAGCCCGGATCCTCGCCGTTGAAGCGCGCTTCTGCTGCTTCCGCATTGGCGTAGACGAAGCCCTGCGTCAGGAAGATGGCTTCGGAGGTCTCGCCATGCTGGGAGCGGACAGTGCCACCATGCACAAGACGGGTGGCCGGACGCAGGGGGCGGGAGGACGGGGTATCGGATGCGCTCATCGGTCTTCGCTCCAGAAACAAAAAACCGGCCATAAAGGCCGGGTGTTTCTCCCCGGCCTCTTTAGCAACTTCTTTAACGTGGCTGCAAGCCGGCCGGCTCAAATCACCACGGATCCTGTCTGCAAATACGCCTTTCATGGCCAGTGGTCAATCTTTGCCAGCCATGGACCCGCCATGAAAGGGTTGGCCAAGACCCTGCCATCGGCTAATGACAGCGCAGAGGAAGATAACGCCCCTCCCCGGCTCCCCCCGGCTCCATGAAAGGCTTGCCATGCGCCCAGACGGCATTCTGCCCGCCCACATGATCGAGGACATGTTCCGCGCCGGAACGATCCGCAGCGAGCTGGCGCCTGTCGACGGCCAGATTCAGCCAGCCAGCCTTGACCTGCGCCTCGGGGGGCTTGCCTACCGGGTGCGCGCCAGCTTCCTGCCGGGCAATGGCGTCGCCGTCGCCGACAAGCTGGATGCCTTCGCGCTGCATACCATCGACCTGACGCGCGGCGCCGTGCTGGAAACGGGCTGCGTCTATATCGTGCCCTTGCAGGAAAGCCTGGCGCTGCCCGATGCCATCTCGGCGACCGCCAACCCGAAAAGCTCCACCGGGCGGCTTGATGTCTTCACCCGCGTCATCACCGATGGCGGGCGCGCCTTTGACACGGTGCCGGCCGGCTACAACGGGCCGCTCTATGCGGAAATCTCGCCGCTCACCTTCCCCATTCTGGTGCGCAGCGGCTCCCGCCTGTCGCAGATCCGGTTCCGCGCCGGTGAGCCGCTGATCCCGGACAGCGAGCTGGAAGACGTGCATGCGCGCCTACGCCTTGTTTCTGGCGGCATGGAGCGCATCGGCGGCGGCGTGCAACTGTCCATCGATCTGGAAGGCTCCGGCGATGGCAGCCTCGTCGGCTACCGCGCCAAGCACCACACGGGCGTCATCGACGTGGACCTGAAGGATGCGCATCACCCGCTCGACTTCTGGGACCCGATCTACCGGCGCGGGGCGGCCGAACTGGTGCTCGACCCGAACGAGTTCTACATTCTCGTCAGCCAGGAAGCGGTGCATGTGCCGCCGGATTTTGCCGCCGAGATGGTGCCCTTCGATCCGCTGGTGGGAGAATTCCGCGTGCATTACGCCGGTTTCTTCGATCCCGGCTTTGGCCACAGCACCGCGGGCGGCACAGGCTCACGCGCCGTGCTGGAAGTGCGCTCGCACGACGTGCCCTTCATTCTGGAGCATGGCCAGACGGTCGGGCGGCTCGTCTATGAGCACATGGCCGAACGCCCGCACCGGCTCTATGGCGAGGGCATCGGCTCCAACTATCAGGGCCAGGAGCTGAAGCTCTCCAAACACTTCCGCGCGCTCAGCTGATATGAACTCCCGATGAGCCTGGCTCATCGGGAATTGCTCAAGCCCGGTGCGGCCAGCGCACCGGACCTGCAATCTCAGGCGGCCAGAACCTTGCGGGCAAACTCTGCAACGGCCTTGGCGGTGGCGGTGATGTTGCTGTCCCAGGTCGCGGGCGACTGGCCGCGGGGCCCGAGGTCGTGGTTGCCGTCTTCGAGGAACAGGATCTCGCAGGTGCCCGGCAGGGTCACGTCTTCCAGCTCGGCCTGACTGCCGAAGGGATCACGCTCGCCCTGTGCAATGAAGATGGGGCGGCGGGCCTGTTCCAGCGGCTCAAGGCGCCAGACATCGGACTTGCCCTGCGGGTGGAACGGATAGCCGATGCAGACAACGCCCTTCACACGGCCCGGCAGCGAAGCGCCGGCCGTCAGCATGGCGGCAACGCGCCCGCCCATGGACTTGCCGCCAATGAGGAACGGGCCTTGCACCTCACTCATCAGCGCCTGCATGGCCTTCTGATAGGCCCCGACCAGCAGTTCGGCCTTCGGCGGCGGGGCCTTCTTGGCCGTGGTACGGCGGGCGGCCATATAGGGAAACTCAAACCGCACCACGGCAATGCCTTCGGCCGCGAGGGCTGTGGCAAGCCGGTTCATGATGGCGGAGTCCATCGGCGCACCGGCGCCATGGGCCAGAAGCAGGGTTGCATCCGGCGTGCCTTCCGGGCGGGTCCAGAGAAATTCGGTCATCAGGCTGTCCTGTTGTGGCGGCGGATGGGCTCCGCGCGCAAAGAGTGACCCGGCTTAGCCAGAACCGGCCGGTCTGGCAATGGCTTTACTGGCGGTCTGAAGCCTCAGTAGAACCCCACCGGGAAATAGCGCAGGTAAAGCTCGCCATAGATGCCCTTGTCCTGCACCTGCCGCAGGGCATAGTTCAGCGCGTCCAGCAGCGCCTGGTCGTCACGGCGCAAGGCAATGGAAAGCCCGTCGCCAAAATAGCGCGGCTCCAGCCAGGGGCCCGGCACAAAGCGGCAGCAGCCATCCGCCTCCTTGCTGGCCAGCCAGAAGGACAGCGCCATGCCGTCGCCGAAATGCACGTCGGCCTTGCCCTCCTTCAGCGCAGCCCTTGCCTCACCGGCTGTAGGAAACGGCTCGACGGCAAGGCCCGGGAAGGCGGCCTTCAGGAAGGCCTCGTGGCGGCTGCCGGCTTCGACGCTGATGCGCTTTGCGGATGGCATGTTGGGATCAAAGCTGTCCGTGCCCTGCCCTAGCACGAACCGGGCGGGCAGGCGCATGTAGGTGTCGGAGAAGGCCATCTCCCGCCGCAGGGCTTCCGTCTTGGCGAGGCCGGAGAGAATGGCATCGCCCTCCCCCGCCATCAGCGCATCTGGCAGAGCCTCGAAGGCCTTCACCCGCAGACTGCAGGACGCCCCCAGTTCTTCGCAGACTGCCCGCGCCAGATCCACATTGAAGCCGGTCAGGCGTCCTTGCGGGTCACGGAAGGAAAAGGGAGGAAAATCATCCGAGGCGAGGAATTCAATCTTCTCCGGCGGCTGCGCGGGACGTTCGGCCAGCGCGCGCGGATCGCGGAAGTTGGGAATGACAATGGTCATGCCCGCTCCGTTCAACTGCGAAGGAGCTGCAGTTGCCTGACCGAGGGTCTGGGCCGGTATAAAACCAATCGCAATTGAGACAAAAAAATATAAAACTGTTGATTGTGGGAATATCTTCTGCCGTACTCCCTGCGGGAGCCGGACGAGTGTGTGTCCGGCGGCCTCGGAAGGGGCGGGCGATGTCTGTTGTGGCAGAGGAGACTGCGTCGGACAGAGTAAAGCGGCCAAGAATGGCTGCAGACGCCGGCGAAACATTCCTGCAGTGTGAATCTCCCTCGCCCCGCCCGCAAGCATCTGCCCATCAGGCCTCTTCCGAAAACGGACCAGTCCCGAAAAATGAAAGAGCCGCGCCGCAGCAATTGCTGCAAGAGGAGATGCATGTCCTTGTGTCACGGGGTCTTTCTGCCTCTGCACTGCGGTCTGCCTGTCAGCTGGCATCCTATCACGGTGTCCATCCCGTGCACTACATGATGCGCAATGCCATCCTCACGGAAGAGGCCTATTACAGTGCAGTGGCGGAAGTCTGCGGCGTCCCCTTTCTGCCAGTCGGCAGCTTCCGCCCGCTGCTGGTCAATGGCCATGTGCTGCAATGCGGCCCGGGTGAAGCCGGGCCGATGATGATCGGTCTCGGCCGGGAGGGGCCGGTCTATGTGGTTGCGCCCGAACCTGAGCACGTCGCCGAACTGCGCGCCTTCTTTCTGCGCCATCCGGACTGGAGTGCGGCAGTGCGCATCGCCACGCCTTCGGCTCTGCGCCACGCCCTGACGGTGCTGAATGCGCCCGCCGGCGAACTGGAAGCCCGCTTTCCCCACATGTCGGCCCGCACCCGCGTGACGCCCCGCCAGCAAATCGGCGCGGCCGCCATGGCCGCCAGCTTCTTCGCCGGCATGGTTCTGCCCTTTGATGTGCAGATGCTGCTGCTGAGCCTTGTTGTGGGCCTCACCTGCATTCTCACCGCAATCGCCCGGCTTTCAAGCGCAAGGCAGGCCCAGGAACGGGCGCGTCTCGCCGCGGAGGAAGCCTTTTTTCAGTCCCAGCGGGCAGCAGCGCAACCCCATGCGCGGCCATTTCAAGAAGAGTGGCCGCTCTATACGGTGCTGGTCCCGCTCTACAAGGAAGCGGCGGTCGTGCCGTCGCTGGTGGATGGCCTTACCAGGCTCGACTATCCGGCGGACAGGCTCGACATCCGTTTTCTGGTGGAGCAGGACGACCGGGAAACCCGCGTGGCCTTCAGGGGCCTGCTGCGCGAAGGCATGGAAGTGGTGGTGGTGCCGCCGGGCCATCCGCGCACCAAGCCAAGGGCACTGGCCTATGGACTGGACTCCTCCATGGGAGAGTTCGTCACCATCTATGACGCGGAAGACCGGCCCGAACCCGGCCAGCTGAAAAAGGCGGTGCGCAAGTTCCGGGAGAGCCCGGAAAGCCTTGCCTGCCTGCAGGCGAGCCTTGTCATCGACAATGCGGAGGAGAGCTTTTTCACCCGTCAGTTCGCCATGGAATATGCGAGCCTGTTCGATCAGGTCATTCCGTGGTTTTCCGGCGAGGAATGGCCCTTTCCGCTGGGTGGCACCTCAAACCATTTCCGCCGCGCGGCCCTCGTTACCGCAGGCGGGTGGGACCCCTACAATGTGACGGAAGATGCCGACCTTGGCCTGCGCCTTGCCCGCTTCGGCTTTTCCAGTGCCGCCCTCGACAGCGCCACCTATGAAGAGGCGCCGGTGACGTGGAGGGTCTGGTATGCGCAGCGGGCACGCTGGTACAAGGGCTGGCTGCAGACAGTGCTCGTCCACCTGCGCGATCCTTCCATGCTGTGGCACGACATGAGCCCGCGCCGCGCGGTGCCCATCGCCTTCCTCATCGGCGGCAGCCTGCTGACGCTCGGCCTGCACCCCATATTCTGCATGATCCTGATGGGTTACCTGATCGGCCTGTGGAACATGCCCGTGCCCGATGGGCTCATGTCCGACATCACCGTCTGCCTCAGCGCGCTAGCCGCCATTTCCGGCTATGGCGCCGCCGTCATCGCCGGACGCAGCGCCGCCCGCGCCCGCGGCTTCGACCCGCGCTTCAGCGATCTCGCCCTCATCCCCGCCTACTGGCTCTGCGCCAGCTTCGCCTTCTACCGCGCCGTCTGGGACTTCTTCATCCGCCCCCACCACTGGCACAAGACCACCCATGGCACCGCCCGCAAGCGCAAGACACCGGATTTCGGGAACAAGGGGGAGGATGGAAGCGGGTAGAGGGCTACCGGTCCCGAGTGCTCAACAAACGCAGCAACTGGAAAACAGTCATGCCATCCATCGAAGTCTTCTGGAACGCCTTTGCTCTTGAGGAGTACATAGTCCGTCTAGAGAGGCTCCCGGCGAGCCAGGCAGCGCAGACACACGAGGCTGTTAAGGCAATTCTCCGCAAACTTTCGGCAACACCGCTCCTGTATCCGTTTCACGATAAGGATCAGGGCATACGCAAGATCAACCGTCTGGGTGAGACGGTGCTCTTCATCGCACATGAAGGGCATGTAGAAGTGCTTGGCGTGTTTCCAGAACGATCAAACTGGATGACAAGGTTTCCGAACTGACTCGGCCCGCCCTGCCATGGAGCTCACTTCTTGAGAGCAAGAACCGTTTCGATCTGAAGGTCAGCATCGCTCCCTGAAACGGAGGGACGGCGATCGGCCAATGCCATTTCAATCCGTTCCTCGATCCAGCGCTCATAGGTATCAGGATCAGACCCAAGACCCACCGGCATGCCATTATCCCGGACCACACGATGCAAGAAGACCCGGATTGCCTCCGACAGGGACAGCCCAACATTCTCAAGTGCCTGCTCGGCACCTGCCTTGAGCTCAGGGTCTACACGGACATGGATCATCTGCGTCGCGCTCATCGGCCTGTCCCTTATAACGAACAAGCTTACCGTATCTCATTTGAGATACAATATCAAGATCCGGTATGTGGGGGCCTATCAGCATTTGCCATAGAGGGCTGCCAGCCAAGGGCAGATCCAGTGCACATCTCGAAGTGGCTTGGAAAATCTGGAGCGGGTAGCGGGAATCGAACCCGCGCGTTCAGCTTGGGAAGCTGACAGGCTACCATTACATCATACCCGCCGGAGCATGACGGCATCAAAAGGGGACAAGGTGTCTCCGGATGCCGTGGCCTTGGCGCATTAGATCGCCTGCGGCGGCGGTTCTGTCAAGCGGCGCTGGGACGCTTTTCAACGGGAGCCGGATACAGAGCGGCTTCTGCGGAGTGCTTCCAGAGGCCGGCGCGGGAAACTGACCTGCAAAGCTGAGGGATTTTGCGTTTCAATGTCCTGCGGGCTATTGCGTATCAAGAGCGGAATTGCCAGTTTGCGCGGGCGGCGTCCGGCCGTGTTTCCAGATGGACATTTTTCAGTATGCGCCAGACTTTAAAGGCCCTCATCACGTCAAGCCGCTGGGAAGCGGCCATCATTGCGATCATTGTTGTCAATGCCTTCACCCTCGGGCTTGAGACCAGCCCCAATGTCGTTTCTGCCATCGGCCCGCTGCTGCACACGCTCGACAAGATCATCCTCGGCATTTTCGTGATCGAGCTGACGTTGCGCCTTTATGTGCACCGGCTGTCCTTCTTCCGCGATCCCTGGAGCATCTTCGACTTCGTGATCGTGGCGATTGCCCTTGTCCCGGCCAGCGGCCCCTTCTCGGTGCTGCGTGCGCTGCGCATCCTGCGCGTGCTGCGCCTCATCTCGGTGGTTCCGTCGCTGCGGCGGGTTATCGGCGGGTTGATCACCGCCCTGCCCGGCATGGGCTCCATCATGGTGCTGATGAGCCTCGTCTTCTATGTCTTCGCCGTCATGGCCACGAAGCTCTATGGCGAGACATTCCCCGACTGGTTCGGAGATCTTGGCCGTTCGCTCTACACCCTGTTCCAGGTGATGACGCTGGAAAGCTGGTCCATGGGCATCGTGCGGCCGGTGATGGAAGTTCACCCCTATGCCTGGGCCTTCTTCCTGCCCTTCCTGGTCTGCACCGCCTTCACCGTGCTCAACCTCTTCATCGGTATCATCGTTTCGGCCATGCAGTCCGAAACGGAGACGATTGCCGAAGCTGACCGGCAGGCGATCCACGACGAAACGGGGGTTATTCTCGAAGAAGTCCGCGCCCTGCGCCGGGAGATCGAGGCGCTGCGGCAGCAGACGGCGGGCCGCTGAGGCTTGACTGACCGTGATCCAGACAGGGAGGCCGGAGTTCAACAACTCCGGCCTCTTCGCAGTTTCCATACCAAGGCTTTCGATGCTGACGCATCATGCCTTGAAATTGCTCAAGCGCCGCACGGGCTTGACCAAATCCCGACGAGACAAGCTCGTCGGGATTTGGTCTCAGTCCAGATTTTCGCCCGCCCAGGCATCCACATTGGCTGAGCGCAGCCCGGCGAGGCTGGAGAAGCCACCGCGTTTCAGTTCCCCATCCAGATGCCTCAGGATGGCGGGAACCAGCCCCGGCCCCTTGTAGACCAGCGACGAATAGATCTGCAGCAGCGTTGCCCCGGCGGTGATCTTGACCAGAGCCGTTTCGGGGCTGTCGATGCCGCCAACGCCGACAATCGGAAGATCCGGCCCCACCAGCTTGCGCGCGCGGGCCAGAATGACCGTGGCACGGCGGAACAGGGGGCGCCCGGAAAGGCCGCCCGCTTCCTGCGCGGTCTGCGTATCGCGAAGGCCGGCGCGGGACAGCGTGGTGTTGGAGACGATCAGCCCGTCCACCTTGTGGGTCAGCACCGCTTCGGCAATGTCCTCCAGCCCTTCGGCGGAGACATCCGGCGCAATCTTCAAGAGCACCGGCACCTTGCGTCCCACCTGCAGGCTCTGCGCATCGCGCTCGGCCATCACGGCAGACAGCAGCTCATCCAGCGCCGCCTTGGCCTGCAGATCGCGCAGGCCCGGCGTGTTGGGCGAGGAAATGTTGACGGTGAAGTAGGACGCCAGGTGCGCGAAGGTGCGGATGCCGGCCACATAGTCGGCCACCCGGTCCGCCGCATCCTTGTTGGCCCCCACGTTGACGCCAACGATGCCGCCCCTGCCCTTGCGCGCTTCCAGCCGGGCCAGCAGTGCCGCATGCCCCTCGTTGTTGAAGCCGAAGCGGTTGATCACTCCCTGATCGGCCGGCAGGCGGAACAGGCGCGGACGCAGATTGCCCTCCTGCGGGCGCGGCGTCACGGTTCCCGCCTCGGCAAAGCCGAAGCCCATCCCGAGGATCGCATCCGGCACTTCGCCGTTCTTGTCAAAGCCGGCAGCCATGCCGAGCGGGTTCGGGAAGCTCAAACCCAGCACCTCCTGCCGCAGGGAGGGCAGGCTGGTGTTGGAAAAGCGCGGATAAACCCCGCTGGCGAGCGCGCGGATCGTCACGCCATGGGCCGTTTCGGCGTCGACACAATGGAGAGCCCGGAGGGTCAGGCGATTGGCAAGGGACTGGAACATGGGCGTGAGATCACTTCGTCAGGTCAGGAAACACATGCTGCCCATCCGGGCCGAGCGGCAGCGCCTCGACCCACAGGGCACAGGCCGGATCGAAGCTGGCGTAAAGATGCGGGAACAGCGCGCCACCGCGCGAGGGCTCCCACTTGACCGGCTGCCCGAAAGCCTCGCTGTCGAAGGCGGCCAGCAAGAGGCCGTCCTGCCCGGCAAAATGTTTGGCCGCCGTTTCACGCACCTGCTCCGCCGTCGAGAAGTGGATATAGCCATCGGCAAGGTCGACCGGCGCGCCATCGAACCTGCCACGGCTCACGGCATCATCCCAGAGGTTGCGCGTCAGTATCTTGAAAATCACCGTCATGCCGGTCTGCCCATGTGCTTTTGGGGAGCCTCGGAACTGGCTCCCGTGCGTTGGTTGAGGCGGACCCTAGTCCGGGATTTTGCATTGGACAACCAGCACGCACCACAGGATCAACCGCCTATTCATTTGCATCAGGAATATTTGCCAATATCAATGGAATTCAAAGGGATTTATTCCTGATGAGGCAGCACGTGGAGGAAAGAACCATGCTCTCGCACGAGCGCGTCTGGGCAGCGATAGACGCCCTGGCCACACGCAAGCGTCTTTCGCCCTCGGCCCTCGCGCGCCGTGCCGGGCTGGATCCTACCACCTTCAATCCGTCAAAGCGGGTCGCCGGCGACGGCCGCCCCCGCTGGCCCTCGACGGAGTCTCTTGCCAAGATACTTGAGGCAACAGGCGCGCAACTGTCCGACTTTGCACAACTTGTGGAAGGTGACGCAATACTCGCACCCGCCAAGACAGCAAACGGCATAACCATGCCATTTGCCCGTCTCTGCGAGGCCGGAGACGGCGCTGGCCTCTTCGACGCGACAGGCAATCCGGCAGGCGCCGGCTGGGACGAGATCTCCTTTCCCGATGATCTGGGCAGTCAGGTCTATGCACTGGGTGTGGGAGGCGATGACTATCTGCCGCTTTACCGGGACGGGGACATTATCGTCATCGCGCCGGGTATTCCCATACGCCGGGGCGACCGGATCGTGCTCCGCCAGACCACTGGCGGGATGCTGGTCGGCAGCTTCGTGATGCGCACCGCGCGGCGGCTGGAGTTGCATACGCTGGGCAGTTCGGGCACCATCACTGCGATGGACCTCGACAGCATCGCCTGGATGGCGCGGATCGTCTGGGCCAGTCAGTAGACCGGGACGGTACGAGGCGGAACTGCATGGCCGGACAAGAGATCAGACACCCGGTCTCATGCCGCGGAATCATTCGCTTCACATGGGCTTGCAGCCTTGTCTTTCTTGCAGGCCCAGCCTTCAGTCAATCCGCCGTGCGCAATGTCTCGCCACCGGGTGTCGCCGTACCTCACATCACGGCCCCCCTGCAGCGGATTGAGCGCGTCCGGCCGCAGGCTGCCCGCCAGAGCGAAGCCGCCGCCCTGCCTGAACGCAGTTTCCACATCATTCGCCCGCTCGTCCTGGAAAGAGCCGCCCTCAAGTCGGGGAAGCTGACGGTTGAACTCGCCCATGTCACCGGCCTGCCTGCTGCCGGGACCTGTGAAACCGCAAGCGGCCAGATCTGGCCCTGCGGCACGAGGGCGTTGACGGCCCTGCGCGCGCTTGTCCGCAGCCATAGAGTGGACTGTGAACCGGCCGCCTCCCTGGGCCCGCACCACATGTCCGCCATCTGCCGCAAGGGACCGGTGGACCTTGGCTACTGGCTGGTGCAGCAAGGCTGGGCAAGGGCTTCCGAGGATGCGCCGGAAGGCTACACAACGGCTGAGGCCGCAGCCCGCGAGGCGGGGCTCGGCCAATGGCAACAGGCAGACTTCCAACCCCTGCCGCAAGGCACCCCCATACCGGACATGCCGCTCATCGGCATGACCGGTGACACGGCACCGCAAAGACCCGCGCCCATCGAGATACTCCAAGATGAAGGTGCGCCGGATCAAGCCAGTTCCCGCGCTGAAACACCGCTCATCCCGGCATGGGAGAACCCGTTTGATGTACAGGATACCGGCGCGGAGACGGCTTCTGCCCCTGCGCTTCATTCTCTCCCCCAGCCCTGAGCCCAACGGCAGAAATCGCTAGGCATTCTTCCCCGCTTTCCAGCCGCGAAGACTGAGGCATGATGGCAGAATCCTGTGGGCGCGAAAGAGGAAGCACCATGCCAGCACCTGTACTGGCATTGGCACTGGCACAAACCGTTTTTGATTGAATCTGACGGAAAATTGACATGTTGCGCCAGCGCGGGAGTTGTATCATCCTATGCAATCACAGGATGAAGACGGGGGAGCGCCAATGGAGAAGTCAATGCCTCGCCGCATGGTAGAGGACTGGTGCCGCGCAGACACGCTGCAGTCACTGGAACTCATCTGCGAGGAAAAAGGCCTCGATTGGCCCCGCATTGCCCGGCGGTTTGGCATTGCTCCGGAGACGGTTCATCAGACCGGTGCGACCATTCCCTACCGGATCGCTCTTTCCGTTTGCGAATTCGTGGCGGCTGAAACACGGGACGACGCCATCATTCTGGATGTGGCCTCCAGTATGCCGACAGGCGTGTTTTCAACCTTCGACTACGTGGGTCTGTGCGCCCCCAATCTACGTGCAGGCATACGCAACTGGGTCCGCTTCCTGCCGCTGCGCTCCAACAGTTACGGACTGAATTTCCGCGAGGACGAGGATTGGGGCATCATCGAGTGGATTGTGCCCGACCGGAACATGCCCCGCGCCCAGCATACCTTCGAACGCGTTGCCTGGGCGGCCAGCCGGGTCGAATATGCGACGCAGGACCCACAGGTGCAGCTGCGTGTCGACATCAGCCAGCCAGCGCCGCGATGCCGGTCCGCCTTTCAGGAGCGCTACGGCAGCAGGCTGCGCTTCGGCCAGCCGCTTGACCGTATCCTCATCCCCGCGAAATATCTCGACCGGCCGACCCCCAACAGCGAGCAAAACCTCTACAGCATCGTTGAACAGGCCGCGATCCGGGAGATGGAGGAGTTCCGGGTCCAGAGCGATCCGCTGGTGCGCGTTGCCGATACCATCAACGAAAGCCTCAAGGCAGGCGCCGTCAGTCTGGAGCGTGTCGCCAGCGAACTGGGCATGTCCCAGCGCTCGCTGCAGCGGCTGCTGGAGGCGGAGGGGACTTCGTTCCGCAAGCTGACGGAAACGATCCGCCGCAACATGGCCGCACGCTATCTGCGCGACACGTCACTGCCGCTGAAGGAAATCGCTTTCCTTCTTGGCTTCTCGGAGCTCTCGGCCTTTTCCCGCGCGGTCAAGACCTGGTACGGCGTGCCGCCCAAGGCTGTGCGGCTGCATGGGGAAACTCCGGCCCCGCTCAGCTGGCAAGCTGCCGACTGATCGCACAGGGGGGATGCGGAACGGCTGGCGAATCCCTATGTTGTGGCGCAGACGCTGCTTCAAGGGAGTTCGGCATGTCCGGTGGCCTCAACAAGTTTCTGGGTGACAGTCCGGCACGGGTGCTCCTGCGCCTCGTGTTCCTGTCGCTTGTGGTCGGCGTCATCCTGTCGGCGCTGAACCTTGACCCGCTGGGTCTCTTCGACCTGCTGATCTCCTTCGTCCAGCGCCTCTGGAACATGGGCTTTTCCGCCATCGAGCAGGTCTGGCGCTATCTGGTGCTGGGGGCCGTCGTGGTGGTGCCGGTGTGGCTGGTCATGCGGCTGATGGCGAGCCGCTCAAGCTGACAGAACGGACGTTTCGCGGGCGACCGCGGCTGCCGCCCGCAACAGGGTGAGATGCCGGCCCGCCAGTTCATCAATGTCCGTGGAATAGCCGCCGCCCAGCACTCCGGCCAGCGGCAGGCCGAGACGGCGCACGGTGCGGATGACATGCTCGTCCCTCAGCCGCAGGCCTTCATGGCTGAGCGCCAGCCGCCCCAGCTTGTCGCCTGCGAAGGGATCAACCCCGGCATTGTAGAACACGATGTCCGGTTCGGCCCGGTCTATCACCTGCGGCAGATGCTCCGCCAAAAGGTCCAGATAAGGCGCGTCCATAAGCCCGTCCTCCAGCCCCAGATCCAGATCCGATGGCACCTTGCGCACCGGATAGTTCTTCTGCGCATGCATGGAGAAGGTGAAGACGGACGGATCGCCTGCAAATATATCCGCCGTGCCATCGCCCTGATGCACGTCCAGATCCACCACCAGCGCGCGGCGGATGACGCCATCGGCCTGCATCACCCGGATGGCCACGGCCACATCGTTGAAGACGCAAAATCCCGCCCCATGCGCCTTGCGGGCATGATGGCTGCCGCCTGCCGTGTTGCAGGCAAGGCCGTGTTCCAGCGCCAGATAGCCGGTCAGCACAGAGCCGCCGGTGGCACAGCGCCCGCGCAGGGCAATGCTCTGCGTCATCGGAAAGCCGATCTCGCGGGCAATGGCAGGCGGCACCGCCGTGCTGAACACCTGCTCCACATAGGCCGGATCATGGGCTAAAGCCACCCACTCCGCCGGAGCGGCCCGTGGCTTCAGGAACTTGCCGCCCGGCACCAGCCCTTCGGCCAGCGCCAGCTCCGCCACACGGCGGAACTTGTTCATGGGAAAGCGGTGCTCTTCCGGCAGCTCGGCGCAATAGGCCGGATGATGGACAACAGGAGGAAGAGGCGGGGCGGCGGGCAGGATGAGATTCATGCCAGCCATTATAGATCTGCCTCAGCCTGTTTCCAGAGCAGGCCAACCGTCTTTCAGGACCGCTCCGGACCGTCCGGCGGCACAATGAAGCCAAGTGCCGACAAGCTGTCACGCACCTGGCGGAGATGGCTCTCCATCTCCCGTGCCGCGCCTTCGCAGTCGCCCGTCTCAAGCAGGTCCAGAATGCGCAAGTGCTGCCGGGCCTGCCGGTAGTAGCGCTCCCGGTCCTCCATCGCCTGATAGGTCAGCAGCCGGCGCAGACGGTTCACGCGCACGAGGGTCTGCAGCATGAAGGGATTTCCCGCACCCGTCATCAGCGTCTCGTGGAACTGTGCGCCCCGCAGGTAGAGTATGTCGGGCGGAACACGGTCGATGCCGCCCTCCAGCAGATCGTGCTCCACGCGGCGCAACCGGACAATGTCCTCCGGGGGCAAACGGTAGCCCGGCAGCCGCAGGGCACCCGGCTCAAGGATCAGCCGCAACTGTGTCGTATGGGCCAGAGCATCCGGCGCCGTCAGTTCGGTGTTGATGTCCCAGCCATAGCCTGCGCGCTTTTCGGCAATGCCTTCGCGGATCATGCGGCCCATCAGATCCGCCGTTTGCCTCTTTGTCAGCGCAAACCGGTCGCGCAGTTCCTGCTCCGTCACCCGCGGCCCGATGGCCCGGCTGGCCAGCAATCCTGCCAGCTTCAGATAGGCGGCGTGGATCGGATCCTGCGCCACGGGGGGCGCGGCGGCATGGGTGCCGTGAACGAAGAAGCCGCGATTGGGCTCGTGCCTGACACGTCCTGCCTCGGCCAGCTGTTTCAGCGCCTGCTCAACCGGCCAGCGGGACACCGCAAAACGGCGCGCCAGCTCACCGGTGCGCAGATGCGCTCCTGCAGGCAGCGACTCGGCTTCGATGAAGGCCGCGATATCGGCCGCCAGATGGGAACTTATGCTGCTGCGCGAGGTGGACGAAGCGGTCAATGGCAGTGCTTTGGCTATGAATGGGAAGACAGGCTTTCACCCTATCACGGCGGCTCCCTGTTTTGATATTGCATTTTTAAATCTAAAAATGGATATATGCAAGATCGAACGCAACACTGGAGCCACGCATGACCGCCCAGCTATCCACCCCCGTTTCCCTGCTGGTCCTCGATGGCGATGGCATCAGCCCCGAGATCACCGGGGCCACGCTGAAGGTGCTGGATGCGGTGCAGCGCCGGCTTGGCCTGCGGTTTCAGGTAAACCGCGCCGAGGTCGGGCTGCGCCCGCTCGCCGCACAAGGCACCACCTTTCCCGCTGGCCTGCTGGAGCAGGCCCGGGCGGCCGATGGCGTGATCCTAGGCCCGGTGTCCCACAACGACTATCCGCCCGCCTCGGAAGGTGGCATCAATCCGTCGGGGCATCTGCGCAAGCATCTGGATTTGTTCGCCAATATCCGCCCCGCAAAGTCGCATCCCGATTTCCCCGCCCGCTGCGGCGTGCCGGTGGATCTGGTCATCGTTCGGGAAAACACAGAGGGCTTTTACGCAGACCGCACCATGTTCGCCGGGACCGGAGAGTTCATGCCTACCGAGGATGTGGCCATCGCCATGCGCAAGGTTACACGTCAAGGCTCCCTGCGCATTGCCGAGGCCGGCTTCCGGATGGCCCGTCAGCGCGGCGGCAAGCTGACCGTAGTGCACAAGGCAAATGTCCTGCGTCTCAGCGACGGGCTGTTCCTGTCCTGCACACGCGAGACCGCCAAGGCCTATCCCGATGTTCAGGTGGAGGAAGTGCTCGTCGACGCGATGGCGGCATTGCTGGTGCGGGATGCCTCCGCCTTTGACACGATCGTGACGACGAACATGTTCGGCGACATCCTTTCGGATCAGGCAACCGAAATCGCGGGGAGCATTGGTCTGGCGGCCTCGCTGAATGCAGGGACGGACCATGCAATGGCACAAGCCCAGCACGGCTCCGCACCTTCGATTGCCGGACAGGACCGGGCCAATCCTGCGTCCCTGATCAATTCAGCGGCCATGCTTCTGCGGTGGCTGGCGGAGCGGCGGCAGGACGCGCGGCTGGATGAAGCAGCCGGATTGATTGAAGCTGCGGTGACCCGCGTCATCGCCGTGCCGGAATGGAGAACCGGCGACATGGGAGGTCCGCTCGGAACTGCAGCCTTCACTGCGCGTCTTGTTGAGGCTATTGAGAGCAGCAGCATCTGAGGAGACGCCGAATGACAAATGACGGACTGAACGCTCTTTTCGCTCCAACAGGGGTGCTGCGGGTGGTGATCAACACCGGAAACGCCATCCTGACAAGGCCAGGCGAAGGGCAGCTTCCCGCCGGTGTCTCGGTTGACCTTGCCCGGGCCTTTGCCGCCGAGCGCGGGCTGGAGCTGGAACTGCTGCCGGTCACGAATGCCGCAGCTTCCGTGGCTCTGGTGGCTGAGGAGCGCGCCGACATCGGCTTCTTCGCGGTCGATCCCACACGGGCAGAGGTGGTTGCCTTCACCAACCCCTGGCTCCTGATCGAGGGCTGGTATCTGGTGCGGGAGAACTCGCCCATCACGGCGCTGGAGCAGGTGGACCGTCCGGGCATCCGGATCGCCGTGGGCCGTGGCAGCGCCTATGACCTTTATCTCAGCCGTGCCATCACCTCAGCCACCCTGGAAAAGGTCACGACGTCACAAGAGGTCGTGGACTTCTTCATGCGTGAGAACCTGGAAGTCGCGGCCGGTGTCCGCCAGCAGCTGGAAGCAGATCAGCGGCGCGTGCCGGGATTGCGTCTGCTGCCCGAGCGTTTCATGGTGATCAAGCAGGCCCTCGGCGTGCCCGCAGGCCGGGATCCCCGCCTGACCGGGGCGCTCAACGCATTTCTTGCCCGCTCCCGCAGTTCCGGCCTGATCGCAAAGCTTCTGGAGAGCAACAGGACGGAAGGCGCCGTCATTGCCGGGCCGGAGGCAGCCTGAAAAAGCGCCCGCCCTCAACGGGGCGGGCAGCCTTCATTTCTTTCAGACGGCCTCGGCCTTGAACTCGTAGACGGCACTGCAGAATTCGCAGGTCACCACCACCTTGCCGTCTACAACCATCTCCGCCTTCTCCTCTTCGGAGAAGCTCTGGAAGATGCCTTCGATCTTCTCGCGCGAGCAGCGGCAGCGGTCGGCGATGGGCTGGGCGTCATAGAGGCGCACGCCGCGCTCATGGAACAGGCGGAACAGCAGCTCCTCAACCGGGATGTCCGGATCGGTCAGCTCGTCATCGCGCACGGTGCCGGTGAGGCTGCGGGCCTCGGTCCAGGCATCGTCCTCATCAATGCTGTGCTCTTCCACGCCTTCCGGCATGTCTCCGGGGTGGAGATCAGCCTGACGCATGCGCTCCGGCGCTTCGGGCAGGAACTGCACGAGAATGCCGCCGGCAGTCCACTGCTGGCTCGGGGCTTCGCCCTCGCGGCGGGTGAACAGGCGGCCAACGGCAAGGCGCACTTCGGTCGGGATCTGTTCGGAGCGGGCGAAGTAGCGGCGGGCCACCTCTTCCAGCGAAATGCCGTCCAGCTCCACCAGCCCCTGATAGCGCTGCATGTGCTTGCCCTGGTCGATGGTCATCGCCAGATGGCCACGGCCCAGAAGCGCGGCCGCATCGCCATGTTCCCCTGCCCCGCCCGGCGCAAAGGCTTCCGGCTCGAAACGGGCATAGGCGCGGATGGCGTCGGGTGAGGAAAAATCCACCACCAGCATGTTCACCGGGCCGTCGGTCTGGGTCTGCAGCGTGAAGCGGCCCTCGAACTTCAGCGAGGTGCCGAGCAGCGCCGTCAGCGCAATGGTTTCGCCCAGCAGGCGGGCCACGGGCGCCGGATAGTCATGCCGGTCAAGGATCTGGTTCAGGATGGGGCCAAGCGCCACGGCGCGGCCGCGCACATCCAGCCCTTCCACGGAGAAGGGCCGGACGGCATCGGTGCCCGCAGGCGTCACGCCATAGGATGCAAGATCAAGTGCCACGTTTTACGTCCTCAAAGGCCGTTGAAACACCAGGCCAGAATGCCCTTCTGGGCATGCAGCCGGTTTTCGGCCTCGTCAAAGACCACAGAATTGGGTCCGTCCATCACGTCCGAAGTCACTTCCTCGCCGCGATGGGCCGGCAGGCAGTGCATGAACAGGGCATCCGCATGGGCTTCCGCCATCAGCCGCTTGTTCACCTGATAGGGGCTCAGCAGGTTGTGACGGGTTGCCTCGTCGTCGTCGCCCATGGACACCCAGCAGTCGGTGATGACGCAATCGGTGCCCTTCACGGCGGCGAAGGGATCATCGGTGACGATGATCGAGGCGCCTTCCGCCCGTGCGGCTTCAATGAGCGCAGGCGGCGGTGCCAGTTCCGGCGGCGTGGCGATGCGCAGCTCGAAATCCATGCGCGAAGCCGCGTGGACCCATGACGCCAGCACATTGTTGCTGTCGCCGGTCCAGGCCACGGACTTGCCCTTGATGGAGCCGCGGTGCTCTTCAAAGGTCATCAGATCGGCCATGATCTGGCACGGATGCGAGCGCTTCGTCAGGCCATTGATGACCGGAACGGTGGCGTTTTCTGCCAGCTCGGTCAGATCATCATGGTTGAGGATGCGGATCATGATGGCATCAACGAAGCGGGACAGCACCCGGGCCGTATCGGCGATGGTCTCGCCCCGGCCCAGCTGCATTTCCGCTCCGGTCAGCATCAGCGTTTCACCGCCAAGTTCACGCATGCCCACGTCGAAGGAAATGCGGGTGCGGGTGGAGGGCTGCTCGAAGATCATCGCCAGCACCTTGCCGGCCAGCGGGCCTTCACCGCGGCGGACACCCTTGCGCTCAGTCTTCAGCTTGCGCCCGAGGGCCAGAATTCCGCGCAGTTCCTCACCGTCAAACTGCGTCAGATCGAGGAAATGACGCCCATTCGCAGACATGTTCACACCCCATCCCCTTCCTTGGCCAGATCGGCCTCCACGGCCGCTGCGGCCGCCTCGATGCGGGCCACAGCCTCGCCGATTTCCTCATCCGTGATCGTCAGCGGCGGCAGGATGCGCAACACGTTGTCGCCGGCGGGAACCACCAGCAGGCCATTGGCACGCACCTTGGCCAGAACTTCCGCATTCGGGCGGACACATTTGATGCCGAGCATCAGCCCGCGCCCGCGCACATCCTCGAATACCTTGGGATGGGCGTCGATCACCGCAGCCAGCCGCTGCTTCAGCAGCAGGCCCTTACGCTGCACTTCTTCCAGGAAGCCCGGAGCCAGAATGACATCCAGCACCGCATTGCCCACGGCCATGGCCAGCGGATTGCCGCCGAAGGTGGTGCCATGTGTGCCGGGAACCATGCCGGCGGCAGCGGCTTCCGTGGCCAGGCAGGCGCCCATGGGGAAGCCACCGCCGATGCCCTTGGCAACGGCCATCAGGTCCGGCGTCACACCCGCCCATTCATGGGCAAAAAGCTTGCCCGTGCGGCCAACGCCGGTCTGGATTTCGTCAAAGATCAGCAGCAGGCCTTCGGCATCGCAGATCTCGCGCAGCTTGCGCAGAAATTCCGCATCCACCTCGCGCACGCCGCCCTCGCCCTGAATGGGCTCGATGCAGAGCGCTGCGGTGGTGGGGCCGATGGCCGCCTTCAGCGCATCGAGGTCGCCGGTCTTCACCTGATCAAAGCCCGGCGCCTTGGGCCCGAAGCCTTCCATATATTTGGCCTGACCGCCCGCCGCGATGGTGGCAATGGTCCGGCCATGGAAGGCGCCTTCAAAGGTGATGATGCCGATCCGTTCCGGGCGGCCATTGACATAATGATAGCGCCGCGCCGTCTTGATGCAGGCTTCCATCGCCTCGGCGCCGGAGTTGGAAAAGAACACCCGGTCCGCGAAGGTGGCATCCGCCAGCCGCTGGCCGAGCTCTTCCTGCCCTGCAACCTTGTAGAGATTGGAGATGTGCCACAGCTTCTCGGCCTGCGCCTTCAGCGCATTGACGAGATGGGGGTGGGAATGACCCAGCGCATTCACCGCGATTCCCGACCCGCAGTCGAGAAAGCGTCGCCCGTCAGCGGTCTCCAGCCAGACGCCTTCTCCGCGGACGAAATCCAGGTCCGCCCGTGCGTATGTGCCGAAAAGTGCCGACGCAGTCATTTCCCTTGCTCCTTCAGGTAGTTAAGCGCGCCTTCCGCATGGGGTTCATGCCAGGGCGTCTACCATCAACGGGTTCTCAAAACGAACTGTGCCGCCCTCACAGGCGGCACACCGAACAAGGACCGTTTATACAACGGTCCTGCCTATGGGTGTCAATGCAAATGGCGCATTTCCGCCATTGCCGCAGAAGGTAAAAGTCAACCCCGGTTATCTGGGGAAAAGTCGTTTCGTCCCCGGTTCATGTTTGCCCCCAACTTGCCTCGCCTTCACCGCCCATTGTAGTGTCCAACCAGTCGGATACGACATGTCGTGCTGTAGTTCACCAAATCATACTGGATATGGCCACTAAGGCGCGGACCACGCGTGCCTTAATTCATGGTTAATGCGTAAAATTCTACAGCCGCAAACGACGGGGTGCGACAGATGAGCTGGACTGACGAACGCGTAGATCTCTTGAAGAAGCTTTGGACGGACGGTCTGAGCGCGAGCCAGATTGCTGCCGAGCTTGGCGGCATCACGCGCAACGCTGTCATCGGCAAGGTTCACCGCCTTGGCCTGTCGGGCCGCGCCAAGACGGCGGCCCCTGTCACCAAGCAGCGCCGCCCGCGCAGCGCAACGGCGCCGGTGACGGCAGCCGCCGCGCCGCAACAGACCACGGTGCAGGCCACCTCCACCATCCGCACGCCTTCGGCAGGAACGCCGCAGCTGCGCGGCGCCACGGCGCTGAAGATGGCACCGCAGGAAGATGTGGCCATCGACGTGGAAGCAGCACCGCTCGCCGAACTGGTGCCCTTCACCGAGCGCGCCACGATCCTCACCCTCACCGAGCGCACCTGCAAGTGGCCGATCGGTGACCCGTCCTCTTCGGATTTCTATTTCTGCGGCCGCCATTCGGAGCCCGGCGTTCCCTATTGCCCGCAGCACTGCCGGATCGCCTACCAGCCGGTCAACGACCGCCGCCGCGCCGCTCCGGACAAGAAAGCCCTTCGCGGCTGATGCTTCAGAGGGGGCCAACCAGCACCCCAAGCGGCTCCCTCACCCAATCAAGCCTGCCCGCTGCGGCAGGCTTTTTTGTTGGCTGGAGGTGGGGAACGGCATTGAATACCGGCGCAAAAGGCTCTGCCAGAGCGGCCGTGAACCACCGCCAAACCCTCTCCGTTGTCATCCCCGCGCATGCGGGGAACCGTACCCCAGTCTTCAAATTTCAAACTCAGACCAACTCGCGACGAGCCTGGCTCACCGTGAGCTGCTCAAGCCCTTGTGGCGATTGAGCATGATGGTCAGCATCTCAGGGCCTTGGTTTCAGAGCGCACTGTTGGGTTGGACGGCCCCTACGGCATCGATGTGCCAGAATGAGGTTGTTAGCGATCTCAAACGAAGGAGCCGTCCATGAGTGATATTATTCGAATTGGTATGGATACGTCCAAGACCGTTTTTC
>NZ_FYAN01000012.1:0-789 GCF_900185665.1 Pannonibacter sp. I15F10I1
ATCCATATGGACCCGGCAAACCTAATTTTCTTCAGGATGATAAAGGGAGCAGCACAAAGCCGCTCAACCATTGAGTGATCGATCAAAGCGCCAGCCAAACTGCAACACACCAGCTCAGAGCCAGCCGTATCACGCATTTGGTGGAGACACCCGCGAGGGCTCTGCCCGAGCAAAGCAAACAAACGGCTGTCAACAACAAACCGAAGGTTTGGTGGAGACACCCGTGAGGCGCAGCCGAACAAAGTTCAAAACGGCTGGCTTCGCCAAACCAAAGGTTTGGTGGAGACAGACGGGATCGAACCGACGACCTCATGCTTGCAAAGCACGCGCTCTCCCAACTGAGCTATGTCCCCATTTTTGCCCATCACGCGGCAACGCTGTTCCTCACATGAAGCTAGCCGCTTCATGATCGGGCTGCCGCGGCGCGCCTTGCGCTTGCAAGCCTTGCGGCTTGTACCAGCGCAACCCTCACACACCAGACTTGCATCTGCATGCTGTGAAGATGCGAGGACCGCCAAACCGAAGGTTTGGTGGGCTGAGGAGGACTCGAACCTCCGACCTCACGCTTATCAGGCGTGCGCTCTAACCACCTGAGCTACCAGCCCATCAGCCTGTCCGGCGGACCGGAGCTGATTACCGGGCATACAAGCTGAACGCTTGTTCCCAGGTGGCGAACCACTCAATCATCCTTGAAGAAAGAGAAACGAAGCCGGCGCTAACTAGAGCGCCTTGAAGCGAGCAGACGTGATCTCGTCCGCTCTTATGTTCCAAGTGAACCAGCAGGTGATG
>NZ_FYAN01000019.1:0-119082 GCF_900185665.1 Pannonibacter sp. I15F10I1
TCGGTGCCCAGGCCTGCAATGAGTGCGCGGGCAACGTTGATCTGTCCGGATGTATGACCGGCATCGGCTGCCTCTTGGAAATACTGAAGGGCCTTGACGGGATCTTTGTCGACGCCAATACCGTCCCTGTAGATTTCCCCGAGACGGACATAGCCGGAGGCATTCCCAGCTTCTGCGGCGCGGGTCAGGTAGTCAGCGGCTCTGGCACCATCCACCGGAATGGGGCCACCGCGGGTATAAAGATCGCCAAGGGTGTAGAGAGCCCAGCGGTCGCCAGTCTCTGCCACTTCGCTCAACAGGGCCAAGCCCTCTTCGGGCTTTGCTTCGGTGCCCAGGCCTGCAATGAGTGCGCGGGCAACGTTGATCTGTCCGGATGTATGACCGGCATCGGCTGCCTCTTGGAAATACTGAAGGGCCTTGACGGGATCTTTGTCGACGCCAATGCCGTCCCGGTAGATTTCCCCCAGGCGGACGTTACTCCAGTCGTTCCCGGCTTCTACGGCACGGGTCAGATAGTCAACGGCCCTGGCGCCATCCACCGGAATGGGGCCGCCGCGCGAATAGAGATCACCAAGGATGTGGAGGGCATCCCTGTTGCCCGCCGAGGCCGCATCTTCCAGGTGCTGCAATGCGGTCTGCAACGCGGCTTCGTCCGTGCCCTGCCGCACGATCTCGCGCAGTTCCTGTATGCTCGGCGTCTCCGGTGCTGTCTGGGCGTAACTGTCAGAGGCTCCCGGCAGGACTGTTGCAGACGAGAGCAAAAGACATATGGCGGCCGTCCTGCCGAAACGGGGCAGAGCGGCGCGGCGCCAAAAAGAACTGGTCTTTCCACTATTTAGGTCAAGATTTAGATCAAGGTTCAGGTATGGTATTGGCATGGCAAATTGCCTCCGAAATGCAGGTGAAAATCAAGTATGAGAATGATCGTGATCATTAAAATTTTAAACAGGCATGTCAACCTTTGTCATTTGATTTGACGGCTGTTTATGTATTTCTGTGTATTTACTGAATATAGTTGATGTTCTTTATTTGGAGGGAATTTTTACCGCGTCAATGTTCGTGCCGGGTGATAAATAAAACAGCAAGTCTTACGGTGTGTAGCCGGGGCGGACAGGTGATGCCAACTCCCGATAAGCTTGACGCATCGGGATCCGGTACAGCCTGAGCGGCATCCGCGTATTTTCACGGCGTCATGCGGCAGCATTGCGGCGCCTTGATATTGAACGGCGTCATACCCGTCCTGACCGGACGCCACGGGCACATGACCCTGTAGGCCAGGAGCGGATTTCCAGAAGACGGGGCATCGTCCGCTGGCTGCGGCCTTCGCTGGCAGCAGGGCGTTGAAACCGGTCATGCAAATACGAGCCAGCAACGCAACGGCCGCAGACAGATTTGTACCTGCTGTTTTTTTGAGAAAAACATGCGCTTGCCGGAAATGGCTCGGGTCTGTGTGTTGAATGAATCTGCTAAAGCCGTGCTTGCAGTGTGCCGCCGGGGACCAGTCAGCATGAAACTCCGGCGGTGAAGTTTGCAGTGATGAGCAAAGTCTGGGCCGGGCTATCCGGGCTCGCTGTTGGGCAGAGGAGAGGAACTGCGCCACTGCGAAGCTTCACCTGGAAGGCGCTGGACATTTGGCAGGCGATTACAATTTCTATACACGAAACTGTTATACAAATGCTCGATGAGCTTGACTCATCGAGCATTGGTTAAGCCCATGCGGCGCTTGAGCATTTTCAAGGCGTGATGCGTCAGCGTCGAAAGCCTTGGTATTAGCTCCGGTGGGCCAGCGCACGCACATAGGTGGCATAGTTTCCCTTGCCTTGCGCGCCCGGTGAGGCCAAAAGCGCAGCGTCATCGATGAAGCCCATCCGCCAGGCTACCTCTTCCAGGCAGGCGATCTTGAAGCCCTGGCGCCGTTCCAACGTGGCAACAAACTCGGCCGCCTCCAGCAGGCTGTCCGGCGTGCCGGTATCAAGCCAGGCATAGCCGCGGCCCATGATCTCGACGGAGAGCGTGCCGGCGTCCAGATAGCAGCGGTTGAGGTCTGTGATCTCCAGTTCGCCGCGGGCGGAGGGCTTCAGGCTGGCGGCATAGTCGACGACCTTCTCGTCGTAGAAATAGAGGCCGGTGACTGCCCAGCTCGACTTCGGTTTTGCCGGCTTTTCCTCGATCGAGACCGCTCGCATCGAGGCATCGAAAGCCACCACGCCATAGCGCTCGGGATCATTGACATGATAGGCAAAGACGCTCGCGCCGTCAGGCCGTTCCGCTGCGCGGCGCGTCAGTTCTGGCATGCCGTGACCATAGAAGATGTTGTCGCCGAGGATCAGGCAGGATGGCCCGCCAGCGACGAAGTCAGCGCCGATGATGTAGGCCTGCGCAAGGCCATCAGGGCTTGGCTGTTCGGCATAAGATAGCTCAAGACCCCACTGTGAGCCGTCACCCAGAAGGCGCTGGAAGTTTGGCAGGTCGTGCGGCGTCGAGATGATCAGGATCTCACGGATGCCTGCAAGCATCAGCGTTGACAGCGGATAATAGATCATCGGCTTGTCATAGACCGGCATCAGCTGCTTCGATGTGACCAAAGTCATCGGGTGAAGCCGCGTGCCGCTGCCACCTGCAAGAATAATACCTTTCATGCTTCATCCCCTAAAACTGAGCTTCTGTGTTTATCGTCTTGACAATGTGACTGATTGAACTGTGCCAATCGGGAAGCTGCACGCCATGGACATTGAACAGCTTGGTGCCGTCCATCGTGGAATTAGCCGGGCGTGCTGCCGGAACCGGATAGTCGAGCGCTGCTATCGGATTGACCTGGACCCGTTTCCCCAGAAAGGGCTCGGCCTCAAGAAATACGGCACTGGCGAGCTCCGCCCAGCTTGCCGTGCCTTCCGGAACCATGTGAAAGGTTCCGCGCAGCGCGGTGTCTTCGGGGCTGCGCAAAAGATTAGCAGCAACGCTCAAGATGCCGTCTGCAACATCAAGTGCTGAGGTGGGCCCGCCATATTGGTCTGCGACGACATTGATTGCATCGCGAGTTGAACCAAGACGAAGCATCGTCTTGACAAAATTGTTCCCGAAAGGACTCACAATCCATGCAACGCGAAGGATCACATGATCCGGATTTGCGGCGGACACTGCAAACTCACCGGCAAGCTTGGAGGCTCCATAGACGTTCAGCGGCCCGACGGGATCGCTTTCCACCCAAGCTGTCTCTTTCGTGCCGTCGAAAACATAGTCGGTTGAGAGATGGATAACGGGCACGCCAAGATTGCGCGCAGCGGCGGCAATAAGGCCTGCCCCGCCCGCATTGATACGCCAGCACGAGTCGCGGTCCGTTTCGGCTTTGTCGACTGCCGTGTAGGCGGCTGCCGATACGATCACGTCCGGCTTGAGCCGCTCGAGCGCCGGAAAAACGGTAGCCTGATCGAGAAGGTCAAGATCAGGCCGCCCGGCCGGAAGGATGGTTGCTCCAGAAATCGGCCCCCGTTGGGCCAGGGCCGATACAACTTGTCCCTTCGAGCCGGTGACCGCGATCCGCATCACAGCGTCCCCAGTCTTTCACCGGTGTAGACCTTGTCGCGCAGCGGCCGCCACCACCACTCATTCTCCAAGTACCATTGAACAGTCTTCTCGATACCGCTGTCGAACGTTTCCTCTGCGCGCCAGCCGAGTTCGGTTTCAAGCTTCGTGGCGTCGATCGCGTAACGGTGGTCATGCCCCGGCCGGTCGGATACGAACGTGATCAGCTCGCTGCGCGGCCGGTCTGCAGGCTGCAGCTTGTCGAGAATAGCGCAGATCGATTGCACCACATCGATGTTCTTGCGTTCATTGCGGCCGCCGACATTGTATTTCTCGCCGAGCCGGCCAGCGCCGCCGATCAGATGCAGGGCCTTGGCATGATCCTCCACATAGAGCCAGTCACGGATGTTTGTGCCGTCGCCATAAACCGGCAGCGGCTTGCCGTGAAGCGCATTGAGGATGATCAGCGGGATCAGCTTTTCGGGGAAGTGATAGGGGCCATAGTTGTTGGAACAGTTGGATACCAGCGCTGGAAAACCATAGGTCCGCTGCCAGGCAATGGCCAGATGGTCGGAAGCTGCTTTCGAGGCGGAATAGGGCGACGACGGATCATAGGGCGTCTCCTCATGGAAGAGACCCTCCGGCCCGAGCGAGCCATAGACTTCGTCGGTGGAGACATGCAGGAAGCGGAAGGCCGCTTTCGCTTGAGCCTCCAGTCCGGACCAATATCTCCGGGCCGCCTCGAGCAGCGTAAAGGTGCCGATGACATTGGTCTGGATGAAGTCCCCGGCCCCCGTGATCGAGCGGTCTACATGGCTTTCGGCGGCCAGGTGATAGACCCGGTCCGGGCGGAAACTGGAAAAGGCCTCATCCATGGCAGCGCGGTCACAGATGTCGGCCTTCAGGAAACGGTGGTTCGGACGGTTGCTGACAGCCGTCAGTGATTGCAGGTTCCCCGCATAGGTCAGCTTGTCGACGGTCAGCACGTCGGCGCCCGCCTCTACAACAAGATGGCGCACAAGCGCAGAACCGATGAAACCGGCACCGCCGGTAACGAGAATACGCATAAGAATCAGGCTCCTGTGGCCATATACTGAAAGGGTGGGGCGATTGCGGCAAGGACTGGCGCAGCACGGTCCTTGGGCGAAAGGGTCAGTGCCTCTTCAGCCATGGGCCAGCCGATGCCGAGCGCCGGATCGTTCCAAAGGATGCCGCGGTCATGTGCGGCTGAGTAGTAGCTCGTCACCTTGTAGAGAACCGCCGTATCTGGCTTCAGCGTCACGAAACCATGAGCGAACCCCACAGGAATCCAGAGCCAGGCACCATTCTCCGGGGACAACTCGGCAGTGACATGCTGTCCGTAGGTGGGAGAGCCGGAGCGGATGTCGACAGCAACGTCGAGGATCGAGCCCGAGAGGCACCTGATCAGCTTGCCTTGGCCGGCAGGCTCCAACTGAAAATGCAGGCCGCGCAACGTGCCGGCCGCTGCCGACAGGGATTGGTTGTCCTGGACAAAACGGACAGGCCCCACCTCAGCCTGAAACAGGTCTTCGCGAAAGATCTCGCTGAAGAAGCCGCGATCATCTCCGTGGCGTTTGGGGGTGATCTTGATCACGTCTGGGATGGCTTGCCGTTCAAAAAGCACTTGGACCCCCGGGGCTTAATGGTTATCGGACTGTATTGTATACGTTCTTGCGCGCCAGCTTCAAACCCCTGTCCTCGCCCGCTCCAGCGAACCCAAATGGAGCGCTGTCATGCAGCTTGCGGGCGTGGCGCGATTGGAGACTTTAGCCTCCGCTAGGCCCTCCAGGCACGAAAGGCGATTGTGGGGGAAGTGCACCCTGCCCGCAGTCTTGAGAGCGGTCCAGTCCATCCGAATGCCACCAGCCTTCGTTCCGCCGGAAATAGTCCGGAAACCGAACCAAGCCACTCTTTAAATGATAGAAGGTCGTTTGTGTTGCCTTCATCTCGACTTCCTGGCCGCCCGATGCCGCAAGATTTACACTACCCCAATCTCTCGACACCAAGCAGGACAATGGCGTCAATCAGTGCTGCGGGGATTGATACACTCCAAAAGGTGCCATGAAGAGACAGTGCAAGATTCTTCGGCGCAGTTGGTAGCCGAGTTTCCTGCCGGTTTCAATTCGATATTGCCAACAGACTGGCTCAAGGTGGCTTGGCCAGCTTCCGAACTTGAGGGAAACGAACTTCCTGTTCCGGGCGGGTTTAAACACAGGAAGTGTATAGAAGGATGAGGAGACATGACCATATATCTGGGGGCGCTGCTGTGCAGCAATCCGCCTTCCAGCCGGCAAGAGCAGATGGCGCGGAAAATTTGCTTTTGGCCCTTGCCATAAAAGACCCATGCACCGAGAAGGACCCGTTGCGCTAGCTGAGCTAGCTTCGCGGTTTGAGCGGCTGCTGAGGTTTTTGGGCGAGCACGCGTGCTCTGAAGGAATTCATGCGCTTTCCGGAGATGTTGCTGACCCGCGTGTTGAATGGCAGGGCTTCCCCCGCGCTTGCAGTCTGCCGCCGCATGGGGCAAAGCTGCCATGTTTGCGGTGGCGGGCGGCCGCCGGTGCAGGCTTCGTTTCGAAGGAAAGACATCTGCCATGACGACACTCATCACCGGCGGCGCCGGCTATATCGGCAGCCACATGGCCCATTGCCTGGTGCGGGCGGGGGAGAAGGTTGTTGTGCTCGACAATCTCACCACCGGCTTCGGCTGGGCGCTGCCTGCTGAGGCACAGCTGGTGGTGGGCGATGTGGCCGATGCCGCGCTGGTGGGCCGCCTGCTGGCGGATCATGGCATCGAGGCGGTGATCCATTTCGCCGGATCCGTCATCGTGCCGGAATCGGTTTCCGATCCGCTGAAATATTACCGCAATAACACCTCTGCCTCACGCAGCCTGATCGAGGCCTGCGTCACGGCCGGGGTGGACAAGTTCATCTTTTCCTCCACGGCCGCCGTCTATGGCGATCCGCTCAGCGTGCCGGTGCCGGAGGATGCGCCGCTGGTGCCGCTGTCGCCCTATGGCATGTCCAAGCTGATGACGGAGCTGATGCTGAAGGATGTCAGCGCTGCGCATGATTTCCGCTACACGGCGCTGCGCTATTTCAATGTGGCCGGGGCTGATCCGGAGGGCGCGACGGGGCAGAGCACGCCGCAGGCAACCCATCTCATCAAGGTGGCCTGCGAGACGGCACTTGGCCAGCGGCCGCAGATGAGCCTGTTCGGCAGCGATTACGACACCGTGGATGGCACGGCGGTGCGCGACTATATCCATGTGAGCGATCTTGTGGAGGCGCACCGGCTGGCGCTTTTGCGCCTGCGCGATGGCGGGGCCAGCGCGGTGATGAACTGCGGCTATGGCGAGGGCTATTCCGTGCGCCAGGTCATTGAAACGGTGAAGGCCGTTTCGGGCATTGATTTCAAGGTGGAGGAAGCCCCGCGCCGGGCGGGCGATTCGCCAAAGGTGGTGGCGGACAGTGCCCGCGCCCGGCAGGAACTGGGCTGGCAGCCGAAATACAATGATCTTGAGCTGATCGTACGCCATGCTTTCGCCTGGGAGGAGACGCTGAAGGCCCGCCGGGTCAATTCGCTACAAGAGGGGTGACGGGAGGCGGCGGGAACGCATCAGGCTTCCGGTGCTGGCGCATCACGCCTTGAAAGGGCTCAACCGCCGCACGGGCTTGAGCACCTCCCGGTGAGCCGGGCTCACCGGGAGGTGGTATAAACGGGCCGCTGCCGCCACAGGCCGGGTCACCGCCAGCCCACAGCCGTCACCAAAGGCGCTGCGCCAAACGGGCTTTCCGGCACGGACAGGCCGGCCGGGCCTGCGGCCGTGGCGGCGCTTGTGTCCAGTGTCAGCGTTGCAGCGGTTGCGGCAGTCAGCGTCACACTGCGGGTGCCTTGCGGCAGATGCAGGGTGAGCGCGTCCGCCGGCCGCAGGACAGGGCTGCCGCGCGTCGGCACCGGGGCGGCCAGCCCCCGCGCGGACAGGCTCGCGGCGGGCGAAAGCTCCAGATGCGCACCGGCGATCCGCAAGGTCAGGTCGAAAGCGCCGGAAAGGGTCAGTTCCAGCCCGAATCTGAGGCGCGACGTCCCGCTGTTCTGGACCGTCCAGTTCTTGCTGAAGTGCGCAAGCTCCAGGGCGGCGGCGGACGGGACGACGGTTTCGATCTGCTTTGTGAGATAGACATTGCCTGCGGCCAGTTCTGTCAGACGCAAGCGGCAGGTGACGTTGCCGAGGCTGCCGGCCGCAAGCACCAGGTTCAGGTTGCTGAGAACTGCCGCGCTGCTCCCCGCTGTGATGCCGAGGTGCTGGTCTTCGGCATTGGAAAAGTAAAGCTGCAGGTCCGTGGCAGTGGAATTGCCCCAGAAGCGGACATCCACGTAAGGAAGGCCGCCAGAGCTGCCTTTGGCGGTGAGCCGGGCCCGGATGGTGGAGCCATCCACCCGGGATTGCCACCAGCTGCCGGGCAGTCCGTTCAATGTGTCGGTGGTGGAAAGGCTTGCCCCGGTTCCGGTGCTGTCCGCAATGGCATTGCTGACCGCCGGAGAGAGAAACAGGCCAAGGTCCGTGCGGGCAGGCACATGGGCGGCAAAACCCTGATAGCTGCCGGTACTGTCAGGGGCGAGGGCTTCGCCGCCGCGCGTCAGGCTGAAGGCGGCGGCCGGGGTGATGCTGCGCCCGCCTGTCATATAGCGGTGCTTGCGGAAGTCGGCGGCATAAAGGGCCCCGCGCGGCCACCAGCCGCCGCCCTGCATCGGGGCCGCAAGGCCAAGACCCAGCATCGGCCCCAGACAGAGGCTGGGTGCCGCGAGCGAGGGAACGGCGGCGCTCACAGCAGGCCAACCAGGCCGGAGGCGGTGGTGCCGGTGGCCTTCACCGCCGTGGTGCGCAGCGGCAGCAGGCAGCCATCGGGCACATTGGTGAGGGTGATGGCCGCGCCGCTGCGCAGGGTCAGGGCGAGCGAGCCGCCCGTGCCCACATAGATTGCGCGCACCACTTCGCTCAAGGCGGCGCTGTCGCTGGGGGTGATGGAAAAGCCGTGGCTGGCGGGGGCGGTCAGGCCGGCGCCATGGCTGTCGAAGCGGTCCGTCATCGCATCTGTCTCCTTGCAGCAGGCCGCGCCTGCGAGGAGGACAGAATAGGACTGCCGCGGGAGGCGGGGATAAGCTGCCGGCAGCGTGACGCTGGCAGGCAGCGGAGCGCAAACAGGCAGGCGGTGGGGCGGACCGGGGCAGGGATTTGAGTCTGGCCGGAACAGTGTGACCAGGATTTGCGATGATTTTCAGGTGCTTGTAGACGCCGTCTTTCGGCGGGGCTTCGGCAAAATTAGCGAAGACGGATGGCTGGGGCGGGAGGATTCGAACCTCCGAATGTCGGTACCAAAAACCGATGCCTTACCACTTGGCGACGCCCCAGAATGAGGAACAAGCGGTGTGTCACCGCGCCTCAGGCGCGCTGTATGCCTCAAGCCCGGCGCGGGCGCAAGTCTTCCGGTCAAACACCTTCCACACATCCACATGATGCGCAGGGCCGCATTTCGTGAAACAGGAGAGGCGGTGCAGGGACTTATCCACTGCCGGAGGGCTGATTGTGGAGCACTGGCAAACTTTCTTTGCCGATGTGCGAGAGGGGGCTTGCGGGGTCAAAAAAGCGGTGCTAATACCCGCCACATCGACGGGGCAGCGCCCCGGCGGTTCCCGGCCCGGGTTTCCCGGTGCTCGACTGGATCGGAGTGTAGCGCAGCCTGGTAGCGCACCTCGTTCGGGACGAGGGGGTCGAGTGTTCGAATCACTCCACTCCGACCATCCAGCTTTCTTCCGCAAAATCAGATAGATAGCCGCCCTTGGGCGGAGCCGTCATGCCGTTTGCGCCGCTATTCCGGATAAAGCCGCACACTCTGCGCCGCCCCGGGCGGAGCGAAGCGCAGACCCGGGGACCACTCGCTTGCAGAGCGTTGAGGCCTGAGCGCGGCGTTGAGGCTTGCTCAAGATGATCCTGCTGCCGCAGCACTCATGAAAACGTCCTCTCTCTGCAAGCGAGTGGATCCCGGCTCGCGCTGCGCTTGGCCGGGACGACCCGGAGGCGGTGTGCGCTCAGGGGAAAATGACTCATCCACAAAGAAAAAGCCGGAGACATGCGCCTCCGGCCTTATGCGTTCCCGTTCCGGTTTCCCGAACTGGATCAGAGCGCTTCCAGCATCGCAGCGGCGCCGGAAACGGTGGCCTGGCCGGGGGCGTCTTCCACGTTGAGGGCGGTGACAACGCCGTCCTTGGCGATGAGGGCGAAACGCTTGGAGCGGATGCCCATGCCGAAGCCGGAGGCATCCAGCTCAAGGCCCAGTTCCTTCACGTAGGACGCGCTGCCATCGGCGAGGAAAAGGATCTTGTCACCGGCGCTGGTGGCCTTCTTCCAGGCATCCATGACGAACATGTCATTCACGGAAACCACGGCGATGGTGTCCACGCCCTTGGCCTTGAAGGCATCGAAATGCTCGACAAAGCCTGGCAGGTGATTCATGTGGCAGGTCGGGGTGAAGGCGCCCGGCACACCGAACAGGACAACGGTCTTGCCGTTGAAGATGTCGCTGGCCTTCATCTCCACCGGGCCGTCGCCGCCGATGACCTTGAATACGCCGTCCGGCAGACGGTCGCCAATCTTGATGCTCATCCGGATCTCTCCACGTCCAAAGAAAAACGCTCGAGGACTGCCGCAGGCGTTGCACGCAAAGGCGGTCCGCCCTTCGACATAGGGTCATATGGCGGCGCCGTCGAGCCCTATTCAGCGGAAGGGGGCGTGCCGCCGGGCCGGATGCTACTGCGCCGGGCCGTCCGTCCGCCGGATGCTGCGGGTCCTGCTGTCGATCGTATAGGAGGCCTCGACTGCGCGCCCGTCCGTCACCAGCACGAGGCGCAGGGGCAGGGCCTCTTCCGGCCCGCTCAATCCCTTGAGGGACAGGCTCCAGCGGATTTTGCTGCCGTCCCGCGCGCCCGGCTTGGGCAGGCCGGTGGTGGCCTCTGCTGCGCCTTCGGCAAAGAGATCGGCCGAGGTGGCGTCTCCCACATCAGCGGTGATGTCGAGTTTCAGCGCGCTCTTGCCTTCCCGGAAACTGAAGCCGACAAGGCGCGGGCCTTCGGTCTCCTGCATGGCAACGGGCAGGGCTGCCTGGGCCGTGCTGATGAGCCGTGCGGCAATGCGGTCCGGCTGCGGATCGGCGGCCAGATCCAGCGTGAAACGCGCTTCAGCGGGCACACAGATCTTGTTGCAGACGCCGAAGAAGGCATTGGCCTCCAGCTTGAGCGGCCTGTCTGCCGCTTCGGGCGTCAGGCGGAGGGGCAGAAGAACGCTGTCCGTATAGACAATGGACTGGCTGAAGCCGTCGTCATAACGCTCCGGGGCGGGGAAGGAGAGGCTTCCATGCGCCAGATTCGCGCTTCCCTCGAAGCTGAGTTCCGGCGGAATGCCGGTTTCGCCCGGATAGCGCCAGTAAGTGTGCCATTCCGGGTCCAGGGCGATTTCAAGGCCGGCCTCGTAGCTGCCATCGAGCGCCTTGCCGGCCACCACCAGCCGCACGGCACCGCCCTCAATCACCTGCCACTCGGTAATGATGGCATCGGCGGGCGATGTTCCTGCCAGCAGCAGGGCGGAGCAGGCCGCTGCAAGGCGCTGTGCTGCAGAGCGAAGGGGCGTTGCCGTCTGATCGTGGGGCTGACGTGAAGACATGCGATAGGTGATAGCGCAAAGCCTGCGCGGCGTCCTCCCCTTCTGTGGCCGGGGAATGCTCATAACTCTGTGAACGCTGCAAAAATTGCAGCCCGCCACGGCGTGAAGCAAGTTAACAAATCACCTGGCAGCAGGTAATCTCTACAGGGGTGCAATGCAAAAGGGAGGCTGCATGACACAAGGTTCGGACACAGGCTGGCTCGACGGGCAGTTTCTGATTGCCATGCCGAACATGCCTGACAGCCGGTTCGCCCATACTGTCATCTATCTCTGTGCTCACTCTTCCGAAGGGGCGATGGGGCTGATCATCAATCAGCCATCCAATAGCCTGTCCGTGGCTGATCTTCTGGTGCAGCTCAACATCGTGCCGGAAGGCCAGTCGATCCGCCTGCCCAATGCCCTGCGCGGCATGAGCGTCTATCGCGGCGGCCCGGTGGAGACCGAGCGCGGCTTTGTGCTGCATTCCGATGATTTCCAGCTGGAAAGCTCCACCTTGCCCATTCAGGACGGCATCTGCCTGACGGCAACGATGGACATTCTGAAGGCGCTGGCCGAAGGGCGCGGCCCGTCGCAGGCGATGCTGGCGCTGGGCTATGCCGGCTGGGCGCCCGGCCAGCTGGAACAGGAGATCCAGTCCAACGGCTGGCTGACCGGCCCGGCTGATCCGTCGATCCTGTTCGATACCGAAATCGGCACCAAGTGGCAGAGGGCGATGTGGCAGATCGGCGTTGATCCTTCCATGCTCTCCGGCGATGCCGGTCATGCCTGATGCGGGGCAGGGCACCCGCCAGCCATGCTGAGCCGGGCGGGCAGATGTTCTCAAATGCAGTTTGCGCGCCTTGGCAAACTGTCTTATGGGTCATGGTCCCGGGACGCCCGTCCCGACGAAGATCAAACGCCTGTTGACTGCACCCGCCGCAAATTGGCCAGGGCGCAGGACTGTAGCCAGACATAAAGGGATCCGGCGCGGTGAGATATGTCAGTACGCGTGGTTGCGCACCTGTTCTCGATTTCGCAGATGTTCTTCTTCAGGGCCTTGCCCGTGACGGCGGGCTTTACCTGCCCGAGACCTGGCCGCAGTTTGACGCCAAAACCATCGCAGGCTTTGCCGGCAAGTCCTATCAGGATGTCGCCTTCGAGGTGATCCGCCCCTTCACCGGCGGCACCATCAAGGATGCCGATCTCAAGCGCATGATCGATGAGGCCTATGCCACGTTCCGCCATCCGGCGGTGACGCCGCTGGTGCAGATCGCGCCGAACCGCTTCGTGCTGGAGCTGTTCCACGGCCCGACGCTGGCCTTCAAGGATGTGGCCATGCAGCTGCTGGGCCGCCTGATGGACCATGTGCTGGCCGAGCGCAACCAGCGCGCCACCATCGTTGGCGCCACCTCCGGCGACACGGGCGGGGCGGCCATCGAGGCCTTCCGCGGCCGCGAGCGCACGGATGTGTTCATCCTCTTCCCCGAAGGGCGCGTGTCCGACGTGCAGCGCCGCCAGATGACGACGCCCACGGAAGCCAATGTTCATGCACTGGCGGTGGAAGGCAATTTCGATGATTGCCAGGCCATCGTGAAGGGCATGTTCAACCACTTCGATTTCCGCGACCGGGTGGGCCTGTCGGGTGTGAACTCGATCAACTGGGCGCGCATTCTGGCGCAGATCGTCTATTACTTCGTGGCAGGCGTTGCCGTTGGCGCGCCGCACCGTCCGGTGTCTTTCACCGTCCCGACCGGCAATTTCGGCGATATCTTTGCAGGCTACGCCGCCATGCGCATGGGCCTGCCGGTCGACAAGCTGGTGATTGCCACCAACCGCAACGACATTCTGGTGCGCACGCTGGAAACGGGCCGCTACGAGATGCGCGGCGTCTCGGCGACCATTTCCCCGTCCATGGACATCCAGATCTCGTCGAACTTCGAGCGGCTTCTGGCGGAAATGCATGGCCGCGATGGCGCCGCCGTGAAGGCCATGATGGGCAGCCTCTCCCAGTCCGGCAGCTTCACCATCGCTGATGGTCCGCTGGGCGAGATGCGGAAGCTCTTCGCGGCCGGGCGCTGCGGCGAGGATCAGACGGCTGCCACCATTGCCCGCACCCATGCGGAAACCGGCTACCTGCTCGACCCGCATACCGCCATCGGCGTGCATGTGGCCGAGGAGCTGGGGGCGGGCGAAGCGCCGATGGTTGTGCTGGGCACGGCCCATCCGGCCAAGTTCCCCGCCGCCGTCAAGGCTGCCAGCGGTGTCTATCCGGCTCTGCCCGAACAGCTGGAGCCGATGATGACCGCGCCGGAGCGCCAGAGCGTGCTGCCGGCGGATCTGGGCGCCATCGAGCGCCATGTCGAGGCAAACGCCCGCGCCGTGAAAGGCACGGCCTGAAATTGACGCAGAAAGGGGCGCAAGGCTGCTTGCGCCCCTTTCTGCTTGAGCTGCCATCTGGCCGTGCCCTAGGGTATGTGTCACAACAATGACAAGGGCTGGCAAAGGCCCGCAAGCCGTGAAACAGTATTGCCGCAGCCGGAGCGCCGGAATGCCTGAGGGCAGGATGGCTGAAACAAGGGCAGGCGTGACACGCCACCCGCTCCCCTGTGAGCCCGGGAGGACCGCATGGAAGTAAGGACGACCCGGTTGGCCAATGGGCTGACCGTCATCACGGACCGGATGCCGAGCCTGAAGACTGCGGCGCTCGGGGTGTGGGTGAGGACCGGGTCACGGGCGGAGGCACCAGAGCAGAATGGCATCACCCATCTGCTGGAGCACATGGCCTTCAAGGGCACCGCCACCCGCAGCGCCCGCCAGATTGCCGAGGAAATCGAGGCTGTTGGCGGCGAGTTGAATGCCTCCACCAGCGTCGAACACACCAATTACTATGCCCGCGTGCTGGCCGAGGACGTGCCGCTGGCGGCAAATCTTCTGGCCGACATCCTCAAGAACTCCGTTTTCGATGCGGAAGAGCTGGCGCGCGAGCAGCATGTGATCCTGCAGGAAATCGGCGCTTCGCTGGACAGCCCGGACGATCAGGCCTTCGACCTGTTCCAGTCCACCGCCTGGCCCGGTCAGCCGCTGGGCCGGCCGATCCTTGGCACGCCCGAAACCCTGATGAGCTTCGACCGGGATTCGCTGACCCAGTATCTGGCCAACCGCTACCGGGGGCCGGACATGGTTCTGTCGGCGGCAGGCGCCGTGGATCACGACGAGCTGGTGCGCATTGCGGAAGATCAGTTCTCCAGCTTCAGCGGCGAACAGGCGGCGCCTGTGGGCGAAGCCACCTATGCCGGTGGCGAGGGCCGTCTGGAAAAGGAGCTGATGGAGGCGCAGATCCTGCTGGGCTTCAAGGGCCAGTCCTATGCCTCGCCGGATTACTATGCCTCGCAGATCCTGGCCGCGGTGCTGGGCGGCGGCATGTCCTCGCGCCTCTTCCAGGAAGTGCGGGAAACGCGGGGCCTGTGCTATGCGATTTATTCGTTCCACTGGGCCTTCAACGACACGGGCCTTTTCGGCCTGCATGCGGCGACGGGCGAGGACAACCTCGAAGAGCTGATGCCGGTGATCTTGGGAGAACTGGAGCGCGCAGGCAGCGACATTTCCGAGGAGGAGGTAGCCCGTGCCCGTGCGCAGATCCGCGCCGGACTGATGATGGCACTGGAGAGCCCGGCCGCCCGCGCCGGTCAGATCGCCCGGCAGATGCTGATCCATGGCCGCACGCTGAGCCTTGAGGAAGTGTCGCAGCGCATCAATGCGGTGACGGCCGAGAGTGTGCGCCGTGTGGCATCGGACATCTTCACCTCCAGCCAGCCGACGCTGACGGGCCTTGGCCCCATCGGAGAGATGATGACACTGGACGAGGTGCAGGAGCGCCTCAGCGGCCCTGTGCCGCAGCGCGCCTTCGCCTGAACCGGGCCGGGATAAGGGGGGCGTCAGGTGGCCTTGCTTCTGTCCTTCGGAGCGTCGGAGACAGAGCCCACATTGCGGGGGCAGGGCTTCTATCTGCGCCCGCCGCTGATGGCGGACTTCCCGCAGTGGTCTGTGCTGCGGGAAGAAAGCCGCAGCTTCCTTACCCCGTGGGAGCCGCTCTGGCCGGTGGATGATCTGACCAAGCCCGCCTTCCGCCGCCGCCTTCGCCGTTATGCCAATGACCGCAAGGAGGGGCGCAGCTATCCCTTCTTCCTCTTTTCACAGGATGGAACGCTTCTGGGCGGGGCGACCTTGTCCAACATCCGGCGCGGTGTCTCCCAATGCTGCTCGCTCGGCTACTGGATGGGCGCACGGCACGCTGGAAAAGGTTACATGTCCAGCGCGGTCGCCTTGATCGCGCCATTCTGTTTCGATGTGTTGCGCCTGCACCGGATCGAGGCGGCCTGCCTTCCCAGCAACGGGCCGTCGATCCAGCTTCTACGCAAGAACGGGTTCACACGCGAAGGTTATGCGCGCCGCTACCTCAATATCAACGGTCAGTGGCAGGACCATATCCTCTTCGCACGCCTTGCTGATGATCCGGTGCCGGCCGTTGCGGCCGCCTCTCCACAATGGACCAGTGGCGCCTCGAAAGAAATCTTGTGACATGGCCGACAACCCTTTAACTGTTCGAGCCATGCTCGCCACTCCGCTTCAACTGCCGGTGACATTTCTCCGGTTCCTGGCTGCCGTACTGCTGCTGCTGACTGCGACCCTGTTCGCAGGCCGCGCCCTTGCGCTTGAGCCGATCCCGGTGCCGCTGGATGTGGAGGCGCTGGAACTCACCGGCGCAATCGATCTTTACCGCGATGCCGGACCGCGCCTGCAGGTTTCCACCGCGCCCGGTGCCGATGGCATTGTCCGGCGCATTGAGGTGGCCTCGCGCGACGGGCAGAATACAAACTGGGCGGTTTTCTCGCTGACCAACACCTCCGATGAGCAGGTCGACCGGCTCATCGTCGCGCCTTTCTATCAGCTGGCCGGGTCACGCATGATTTGGCCGGATCTGGGCACCTCCCGTGTGGCTTCGATCACGCCCAGCCAGGGCATTGCCCCGGAGCGGCAGAAAAGCCTTGAGGCCGATGTCTTCCTGATCACGCTCGACCCGGGCGCCATCGTCACCTATGTGGCCGAACTGCGCACGCCCGAGCTGCCGCAGATCCGCCTGTGGGAGCCCGATGCCTACAAGGAAACCGTCAACGCCTACACGCTGTACCGCGGCATCATTCTCGGCATTTCCGGTTTGCTGGCGCTGTTCCTGACCATTCTGTTCGTGGTCAAGGGTACGGTGATGTTCCCGGCAACGGCCTCGCTGGCCTGGGCGGTTCTGGCCTATCTGTGCATTGATTTCGGCTTCTGGAGCCGGGTGTTCAACCTCACGCAGGGCGAGGATCAGCTCTACCGGGCGAGCGCCGAAGTGATGCTGGCGGCCAGCCTCATCATCTTTCTCTATGCCTATCTCAACCTGAACCGCTGGCACATCCGCTACAGTCATCTGGCGCTGGGCACGCTCACCCTGCTGCTGGGGCTTCTCGGTGTCGCGGTTTGGGACCCCTCGATTGCGGCCGGCATCGCGCGCCTGTCGCTCGGCTTCATCGGCTTTGCCGGTTTTGCCACGATTCTGGTGCTGGCGCTTCAGGGCTATGACCGGGCGATCATGCTGATCCCCACCTGGTTCCTGCTGATCGTCTGGCTCATTGGCTCGGCGATGACCGTTCTGGGCGTGCTCAACAACGACATCGCCCAGCCGGCGCTGGGTGGCGGTCTGGTCCTGATCGTCCTGTTGATCGGCTTCACGGTGATGCAGCACGCCTTTGCGGGCGGTGCCATCGTCCAAGGCCTGATTTCGGATGTGGAGCGGCGCGCTCTGGCCCTCACCGGCGCAGGAGATATCATTTGGGACTGGGACATCGACCGTGACCGCATCTACACCGGCCACGAAGTCGAGGATCTGTTGAACCTTCGCCATGGCACGCTGGATGGCCCGGCGCGTGACTGGCTGGATGTGCTGCATCCGCAGGACCGCGACCGCTTCCGCGCCACGCTGGATGCAGTGGTGGATCAGCGGCGCGGAAAGGTGCAGCAGGATTTCCGCCTGCGTTCCGAGGATGGCCATTTCCGCTGGTTCCGCCTGCGTGCCCGCCCCATTCTGGGCTCGGATGCCGAAGTCATCCGCTGCGTTGGCACGCTGCTGGACATCACCGAGCAGAAGACCGCCGAAGAGCGGCTGCTGCATGACGCTGTGCATGATAACCTGACGGGCCTTGCCAACCGCGAACTCTTCATGGACCGGCTGGAGGCAGCTCTTGCCCGCTGCAAGGCGGACAGCAGCATCGCCAAGCCGACGGTGCTTCTGCTCAATCTCGACCGGTTCAAGCAGGTGAATGACGGCATCGGCCTGTCGGCAGGGGATTCGATCCTGCTGACCATCGCCCGCCGCCTCGACCGCATGCTGCAGCCGCAGGATTCCCTCGCCCGGCTCAGCGGCGACCAGTATGGCATGATCCTGCTGTCGGAGCAGGAGGCCGGACGCATTGCCCAGGTGGCCGACGCCTTTCGCAAGGCCGTGCGCGCGCCGGTGACCTATGGCGACCGCGAGGTCTTCCTCACCTGCTCCATCGGTTTTGCCCTGTTCGAAGGCGGGCGCCAGACGGCGGAAGAGCTGGTGACGGATGCGGAAATCGCGCTGAACCATGCCAAGCGCCTCGGCGGTGACCGCCAGGAGGTCTTCCGCCCGATCCTGCGCCCGCTGGGCCGCAATGTAATCGATCTGGAAGGCGACCTGCGCAAGGCGATCAAGGACGGCGAACTCGCCGTCCATTTCCAGCCCATCGTGCGCCTTTCGGATCAGTCCGTCGCCGGGTTCGAGGTTCTGTCCCGCTGGAAACACGCCAAGCGCGGGCCGATTGCTCCGAGCGAATTCATTCCGATTGCCGAGCAGTCCGGCCTCATCAACGAACTGGGCGTCTATGTGCTCGACAAGGGCGCGCGCCAGCTGGCCGAATGGCAGGACAAGATCCGCACGCCGGTGCCGTTGTTCCTCTCGGTCAACATCTCCTCCCGCCAGCTGCTGCGTCATGACCTCATCAACGAAGTGAAGGCCATCCTGTCGCGCTCGCGCATTGTTCCGGGCACGCTGAAGCTGGAGCTGACCGAATCCATGGTCATGTCCAACCCGGAATATGCGGCCAAAGTGCTGGAGCGCCTGCGCGGTCTGGGGGCAGGGCTGTCGCTGGATGATTTCGGCACGGGCTATTCCTCGCTGGCCTATCTGCAGCGCTTCCCCTTCGATACGATCAAGATCGACCAGTCCTTCGTGCGGCACAACGGCCAGTCGGCCCGACCGGTCATCCTGCGCTCCATCATCGCCCTCGGCCATGATCTGGGCATGTCCATCGTCGCGGAAGGGGCGGAAAGCGAGTCCGATGCGCTCGAGCTGTTCCAGCTCGGCTGTGAATATGCGCAGGGCTATTTCTTCGGCGAAGCCATGACCGCAGAAGAGGCCACCGCGTATCTGCGTGAGCACCACGAGGCTTGAGGCAGCAGAAACGGCCGTTTTTCGCGCCCGGGTGCAGGCAACGCTCCGATCTCTCCATCGTCATCCCGGACGCGCCCCGCGCGATCCGGGACCGGAGAGCCGGGGTGCAGCTTAATCACATGAAATCCAAAGCATAAGCCGTGACTCACCGGTCCCGGATCTCCGCTTCGCTGCGTCCGGGACGACGCCGGAGAGGTTTAACCTGGAGTTTGTGCTGAACTGGCTGGCCAAGCTCGGAACGCTCTTCCAGTAAACGTCACCCCACCAGCAGGGCCAGCGGACGGTTGCCGTCCGTCAGGGTCAGCGGCGTGACGCCGAAGGGATCGCCGTCGATCTGGGCGGGCACGGCGCGGCGGCTGGTGAGGGTGAGGCTGTTCACCGGCACCAGCGTGACACCCTTCGTCTTGTGCAGGCGGCCCGTCAGCAGCGCGAGGCCGAAGCGCAGGGCGGCAAGCGGCGTGTCCTTTTCCAGCGCCAGAAGATGCAGGCCGGGCCGTGTCACGCCGCCATCCGGGCAGATGACGAAAGGGCCGCCATAGTGGCGGGCCTTGGTGACGACGGCGAGGCGGCACGTGAGTGTCCGGCCAGCCTGTTCGCCGTTCTCCGGCTCATCGCCGATCCGCACGAAGAGGTCTTCCCCATGGCGCGAGAAGGCGATGTCGAGCGCGGTGAGCACATAGGCGAGCTTGCCGAGGCGGCGCTTCAGCGCCAGCGGCACCGCGTGAACGACTTCCGCATCAAACCCGGCAGAGGCCATCAGCACGAAGGGCCGGCCATTGGCGAGGCCGTAATGCAGCGGCACACTGCGCCGTTGCAGCATCATGCGCGCGATGCCTTCGGCGCTGCGCGGAAGCTTCAACTCGGCGGCCAGAACATTGGCGGTGCCGCAGGGAATGACCGCCAGTTCGGGAGCCGCCGCTGCTGTGTTCTGCTGAAAGCCGCGGATCGCTTCATTGACCGATCCATCGCCGCCGGCCACCGCCAGAATGCCGGTCCGCAGGGCCGGATCGGCACAGATCTCACCGATTTCTCCGGCCCGGCGCGTCAGGCGGATGGTCACCGTGCAGCCCCTGGCTTCCAGCCTTGCGGCAATGTCCTGCAGAAGGCGCGGGCGGTAGCCGCCGGAAGCCGGATTGGCGAGGATCAACACGCTGCGGGCAAGGGAGGCGGCATTGTCATGCGCGCCGGATCCGCCTTCCTGGGAATGAGCGGCGGCCCGAGCCTCTTCCGGCCCGGAGCTGTCATCTCCCGCCATGAAATCTGCCTTGCGCAGGGGCTTCATCCGTTGCTGTCTCCAGCTGCCTTGCGGCCTTTCTGATAGGGCTTCATGCCGAGCCGGGCCAGTTCGTCGGCCCGTTCATTCTCCGGGTGTCCGGCGTGACCTTTCACCCAGTGCCAGGAAATCTGATGCTGGCGCTGCGCGGCGTCGAGAGCCTGCCACAGGTCGGCATTCTTCACCGGCTTCTTGTCCGCGGTGCGCCAGTCGTTGCGCTTCCAGTTGAACATCCACTTGGTGATGCCATCACGCACATAAACGCTGTCGGTGTAAAGATCGACGGCGCAGGGGCGCTTGAGGGCGCTCAAGGCCTCGATGGCCGCCGTCAGCTCCATGCGGTTGTTGGTGGTGTCCGCCTCGCCGCCGTTCAGCTCCTTCTCGTGCGGGCCGAAACGCAGGATCGCGCCCCAGCCGCCCGGCCCCGGATTTCCCGAGCAGGCACCGTCCGTGTAGATGACGACCTTCGCGTCCTCGCTCATGCGTCCAGTCCGTAATCATGAGCGGAGACAGCGCCCCGGTGGAAGCGCAGCTTGCGCAGATATTCGGTGGGGTCCTTAGGCGTCACCAGCGCGCCGGGGGGGACGTTGAGCCAGTCATAAAGGCGCGTCAGCAGGAAGCGGATGGAGGCGCCGCGTGCCAGCAGGGGCAGGGCAGCGAACTCTTGCTGTGTGAAGGGGCGGATCTTGCGGTAGCCATTGAGGAAGGCGCGCGCCTTGGTGACGTTGAAGGCGCCATCTGCCTCGAAGCACCAGGCGTTGATGCAGATGACCGCGTCATAGGCAAAGCTGTCGGTGCAGGCGAAGTAGAAGTCGATCAGGCCGGACAGTTCGCTGCCAAGGAAGAACACGTTGTCGGGGAAGAGATCCGCATGGATCACGCCGCCCGGCAGATCCTTCGGCCAGTTGGCTTCCAGATAGTCGAGTTCGCCGGCAAGCTCTTCGGCAAGGCCGGGCACCACCGTATCGGCGCGCTCCGCCGAGCGGTTGAAGAGGGGGCGCCAGCCGCTGACATCCAGCGCATTGTGCCGCGTCATCGGGAAGTCGGCACCGGCCAGATGCAGCCGGGCAAGCGCTTCGCCAAGGGCGGCGCAATGCTCGAGGCGCGGGCGGCGCACCCACATGCCTTCCAGGAATGTGACCATGGCAGCGGGGCGGCCCGACAGCGTGCCAAGCATGGTGCCGTCTTCGGCCACCAGCGGCTGCGGGCAGTTGATGCCCTTCTTCGCCAGATGCTGCATCAGGTTGAGGAAGAAGGGCAGATCGTCCGGGTTCACCCGCTTTTCATAGAGGGTGAGGATGAAATTGGCCTGATCCGTGCGCACCAGAAAGTTGGAGTTCTCCACGCCCTCGGCAATGCCCTTGTAGGACAGGAGACGGCCAACGCCGTATCGGGCGACAAAGGCGGCAAGGTCTTCGTCGGCAACTTCGGTATAAACGGCCATTGGGGGCTACTCGGCTGCGCTGGGAACGTCTGCCATGGTGCGAAGTTCGCGCGGCAGGTTAAAGGCGATGGTTTCTTCCGCGGTGCGCACCTCGTTCACCGTCACGGTGAAGCGCTCTGCAAAGGCGGCGATGATTTCCTCGACCAGCGTTTCGGGCGCAGAGGCGCCTGCCGTCAGGCCGAGGCTGGAAATGCCCTCGAAATCGGTCCAGTCGATGTCCGAGGCCCGCTGCACCAGAACGGCCTTGCGGCATCCGGCACGCTCTGCCACTTCGCGCAGGCGCTGGGAGTTGGACGAGTTGGGCGCGCCCACCACGATCATCGCATCCACCTGCGGCGCCACCACCTTCACCGCATCCTGACGGTTGGTCGTGGCGTAGCAGATGTCTTCCTTGTGCGGGGCGACGATATCGGGGAAGCGCTGCTTCAGCACCTCGACAATGCCCTTGGTGTCGTCCACCGACAGGGTCGTCTGGGTGATGAAGGCAAGCTGACGGCCGGTGCGCGGCTGATAGTTGCGCGCATCCTCTTCCGTCTCGATCAGGAATACCGTGCCCTCCGGCAGCTGGCCCATGGTGCCGATCACTTCCGGGTGGCCGGCGTGGCCGATCAGCAGGATCTCACGGTCGCGCCGGTCGTGGATCTCGGCTTCCTTGTGCACCTTGGAGACGAGCGGGCAGGTGGCGTCGAGGAAGAACATGTTCCGCCCGCGCGCATCTTCCGGCACGGATTTCGGTACGCCATGGGCGGAAAAGATCACCGGGCGGTCGCGCTGGTCTGCCGGGATCTCGTCAAGCTCCTCGACGAAAACGGCGCCCTTGGCCTTCAGCCCGTCAACCACAAACCGGTTATGCACGATCTCGTGGCGCACATAGACCGGGCGGCCGAACTTCTCCAGCGCCAGTTCGACGATCTGGATGGCACGGTCCACCCCTGCGCAGAAGCCGCGCGGTGCACACAATTTCACGTCCAGCGCCGGAAGAGCGCCATGATTGCCGGTCATGTCAGGTCCTTGAGCGTGGCTCATGGGGGCAATAGAGTGATCACCCCATGGCCTGTCAAGGGGAAGCATGCGCATTGCTGCAGGGCAAGCCCTGCATTCTGCGCCGTGCATCCATAGAGGCAGGCTGCGTCTCGCCAAAACGGATATGGCCTGTTATAGACCGGCGAACAGGTTTCGAGTGAAGTGGAACTTCTGAATGCTGCAAGTCGAACGCATTTCCGCCCGTTCTGCCGCAGGCCGCGTGGCCACCTTTGCCGCGCTGGCGGGGCTCCTTTCCGGCTGCATGTCATTCGGCGGTGGTGATTCCGCTGATACGGGCGGTGCGCCGGCAGGCCCCAGCCTGACGCAGAAGATCGTCAGCGGCGGGCAGGGGCCGATCCAGGTGGACCCGCAGGCCTTCGAGAAGCAGCCTTATTGCCCGCCGATCGAGTTGCAGTCGGACACGTTCCTCATCACCAAATATGAGCGCGGCAAGGAGCATGACGCCCGCGCGCTGCTCTATCAGGCCAATCTTGAAGACTGGGCCCGCGAATGCCGCCGCGAAGGCGACCAGACCCGCATCAAGGTCGGCCTTGCCGGGCGCGTGACGCCGGGTCCTGCCTGGCCGGGCGGTGAAATCAAGCTGCCGGTGCGTGTTGCCATCATTCCGCAGGGCGTTTCGGATGCCGCCCCGGTGGTTTCTCAGCTTCTATCCGTGCCCGTGACGGCGGCGGCAGGGGCTCCGGCCATAACCTGGTCGCTGGTCGAAGACTCCTTCGTGGTGCCGCGTGATGCCTCGCTCAAGATCGTCTTCGGCTTTGACGAAGGCGCGCCGCAGCGGACGAAGCGCCGCTGAGGCATGTGCACATGTCCTTAACCCTTGCCGTCAAACGGGACGGGAATACCTATCCATCTCAGGATGGCGGATATTGACAAGGGCAGGACGGGAATAGACAATCACGCCGCTCATCTGGGTCGTGACAGGTGGGCGGAACGGCGGTGCTGGCATTTCATCGGGCAGGTGCCGCCGGTTCAAAAAGGCGACAGCGGGAGAGGCTGGAGAGGTGCCTTGCAGCAATGCGGGGGATCTGAGACAGCGCCGAAGGAGCAACCGCCCCGGAAACTCTCAGGCAAAAGGACCGCTTCGTTTTGACGCTCTGGAAAGCAGGCCTCGCATGCTGATGCGTGAGGTCTCACCGAAGGAGTAACCTTCCGGCTGCCTCCGTGCGCCGGGCGGGAAATCTCTCAGGTACTCGGACAGAGGGGGTGCGGATGGGCCGTTACAGGTCTGTCCTTGCGCCACTGACGACGAGGACCCTTGATGGCCACGACTGATTCTGCGGCCGCCCCTGAGGCGGACCTGAAGCGTACCCCCCTTCATGACCTGCATGTGGCGCTTGGCGCCCGCATGGTGCCTTTCGCGGGCTATGAGATGCCCGTGCAATATCCCGCCGGCATCCTGACCGAGCACCTTCACACCCGCGCCGCCGCCGGGCTCTTCGACGTGTCGCACATGGGCCAGGCCTGGCTCATTGGCCCGGACCATGCCACCACCGCCCGCGCGCTTGAGGCTCTTGTGCCCTCCAATATGGTGGAACTGGGCCGCGGCAAGCAGCGCTACACGGTTCTGCTCAACGCAGAAGGCGGCATCGTTGATGACCTGATGGTCACCCGCCCGGTGGCTGAGGAAGACGATGGCCGCCTGTTCCTGGTGGTCAATGCCTCGCGCAAGGATGTGGACTATCCGCTGATCGAAGCCGCGCTCCCCGAAGGTGTCCGCCTTGAAATTGTCGAGGACCGCGCGCTGATCGCCGTGCAGGGGCCGGAGGCTGTTGCCGCTGTTGCCCAGCACGCGCCGGAGGCGGCAGACCTTGCCTTCATGAGTGCGGCCTGGATGGACTTCGACGGCATCCGCTGCCACGTGTCGCGCTCCGGTTATACCGGCGAAGACGGGGTGGAAATGTCTGTTCCGGCAGAGGCTGCGGAAGCCGTCGTCAAGGCGCTGCTGGCGGATGAGCGGGTGAAGCCGATCGGTCTTGGCGCGCGCGACAGCCTGCGCCTTGAAGCCGGGCTCTGCCTTTATGGCCATGACCTTGACGAGACCACCTCGCCGGTCGAGGGCGACATCACCTTCATCCTGCAGAAGCGCCGCCGCGAGGAAGGCGGCTTCCCCGGCGCCACCCGTGTTCAGGGCGAACTCGCCGCAGGTCCGGCCCGCAAGCGCGTCGGCCTGAAGCTGGAAGGCCGTGCGCCAGCGCGCGAGGGCGCGGAAATCCGCGTGCCCGGCGGCAGCGAGGCCATCGGCACCGTCACCTCCGGCGGCTTTGCCCCGACCCTCGGCCAGCCCATCGCCATGGGCTATGTCGCCGCTGCCCATTCCGCCCCCGGCACGAAGCTCGCACTCATCGTGCGCGGCAAGGAGCTGGAAGCCACCGTCACCACGATGCCTTTCGTGGAGCACCGTTACGTGCGCGCCGCCAAGGCGTGAGCCGTTCAGAAACAGAAGATCATCCAGTCTGGAGACCAGAGAATGACGACCTATTACTCCAAGGATCATGAATGGGTTGCCGTGTCCGGTGGCGTTGCCACCGTCGGCATCACCACCTATGCCCAGAGCCAGCTTGGCGATGTGGTCTATGTGGAACTGCCGGACGTCGGCCGCAGCGTGTCGCGGGGCGATGACGCCGCCGTTGTGGAATCGGTGAAGGCCGCCAGCGAGGTCTATGCCCCGGTCAGCGGTGAGGTGACCGAGGTCAACAGCGTCCTGACGGACAGCCCGGCCATGGTGAACGAGGATCCGGAAGGGGCGGCCTGGTTCATGAAGCTGCGCATCTCCAACGAGGGCGAGCTGGCAGAGCTGATGGACGAGGCGGCCTACAAGGCCTACGTGGACACGCTCTGACCCATGCCCGGCCATCTCTACACCGCCGAAGTGATCTGGCGCCGCGAGGGCGAGTTCCGCAATGGACGCTACTCCCGCGGCCACACCTGGCGCTTTGACGGCGGTGTGGAGGTGCCAGCCTCTGCCTCGCCCACCGTCGTGCCGCTGCCCCATTCGGTGCCTGAAGCCGTGGACCCGGAAGAGGCCTTCGCTGCCGCCATCTCCTCCTGCCACATGATGACCTTCCTCGATTTCGCCCGCCGCGACGGGTTTCTGATCGAGGCCTATGAGGACCGGGCAGAGGCGGAAATGCACCGCATCGCGCCGGGGCGCATGGGCATCACCCGTGTCACCCTGCGCCCCGTGATGACCATCATCGCGGACAGCCAGCCAGACCCGGCCCGGCTCGCCGAACTGCACGAGAAGGCGCATGAAATGTGCTTCATTGCCAACTCGGTGAAATGTGAAATCGTCGTGGCGCCCGGTCCGGTGCGCCTCGTTGCTCCGCAACCGCATGAAGGGACGTAAACCCGATGCGTTATCTGCCGCTTTCCGACACTGACCGCGCCGACATGCTGGCGCGCGTCGGCGTGTCTTCGATTGATGACCTGTTTGCCGATATTCCGGAAGCCGCCCGCCTCAAGGGCCTCGTCGACCTGCCCAGGCGCAAGTCCGAGATCGAGGTGGAGCGCCACCTGAACCGCATGGCCGGCAAAAATGTCGCTGCCGGTTCCGTGCCCTTCTTTGTGGGTGCAGGCGCTTACCGCCATCACGTTCCGGCGACGGTGGATCACCTGATCCAGCGCTCCGAATTCCTCACCTCCTACACGCCCTATCAGCCGGAAATCACGCAAGGCACCCTGCAGTATCTGTTCGAGTTCCAGACGCAGGTCGCCCGCCTCACCGGCATGGAAGTGGCTAACGCCTCCATGTATGACGGCTCCACCGGCACCGGCGAAGCCGTGCTGATGGCCCACCGCGTCACCCGCCGCAACAAGGCGGTGCTCTCCGGTGGGCTGCATCCGCAGTACCGCGCCGTGGTGGAAGGTCTGTCGAACCTCTCCGGCGACAAGGTGGAAGCGCTGCCCGCCGATCCGATGGGCACCGAGGACATTCTGGCGGCCATCGACGGCGAGACGTCCTGTGTCGTCGTGCAGTCCCCGTCCTTCTACGGCCAGATCATCGACCTGAAGCCGATTGCCGAGAAGGCCCACGCCCATGGGGCGCTGCTGATCGCCGTCTTCACCGAGGTGGTTTCGCTGGGTCTGATCGAGCCGGCCGGTACGCAGGGCGCGGATATCGTCGTCGGCGAAGGCCAGTCCATCGGCAATGGCCTCACCTTTGGCGGCCCTTACGTTGGCCTCTTCGCCACCAAGCAGAAGTACATGCGCCAGATGCCGGGACGGCTTTGCGGCGAGACCGTGGATGCGGAAGGCAAGCGCGGCTTCGTGCTGACGCTCTCCACCCGCGAGCAGCACATCCGCCGCGAAAAGGCGACGTCGAACATCTGCACCAACTCCGGCCTCTGCGCGCTGGCCTTCACCATCCACCTGACGCTGCTGGGCGAGGCCGGGCTGACGCGCCTGGCCCGGATCAATCACGCCAATGCGGTGAAGCTGAAGAAGCTGCTGGCCGCCGTGCCGGGCGTCGAAGTGCTGAACAAGGCCTATTTCAACGAGTTCACCATCGCCCTGCCAAAGGTGGCCGATCAGGTTGTCGAGGCGCTCGCCGAACGGGGCATCCTCGCCGGTGTACCGGTGTCGCGGCTGGAGCCGCGCAACAAGGACCTTGCGAACCTTCTCGTTGTCGCCTCGACCGAAATCAACACCGATGAAGACCGCGCTGCCTTCGCAGCCGCGCTCAAGGAGGTGCTGGCATGAGCATGAACACTCAGGGACGCCCGACCGCTGCGGGCGACGCGGGCGCGGCATTCCGGCCCAAGACCTTCACCGGCAACCGTGCGCTCGACATGGAAGAGCCGCTGCTGTTCGAGATCGGCCGCCTCGATGTGACGGGCGTTGATCTGGATGAGCCGGAGGCTTTCGAGGCGGAGCTGGGCGCCCACGCCCGCACGGCGAAGATCGGCCTGCCGGGCCTCTCCGAGCCGGAGACGATGCGCCATTACGTGCGCCTGTCGCGCAACAATTACGCCATCGACAGCGGGCTTTATCCGCTCGGCTCCTGCACCATGAAGCACAACCCGCGCCTCAACGAGAAGATGGCGCGCGTGCCGGGCTTTGGCGACATTCACCCGCTGCAGCCGCTGTCGACCGTCAAGGGCGCCGTGGAACTCATCTCCGAGCTGGGTGACTGGCTGATGGAGCTGACCGGCACCACCGCCGTGGCCATGAGCCCGAAGGCGGGCGCCCATGGCGAGCAATGCGGCATGATGGCAATCAAGGCCGCGCATATCGCTGCGGGGCGTGATCCGAAGATCGTGCTGGTGCCGGAAAGCGCCCATGGCACCAACCCGGCCACCGCTGCGCTGCTCGGCTTCAAGGTCGTCGCCATCGACGCCAAGGACGACGGCACGGTTGATCTGGCCACGGTGAAGAAGGCGATTGCGGAGAATGACGGCAACATCGCCGCCATCATGCTGACCAACCCGAACACCTGCGGGCTGTTCGAGCGGGACATCATGGAGATTGCCGCCGCCATCCACGCCGCCAATGCCTATTTCTACTGCGACGGCGCCAACTTCAACGCCATCGTCGGCAAGGCGCGGCCGGGGGATCTGGGCATCGATGCGATGCACATCAACCTGCACAAGACCTTCTCCACCCCGCATGGCGGCGGCGGACCTGGCTCCGGCCCGGTGGTTCTGTCGAGCCGTCTTGCCCCGTTCGCGCCGCTGCCCTTCGTCCGCAAGTCGGAAGGCGGGCTGGAACTGGTGGAAACGGAAGCCGGCCTCAAGGATGGCGAGAAGCCGTTTGGCCGCATGACGGCCTTCCACGGCCAGATGGGCATGTTCGTCCGGGCGCTGACCTACATGCTGAGCCACGGCTCGGACGGGCTGCGTCTGGCGTCCGAAGATGCGGTGCTGAACGCGAACTATGTGCGCGTTGGCCTGCAGGACCTGATGAGCCTGCCCTTCGGCGAGCGCCCCTGCATGCACGAGGTGCTGTTCGATGACAGCTTCCTCAAGGACACGGGCGTCACCACTCTCGACTTCGCCAAGGCGATGATCGACGAGGGCTATCACCCGATGACCATGTATTTCCCGCTGGTTGTCCATGGGGCAATGCTGATCGAGCCGACCGAGTCCGAAAGCCGGGCTTCGCTCGACCTGTTCGTCGCCACGCTGCGGGATCTCGTGATGTCCGCCAAGCGCGGTGAGACGGAGCGCTTCACCGGCGCGCCGTATCTTGCCCCGCGCCGCCGCCTTGATGAAACCCGCGCTGCCCGCAGCCCGGTTCTCACCTGGAGCGAACCGGCCCCTGCCAGCGTCACCCCGGCTGCGGCGGAGTAAGCGGAAACGCAAAGCCCCCGGAGCCGGAAGGCTCCGGCCAGCGTCACTCCGGCTGCGGCGGAGTGAGCGGAAACGCAAAGCCCCCGGAGCCGGAAGGCTCCGGGCGGTATTCAGGCCTGCAGGAACGCAAGCCTTTCATCCAGCCGCGAAGGCTGGATCTCGTGAATCTCGGCGCTGACAATCTTCTCCCGGACAAAGGGATCTCCGGCGACACGTGCCTCCAGATCTGTCCGGCTGATCTGATGCGCGAGAACCATTCCGCCTTTTCCAGGAACAAGGCTGCCGGTCATCAGAAAGACCCCATCCTCGAAACCCTTGCGTATCCAGTCATTGTGGGCGGCCATGTGGGCCGGTGCGGCGCTCCGGTTGGGGCCGAATGCAAGAAACACGGCATACATCTTTCAGTCCTCTTTCTGCTGCTCAAGGGGGGAAAGGGGGGAGGTTGCTGGCGGCAGCGCCGCGATCTGCTGATCAAGCCAGAGCGACATGGCTTCCGCTTCCCGCCGGACGAATTCGGCATCCTTATAGGCGTTGGCGAGCGCGGCCACGCCCTGACTGCGCATGAGAAGATGCATGGCCAGGGCGTCTGACTGACCTGCAAAACCAAGAGCCTCGAATTGCTGCCTGAGCCAGGTGCGGAAGACCGTGAACAGCTCATTGGCCTGATCGAGTGCCGGATGGTTCAGCTTCGCCAGTTCTGCAGACAGGGTTCCGACCGGACAGCCGAAGGCCATGATCTTGCTCTGGTTGGTGATCAGTATCCCGATGAAGCAGCGGATCCTGTCCTCTGGCGGGAAGGCCTCCGCCCAGCCTTGCAGCAAGGCCTCCCGGTCTGCGATCCGCTTGGCGATGACGGCTTCCAGGATCTCGTTCTTCGTCTTGAAATGGTAATAGAAGTTCCCGCGCGAGATCTTCACCTCAGACGCGATGCTGGCAAAGGAGGCCGCCTCAAAGCCGCGCTCATAGAAAAGCTGGTCGGCTACGGCCGTTATGATTTCTCTGGTGGATCTGGAGCTCATCACATTCACGAATTAGGACATTTGACCTAATAATCATTAGGTCAAATGTCCTAATTCCGCAAGCTCCCATTCATTCCGCTTTTGGAAAGTACTTATATCATTGATTTAAAATTATAATTTTAAGGCCTGCGGCGTGGGCCGGCGCGGTGAGGCTCAACGGGAGAAGGCTCCATGCCGGGGCCGCCGGAATTCTGCTTTTCATGGCCGCTTGACAGACGGGATGGTTCCGGGGCATCTATCCTGCCATGATCAAGACCGCCGCCACCTTTGTGTATTTTTATTACGTCACCTCCATACCGGCGGCTGCGTAGGATCTTGCTCATTTGATCAAACCCGAAAAAGCCGCCGCGTCAGGCGGCTTTTTGGTTTTCAAAGGCTCTCCTGACAGGGGCAAACTCCCGAAGGAAGCCGCAAGTGACCCAGCATATGATCGAGGCCGGAAAACCGGCCAGCCCGCTCAAATCCGAAGCTCTGCAGGTGCTGTTCGAGCGCGGGCTCGTCAACCAGACCACGGAACTGGAGGCGCTGGATGCGCGCCTCGCGGAAGGGCCTGTCACGGTCTATGCCGGTTTTGATGCCACGGCCGCGAGCCTGCATGTCGGCCACCTGATGCCGCTGATGACCATGCGCTGGCTGCAGAAACTCGGCCACCGGCCCATCATCGTTCTGGGCGGCGGCACCAGCCAGGTGGGTGATCCCAGCTTCCGCAACGAGGCGCGTCCTATCCTCGAAAAGCAGCAGATTGCCGCCAACATCGCCGGTATCCGCCGCTCGGTGGAGACGCTGATCGACTTCTCCGGCGCAGAGGGCGCCCTGCTGGTGGACAATGCCGACTGGCTGACGGAAGTGAAGTTCCTCGAATTCCTGCGCGATTACGGCAGCCATTTCACCGTCAACCGCATGATGACCTTCGACAGCGTCAAGTCCCGGCTTGAGGCGCAGATGCCGCTGACCGTGCTGGAATTCTGCTACATGATGCTGCAGGCGGTGGATTTCCTGGAGCTCTCCCGCCGCCATGGCTGCAGCCTTCAGGTCGGCGGCTCGGACCAGTGGGGCAACATCATCAACGGCGTCGAGCTTGGCCGCCGCGACGGGCGCAAGCTGCATGGGTTGACCGTGCCGCTGGTGACCACGGCGAGCGGGGCCAAGATGGGCAAGACGGCGGCCGGTGCCGTGTGGCTGCATCCGGAGCATCTGTCGCCCTTCGGCTTCTGGCAGTTCTGGCGCAACACGGCAGATGCGGACGTGCCGCGCTTCCTGCGGCTTTTCACCGAGCTGCCCCTGAGCGAGGTGGAGCGCCTGTCCGATCTGCAAGGCGCCGAACTCAACGAGGTGAAGAAGCTGCTGGCCACCCACGTCACCGGCATCGTCCACGGTGCCGATGCCGCCCGCCATGCGCTGGAGCAGGGCGATGCGCTGTTCTCCGGTGACGAGATGAGCGCCGAGCCGACCCATACCCTGCCGCTCGCCATGCTGGCGCAGGATCTGGGCTTGCTGGAGCTGCTGGTCGCCACCGGCTTTGCCGCCTCCAACAGCGACGCCCGGCGTCTGGTTGAGGGCGGCGGCGTGCGCCTCAACGGCAATGTCGCCGACGATCCGCGCCGCCGCATTTCCAGCGGAGATCTGGGCGCCAACGACCGCCTCACCCTCGCCGCCGGCAAACGCCGCAAGGCGCTGGTGGCGTTTGGGTGAGGATATACCCACTCCCGATAAGCTTGACTCATCGGGAGTTGGTCAAGCCCGTGCGGCGCTTGAGCCGTTTCAAGGCGTGATGCGTCAGCATCTCAGCGCCTTGGCATTGGCGGCGAGGCGGCGGGCAACAGCCCGCCGCCTGCCAATCCGTCAGGAGAAGCTGCGGATCATTGTCATCAGGAAGGATTGCTGCTCCGCGCTGGAATCGAACATAGTGCGCGGGAAATACTGCACATTGCTGCGGATCGGGATCGACAGGCTGCGGCCGGTGGAGGGCAGGGGAATGGTCAGTTCCTGCTTGCTCTGGCCTGCTTGCAGCAGGGCGGTCATCAGCCCGGGGAAACGGCTCTCATAGAAGCTTGTGATTGACTGGGGCATGGCAACCGAATGCCCCCAGTGAGCGCCAGTGGTGGTGTTGATGTTTGCCAGATCCAGATCCAGCATGTTGAGGGGCTGATACTTATTATTTGTCGCGGTTGCGCTGCCACCGAAGAACAAACCCTGCAAGGGACCTGCGTTGATATAGACCGTGTTCTGTCCCGCCTGTATCGGATTGTTGGCCGCGTTGAATGTGTTGAGCTGCTGGGTGCTCATCTGATTTGCTTGCGAAGCCAGCAGGTTGGCATTGATCGTTGTCTTGTTGTTGCCAAGCTGGACCGAGTAGATCGTGTTGGCGGCAAGGTTCGCCTGAATCGTCAGGGCATCGTTCCACTGGCCTGCATACATGTAGACTTCGCGGCCCGCCTTCTCGGAGATAAGAAAGCCGTCCCGGTGCAAGGGGCGGTAACGGATGAAGTTCACGACATTGTCGATGAAGTAGAGGCTCGGAAACTGGCCGTCTTCGATGCTGTACTGACCGGCATTGTTGGCAAGGCGCAGGGTGCCAAGCAGGAAGTTGGCCGGAACGACGGGCCGGATCGGCGTGGGATTTGCAGGCATGTCAGTGGTCCTTTCGGCAGGAAGGCTTGGGGAAGGTGGCAAGCTGTCCTGGGGAAGGGCCGGCAGAAGCGAGGCCAGCATGGCCGCAGCCGCTTCCTCGGGAGAAAGAGGCTGTGTCTGCTGGCGGTTCTGCCTGAAAAAGCGGTAGGCCAAAGCGGCCAGCATCAAGTCCATCTGGGTCACCGTTCCGGGCAGGACATGCCCACACGTGCAAGGACGCCTGATGCTCATTCATGTGAAAAAGGCCCGGAGTGGGTTCTCCGGGCCTTGAAAGCTGCTTGCAGGAGCGCGCTCAGCTGATCCGCTTGCCGTCCGCGTCCAGAACCTTTTCGCCGTCTTCCTTGGTGAAGGCGCCCTTGTGGGTGTCCGGAAGGATCTCCAGCACCACTTCCGAGGGGCGGCAGAGGCGGGTGCCGAGCGGGGTGATGACGAAGGGGCGGTTGATGAGGATGGGCTCGCGCATCATCGCGTCGAGCAGTGCCGCATCATCGAGATCCGGATTGCCAAGGCCCATCTCCTCGAAGGGCGTGCCCTTCTCGCGCAGGGCACCGCGCACGGTGAGACCTGCGGCGGCGATCATCGCGGCCAGGTCCTCGCGGGCGGGCGGGGTCTTCAGATATTCGATGACCGTGGGCTCGATCCCGGCGTTGCGGATCATCTCCAGCGTGTTGCGCGAGGTGCCGCAGGCGGGGTTGTGATAGATCGTGGCATCCATGGTTCAGGCCTGTCCTTCTGTGATGCTGCGGGCAGAAACGGCGCGGGAGGCCTCGTACCAGCCCTTGCTGCGGTTGACGACGGCAACGAGCGCCAGCATCACCGGCACCTCGATGAGCACGCCGACAACGGTGGCGAGCGCTGCGCCGGAATTGAAGCCGAAGAGGCTGATGGCGGTGGCGACCGCCAGCTCGAAGAAGTTCGACGCGCCGATCAGGGCGGAAGGGCCTGCGATGCAATGGGCCTCACCGGTCACCCGGTTGAGGATATAGGCAAAGCCGAAGATGAACACGGTCTGCAGCAGGATCGGCACGGCCAGCAGGGCGATCACCAGCGGCTGGGCAAGGATCTGGCTGCCCTGGAAGGCGAAGAGCAGCACGACGGTCAGCAGCAGGGCGCCGATGGACAGCGGCTGGATCTGCTCCTGAAAGCGCGCCAGCGCCCGGCCATCACCTGTGCCCAGCACCTTGCGCAGCATCTGCGCGGCAATCACCGGCACGACGATGAACAGGGCAACCGAGATCAGCAGCGTATCCCAGGGCACGATGATGGAGGAGACGCCCAGCAGCAGCGCGACGATAGGGGCGAAAGCCAGCACCATCACAGCGTCGTTGAGGGCAACCTGCGTCAGGGTGAAAGGCGCATCGCCCCGGGTCAGGTTCGACCAGACGAAGACCATGGCCGTGCATGGCGCGGCCCCCAGGAGGATCAGCCCGGCGATGTAGCTGTCGATCTGGTCCTGCGGCAGCAGCGGGGCAAACAGCCAGCCGATGAAGATCCAGCCGAGCACCGCCATGGAGAAGGGCTTCACCGCCCAGTTCGAGAACAGCGTGATGCTCATGCCGCGCCAGTGCTGGCCGACCTGCCGGATGGCGGCAAAGTCGATCTTCATCAGCATGGGGATGATCATCAGCCAGATCAGCACGGCGACGGGCAGGTTGACCTTGGCGATTTCCAGCGTGCCGATCACCTCGAACACCTGCGGCAGCAGGTGGCCGAGGGCGATGCCGGCGATGATCGCCAGCCCCACCCACAGCGTCAGGTAGCGTTCAAACAGGGACATGGATCACTTCACCTTTTCAGCAAGGGTGGTGGCACCTTCAAGGGTACCGATGTCGGTAAGCTTCTTCTTCAGGGCCATGGCGTCGATGGAGGCCAGCGGCAGATTGAGGAAGGCGCTGATGCGGTTCTTGAGATAGCGGGCGGCCTGGCTGAAAGCCTGCTCCTTCTCGAACGCTGCGCCTTCAAAGGCGGCAGGATCCTCGATGCCCCAATGGGCTGTCATCGGCTGACCCGGCCACACGGGGCAGGCTTCGCCAGCGGCGTTGTCGCAGACCGTGAAGACGAAATCGAACTGCGGTGCGCCGGGCACGGCGAATTCGTCCCAGCTCTTGGAGCGGAACCCTTCTGCCGGATAACCAAGGGCATCCAGCGTCTTGAGGGCAAGCGGATGGACCGCGCCCTTCGGCTGGCTGCCCGCAGAATAGGCGCGGAACCGGCCGCCGCCTGTCGCGTTCAGGATGCCTTCGGCGAGGATGGAGCGGGCGGAATTGCCGGTGCAGAGGAACAGCACATTGTAGGTCTTCTCGGTCATGGCGGGCTCCTTATGGCATCCGGCTGTCAGGCAATGGGGCACAGGCCGGAGAACAGGTATCCGTGTAGCTTCTGGTCAGTTCGGCGATCAGCGGCTCGCACAGGCTGGCCTTGCCGCCGCAGCAATCTTTCAGGAGGTAGAGCATCATCTGCCTGAGCTGCTCGGGATTCGCGTGATAGACGATAGAGCGTCCTTGCCGCAGTCCTGTGACAAGTCCTGCTTGCGAAAGAACCGTCAGATGCGCGGAAAGCGTGTTCTGTGGCACGCCGAGGCGCTGGGCGAGGTCACCGGCGGCAATGCCATCGGGTTCTGCCTGCACGAGTGCGCGGAAGGCCTGAAGGCGGGTCGCCTGAGCAAGGGCTGCAAGGGCAGCGATGGTTTCTAGTTCATCCATATATCCAGAATTATGGATATATAAGGAGCGAGTCAATCCCCCTGCGCCGGGCTGGCGCACAAAAAAACACCCCCGGCCTCGGGGAGCCGGGGGTGTTCCGGGAATTCGCGGGGACGCGAATGTCCGGCCTTTCGCCTATGGATCAGGCGAAGAGGCGGGATCTGAGTTCCTTGCGCAGGTCATCCACCGGGTTGAAGCTGCCCCGGTCCTTCAGGTGCCAGAAGGTCCAGCCATTGCAGCTTTCCGCGCCCTGAACGAGCGCACCCACCTTGTGGATGGAGCCGGAGTGCTGGCCGCTGACCAGCGAACCGTCAGCGCGCACAATGGCCAGATGCTTGCCCTTCGGGCAGATGAGTTCGGTGCCCGGTTCCAGCAGGCCAGCTTCCAGCAGCGAGCCGAAGGGAATGCGCGGTTCGGCGCGCTTGCCCTTCTGCATGTCGAGGGACACGCCCTCGGCCGGCACGATGGCATTGATGCGGGCAGTGGCCGCATCGATGTAGCTCTGCTCGCGCTCGATGCCGATGTAGTTGCGGCCAAGGCGCTTGGCGACGGCGCCGGTGGTGCCGGTGCCGAAGAAGGGATCGAGCACCACATCGCCCGGACGGGACGAGGCCGTCAGCACCCGGTAGAGCAGGGACTCCGGCTTCTGGGTTGGATGAACCTTCTGCCCGTCCTCATCCTTCAGCCGTTCCGCACCCGTGCACAGCGGCAGGTGCCAGTCGGAGCGCATCTGCAGATCTTCGTTGAAGGTCTTCAGCGCATCGTAGTTGAACACCGGCTTGGAGGCCTTCGACTTCGACGCCCAGATGATCGTCTCATGGGCGTTGGTGAAGCGCTTGCCACGGAAATTCGGCATCGGGTTGGACTTGATCCAGACGATGTCGTTCTGGATCCAGAAGCCCAGATCCTGCAGGATCGCGCCGACGCGGAAGATGTTGTGATAGGAGCCGATGACATAGAGCGAGGCATCGTCCTTCATCACACGGTGCACGGCCAGCAGCCATGCGCGGGTGAAGGCATCATAGGCCTCGAAGCTCTCGAACTGGTCCCAGTGATCGTCGCAGGCATCCACCTTCGACTGATCGGGACGGTGAAGATCGCCGCCGAGCTGAAGATTGTAGGGCGGATCGGCAAACACCAGATCCACCGACTTCGAGGGCAGCTTGCTGAGGGCGGCAACGCAGTCGCCCTTCAGGATCGTGTTCAGCCAGGCCGGAGTGGCGGCATTGTCTTGGGTTTCAAGGGGTGTCACAGAGGACACCCCAGTACGCAGAACTTTCATTGCGACGCAGCACCTCACGCAATTTCGAGGCTCATGGTTACCGGATCTGGTAAATCGCGGGTTAAGGCGCGCTCTAATTTTTCTTTTTGATTTCAATGCTTTCTTTAGGTTTGTGAAACCCGTGCGGCAGGTTAACTTTTGGCCTTGGAAAAACTGGCGGAAATAGCGTGCTTTTCCGGCCGGCAGGGCCGGGAAGGGCCTGTCCGCATTAACCATGATCCCGGGCAGCGGAGGCGGAAAGAAAGCGGAGCCGGGGCCCTGATGTGTCCGGGCGGATTCACCATGCTGGCTCTGTCATGCCCCTGCAATGCGATCCCATCAAACTGCAAAATCATTCGCGCGATGAAAAATATTTCAAAAAATGACGTCTTTGGCTTGACGAAAGCGGGCCTCTGTTAGAGCCTGTCCGGTTAAGAACAATAAGGAGAACGCATTTGAAAAACCGGCCCTACCGAAATCCCCTCACGGATCCCCGCCCGTTCGTACTGGCGCCCGCTGCGCCGCTGGAACCCTTCACCGATGCGGCCGCCGCCGTCGCCCGGCTGATGGAGCTGTTCGAGCGCAACACCGCCTTCATCCGGGACGCTTTCCGCGATCTCGTGGCAGGGACGGCGCCCGAGGGCCGGGTGAGGGCCTATTATCCGCAGATCCGTCTGATCACGGAGAGCCATTCGCGCCTCGACAGCCGCCTGCCGTTCGGGTTTGTCTCCGGCCCCGGCATCCATGGCACCACGATCACCCGGCCGGATCTGTTCCAGCAGTATCTGACGCAGCAGATTGCCCTGCTGATCCGCAATCACGGGGTGCCGGTGCTGGTGGGGGACAGCACGACGCCAATTCCGCTGCACTTCGCCTTCTATGATGGCACCCATGTGGAAGGGGCAGGGGATCTGGCCGGAGAGCGGCCGCTGGCGGACATGTTCGACCTGCCGGACCTGACACTGATGGACGACGCCATCGCCAACGGCACCTATGAGCCGGTGGACGGCATCATGCCGCTGGCGCCTTTCACCGGTCCGCGCATCGACTATTCCCTGCACCGCCTGCAGCACTACACCGCGACGGCGGCAGAGCATTTCCAGAACTACGTGCTTTTTACGAACTACCAGTTCTACATCGACGAGTTCTGCCGCATGGCGGAAGCAGCCATTGCCGATCCGGAAAGCGGTTACACTGCCTTCGTCGAGCCCGGCAACCTGCTGACGCTGGCGGGGCAGAAAACCCCGTCGTCCGGCACGGCGCCGGCCAAGCTGCCGCAGATGCCGGCCTATCACCTGAAGCGGGCCGACAGTTCCGGCATCACCATGGTCAACATCGGCGTCGGCCCTTCCAACGCCAAGACCATCACCGACCATATCGCCGTGCTGCGGCCCCATGCCTGGCTGATGCTGGGCCACTGTGCGGGCCTGCGCAACAGCCAGACGCTGGGCGACTATGTGCTCGCGCACGGCTATGTGCGCGATGACCATGTGCTGGATCAGGACCTGCCGCTGTGGGTGCCGATCCCGCCTCTGGCCGAGGTGCAGGTGGCGCTGGAAAGCGCCGTTGCCGAGATCACCGGTTTCTCCGGCTATGAGTTGAAGAAGGTGATGCGCACCGGCACGGTGGCCTCCATCGACAACCGGAACTGGGAATTGTGGGACCAGCGCGGCCTCGTGCAGCGCTTCTCCCAGTCACGCGCCATCGCGCTGGACATGGAATCGGCCACCATCGCCGCCAACGGTTTCCGCTTCCGTGTGCCTTACGGCACGCTGCTCTGCGTCTCCGACAAGCCGCTTCACGGCGAGTTGAAGCTGCCGGGCATGGCGACCGATTTCTACAAGCGGCAGGTGGCCCAGCATCTGGAAATCGGCATGCGGGCCATGGAACTGCTGCGATCGATGCCGCCGGAACGCCTGCATTCGCGCAAGCTGCGCAGCTTTGCGGAGACGGCTTTCCAGTAAGGTCCGGATATGACGGCAGGCGGGCGCTGCCTGCCGTCTTTGCCCTGTAAAAAAGGGCAGGCACTCTTGCCACTGTCGGTCCGGCGTCACATTTGACCTGAGGCACTGGCGTGGAGGCGAAGGCATGAACTGGACGGAACCGCTGAACAATTACTGCGAGCGGCTGGACGCCAGTTTCTGGTCCGAGCCGGTCAATGCCATCACCAATGCCTCCTTCATTCTGGCGGCGCTGGTGGCCTTCCTGATGTGGCGCAAGCGGGCGCCGGGCGACTGGCTGGCTCTGGCGCTGATCCTGATCACACTGGCAACAGGCATCGGTTCCTTCCTGTTCCACACCTTCGCCAACCGCTGGTCGCTGCTGGCGGATGTCATCCCGATTGCCCTTTTCATCCATGTCTATCTCTTCGCGGCGCTGAGCCGCTTCCTGGGGCTGCGCTGGTACTGGGCGGTGGGCGTCACGCTTGTCTTCTTTGCCGCATCGCCCTTTGCCGGCCGGCTGTTTGCGCCGCTGGTGGGGTCTTCGGCCGGTTATGTTCCGGCGCTTGCCGCCATCTTCGTTGTCGCGGCGCTGGCCTTGCGCTCCAGCGCCCGGCTGGCGAAGGGCCTTGCGGCTGCCGGAGTGGTTTTTGCCGCCTCGCTGACCTTCCGCATGCTGGACATGCCGGTGTGCGACAGCCTCGCGCTGGGCACCCATTTCATGTGGCATATCCTCAACGGGTTGGTTCTCTTCCTGCTTTTGCGGCTGCTTTTGCCTGCAACCGGTGGAGCAGGTGCGAAATAAGGTTGAACCGCACGCGCGGATGGGCCATGCCTCCTTGAGGGAAAGGCGGCTGAGACCGCTGTTGAGACGAGAGGCGACATGAGCGACAAGAAACCGGCTGGAAGCGATCTCACAGAATCCGCACTGTTCTTCCACATGCATCCGCGCCCGGGCAAACTCGAGATCAAGGCCACCAAGCCGCTCGGTAACCAGCGCGATCTGGCTCTGGCCTACTCCCCCGGTGTTGCCGCTCCCTGCCTTGAAATTGCCCGTGACCCGTCCACGGCCGCGCTCTACACCTCCCGCGCCAATCTTGTGGCCGTGATTTCCAACGGCACCGCCGTGCTGGGCCTCGGCAACATCGGCCCGCTCGCCTCCAAGCCGGTGATGGAAGGCAAGGCCGTTCTGTTCAAGAAATTCGCCGGGATCGACGTCTTCGACATCGAGGTGGACGAACTCGACGTCGACCGGTTTGTCGATGCGGTTGCCGTTCTGGAGCCGACCTTCGGCGGCATCAACCTTGAGGACATCAAGGCGCCGGAGTGTTTCCAGATCGAGGCCAAGCTGCGCGAGCGGATGAACATTCCGGTGTTCCACGACGACCAGCACGGCACGGCGATCATCGTCGGTGCGGCGGTCAAGAATGCGCTGGAACTGGCCGGCAAGCCGATCGATCAGGTGAAGATCGTCGCCTCCGGCGCCGGTGCCGCCGCGCTCGCCTGCCTCAATCTCATCGTCTCCCTCGGCGCCAAGCGCGAGAACATCTGGGTCTCGGACATCGAGGGCGTTGTCTATGAAGGCCGCGAAGCCCTGATGGACCCGTGGAAGGGCATCTTCGCCCAGAAGACGGACAAGCGCACGCTGGGCGAGATCATCGAGGGTGCCGACGTGTTCCTCGGCCTGTCTGCCGCCGGTGTGCTGAAGCCGGAGATGGTCGCCAAGATGGCGCCGAACCCGCTGATCCTGGCGCTCGCCAACCCCAATCCGGAAATCATGCCGGAAGCCGCGCTGGCCGTGCGCGACGACGTTATGATGTGCACCGGCCGTTCGGACTTCCCGAACCAGGTGAACAACGTCCTGTGCTTCCCCTACATCTTCCGCGGCGCGCTGGATGTGGGCGCGACGGCGATCAACGAAGAGATGAAGCATGCAGCGGTGAAGGCCATCGCCGATCTTGCCAAGGAAGAGCCGTCAGACGTTGCCGCCCGGGCCTATGGCGGCGTGACCGAGACCTTCGGGCCGAAGTACCTGATCCCGTCGCCGTTCGATCAGCGCCTGATCCTGCGCATTGCACCGGCAGTCGCCCGTGCGGCCATGGAAACCGGTGTCGCCACGCGCCCGATCGAGGACTTTGACGCCTATCTCGACACGCTGAACCGCTTCGTCTTCCGCTCCGGCCTCGTGATGAAGCCGATCATCCAGGCCGCCACCCGCGAGCCGAAGCGCATCATCTATGCGGAAGGTGAGGACGAGCGCGTGCTGCGCGCGGCGCAGGTGCTGATCGAGGACAAGGTCGCGGTGCCGGTCCTCGTCGGCCGTCCGGACGTGCTGAAGGCCCGCTGCGAGCGTTTCGGCCTGAAGATCCGCCCGGGTGTGGACTTTGAGTTCGTCAACCCGCAGGACGATCCGCGCTACCGCGATTATGTGGAGGAGTATTTCTCCTGCGTCGGCCGCAAGGGCGTGCCGCATGATGCGGCGCGAACCATCGTGCGGACCAACTCCACCGTCATTTCGGCGCTGGCCGTGCGGCGCGGGGAAGCCGATGCGGTGATCTGCGGTCTTGAAGGCCGTTTCATCCGCCATCTGCGCGATATTCGCCAGATCATCGGCCTCAAGGCCGGTGTGCGCGACCTCTCGGCCCTGTCGCTGCTGATCAACGACCGTGGCGCGATCTTCCTCACCGACACCTTCGTCTCCGAGGATCCGGACGCGGAAGAGCTGGCCGAGATGGCACGGCTTGCTGCTGAGGAAATCCGCCGCTTCGGCATCGAGCCGAAGGTGGCGCTGCTGTCGGCCTCCAACTTCGGCTCGCGCGAACTGGCCTCTGCCGACAAGATGCGCAAGGCGCTGGACATCCTCTGGAAGGAATGCCCGGAGCTGGAAGTGGACGGCGACATGCACGGCGATTCGGCCCTGTCCGAACTGCTGCGCCAGCGCGTCATGCCGGACAGCCGCCTGAAGGGCGAAGCGAACCTGCTGCTCTTCCCGAATCTGGACGCGGCCAATATCGCGCTGAACCTGCTGAAGGTGGCGACGGAGGCCCTGCATGTCGGCCCGATCCTGCTCGGCACGGCCAAGCCCGCGCATATCCTCACCGGCTCGGTGACCTCGCGCGGCGTGGTCAACATGTCGGCTCTGGCCTGCGTCGAGGCGCAGAAGAAGGCGGAAGCCTGAGCCATCCATCCCGTCCACCTGCCGGAGCCAGCAGCACCGGCAGGCGCAACGGCGTTCATCCTCTCCGGCTTGGACAGGCAAAGGGCCTTTTGGAATGAAACCTGCGAAGGACTGCGTCACCAAGGGTGACATCCGGACCGAGATCGACCGGATCGACCAGCTTCTTCTGAAGCTTTTCGCCGAGCGGCAGACCTATGTGCGCCAGATGGCGCAGATCAAGCAGCACCCGGACGAAGCCTTTGATGCGGAGCGGATCGAGACCATGATCGAGCGCCTGCGCGGGCGGGCGGAAGACCTCGGACTGGAAGCCGGTCAGGCCGAAGCCGTCTGGCGTGTGCTGATCGACTGGAATGTCGATTATGAACGCCGCACCATTGCCGCCCGGCTGGGGCTCGCGCCGCAGGGCACCGTTTTATCTTGACTTTCAGGCTTCAGGCGCCGATACAGGCGCCAAGATACGGTTTGGCCGCCGCGTGAGCGGCCTGCGTCCTCTCCACGCGCCTGCCCCTCACATGTTGTTGCGGGGCGCCCGCAGATCCTGCGGTCTGGCAGATCCGGCCCTTCCCGAAAGGTGATCCGCGACGGAGACAGACAGGATGCGTGAGCCGTTCCGCGTCGCGCCAGAGGCTGCGATGCCTTTTCCCAGGTTCCCATTTCACGCGGGGTTCTGACGGTCCGGATTGCCATTTGGCCCGTGCCGTAACCGCCACGAAAGGCTGGTCCATCACGGGCCGGTCTACCTTGTGCGCGTGCCCTTTGATGCGGCAGGCGCGACAGTTGAAGGTTTTCATTTGACTCAGTTTGAAGCTCTCGGGCTTTCCCAGTCGATCCTCAAGGCCATCGCCGCTATCGGCTACGACCAGCCGACCCCGATCCAGCGCGAAGCCATCCCCCTCATTCTCGCCGGCAATGACCTGATGGGCCTTGCCCAGACCGGCACCGGCAAGACCGCCGCTTTCGGCCTGCCGCTGGTCGAGCGCATGCTCGCCAACCCCAAGCCGGCTCCGGCCCGCGCCACCCGCGCCCTGATCCTGGCGCCGACCCGCGAACTGGTGAACCAGATCGCACAGAACCTCATCGGCTTCATCAAGTCGACGCCGCTGCAGGTTGCCACCATCATGGGCGGTGTTTCCATCGGCCCGCAGATCAAGCGCATGTCCCGTGGCTGCGATATTCTCGTCGCCACGCCGGGCCGTCTGCTCGATCTGATCGACCGCAACGCCCTGCGCCTTGACCAGGTGGAATATCTGGTGCTGGACGAAGCCGACCAGATGCTGGACCTCGGCTTCATCCACGCCCTGCGCAAGATCGCCAATCTGGTGCCGAAAAAGCGCCAGACCCTGCTGTTCTCGGCCACCATGCCGAAGCAGATCGAGGAACTGTCCCGCTCCTACCTGACCGATCCGGTCCGCGTGGAAGTGGCCCCGGCTGGCCGCACGGCAGACAAGGTGACCCAGTGCGTTCACTTCGTCTCGAACGGCGACAAGATCAGCCTGCTGATCAACTGCCTGTCCGAGCGCCCCGACGATCTGTCGCTGGTCTTTGCCCGCACCAAGCATGGCGCGGACAAGGTGGTGCGCCGTCTGGAAGCTGCCGGTTTCAAGGCCAATGCCATCCATGGCAACAAGAGCCAGAACCAGCGTGACCGCGCCATCAAGGAACTGAAGTCCGGCGAGACCCGCATTCTCGTGGCCACCGATGTGGCTGCGCGCGGTATCGACATTCCGGGCGTCAGCCACGTCTACAACCTCGACCTGCCGGATGTGCCGGAAAGCTACGTGCACCGCATCGGCCGTACCGCCCGTGCAGGCGCCGATGGCGATGCCATCGCCTTCTGCGCACCGGACGAAATCGGCCTGCTGCGTGACATCGAGCGCCTGACCGGCCTCCGCATCCCCGTCGCCAGCGGTGAAGCTCCGGCCGAAGGCCGTGGTGCTGCCAAGCGCCCGGCACGCGGCGGCGGCCAGCAGGGCCGTGGCCAGGGCCAGGGACGCGAACAGGGACGTGGTGAACAGGGCCGTGGCTACGGTGCCCGTTCCGAAGGCGGCCGTGGCCGTGGTGAAGGCGGCAAGGGTGGCTTTGGCAATGGTCATGGCAAGCCGCATGGCGGTCAGGCCCGTAAGCCCGGCAGCGGCGGCCAGCGCCGCCCGCAGAACGGCGGCCCGGCCCAGATTGCCGCGCAGGTCCAGTCCCGCAGCGACCGCCGCGACGCCCGCCCGTAAGGGTAAGGCTGCTTCCGGTGTGAAAGTTTCAGGGCCCGGCGGGAAACCGCCGGGCCCTATTGATTGAAAGCCTTCTCCATCGTCTTCCCGGACGCGCTTGCGCGATCCGGGAAGACGATGGAGAAGCTTCATGTTCTCCAAACAAAAGAAAGCCCGCAGCGGTGGCGTTCCGCTGCGGGCTTTCTGTTTCAGGTGGCTGAACTCAGCCGGCGACCTTGGAGAAGTCGGCGACGAGGCCGGCGATGTCGCGGATTTCGGCGAGGAGCTTCAGGCGGTTGGCGCGCAGCTCCGCTTCATCGGCGTTGACGAGGATGTCGGCAAAGAACCGGTCGACCGGGGCGCGCAGGGCGGCGAGGGCCTCCATCGCGGCGGCGAAGTCTTCGCCCGAAAGCGCCTCGCTGACCGCAGCGCGAGCCGTGTCGATGGCGCTGGCCAGTGCAATCTCGGCCTCTTCGCGGAAGTGGCTTGCGACCGGGCGTCCGGAAACGGCGGCGCCGTCCTTCTTTTCCTCGGCCTTGAGGATGTTGACCGCACGCTTGTAACCCGCCAGCAGGTTGGCGCCGTCCTCGGTGGCAAGGAATGCCCCCAGAGCCTCGACGCGGCGCACGACCATCAGCAGGTCATCCTGCCCGCCAAGGGCAAAGACCGCATCGATCAGATCATGCCGCGCACCTTCCTCCTTCAGATGGACCTTGAGACGGTCGGCGAAGAAGGAGAGGAGGTCCGCCGTGGTGGCAGAGGCATCGGCACCGCGCGCGCCAATCTGCGGCGCGGCGATGCCGCCAAGCCGCAGCCGCAGCTTGTTTTCCAGAATGATGCGGATGACGCCAAGGGCGGCGCGGCGCAGGGCGAAGGGGTCTTTGGAGCCGGTCGGCTTTTCGTCGATGGCCCAGAAGCCGGCGAGAAGATCCAGCTTGTCGGCGAGCGCAACGGCGATGGCCACCGCATCGGTGGGCACGCGGTCGGACGGGCCCTGCGGCCGGTAATGGTCCTCGATGGCCGTAGCGACGGCGGCGCTTTCGCCCTGGTGTGTGGCGTAGTAGCGGCCCATCAGACCCTGCAGCTCGGGGAACTCGCCAACCATGCCGGAGACGAGGTCGGCCTTGGCCAGACGCGCAGCGCGGCGGGCCTCGTCAGCGTCAGCACCGCATGAAGGGGCCAGTCCTGCAGCCAGTGCCTCAAGGCGCTTCACGCGCTCGCCCTGCGAGCCGAGCTTCTCGTGGAAGACGATGCTGTCCAGCTTCGGCAGGTTATCTTCCAGCCGGGTCTTGAGGTCCGTTTCCCAGAAGAAGCGCGCGTCGGACAGGCGGGCGCGGATCACCTTCTCGTTGCCTGCGATGATCGTCTTGCCGCCATCGGCCGCAATCAGGTTCGAGGTCAGCACGAAGCGGTTGGCAAGGCGGCCCGTTGCCGGGTTGCGAAGCACGAAGCACTTCTGATTGGCGCGGATGGTCAGGCGGATGCACTCGTCCGGGATCGACAGGAACGCCTCGTCGAAGGAGCCCGTCAGCACCACCGGCCATTCCACCAGTCCGGCGACTTCCTCCAGCAGGCCTTCGTCTTCCACCAGCTCCAGCCCCAGCGCCATGGCCTGATCGCGCGCATCATGCACGATCACGTCCTTGCGCCGGTCGGCATCGAGGATGACCTTCTGCTTTTCCAGCTTGGTCATGTAGTCGTCGAAGCGGCGGACGGTGAAGGTCTCGTTGCCGTGGAAGCGGTGGCCGCGCGTCGTGTTGCCCGCGGTGATGCCGTCGATGTCGAAGGCGATCACTTCCGGCTCTTCCGTTTCCGGGCCGAAGGTGGCGACGATGGACTTCAGCGGGCGCACCCAGCGCAGGGTGCCGGAGCCCCAGCGCATGGATTTGGGCCAGGGGAAGTTGCGGATGATGCCGGGCACCACCTCCGCGATGATCTGTTCCGCCGGGCGGCCCGGCTTCTCGATGACGGCGATATAGAACTCGCCCTTCTTCGGGTCGCTCTGGATCGTGGCTTCCTCGATGGAGGAAAGGCCCGCGCCGCGCAGGAAGCCTTCCAGCGCCTGCGCCGGGGAGCCGACGCGCGGGCCCTTGCGCTCTTCGCGGGTGGCCTTCGAGGCAACGGGCAGGCCGGCGATATGCAGGGCAAGGCGGCGGGGCGTGGCAAAGGCCTTTGCGCCCTCATAGGTCAGACCGGCTTCCACCAGCGCATTGGTGACCAGTGACTTCAGGTCATCGGCAGCACGGCGCTGCATGCGGGCAGGGATTTCCTCGCTGAACAGTTCAAGCAGGAGATCGGGCATGGGTCTGAACCTTCGATAGAAAACATCAGGGCAGGGCGCGGGCAAGCACTCGCACACCGCAGCGCGTGTGCCTACCAAGCCCGGCCAAAAATGTCACCCCCAACCTTGCGGCAGCGCCGCGAAATGGCGCCTTTTCCGCCTTCAGCGCAAATTCCGTTGGGGCATGTTTGGGGAGCGTGTGCAGATTTAAGAGGTTCGTTTCATGCTTTCTCAATGGGATTCAAGAGATAATCTATTGAACGCAGACTGGAGCTGGCCCGGACGTGGCAAAAATAACAGTAACAAAGAGATTAGAAGGCGCAATACTTTTAGTTGCTCGAAATAAGTTGTGCTTACCAATAATTGTGTTTGTTGCGCTGTTTGTGATGTCTTTGGCTGCATCTTCTGCTTTAGTCACCGAACGGCGTGACTGGCTATATGCTGCTGTAATCGTTCTTTCTTTTCTATTCAGCGCTGCTGCCGGTGCCTGGGTTGGCTCTGTCCGCAAGACACATGAACTGTCTGATGCCCTGGAAGAAGCAGAGGCCTCGCTGACGCAGGCGCAGGCGCAGGCCCAGCATGATCCGCTGACCGGCCTGCCGAACCGGCGTCATATCGAGATGGTGTTTCCATCCATGGTGCACATGATGGAGCCGGACGAGTTCCGCGCTGTCATCATGATGGACATTGATGGCTTCAAGCCGGTCAACGATGTCTATGGCCACAGCTTCGGCGATCTTCTGCTCAAGGAGTTCGCCGGCCGCCTGATCGAGGCCGTGGGCGAGGGCGGGCTTGTCGCCCGGCTGGGCGGGGATGAGTTTGCCATCGTCACCGGGGTTCTGGCCAACAAGGATGCGGCTGCGGGCGTCGCGCGGCGGGTGCTGAACCGGGTGCAGGAGCCCTTCCTCATCGGCGCCCGGCAGGTCACGGTGGGCTCTGGCATCGGCATCGCCGTTTTTCCGGACAATGGCTATTCCATCGTCGAGCTGCTGCGCCGGGCCGATGTGGCGCTGTACCGAGCCAAGACGTCCGGCCGTTCCACGTTCCGCTTCTTCGAGACGGAAATGGATGCGGCGATCCTGCACCGCACGCTGCTGGAGCAGCGGTTGCGCGGAGCGATTGCCAGCAACCAGATCAGCCCCCACTTCCAGCCGATCTGGAACCTGCGCAGCGAGAAGATTGCTGGCTTCGAGGCTCTGGCCCGCTGGACGGACCGGGACTTCGGCAAGGTGCCTCCTTCGCATTTCATTCCCATCGCGGAAGACTGCGGCCTGATGCCGGAGCTGACCGACCACCTTCTGACGAAATCCTGCGAGGCGGCACTGCGCTGGCCTGACGACGTCTATCTGTCTTTCAACCTGTCGCCGGTGCAACTGCACGACCGGATGCTGCCGCTGCGCATCCTGACCATTCTGGGCAACACCGGCTTTCCGCCGGAGCGGCTGGAAATCGAGATCACGGAGAATGCCCTCATCAAGGACCCCAAGACGGCGCGGGAGATCCTCGGCCAGCTTTCGGATGCGGGCATCCGCATTGCGCTGGATGACTTCGGCACCGGACATTCCAGTCTCAGGTATCTCAGGGACTTCCGTGTCGACCGCATCAAGATCGACCGGTCCTTCATCGCGGGCATGGGAGAGGGGGGCGAGAACGCCGCCATCGTCCGCGCCATTCTGGGGCTTGCGGCGGGCCTTGGTATCGAGGCCATTGCCGAGGGGATCGAATTGCAGGAGCAGCGGGCGCAGCTGCGCCACGAAGGCTGCAACTACGGGCAGGGTTTCCTGTTTTCCCATGCGGTCAGCGCGGAAGATGCTTATGCCCTGCTCTGCGCCAACATTGCCCGCCAGCAGAGCCTGGATGCCTCGTCTCCTGCTTGAGCATTTTCAAGGCGTCAAGCCCGTGCGGCGCTTGAGCATTTTCAAGGCGTGATGCGTCAGCATCGAAAGCCTTGGTATCAACATCGAAAGCCCTGGTATGAGGCGCAAAAAGGGGCACCCGCTGTGCGGATGCCCCTCTGTCATGTCTGCCGGATTTTGACGGTGAAAGGCGGTCTCAGCCCGAATAGCCGACGCCGCCCGCTGCCGTCTGCAGGAAGGCGCCGCCGCAGGCCTTGGCCAGCTCGCGCACCCGCAGGATGTAGCTCTGGCGTTCGGTCACCGAAATCACGCCGCGTGCATCCAGCAGATTGAAGGCGTGGCTGGCCTTGATGCACTGGTCATAGGCGGGAAGCACCATCTGATGCACATCGGCGCCGGCGGCTTCCTTCGCCGCTTCGCCAGCAGCGAGCAGGCGGCGGCATTCTTCTTCCGCATCGCGGAAGTGGCGGAACAGCATCTCTGTGTCCGCATGCTCGAAATTATGCCGGGAATACTCCTGCTCGGCCTGCAGGAACACATCGCCATAGGTGATCTTGTCCGCGCCTTCGCGGCCGTTGTAATTCAGGTCATAGACGTTATCGACGCCCTGAATATACATGGCCAGGCGCTCCAGCCCGTAGGTCAGTTCCCCGGAGACGGGTGAGCACTCGAAACCGGCCACCTGCTGGAAATAGGTGAACTGCGACACTTCCATGCCGTCACACCAGCATTCCCAGCCAAGGCCCCAGGCGCCGAGGGTGGGGCTCTCCCAGTCGTCCTCCACGAAACGCACGTCATGCACCGACGGGTCGAGGCCGATGGCGTAGAGGCTGTTGAGATAGAGTTCCTGCAGGTTCTCCGGCGAAGGCTTCAGGATCACCTGAAACTGGTAATAGTGCTGCAGGCGGTTCGGGTTCTCGCCATAACGGCCGTCGGAGGGGCGGCGCGAGGGCTGCACATAGGCTGCCTTCCACGGGCGCGGCCCAAGCGAGCGCAGCGTCGTCGCCGGATGGAACGTGCCTGCTCCCACTTCCATGTCATAGGGCTGCAGCACGACGCAGCCCTGATCCGCCCAGTAGCGCTGCAGGGTCAGGATCAGCGCCTGAAAGGAATTTTCAGGGCGCATGTGGTCCGGAAGGGTTTCATTCGGCATCTGGCATTTCCCGGTCGTTCGAGACGGAGAGGGCACGGCGCAGCTGGCCGCCGCCCTGATTGGCCGGAGAGGTGCCACGGAGGCGGGACAAGGTCAAGCCGCCCCGCACGCAGGCGCGTGATTTGGGTGCGAGTCTGCCGGAGGCAAAGCCCCGCCTATGGCCGCAGCGACCCTCTCCCCCCTTGAGGGGGAGATGTCTGCGCCAGCAGACAGAGGGGGGAGCTGCGCTTCGGAAACGCAGGAGCTCTCTCACAAACGGACAGTCAGTTACCCCTCTCTGCCCCCTGCCGGGGGCATCTCCCCCTCAAGGGGGGAGAGGAACTGGTGCCTGGCTGACAGTCCGGAATGAATGCTGACAGCCGCCGGAGGATCAGTCCTGCGGCCGGTAACGGCCCGATCAGTCCTGCGGCTGGTAACGGCCCGATCAGTCTTGCGGCCGGTAACGACCGGTGCTGGGGTCGAGCTTCAGCGTCACCGGAATGGGCGTGCCCGGCGCGGGACGAACCTTCGACAGGCGCTGGTCCACCTTGGCCATCTCACGGCGCATGACGCGAGCAAGAAGGAGACCGGCGGTTCCGGCAAGGGCGAGGATGGCGAGAGGATGCATGAGGAATATCTCCAGATGATGTGCAATCCTCCCGCCCGATCGTGGCGGAGGCAAGGCAAAAGGGGCCTCAAGCTGTGGCGTCCCGGTCAAAAAATGTCACAGACCGTAACGGGCCCACAGGCTGCGGCTTTCGAGAGCGCCCAGCACGTCCTCCGTCAGGGCGCCTGCGTTCAGCGTGGCCCCGATGCCGCCGCCAACGCCGCCTGAGGATCTGCGGCCGAACAGCCCGCGCGGCTGGCTGATCAGCACCGGCTGCGCCTTCTCACCGAACCGTTCCTTCAGCACGGAGACAAGATCTCCCTCCCTGTCGGCAAGGCCGAGACTGCAGGCGGTGCGTCCGGTCCAGAACAGGCCGCTGAACAGATCCGGATCCTGTGAGAGCAGCTCCCCGCGCCGGTCCTTGACCATGGAGATGAACACGTCGTGGATTTCGGCCTGCAGCGACTTCAGATGCGCCACGTCTTCCGGGTTCTCCGGGCTGAAGGCGTCCAGCGACACCTTGCGGGTGCCTGCGGTATAGACGCGCCGTTCCACGCCGATCTTGCTGATGAGTTCGGTAAAGCCAAAGCCAGCGGAGACGACGCCGATGGAGCCGACCACGGAGGACGGATCGACGATGATTTCATCGCCTGCGATGGCGATCATATAGCCGCCGGATGCCGCCACATCCTCCACGAACACAAGCACCTGCTTGCCATGTTCTTCGGCAAGGGCGCGGATGCGGGTGTAGATGAGGCGGGACTGCACGGGTGAGCCGCCGGGGGAGTTGATGATCAGCGCCACGGCGGGGGCCTTCTTCATCGAGAAGGCCCGTTCGAGCGGTTTGGCCACGGACGCGAGCGTGAGGCCGCTGCGCAAAGGGCCGGTACTGCCAATGACGCCCTGCAGGCGGACCACAGGAATGGCGGCGCCGCCACGCCCGAGGAGTTTCTTCAGTCTGGTTTTGATTGCTGTCAGCATGAAATCCCGTTCCGGCTTGCCAGGGCAGGCGGTGATGCCTGCCAGTGAGCATTAGATAGTGCCGCGCGCGAGAAAATCAGCCTTTGTCTTGGCCGCCAGCTGGCTGACAGCTTCCCAGTTGAGGCGCAGGCCCGCCCCCTCATCGTCGCACCACATGACTTCCGCGACGATGGCGCGGGGCATGCCCAGCACGCGCAGATGGATGGTTTTGCCCAGATGCTTGACGCCGGCCGCCTGTACGCGGCATCCGGAACGGGCGGCATCGACGATGCGCCCCGTGACGCGGCGTGTGCGTTCAGGGTCCGTCAGCACCACCTGGATCGAGACGGCGCGGCGCGCTTCCTTGCGCTGGCTTTCGGCATCGCCCGCCACCCCTGCAAAGACAATCGTTGCATCATTGCCGTTGATCGAAGTCACCGTCGCTGCGCGGAGGCTTTTTTCGTCGCTGAAGCGCAGGGCGATGTTCTTCTGCAGCAGCGTGATATCGGGAGAGGAGAGAAGGCACCCCCACTGTGTGAGGTTGCTGATGGACGCCGGAATGCAGGTCAGGCGCTCGATGTCGATGGCCAGAACAGTCTGAGCCGCTTGCGTATCAGGTGCAGGCTTGGCCCTGCGGGGGGCTGCGAAACCGGATGGGGTCCCGGCCGCTGCAGGCTTGACCACGGCCACAATTCCGCCGTCCGGCCCGGATGGTTTTTCCGGCGCCTTTTCCGCTGTCTGGTCCGGCCTTTGCCGCCTTGTCGAGAATGCCGTATCTGTCATCGCCCACGATGCCCCGCCCAACATAATAGAGCTAGCTGATACAACTTTAACAATGGGTATACTTAAGGGCTCGCCCGGTCATCCAATTGCGTCACTTGCGCTGGAAAGTGCTTGTCTCAACGCAAGGAAGTCCCGCCAGGCAAGCCGTTTTTCCAGTGGGCTGCGCAGGAGATAGGCCGGGTGATAGGTCGCGATGGCGCGGATCTTCCGCCCGCCCGCATCATAATCCATCCAGCGCCCGCGCATGCGCCGGATACCATCCGTGTTGCCTGTCAGCGCCTTGGCGGACGCAGCGCCCAGAAAGACCAGAAAGTCCGGGTTGGCGAGTTCGATCTGCCGGGCGATGAAAGGACGGCAGATTTCCGTTTCCTGCGGTGTCGGCGTGCGGTTGCCCGGCGGGCGCCAGGGCACGACATTGGCGATATAGACGGACGATCTGTCGAGCCCGATGGCCGCCAGCATCCGGTCCAGCAACTGCCCGGAGCGGCCGATGAAGGGCACGCCGGACAGATCCTCGTCCCGGCCCGGCGCTTCGCCCACCAGCATCACCCGGGCGGACGGGTTGCCATCGGCAAAGACCAGCGACTTGGCTGTGAGGCGCAGATTGCAGCCGTTGAAGGCGGCAAGGCAGGCCTTCAGGTCTTCCAGCGTTGCGGCTGACTTTGCCGCTTCGCGGGCAGACTTCACCGCCTGTTCGCCGGGGATGACCGCCGGATCCGTGGAGGCAGAAACAGGTGCCTGCGCCTGCGGTTCGGGCGCGGCATTGCGGTTGAGTGACGGCAGATTGAGAGGCGGCGGGGCGGCTTGACCGGCAATGCGTGACTGAACCGGACCCTGACCGTAATCTTGCGGGCTGAAACCGCCGCCGCGCGGGTCCGCCATGCCAGGGCCTGCATCAAAGCTGCGGCCCGGCGCTGCCGGCATGCCCTGCGGTCCCGGCGCTCCGCGCGACTGGCGCGCCATCGCAGCCTGCTCTGCTTCCAGCGCCGACTGGGCAAAACGGTCGATGACGTCATCTTCCACCCAGCCATCCACACCGGCGCCCTGAAGAAAGTCCAGAAGCGCCTCGATGTGCCGGGCCGTCAGGCCAGATGCTGAGAAAGACGTGATCATGCCGCCAATGTAACGGGAGATGGCGCAAACACAACATGCCTTGCCCCGCTCTCCCGTGATATCGGTTCCATTCCTGCGGCAAGCTGACGGGTTGACTAACGCTTACGTTAACGTAAAGTCTCAACCAGCCGAAACGGAGGAATTGCAGGTCCACTTGAGCTGCTCTAAAGAGGACGCGACGCTTAGACAGTCAAGCGGGCAGGGTGGGGCCGCCTGCTGCAATTGCGCCAGTCTGTTCGCAGTCTGGCGTGCTTGAGAGGGAGAGTGCGATGACGGAAGAGCTTGAGCTGCCCGAGCGCGAAAGCATGGATTTTGACGTGGTGATTGTCGGTGCTGGCCCCGCAGGCCTTTCCGCCGCCATTCGCCTCAAGCAGATTGCCAACGAGAAGGGCGAAGAGCTGTCCGTCGTGGTCCTGGAAAAGGGCTCGGAAGTGGGCGCGCACATTCTCTCTGGCGCAGTCATTGACCCGATTGCCTTGGACCGCCTGCTGCCGGACTGGCGCAGCGAGGACACGCCCATCAAGACGGCGGTGACGGCTGACCATTTCCTCGTGCTGGGACCTGCCGGTTCCATGCGCCTGCCGAATGTTTTGATGCCCAAGCTGATGAACAACCACGGCAATTACATCGTTTCGCTGGGCAATGTCTGCCGCTGGCTGGCCACCAAGGCCGAAGAGCTGGGCGTGGAGATCTACCCCGGCTTTGCCGCCGCCGAAGTGCTCTATGACGGCGAGGGCAAGGTTGTCGGCGTTGCCACCGGTGACATGGGCATTGGCCGTGATGGCAAGCCCAACCACAGCTACACCCGCGGCATGGAGCTGCGCGGCAAATACGTGCTGATTGCCGAAGGCGTGCGCGGTTCGCTGGCCAAGCAGCTCATCTCCCGCTTCGAGCTGGACAAGGATGCGGATGTGCCGAAATTCGGCATCGGCATCAAGGAACTGTGGCAGATCGATCCGGCAAAGCATCAGCTGGGTCTGGTGCAGCATTCCTTCGGCTGGCCGCTGGACAACCGCACGGGCGGCGGCTCCTTCCTCTACCATCTGGAGGACAATCAGGTCGCCGTCGGCTTCGTGGTGCATCTCAACTACCAGAACCCGCACCTGTCGCCCTTCGACGAGTTCCAGCGCTTCAAGACCCATCCGGCGATCCGTGACACCTTCGAGGGCGGCAAGCGCCTTGCCTATGGTGCTCGCGCCATCACCGAGGGTGGCTACCAGTCGGTGCCGAAGCTCTCTTTCCCCGGTGGCCTGCTGATCGGCTGCTCCGCCGGTTTCGTCAACGTGCCGCGCATCAAGGGCTCGCACAACGCTATGCTCTCCGGCATGATCGCAGCCGAGCATGTGATGGAGGCGCTGGGCCGGGGTGAGGCGAATGCCGAACTGACGGCCTTTGACACCGCCTGGCGCGAAAGCGACATCGGCAAGGACCTGAAGAAGGTGCGCAACGTCAAGCCGCTGTGGTCGCGCTTCGGTGCGGTCATGGGCGTCATGCTGGGCGGCCTCGACATGTGGACGAACGAACTGTTCGGCTTCTCCTTCTTCGGCACCATGAAGCACGGCAAGACCGACGCGCAGAGCCTGAAGCCGGCCGCAGAGTGCAAGCCGATTGCCTATCCCAAGCCCGATGGGGTCGTGTCCTTCGACAAGCTGTCCTCGGTGTTCCTGTCCAACACCAACCACGAGGAGGATCAGCCGGTCCACCTGAAGGTGAAGGACATGGCGCTGCAAAAGGCGTCCGAGCACGACGTCTACGGCGGCCCATCGAACCGCTATTGCCCGGCCGGCGTCTATGAATGGGTTGAGGAAGGCGAGGGCGCGCCCCGCTTCCAGATCAACGCGCAGAACTGCGTCCACTGCAAGACCTGCGACATCAAGGACCCCAACGGCAACATCACCTGGACGGTGCCCGAAGGCTCCGGCGGTCCGAACTACCCGAACATGTGATCCTTCTTCAGCCCCCGGCGAGCCCAGCTTTCCGGGGGCTGTTTTTTGGGGGGGGCAAACAGGAGCACTCCCGCGCCGTCCCGCAGATTCTGCGTCGTCCCGGACGAAGCGAAGCGGAGATCCGGGAACCACTCGCTTCCAGAGCGATGAGACGTGTTGACGCCGGAACGGCTTGCATCGGGCGAGAGCCTGCCGCCAGGCTCTGGGCAATCGCCCTTCTCTGCAAACGAGTAGTCCCCGGCTCGCGCTACGCTTGGCCGGGGTGACTCAGTGCTGGTTACAGCGCCGGTGCATGGGCGTATGGCGGCAGGCGGGGGCTTCGCTGTTCAAATCATTCAACGCCTTAACCATGTCCAGCGTCCGCAAGAAAAATTAACGCAGGGGCAGACTGGAAATTTCGCGGCATTAACTCCTTCTCAAGGTTAACAGGACAAACTCAAGATCAAAGCTTGAAGGAATGTCCCCCGTTGCGTTCGCGGTCCTGTAAAGGCGCGGAAGGTTGGAGTTGCGTTGCGTATGTTCGGCCCCGTTTATCTCTGCGGCAAGCCCATCCGTCCGCGCCGGCGCTTCAAGCTCCGTCACGCGCTGGCCGCCGCCCCCCTCGCTTTCATCGGTCTCACCGGCTCCATCGGCCAGCAGGATATCAGTGCACTGATGTCAGCAGGCGGCATGCCATCCTGGATGCAGGCGCTGGAGACCGTCGATTTCAGCTCGCAGCTGCCTCCCACTTTGACACTGGCACAGGCAACGCCCCTGCCGGCGCCGGAGCTGACGCTGGAAGGCGTCACTGTATCGGCACCGCAGGGCATGCAGAACACCGTGATCAAGGGGCTTGAGCCTCTGGTGCGCGAGACGCTGCCGACGGAAGTGCCGGACGAGATCCGGATCAACCGCACCGGCAAAGGCGACCGTTTCATGTCGATGGCGCCGGACCGGGAGATGCTGGAGCAGGCTTCCGGCTCGGTCTATGCCATGGCCAGCCTCATTGGAAACGGCGGTCAGGCCGACATGCCGCGCGTTGCCTTCGTCAAGCCCGAGCCGCTGACGGCCGATCAGCGCAATCAGTTTGCCAGCGCCGCCAAGCAGCCGAAGGGCAGCCGCAGCAAGGGCACGGAGGAAGCGGGCGAGCCGATGGATCTGCAGCGCATGATGATGGCGCGCAACGCGGCTGCGGCAGGCTTCTCGCTCGTCTCGGCCTATGCGCCGGAAGCGGCCGATACCTCCCGCGATCCGTTTACGGCTCTGTTCGGTCCGCAGTATGAAGTGGACCTGCCGCCGCCGGAAGATCCGCAGAACCCGCATTGGTGGGCGCAGAAGCCGTTGCCGCTGTCTGTTGTGGAGCCCAAGGAACAGCGCTGCATGGCCGAGGCGATCTACTTCGAGGCACGGGGCGAATCCGAGGAGGGGCAGGTCGCGGTGGCTCAGGTGGTGCTGAACCGGGTGAAGAACCCGGCCTATCCGAACTCCATCTGCGAAGTGGTCTATCAGAACCAGAACAGGCGCAACCAGTGCCAGTTCTCCTTCGCCTGTGACGGCATCCCGGACCGGATCACCTCGCAGGCCGCCTGGACCAAGGCGCAGCGCCTTGCCAAGGAAGTGGTCTCGGGTCAGCAATATCTGAAGATGGTGGATGCCTCCACGCACTATCACGCCACCTACGTGAAGCCGCGCTGGGCCGGTGAAATGAACAAGCGCGGCCAGATCGGCCTGCACATCTTCTACAAGACCAAGGCCGGCGGCTGGAACTGAGGCTGATCAGGAAATGTGAGGGGCGGGAGAACTGCCCCCGTCGTCGTCCCGGACGCAGCGAAGCGGAGATCCGGGACCGGTGAGCCGAGGTTTGCCTGTTCTATAACGTCCTGAACCAATTGACACTCTGGCTCGCCGGTCCCGGATCGCGCGGGGCGCGTCCGGGATGACGATGGAGAGGTCAAGGCACTGGTTCTGCCCAATTACCCGATGCCGATATCGAGCCCCAGATCCAGAACCGGGGCGGAGTGGGTGATCCAGCCGGAGGAGATGAGGTCGACGCCAGCCTCGGCCACGGCGCGCACGGTGGTTTCGTCGATGCCGCCGGAAGCTTCCAGCAGCACCTTGCCGCCGGCGATGGCCACAGCCTCGCGCAGGCGGTCCGGGCCCATGTTGTCCAGCATGATGACGTCGGGCTTTGCCTCCAGCGCCTCGCGCAGCTGGTCCAGCGTGTCCACTTCCACCTCGATCTTCACCAGATGCCCGGCAAAGGCCTTGGCCGAGTGGATGGCTTTGGCGACGCCCCCCGCAACGGCGATGTGATTGTCCTTGATCAGGATCGCATCATCGAGGCCGAAGCGGTGGTTGGAGCCGCCGCCGCAGCGTACGGCATATTTTTCGAAGGCGCGCAGGCCCGGTGTCGTCTTGCGGGTGCAGACGATCTTCGCCTTCGTATGCGCAATGGCATCGGCAAAGCGGGCGGTCGCCGTGGCGATGCCGGAGAGGCGTCCGAGATAATTCAGCGCCACGCGCTCCGCCGCCAGCAGCGCCCGTGCCGGGCCGTCGATACGGGCGACGATGGCGCCCGGCGTCAGCCTTGCACCATCGCGGACCAGAACGTCCACCTTGAGCTTTGGCGAGGTGAGGGCAAAGGCGGTGATGGCAAGGTCGATGCCTGCCAGCACGCCGTTCTTGCGCGCGGCGATGACGGCGCTTGCCGATACATCCGGGCCGATGGTGGCCTGAGAGGTGATGTCCCCGGCACGGCCCCAGTCTTCCAGCAGGGCAGCGCGCACGGCGTCTTCCACCATCAGATGCGGCAGTTCGGGCAGGAAGGCGGTCATGCGCCTTCTCCCGCCATGTTGGCGAGGTCAAAGGCAGACAGCGGGTCCTTCACCGCCTCGCTGGCGCCTGCTGCGGCTGCGTTCACCTGATCCAGGGTCAGGAAGCTGCGCTTGGCCTGTGCCGGATCGGCCTGCGGGAAATCGGAACGGTAATGCGCGCCGCGGCTTTCCTTGCGCAGGAAGGCGGCGGCGGCCACGATCTTGCCCGCAATCATCATGTTGCGGATGGAGGTGCGCTGTACTCGCGCTTCGGCCGCAGCGATGCGGGCGAGGGCGGTCTGCAGCCCGTCCGCATCCCGCTCCACGCCCACCAGATCATTCATGGTCTGACGCAGGATGGAGATGGCGGTGCGCTCATCGTGGTTGCGCTGGCTGGGCAGGCCGGGTTCATCGTCCAGTTCTTCCCAATAGGCGGTGCGCGGGGTCGGCATCAGGCCCTGAATGTCCTCGGCGATGCGTGCGGCAAAGACCACGGCTTCCAGCAGCGAGTTGGAGGCCAGCCGGTTGGCGCCATGGGCACCGGTGGAGGCGACTTCGCCCGCAGCCCACAGGCCGTCCAGCGAGGTGCGGCCGTTCGCGTCCGTCAGCACGCCGCCCATGTGATAGTGCTCGGCCGGGGCAATCGGGATCGGCTGCGTCATCGGGTCGATGCCCGCGGCAATGCAGGTGGCGTAAACGGTGGGGAAGTGTTCGGCAAAGCCTGCGCCGATTGCCTCGCGGCAATCAAGGAACACGCCGCGCCCGGCGGCCCGCTCGCGGAAGACGGCGCGGGCGACGATGTCACGCGGGGCCAGTTCGGCCAGCGGATGCACCTTCTGCATGAAGCGCTCACCGGCGGCGTTCACGAGGATTGCGCCTTCGCCGCGCAGGGCTTCGGTGGCCAGCGGTGCCGGATCGCGGCCAAGATCCAGAGCGGTGGGGTGGAACTGCACGAATTCCGCATCCGCCAGCACGGCCCCGGCGCGGGCCGCCATGCCGAGGCCGTGGCCATTGGCCTCGCCCGGATTGGTGGTGACGGAATAGAGATGACCGATGCCGCCGGACGCCAGAACAACGGCCGGTGCCTGGAAGGCGAGACGCTCCAGCCCGCCGCGGCGGCGCGCCATCACACCCGTGACATAACGGCCTTCGGTGATCAGGCTTTCGCCGAGATACCCTTCGATGACGCGGATGGACGGCGTGTTGCGCACGGCCGTCACCAGCGCATCCATGATGGCGCGTCCGGCCATGTCGCCGCGCACCCGCACCACGCGGCTCTGGGAATGGGCGGCCTCCCGGGAGACCTGCAGGCGGCCTTCCAGATCCTTGTCGAAGGGCACGCCATAGCTCAGAAGGTCATGCACCCGGCGCGGCGCTTCCGCCGTCATCATGGCAACGATCTTGTCCTGGCAGATGCCGCCGCCCACGGCCAGCGTATCGGCGAGATGGCTTTCGGATGTGTCCCCGTCGGAAACGGCAGCGGCAATGCCGCCCTGCGCCCAGGCCGAGGAAGCCCCTTCACCAATCGGCGCATTGCTGATGATGGTGACGGGGCGCGGGCTGAGTTTCAGCGCGCAGAACAGGCCCGCAAGACCACCTCCGAGGATCACCACATCGTCCACGCCGCGCGCAGACAGGGAGGGGGCCAGGATTTCGCTACGTATTGCCATCGCAGGGGCTTTCCAAACGGCGCCGGAAGGCAGCTCCGCCTCCGGCCGCAAGGCCGCACCCGGACAGATGGGGGAGGGAAGGTCCGGGCGGGTCAGAAAACAGGACAGACCGGCACGCCAGGGTGACGCGCCGGCTTGCCGGTCAGCTCTTCAGGTTGATCATACGTTCCACCGCCCGGCGCGCAAGGCCTGCAACGGCGGGATCAACCGTGACTTCTTCCTTCATCTCGATCAGGGCATCGAGGATCTTGGACAAGGTGATGCGCTTCATGTGCGGGCACAGGTTGCAGGGGCGGATGTAGTCCACGCCCGGCGTCTCGCTCGCCACATTGTCCGCCATGGAGCATTCGGTGATCATCATCACCTTGGCGGGCTTCTTTTCCTTCACCCAGTCGATCATGTGCTTGGTCGAGCCGGCAAAGTCGGCTTCGTCCACCACTTCCGGCGGGCATTCCGGATGGGCAATGATCTTCACGTCCGGATCGATCTTGCGGTAGTCGCGCAGCTCCTGCGCGGTGAAGCGCTCATGCACTTCGCAGGCGCCATCCCAGACCAGCACTTCCACGTTGGTCTTGCGGGCGACATTGGCAGCCAGATACTTGTCCGGGATCAGGAACACCCGGTCCACGCCAAGGCTCTCCACCACTTCGACGGCATTGGACGAGGTGCAGCAGATGTCGCACTCGGCCTTCACGGCGGCAGAGGTGTTCACATAGGTGATGATCGGCACGCCGGGATTGCGCTCGCGCAGGGCACGCACATCTTCGGCAGTGATGGACTCGGCCAGCGAGCAGCCGGCGCGGCTGTCGGGGATCAGCACCGTCTTCGACGGATTGAGGATCTTGGAGGTCTCGGCCATGAAATGCACGCCGCACTGGACGATCACGTCCGCGCTGGTGCGCGTTGCCTCGACGGCCAACTGCAGGCTGTCGCCCACCACATCCGCCACGCCGTGATAGATGTCCGGCGTCATGTAGTTATGCGCCAGGATGACGGCGTTGCGCTCCTTCTTGAGCTTGTTGATCGCATGGATCGTCGGCGCAAGAGCGGGCCACTCGATGGCGGGGATGATGTGCTTGACCTTCTCGTAGATGGGCGCCGTCTCGCGCGCCACCTCTTCCGTATAGGCCAGGTCCGGACGGTTCACCGCACCATGACGGTCAATCGCCAGCTCCGCTGCAGGCCTGACCTCGCAGGCGGAACGTGAGGAAATCAGCGTGGTAGCCATAGGGCCGTACTCCCTTTGGAGCTCAGATCTATTATGCTCATTTTGAGCATATGGCCGGTAAAAGAAAACGGGACTGACCGCCCCTTGCCTGCCACCGTCTTTTGCTCTTCCTGAGCTTATATAGTCCTGCCCGCAGACCAAATCCACACTTTCTGCAGAAAAGTGTCATATTTTTGAAAAGATGATATTTTCCAGAGGCTTGTTTGTGTGCTGGCAATGGGTTGCGGATTGGAGCCCACCGTGTTGCATCTGGTTTCTGGCAGGGCGTCTCCGATCCCCTCCCCCTGGTGGGCAGGGCTATCGCATATGGCTGATGAGCGATGTGAGGAAGTCCTCGTCCCATCCAGCTTTTTTGATTTTCCGCCTGATTGAGGCCTTGTCAGGATGGGAGCGGATGACGTTGAGGGCGATTTTTCGCAGGAGGGCGATGTTCTGGGGTCCGTTGTCCTTGCGGTTTCTGGCGGCGTCCTCGCAGAAGTGGACGTCGAGGACCCAGTGCAGTTTGTTTTCGATGTGCCAATGGGTTCTGACGGTTTCGATGAGGGCGTCTGGCGGCATGATCCTGGACAGGAGGAAGAAGCGGACATGACTGGTCTGGGTGCCATCTGCATGAAGGCGGAAGGTCTCGACGGAGCCGACGGCCTGCAGCCCGGGGAAGCCGATATCCGTGGCGGCCACAACGCTGGCCCGGCGTGTCTCGGTCCGGTCATGGGCGGTTTTCGGGGCGAGCAGGATGCTGTCGATCCGGTCCCCGTCTTCGATGAGGGCTTTGGCCTGCTTCAGGAGGCTGGGCTGGTTGTCCTTGAGGGCCAGAACATAGTCACCGCCGGTGGCCAGAATGGCCCGTGCCGTGTCAGCCCTGCAGTGGAGGGCATCGGCCGTGACGGTGGCTCCGTCGAGCGTCAGCAGCGCGAGCGCGTCGAGAACGCCTTGCACTTCATTGCGGTTTGGCGCGGTCTTCTGGCCGATGACCAGACCGGCACCGGCAGCCCAGACGTTGACGAGGTGCAGCGGCGTTGCCTTGGCCCCGCGGCGGTAGGCGCCGCGCACGGCCTTGCCATCAATCGCCACCACCCCCTCGATCCCTTTGGCAAAGGTGGCCGTGAGACGGCGGAAGGCCGCCTCGAAGGCCTCGGTGTCAAGGTGGCGAAAGACGGTGGAGAAGGTGTCGTGGCTGGGAATGCCATGGGGCAGCGGCACGATCGACTTCAGCCATCTGCGCTTCGAATGGCCGAAGTCCTCCATGTCGGTACAGCTCTCGGCCCCGCAGATGATCGCCGCGATGGCGATGAACAGGATCGACGTCAACGGATGGCGCACGTTGCTGCTGCGCGGATCAGGCAAAGCTTCAAAACAAGCGGCAAATCTACTCATCGCGACCTCCTGGGACGGAGAACTCATGAATCGATTTGTCTCAGTAAAACAACCCCTTATTCGACATATGCGATTCCCCTGCCCCTTGAGGGGAGGGGTAGGGGTGGGGGTCTTCACTCAGGAGTTTGCATAATTGGCATCTACTCGGCGTCGCGAACTTAAAATGACAATACCTCGTGTTTTCAGTCTCTTACCCCCACCCCCGACCCCTCCCCTCAAGGGGGAGGGGGCTGACAGGCCGTGCCTTGAAGGTCAAACTGCCGCCTTCCCCGCGCCTCGAATGGCGTTCAACCGCGTTGTTTGCATGCAAGAGTCACTCGGGCAATGCATGCGCAAGCCCCTGTTCAAACGGCCCATAAGAAGCTCTCATCTCTGCATCACAAACATTCACTTGAGTGACAAAGGCGCAGGCGCATAGTAGCGGGCGAGGGGCTCATCACACGGCCCGGAGTGTGTGAATCGGAGAAACCGGGTCATGTCCGCCGCATCTGCGCCCGCAAGGGCCAATATTCCGCTGATCATCATCTGCGGCTGTGCCATTGCGCTTCTGTCCTTCGGGCCGCGCTCGACCATGGGCATGTTCTTCCAGCCGATGACCGAAGCGCGCGACTGGTCGCGGGAGATCTTCTCGCTGGCCATCGCCATCCAGAACCTGATGTGGGGCATCGGCCAGCCGGTGGCGGGCATGTTTGCCGACCGGTTCGGCACCTGGAAGACGATTGCGCTGGGCGCGGTGTTCTATGGCTTGGGCCTGTGGCTGATGGCGGACGCCACCTCGCCGGTGGCGCTGCACATGACCGGCGGCGTGCTGATCGGCCTTGGCATTGCCTTCTCCAGTTTCTCCATGGTGCTCGCCGCCTTTGCCCGCACGGTGACGCCGGAAAAACGCTCGCTCGCCTTTGGTGTCGGCACGGCCTCCGGTTCGCTGGGCCAGTTCCTGTTTGCGCCGCTGGGTGCGGGGCTGATTGCCGAAATCGGCTGGCACAACACGCTGCTGGCCTTCTCCGGCCTGATGGCGCTTCTCCCGCTGCTCGCCATCGCCCTGCGCGGCAAGCCGGATGCAGCCGCCTACGCCGGCACCAGCGCCGACCAGAACCTTAAGCAAGCCATCGCCGAGGCGTTCAAGACGCGGGGCTACCTGCTGCTGACGCTGGGCTTCTTCGTCTGCGGCTTCCACGTGGCTTTCATCACCGTGCATCTGCCGCCCTACATCTCCGACCTCGGACTGGATGCGCGCTGGGGCGGCTATGCCATCGCCCTCATCGGCCTGTGCAACATCGTGGGGTCGCTGGCGTCGGGCTATATCGGCACACGCCATTCCAAGCCGCATTTCCTGTCTCTGATCTATTTTGCCCGTGCGGTGGCCATCACCCTGTTCCTCATGGCCCCGGCCTCACCGGCCTCGGTGCTGATCTTCTCGGCGGCCATGGGCTTTCTGTGGCTGTCCACCGTGCCGCCCACGTCCGGCCTTGTGGCGGTCATGTTCGGCCCACGCTACATGGCAACGCTTTTCGGTTTCGTCTTCCTGTCGCACCAGATCGGCTCGTTCCTCGGTGTCTGGCTGGGCGGCAAGCTCTATGACGAACTGGGTTCCTATGATGCGGTCTGGTGGCTCGGCATCGCCCTCGGTCTTCTCGCGGCCATCGTCCACTGGCCGATCCGCGAACAACCCGTCGCCCGCCTCGCTGCGGCGGAGTGAGTGATCTGCACCTCTACCTCTCCATCGTCATCCCGGGCGCGCCTGCGCGATCCGGGATCGGAGAGCCGGGGTGCAAGTTGACTGGTTTTACAAATAGATAGGCCTCGGCTCACCGGTCCCGGATCTCCGCTTCGCTGCGTCCGGGAAGACGTTTGAGAGGATGTGCCGCTGTCTGGACTTATCTCATCGCCCACCAACCCTGAGCCCCGGGGCGGGGCGTTCTTTCAGGATTTCGCGGCGGAAGCGGAAGAGGGCGGCGGGGCGGCCGCCGGTGGCGGTGGAGGTGGCGCCGGTGGGCTCCACCAGTTCGGCGTTTTCCACGAGGCGGCGGAAGTTCTGCTTGTGCAGGTGCCGCCCGAAGATCGCTTCCACCGTCTGCTGCAATTCGGTGAGGGTGAAGGTGTCGGGCATCAGCTCGAAGATCACCGGGCGGTATTTCAGCTTGCCGCGCAGGCGCGAGAGGGCGGTGGCCAGCACCCGGCGGTGATCGAAACGCATGGGGCGGCCGAATTTCGGCAGATCCGGGCAGGCCAGCGCCTCGGGCCGCCCGTCACGCAGGGCCTCCTGCACAAGCCCGGCGCCATAGATCAGCTCATAGCGGTCAAGCGCGCGCTCTTCGTCCCAGCTGCCTTCATCCTCGCCAAAGGCAAGGCGGATGCGCTCGGCCCGGCCAAGGCCGCTGTGTGGCGCTTCCGGCGGCATGCGGCCGGAGGCAGCGTGCAGCGCGGGCAGAAGATCGCGGTCGAGCATCGCAGGCCGCCCGTCGCGCCAGTCTTCCCAGGGGAAATAGTCATACCAGGACCGCCAGGAGGAATGATGCTGCGACAGCACATCCTCGCTGTCCGCGCTCTTGCGGGTGAGGGCGAGATAGCCGACGGACACCACATGCGGGCCGCTGTCGCCGCTGGTCATGTGGCGGCCCCGGTCGCCGAAGGTGTAAAGCTGCTCCACATAGCCGATGGTGAGGGCGGTCTGTTCCTCCACCCAGGTGCGCAACCCGCTTTCAAAGGTGCGGTGATGCAGCGGATCGAAAGGGCCGAAGGGCAGGCCCTCGGCCTCGTCCTCTCCGCCACCGGCAAAGGTGACGACCTGCGGCACGCCCTCGCGCACGGCCACGATCACGGCATTCAGGCCGATCTCGATGGTTGCCGTGGTCTGGTTCATCCGCGCCCGCTCCTTCAGGCCAGAGGCATTTCGAAGGGTGTGCCCTCGAAGGCATCTGCCCCGCGGCCGATGGCCCGGATCGCCTCGATCATGCGCCCGTCGCGGGCAAGCATGCGGTCGGCAATCGCCACCAGCCTTGCATTGGGCGTGGCGGAGGGCGCACGGGCACGCAGAACCGAGGCAAGCTCCGCCTCATCCGCATCCGGCGTCAGCGCACAGGCGGTGATGAAGGCGCCCGCCGTGGACCGGCTGATTCCTGCCCAGCAATGGATGACCAGCGGGGCGGATTTGTCCCAGCCCTGCACGAAGTCGAGAAGGGAGCTCACATGCGCTTCGCCGGGCGGCACGAGTCCTTCCACTGGATCTATGATGTCGTTGAAACCAAGGAACAGGTGATTGTCCGGCGCAATGGCAGCAGGCCGCTCCACCGGCGTTCCGGCATTGATCAGGCTGACCATGCGGGTGGCGCCCGTCCGCTCCACCGTTTCCTTGAGGCGGGAAAGAGAAGACACGTAAAGCATCAATCGGTCATCCTGAAACTGTGTCTTTGGAGAGTAACCTTTTTACACCCCTGCGTCACCGCCCGCGCGCGGCCTTCTGCGGCGTGTTTGCGGCAAGGGCGGCTATGGCCTCGAAGCGTTCGGTGAAGGCAATCTGGGCGGCAGCTGCGGGCATCGGTTCAAGGCCAAGGCGTGGAGCACTGGCTGGACCGGTGCCGAAGCCCTTGGGCCGTCCGAAGATCTTGCCTGCCTCCTCATCACCGAATCCTGCCAGTTCCACCGCCTCGAAATAAGCGCAGATGATATCGGCCTTCTTCGCCAGTTTCTTGACAGCCTCCGGCAGCTTGCCCGGCAGGCCGAAACGCCTGTGGATGGCTTCCTGCAGACGGCCTTCCACCAGCTTGTAGTCGCCGCCCATCACCGCCTTGAAGGGGGAGATCATGTCGCCGATCACATATTCCGGTGCATCGTGCAGCAGCACCGCAAGGCGCCACTGCGGGGTCAGGTCCGGCTTCAGCTGCAGGGCGATGTCTTCCACCACGAGGCTGTGCTGGGCGACGGAAAAGGCGTGATCGCCGTGCGTCTGGCCGTTCCAGCGGGCGACACGGGCAAGGCCGTGGGCAATGTCGGACAGCTCCACATCCAGCGGCGAAGGGTCCAGCAGGTCGAGCCTGCGGCCGGAAAGCATGCGCTGCCAGGCGCGGGGCGGAAGTTCGGGGCGGTCGGCAGCCATGGATGCTCCGTCAGTCTGGGGCCGGTCAGTCTGGGGCCCGTCAGTCTTGGGCCAGTGCGGCGAAAGGGTTGAAGGGCTGATCAGGCGCTGTCCGTGCCTGCGCCGCTGCCGCTTTCGGGCCAGGTGAAACGCGCCCAGCCGGGCAGCGTGGCATCAAGCGCCGTTCCGGCAGCGGTCAGCTGGACGCCCTTGTCGAGGGCTGCCTTCACCTTGTCAAGCCGCAGCAACGCCAGTCCCCGGCCGCCTGAGGATGAGCCAAGCGTGCCCACCTCCTGCTCCCCGGCCAGAACCGGGCTGCCCATGGCGGGCAGGGCCTCTGCCGCTTCCACCCTGACGAAGCGCTTGCGGGCCGTAGAGCGGTGCTCCATGCGCGAGACGATCTCCTGCCCCACGTAGCAGCCCTTGCGGAAGGAGACGCCGTTCAGCTGGTCCATGTCCGCGTCGTGCGGGAAGATCTCGCCATAGGCAAAGTCGCTTTCCGCCTCCGGTACGCCAAGGCTGATGCGGTGGGCATGCCAGTCTGCGGGCTCTGCCCCCTGCAAGCCGAGGCCTTCCAGAATGCCTGCCAGCCCCTTCGGCCCGGCAACCCGCAGGCCCAGTTCAGCAAGGCGCGGGTCGGCTGCGGCCAGCACCGCCGGTGCCAGTGGCATAGCAGGCAGGGCATCGCCGAAGACCACCGCCACCTCATGGGTGGCGGTGCAATCCTCCAGCGTCACCTTGGCGCGAAGCCGGTAGAAGCCGAGCCGCTTCACAAGCGCTGCCACCTGCGAGGCCGGCGTATCGAGCAGGAAGCCGTCCGCATCCTTCAGCACCAGAAAATCGAACAGGATCTTGCCCTGCGGTGTCAGCAGCGCGGCAAAGGCAGCTTCGCCCGCTGTGAGGGCTTCCACATCACGTGTCAGCAGGTTCTGCAGGAAATGCGTGGCTTCCGGCCCGCTCACCCGCATGAGGCCTCGGTCAGGCAGAAGGGCAAAACGGGTAGCGGACATGAGAGGCTCCAGTGAAACTGCGTATATCTCTCCCGTTGAGATAGCCCCGCGCCCGCCCGGCGGCAAGGCGCGGCGTCATCGGGCAGGCTCTTTCCCGAAAAGCCTGTGGACCCGTGCGCCCTGCCAATCGTATAAGCGCGCCAGAAAAAGCCGTGCGCCAAGGCCCGCGCCGAAGATGGAAGAGGAGTCATCAATGTCTGCTGCCCATGATCTCATTCTCACCGGCGCCACGGTCGTCAATCAGGACGGCACGGCCATCCGCGATGTGGCCGTGCGCGGCGGGCGCATTTCCGCCATCGGTGATCTGCGCGGCGAGACAGCGGCGGAAGTCATCGACTGCAAGAGCCTGACCATTCTGCCGGGCGTCATCGACACGCAGGTGCATTTCCGCGAGCCGGGCCTCACCCACAAGGAAGACCTTGAAACCGGTTCCCGCGCCGCCGTCATGGGCGGTGTGACGGCGGTGTTCGAGATGCCGAACACCAACCCGAACACCACCACGGCCGAAACGCTGGCGGCAAAAGTGGCGGCGGGCCATCACCGCATGCACTGCGACTTTGCCTTCTTCGTCGGCGGCACGGCGGAAAACATCGAAGAAATTCCGATGCTGGAAAAGCTGCCGGGCGCAGCCGGCATCAAGGTGTTCATCGGTTCGTCCACCGGCAACCTGCTGGTGGAGGATGACGAGAACCTGGCGAAGATCCTGAAGAAGATCACCCGCCGCGCCTCGTTCCACTGCGAGGACGAAATGCGCCTGCGCGACCGGATGAACCTGCGCGTGCCGGGTGATCCCCGCTCGCACCCGGTCTGGCGCGATAAAACGGCGGCGCTGCTGGCCACCCAGCGCCTCGTGACGCTCGCCCGCCGCCTCGGCAAGCGGGTGCATGTGCTGCATATTTCCACCGGCGACGAGATGGAATATCTGGCGGACCACCGCGATGTGGCCAGCACGGAAGTCACGCCGCATCACCTGACGCTGTTTGCCCCGGACTGCTACGAGCGGCTGGGTACCTATACCCAGATGAACCCGCCGGTGCGTGATCTATCGCATCAGAAGCGCCTGTGGTGGGGCGTCAATCAGGGTGTCGCCGATATTCTCGGCTCCGACCATGCCCCGCACACCCGCGAGGAAAAGGACCACGCCTATCCGGGCTCCCATTCCGGCATGACGGGCGTGCAGACGCTGGTGCCGACGATGCTCGATCACGTCAATGCCGGGCGGCTGACGCTGGAGCGTTTTGTCGACATGACCAGCGCCGGCCCCGCCCGCCTGTTCAACATGGCGCGCAAGGGCCGCATTGCCGTTGGCTATGACGCCGATTTCACCATCGTCGACATGAAGCGCAAGGAAACCATCCGCAACGAGTGGATCGCCTCCCGCGTGGGCTGGACGCCCTATGACGGCGTGGAAGTCACCGGCTGGCCCGTCGGCACCTTCGTGCGCGGCCACAAGGTGATGTGGCAGGGCGAACTGACCACCCCCTCGCAGGGCGAAACCGTCCACTTCCAGGACGCCCTCCAGCCGCAGGGCTGAGGGAAGTAGCCCGAGCTGTCAGGCTGGCAGGGCGGGGTGGCGGTCTGGCCTTTACGGCACGGCGTTTCAGCCCCCCTCCCCCTGGTGGGGAGGGGTTAGGGGTGGGGGGAAGGGCCTTTACGGCTGGCAGAGTATTAATAAATTTCATACAGCTGCTCCTCCTGATGCCTTTTCAGGTATTTGTCTGTCTTTCATATCGTTTTCGGCTCAGAGCCCCCCACCTCTTACCCCTCCCCACGAGGGGGAGGGGGGCGGAGACGTTCAGCCGCGAACCAGGTGCATCACTTCGGGCGGTTGATGCATAGAAGCCTGCGGCCGCGCCGTTCGCGTGCCTCTCCCTCTTCAAATCCGGCGAAAATGTGACGGGCGCCACAGCGGGTTCAGGGTTAAGCTTCTATGACCGGAACCGGTCAAATCCGCATACTTCGGTAACCCTGTTCCCTAACCCTAAGTACACGGAGCGTGGGTAAGGTGAGTGCGGGCTGACGGGTATGGCGTAGATGAGGCTCGCATGGTGATGGAGACGGCAACAGGATTGGTGGACGGCGGAGCGATGCGCGAGCGCATCTGGCGCGTGGCGCTGATGACGGGCTGTGCTCTTGCCATGATGCATTTCGCAGTTCCGCAGGCGAGAGCCGAAGGCCCGGCCGGGCTGAAGCAGATCGCGGGGCTGGCGAAGCCTGCCGAAGCCAGCATGACCGCCGGTGCAGCGGAAACGCTGCAGGGGGCCGTTGAGATCAGCGATCCCGAGCATCCGATGCAGATCGTCGTGTCCTTGCGCGAGCAGAACCTCAAGGTCTATCGCGGGCTGGAGCTTGTCACTTCCACGCCGGTGTCCTCCGGCAAGACCGGGCACAGCACGCCGACGGGCGTGTTCTCCATTCTCGAAAAGCGCCGCAAGCATTTTTCCAATCTCTATGACAACGCGCCGATGCCCTACATGCAGCGGCTGACCTGGTCCGGCATCGCTCTGCACGAGGGCAAGCTGCCCGGTTATCCGGCCTCGCATGGATGTGTGCGCCTGCCGATGCGCTTTGCCCAGGATCTCTTCACCATGACCCGGCACGGCATGCATGTGGTGATCACCAATGGCGAGACCGTTCCGGCGGCGATTGCTCACGCAGCCCTGCCTCAGCCCTATCAGCCGGGCACGGCGGTGGCCAGCCTTGATGAGAGCGTCCTGCCGGAAGGGCAGGGGCTGCGCGGCTCCATCATGACGGACAGCGGCGGCACGGGGCCGGTCGTCACCGGATCCATCGAGCCTCAGACACCGGCGCAGGGCGCTGCTGCGGCCGATTTCGGCACGCCGCTGCGCATGATCATCCTGCCCCGCCCCTCGGGCCGGGAAATCCACGACCTGCAGGCCATGCTGAACCGGCTCGGCTTCGAGGCGGGCCCCGTCGATGGCGTCATGGGCCGCAAGACGCGGGATGCAATCCGTCTGTTCCAGGAAGGCTACGAGCTGCCGGTCACCGGCAATTACAGCCTCAGCCTGTTGAAGCGGGTCTACCGCGAGGCGGGCGAGGATCTGCCGCTGAACGCGGAACTGCGCATCCGGGCGAAGTTCAAGGACATCTATCAGGCAGGCGTCACCCTGAAGGATCCGAAGGCGCCCATCGGCACCGTCATCTTCACCGCGCTGGGCTTCAAGCCCGGAGACAGCGAAACCGGCTGGATGGCCGTGGTGGCGGAAGAGGCCGAAGGCATGACGCCGGCGCGCATCCTCGACCGGATCGACATGCCCGCCACTGTGCGCAAGGAGGTTGGCGCCATGCTGACGCCGGGCTCCTCGCTTATCGTCACCGACCGGTCGTTCCTGCGCAACACCGGCCTTGGCACCGACTTTGTGGTGACGACGGCGAAGTGATCTGGCAGAGCAGCTTAAAGGCTGTCCCGGCCGTCATGTCTCTGTCGCGTGTCTGCAGTATCGCTCCCCCTCAGGTTCTTATCCGGCGGAAGAATCGCCGGTGGGCAGTCCCTGAGGGAGCGAACAATGCCGGTGAGCACGCTTGAAGCATCGAAAGCCAGACTGAAGAAGGCCGTCCACCGGTCCAGCGCCACGTCCCGCGAGGGCTTTCTGGAGCGCATGTTCACCTTCGCCTTCAAGGGGCTGGTCTATCCGCAGATCTGGGAAGACCCGGATGTGGATCTGGAGGCGCTGCAGCTCAAGCCGCATTCGCGCATGGTCACCATCGCCTCCGGCGGCTGCAACGTCATGTCCTATCTGACGGCCGATCCGGCGGCGATCACGGCGGTGGATCTCAACCGCGCCCATGTGGCGCTGGGCCGTCTGAAGCTGGCTGCCGCGCAGCACCTGCCGAACCATGACAGCTTCTACCGTTTCTTCGGCGAAGCGGACGAGAAGGCGAACATCGCCGCCTACGAGCGCTTCCTGCGTGACAAGCTGGATGCGGAAACCCGCAGCTATTGGGAAGGCCGGGGCATCAGCGGGCTTGGCCGCCGCCGCATCACCCTGTTCTCGCGGGATCTCTATCACCACGGTCTGCTGGGCTATTTCATCGGCGTGGGCCATTTCGTCGCCCGCCTCTACGGCATCGACCCGAAGCATTTCGTCCGCGCCCGCACGCTGGATGAGCAGCGCAGCTATTTCGAGACGGCGCTGGCGCCCCTGTTCGACAAGCGGCTGGTGCGCTGGGCAACCTCCAAGAAGATGTCGCTCTATGGCCTCGGCATTCCGCCCGCCCAGTATGAGGCGCTGGTTTCCGCCAGCCCGACGGGCGACATGTCCGATGTGCTGAAGCAGCGGCTGCAGAAGCTCGCCTGTGATTTCTCGCTCTCGGACAACTATTTCGCCTGGCAGGCCTTCAACCGGGGCTATGCGCCGCAGGGCGGGGATGAGAGCACGGGTGCCTCCGGTCCGCTGCCGCCCTATCTGAAGCGTGAGCATTTCGATGCCATCCGCGAGCGGGCCTCCCGCGTCGAGGTGGTCAACCGCAGCTTCACCGAACATCTGGAAGGCGAAGTTCCAGCCACTCTCGACGCCTATGTCTTGCTCGATGCGCAGGACTGGATGACCGACGATCAGCTGAACGCCCTGTGGGCCCAGATCACCCGCACCGCCCGCCCCGGCGCCCGCGTCATCTTCCGCACCGCCGCAGAGCCGACGCTCCTGCCGGGCCGCGTGCACGATGCGATTCTGGACCGCTGGACCTACGAGGCGGAGAAGAGCCTTGAGCTGGGCCGCCGCGACCGTTCCTCCATCTATGGCGGGTTCCATCTCTATGTCTTCAATGGATGAACCCCGCAGCCAGAGCGGCGCTTCCGCTGCGCTGATGGACAGCGTGTACCGCAACCAGCGGCACATCTATGATCTGACGCGCAAATACTACCTCTTGGGCCGCGACCGGCTGATCGCCCGGCTGGCGCCGCCTGCAGGTGGTTCCGTACTGGAACTTGGCTGCGGCACGGGCCGCAACCTGATCGAGGCGGCGCGGCTCTATCCCGATGCCCGGTTCTACGGCCTCGACATTTCGCGCGAGATGCTGGCAACGGCAGACGCGAATATCCGCCGCGCCGGGCTGGAGGACCGTATCCGGCTCGCCTGCGGCGATGCTTCGGCTTTTGACGCAGAAGCCCTGTTTGGCCGGGACAGCTTCGACCGGGTGTTCATGTCCTACACCCTGTCGATGATCCCGCCCTGGCGCGAGGCGATGGCAGCCGGCTTTGCGGCACTGGCACCGGGCGGGCAGCTGTCGGTGGTGGATTTCGGCCAGCAGGAGCGTCTGCCGGGTCTTTTCCGCCGCCTGCTGCATGCCTGGCTGGCGAAATTCCACGTCACGCCACGGGCGGATCTGTCCGGCGCCGTGGAGGCTCTTGCCGGGCAGCACAAGGCGCGCTGCGAGGCCGGTTCGCTCTATCGCGGTTATTCGGTCTGGGCGGAAGTCACCCGCGTTTGAACCGCCGCGAGGGCCTGTCCAACTCCCGGTCCTTGGAACTCACCGGGAGTTGGCTTCATTCGCCCGCGACGAAATAATGCAACGTGCCGTCCGGACCAATGCCGACACGGTAGAACAGCCAAGCGCCGTAAGCGTCCATTTCCGCGAAATCGGCGGCGGTGACAATACGGTACATCTCCACCTTCTGCTCCGGTGTCAGCTTGTCGAAGGGGTAGCGGGCGAAATAGGGCCAGATGTACATTTCCTGCGGGGTTCCGGCGTCCACATGCACCCAGCCCGCTTCCATCACGTCCAGAAGGATCGCGAGGATTTCCTGGCCCTGCCCATCGCCGGAACTGTGCTTCAGGAACTCGATCGGGTCACCGATTTCCGCCAGGGACAGGGTCGGCATCATCTCGTTGCCTTCCAGCACCATGCGCATGCGCTCGACGTCGCCGCTGCGGGCCGCTTCCGTCAACTGGTCCCGCATGCGGGCGACAGGCGCCGGCAGGCCCTCCGGTCCGTAATGCACCTCAGGGACAGGGAGCAGGTTCTGCGGAGAGACTTCCGAAGACTGGCCTTCTTCCGGGCTTTCGATGCCCTCGGCCGGATCAGCCTCATCCATGGGGCCGCCCGCATCATCCGCGCCGGCCTCATCGGGGATTGGGGGCAAGAGATCTTCCGGAGGAATGGCCGGGTTGCCGGAGGCATTCTGCTCCGGCGGGGTGACCAGGATCGTCTCGGTTCTCACGGTCGCAGCTTCCGCAGCCGGAAGCAGCAGGAGTGCAAAACAGAGGGTGGCAATGCAGTTGCGCAGCATGGTCAGACTCAGCCGGGAAGATTTTCAACGACTATACGCAGCCGCAGCGGAAAGGCCATTCAAAAGAGCCTGCGCGCTTGGCATCCTGTCCTCCTTTCGTTAAACCGCAGGCACATGTGCCATTTTTGCCAGAGTTTTCCTGCATGACGCCATCGCTTTCATATGCACTGCTTGGACTGGCAATTGGCGTGATGACCAGCGCTCCCGTCGGGCCCGTGAACATCATGGCGCTGCGAAGGGCCCTTCACCGGGGCTTCCGGTCTGGTTTTCTCGTCGGTCTTGGGGCCGTTGCGGCAGACACGCTGTTCGCGGCCGCCGCACTTTTCGGCATTTCGGTTGTGGCCGAGTTCGTCGAACTGCACGAGACGGCCATCAAGCTGGTGGGGGCGAGCGTTCTGGTCGTATTTGGCATTGCGGTGCTGCGCAGCCATCCGCACATGGATACGCAAAAGAGCAAATTCGATCACACCCTGCTGCGTGATGCGCTGGCTGCCTTTGTCATGACAATCACCAATCCGGGTGCGATTCTGGGGTTTCTGGCGATCTTCGGCAGTCTTGGCGACTGGGCTCCGCAGCCGGGCAGGCATCTGGATGCACTGAGCATGATCTGCGGTGTGGCGGCGGGGGCTTGCCTGTGGTGGGCCGTCGTGGCCGGAGGGGCAAGCGCGCTGCGTGATCGCTTTACAGACCGCTGGCTTGAAATGGTGAACCGGGCCGCCGGTGCCGTGCTGATTCTCTTTGCGGCCGGAATCCTTGTCAGCCTGCTGGGCGTTTTCTGAGCGTGAAGGGCTGGAAAAGGCTGATCAGAGGATCAAAAAAGATCATTGGGGGAGCGCAGGGGCCGTGTCTCGCGCTCCGCCGTTCGCCGGCGTCACTGAAGGACGCGATTGACCGAATAGTCACCGCGCAGAATACGCTCCGGCAGACCTTCTGCCAGCTTGGCAACTGCATCTTCGCCGTAAGTGGAAACAAGATCGGCGAGCGCAGTAAACATGGCTGCGTGAGCAACAGCATCCGTATCAACGCCGCAGGCAATCGCCTCGGACCATGCATCCTGAATGAAACCAAGCGCAGCACGGCGAATATCGTCGTCTTCAAGGTATTGGACGTCCGCAGACATCTCGCTGAATTCGTCGTTGGTCATGCTGTCCCTTAGGTCTTTGCCGCTTTCGCTTCGGATGAGTCGGTGCCGTTCCCCGAATCTGCGAAGACCTTACCATGGGAAGACTACGCGGGAAGCGAGTGTGAAGGCCTTCTTAACGTCCACCCACAAATTATACGTGGAGGGTTAAGCCTTTGGTAACGGAGCGCGGCTAGCGCGCATAACGGGCCGCAACATCGCGGCTCAGCTTCTCGCCTTCCTGGACATAGGCGTTCATGGCGGCCCGTGCAGCGGGCGTACAGCTTTGATACACCGAAGAAAATCCGCGATAACCGAGGTTGAAGCGCTCGATGTGGCGGCGCTTGCGCACTTCCCCCTGCATTTCGGCTGCCAGCAGGTCTTCCATCCGCTCCCGCCAGCTTGGCGCATCATCGCGTCCGCACAGGGGGCGCAGAAAATGCAGAGCGCCGAGGATTTCCGACAGGCGGAGCAACTGGCGTTCATAAGGGGCTTCGGACTGAGTATCCTGCGCACGAACCGGCAAAGCCGCGAGCATCAGGACAGCCGCTGCAAAGCCGGCAAGGGCTCTTATGGTCATGCGGCGCCGGGCGCTGGTGTGTGTGCTGGAGTCCATTGGGTCCCTGCCTGTCCGGCAGGATAATGGGCTGCAAGGACCGGCGGTGCAAGGCCGCGGTTGTCCCGTCAACAGGCCATCAGTTTCCGGATGCGTTCGGCAGTGCCTGGCGTCATTTCAAGGCTGCCGAGCGCGGAGAGGGGCTTGAAGCAGGCCTCTGCCGCATCATCGCCCGCGATGGGCTCGCCTGAGACATGCGCGCCCATGAAGATGGTCAGATGAAACCGGGCCCGAATCGCCCCGCTTTCGTCCCGGCTGTCGATGGTAAGCGTTCCGGCCGGCTCTCCCAGCTCTGCGGTGACGCCGGTTTCCTCCAGAAGTTCGCGCTGTGCCGCCTGTAGAGGAGTCTCACCAGCCTCCAGCTTGCCGCCCGGCAGGCTCCAGTATCCTGCATAGGGCGCCTTGCCCCGCCGGATGATCAGAACGTCCCCATTCCTGTGGCAGAGGATGCTGACACCGGGAACAAGTGGAGGAGGAGGGAGCGTCCCGGACATGGTTCAGGCAAACCGGCTTCAGGCAAACAGGGCGTCGATTTCCGCCTGCGCTTCCGAGCCTTCGTGGGCGGGGACATCCTGCGCGCTGATATGGCCGTGGATGACGCCGCTGGCCATGGCGATCAACGGCTTGATCTCGTTTGTCGCCTTCTCCGCCAGCTCAAAGGCGACCTCCGACGGTGACACAGCGCTGCGAATCATGTCCTGCGAATTCAGCACCGCCGAATTGATTCCGGAAACGAGCGTTTCCAGATGCGCGCGCAGACGCACGGGGGCGGCATGATAGGCCTCAATGGCAAGCTGGCGTTCGGAGAAACTGGAGTTCTCGAAATGGGTCTCGTAGTCCGCCGGGCTCCAGGCGAGCACGTCCTCGGCGCATTCCGGCATGGCCGGGAGCATTTCGAGCAGCATCACCACTTCGTTGAAGTGGTTCAGATAGTCGGTTGCAAGGCCAGTCGCCGGGTTGATATTGGCTTTGGCAAGCCGCTCGGCGGACAGATCGCCGGTGCCCAGCACTGGATCCTCCTGCGTCATGCCATCCCCCCGGTTGAACTCTACTTCTCCCGAACCTAACCTGCCTTTGTTGCCAAAGAACTAATCAGATCACTGCAAGGATTTTCATGTGCGGACGCTTCACCCTGACGTCATCCCCGCAAGCGCTGGAGCAGCTGTTTGACTACCGGGACCGGCCGGACTTTCCGCCGCGTTACAATATCGCCCCCACCCAGCCGGTTGCCACCGTCCGGCATGAGCATGGCCAGCGGCGGTTCGCGCTGGTGCGCTGGGGACTTATTCCCGGCTGGGTGAAAGATCCGGCCAGCTTTACCCTCCTGGTCAATGCGAGGGCGGAGACGGCAGCGGAAAAGCCTTCGTTCCGTGCGGCCATGCGCCATCACCGCTGCCTCGTGCCGATGGACGGCTTTTACGAATGGCGCCGCACCGGGGCACAGAAGCAGCCCTTCTTCATCCGGCCTGCGGGCGGCGGGTTGATGGCGGTGGCCGGGCTGTGGGACACATGGTCCGATCCGTCGGGCGGCGAGATCGACACCGGCGCCCTGCTGACCGTGCCTGCCAACCGCGCCATGCAGGCCGTGCACGACCGCATGCCGGCCATTCTTTTCGAACAGGATTTCGACGCCTGGCTGGATACGGGGCAGGTGAGGGCGGAGGAAGCGCGCCGCCTGCTGCGGCCGGTGGCGGATGACTATCTGGAGTTCATCCCCGTATCGTCCCGCGTCAACAGTGCCGCGCAGGATGATCCGGGGCTGACCGAGCGGGCCGCCGGGGCGGCGCCCGATGCTGCCTCTGAAAAAGCTCCGAAAACCCGTCCCGCCCGCAGAAAGGCGCAAGAAGACGGTGGCAATTCCGGTCAGCTTGATCTTTTCTAGGAAAATTGCTGTTTTCTTTGGCGTGCTATACGAAAATGTAAATGCCTTTGCGTTAGCTTCTTGACTGATGAAAGACGGAAAGGGGTAGCATGCAGGCCGCGTTGAATGATCATCTGGCTGAAGTGCCGGAGCCGAAGGCTGCCCGCCTGGTGCGCCCGATGCGTCAGGATGATCTTCCGGTGGTCGCGGGGCTCTTTGGCCGCGTGTTCCGGCCCTCCGGGGTTAGGGATGCGGCCGCGCTCGAAGCCTATCTCGGCGAATTGCTGTTCGGCAGCCCATCCTACAGCGAGGCATCCGGCAGTCTCGTGCATGACCATCCCTCTTCAGGTGTCACGGCCGCGGTCTTGAGCGTTCCCATGACTTTCAATGTTGAGGGAGCGCGCGTGACGGCGCGGCTGCTTTGCTCTTTCATGTCTGAGGGGCGGGAAGGGCGGTCTGGGGCCGCCCGGATTTCAGGGGCCTTGAGGGCCAAGAGGCAAGACTTTTTGCTGTCAGACAGCGCTTCTCCCTTAAGCGCCAAGCACTGGATTGCTGTCGGCGGTCAGGTGCTGACGACGCAGAGCCTCGAATGGCGGCGCATCTTGCGTCCGGTTTCCGCTGCCCGGGTGATTGCAGGCCAAAGGCTGCCTCGTCTGCGCCCCTTGCTGGCGTTGCTGCCTTGTGGCGCGGTTGACGTTCTTGCCCGGCGGCTGAAGCCTGCGCTTGTGCCGGAGGTGCGGAACGAACTTAGCGTGGAAGAGACGGATGCAGCCGTTTTCCTCAAGACCGCAAGGCCGTTGCTCTCTCGGTTTCCTGTTCACCCCTTGTGGCCGGATGAGGAGTTCGCCTGGCTGACCGGCCTTGCCGCGCAAAACCTAGCTCTTGGCACATTGCGCTTTGGCTGCATTCGCGATGCAAGTGGCGTTTTTGCCGCACTAGCTTGGTACACTGACGGGCGCAAGGCGACGGTTCTGCATTTGCTGACGGAAGAGGGCCGGGAGTTTGACGCGGTCACTTCCATGCTGGCCGCCTTCGAAGCTGCAGGGCATGTGATAGCTGAAGGCATGGCACAGCCCTTCTTGATGCGTGCGCTGCTCTCCCAGCGCTGGATCAGCTTTTCCCCGCGCGGCTTTTTTTGCATCGGTAGCCGCTTTTCGAGTGTCAATGACGCCGCGCGCCGCGGGGATCTTTATGCGGGCGGCTTTGCCTCGGAAAGCTGGAGCCGGCTGTTGACGGATCTTTGATCCGCTCCCCAGCATGGTGATTGCGCCTGTCCTTTTCGGGCGGAGAGCGGTAAGACGCGATCAGAAATACCGCACGCAGGAAAGGGCTGACCATGGCCGAAGAAGAAGAGACCGCATCCTTCGACGAGGAAGCGCTGGCCGGGGTCTATAATCGGGGCCTCGAGCTCGAAAAGGCCGGGGATCTGGATGGTGCGGAAGCCGCCTACCGGGAAGCCCTGACCATTGACCCAGCGGACCATTGCGGCGCCAGCGTGCGCCTGGCCGCCATGGGCCGGGACACGGCGCCCGATGCCATGCCGGAAGCCTATGTGGCGACGCTCTTCGACCAGCATGCAGATGTGTTCGAGGCCATTCTCGTCGATCAGCTCGGCTACTGCGTGCCGCTCCTGCTGCGCGAGCAGCTGCGGAGCCATGCGCCGGGGCCTTACAACACCGGGCTGGATCTGGGTTGCGGCACGGGGCTCACCGGTGAGGCGCTGGGCGATATCTGCGAGGCGATGACCGGCGTCGATCTGTCCGAAAAGATCGTCGAGATCGCCTTCGACCGGGAGGTCTATACCGACCTTTACGTCGGCGAGGCGGTCGCCTTTCTGGAGGAGTTCGAGGACGACGACGGCCAGCGCCCGGTCTATGACCTGATCGCTGCGACGGACGTCTTTCCCTATCTCGGCAAGGTCGAGCGGATTGTGGCAGCGGCGGCAGACCGGCTGAACCCGGGCGGCGTTTTCGGCTTCTCGACCGAGACCCTTCCGGACGAAGCGCTGGGCGGGAAGGACTATCTCGTCGGCCCGAAGCGGCGCTATGCCCATTCCCAGGGATATCTGACCCGCGTGCTCGAAGCGCATGGCTTCACCATTCTGGCCATGGACCCGATCACCGTGCGCCTGGAAGAAGGCGAGCCGGTGCCCGGCCATCTGGTGCTTGCCCGCCGGGGCTAAGAAAAGCCGGGCCGCATGGATCTGTTGCTAGCCCAGTTCGAGGGTCGTGATCCCGAACACACCATCCAGCCGGATGGCAGGGGCTGGACCGCAGTACATGCGGCTCGTCTCGAAGCCGGGGGCAAATCCGGCGTCTTCCAGAAAGCGGATGAAGCCTCCGGCCGTCTGCGGGACGTCGATATGGATGCCGCCCTCGCATCCTTCTGCGAGCGCTGCGAACAGGGGCCCGGCAACGGCTGCATCTTCGGCGAAGAGCGGGCCGATCTTCCAGCCCTCGCGGCAGGGGCGCGCCACCCCATACCCACGCAAGGTGCTGCCCTCGAACGCGGCAAGCGCCCGGCGCGGCCGCGTCAGCCACTGGCTGAGAAACCCGGTTCTCGGTGCTGGAAAATATGCGCGGTCGAAGGCTTCAACGGCCGGCATGTCTGCGCTTTCCAGCGGGCGGATGCCGCCAGCTTTGTCCGCGTGGGCAGAGTGTCCGCTGTAGCGGATGGTCCTGTACTGTGAGACGAAGCCCATCGAGCGGTAATTCGCCTGCTGTTCCGGTACGCCATCAAGCCCGATGGTCCGGCCCTCAAGGTGCTTGAGGCCTGCGTTCCAGACGGCTTTGCCATAGCCTTGCCCGCGAAAGTCCGGATGGCAGATGTAAAGCCCGATGAAGCCGAAGTCCTCGCCATAGCGGACGGCCGAGATCCCGGCAGCCATTTCTCCTTCGGCGAAGGCGCCCAGGAAGCCGCGGGCATCGGCGGCCTGAAACACCGCGGCATCGTCAAGGCCGGGGTTCCAGCCTTCGGCCTCAGCCCAGCCGATGAGCTGTTCCACTTCCGCCGTGGTGAGCTGGCGGATCACGGGGCCGGTCATTGTGCAGGCTCCGCTTCATGGGCAAAACCGGACAGAAGACCGGTAAAGGGTTTGCGGGCCGGCGTCGAATAGGCTCCGCGCTTGCCGGTCGACAGCCCCAGAGCCAGCAGCGCCTCGGCCTGCTTGACCGCTGCCCCCACGCCATCGATGACGGGGACTTTGAACTCGCGCTGCAGGGAAGCAGCCAGATCCGCCATGCCGGCGCAGCCCAGAACAATGGCTTCTGCGTGGTCTTCCCCAAGCGCACTTGAAATCTCGCTGCGCAGCCGGTCCACCGCATTGGAGGCGGGGTTTTCCAGCTCCAGCACGGGCACGCCCGCAGCGCGCACGCGCACCCGCGAACTCATCCCGTAGCGATGCACAAGCTCCTCGACCGGAACGATGGACAGATGCGACATGGTGACCACGGTGATGCGCCGGGCGACAAAGGAGGCAAGGCTGAGCGCTGCCTCGCAGATGCCGATCACCGGAATGGTGGCCAGAGCACGTGCGGCATCAAGGCCCGTATCATCGAAACAGGCAATCACGGCGGCAGCAGCGCCCTCACGTTCGCCCTCGCGGATGGCCGTCAGGACGCCGGGAATGGCCAGCACCTCGTCATAATAGCCTTCGATCGAGGCGGGCCCCATGGCGGAGGTGACCGCGCAGATCTCGCTGGATGGTGCGGCGGCCCCCCGGGCGGCTTTGGCAATGGTCTGTGTCATCGATGCCGTGGTGTTGGGATTGATGACGAGAATGCGATGGTTGCTGATGGCCGTCATCCCTTGGTCCTGCGCCGGTTGAGCCAGACGATGACACCGAGGACCGTGGCAATGACCGTCAGCGAGAACAGGGTGGTCACGGTGCCGAGTGCATAGAGTACAGGCGTCGTCACGTTGGTCGTCATGGCATAGATTTCGAGCGGCAGCGTGTTGTAGGTGCCTGCCGTCATCAGGGTTCGCGCGAATTCGTCATAGGACAGCGTGAAGCCGAAGAGCCCGACGCCGGTGAGCATCGGCGCGATCATCGGCAGGACAACATGGCGGAACGTCTGCCAGGACGAGGCGCCAAGGTCGCGCGCCGCTTCTTCGTAGGAGGGGGAAAAGCGGTTGAAGACGGCGAACATGATCAGAACACCGAATGGCAATGTCCAGGTCAGGTGCGCCCCGAAGGCCGAGCCGTACCAGGAGGGGCGCAGGCCAAGCTGCTGGAACATGACCCCGATCCCGAGCGAGACGACGATGGACGGAACGACGAGGCTGGCGACCGAGAGATAGAACAATGGCGTTGCGCCGGAAAACCTGCGCCGGAAGGCAAGTCCGGCCAGCAGGGAGACGAGCACCGTCACGCTCATCACCATCAGTCCGAGCGTGAAGGAGCGGCGGAACGAGCCGCCGAAATCACCGACGGCCTGCTGCTGGGTGAGGTTGTGGAACCAGTGCAGCGAGACGCCGTTCATGGGGAAGGTCAGCCCGCCGTTCGGCCCTTGAAACGACAGCATGACGATGGCCGACAGCGGGCCGTAGAGGAAGACGACGAACAGGGCGAAAAAGACCGCGAGCACCCAGAAGCTGCGTCCGCGTTTTTCGGAGATCATGTCAAAGCTCCTTGCGGATATCGACGGCGCGCAGGATTGCGGCGACCATCAGCAGCACGACAATCAGCAGCACCACCGCATTGGCGGAGGCCGCCGGATATTGCAGCAGGGACATCTGGTTGCGCATCATCAGCGCCACCGAGGCGCTCTGTCCGCCACCCATCACCAGAACGGTGACGAAATCGGCCATCACCAACGTGACGACAAAGATCGTGCCGATGGCCATGCCGGGCTTGGCAAGCGGCAGGATGACGTTCCACAGGATCTGGAAGCTGCTGGCGCCCGCATCCCGTGCGGCCTCGATGAGCGAACGGTCGATGCGCATCAGCGTGTTGAAGACCGGCGTCACCATGAACAGCGTGTAGAGATGCACCATGGCCAGCACGATGGCGAAGTCCGAATAGAGCAGCCATTCGATGGGCTCGGATATGATGCCGGCCTGCATCAGCCCGGAGTTCACCAGCCCGTTGCGCCCCAGCACGGGGATCCAGGAGATCATGCGGATGATGTTCGACGTGAGAAAGGGCACGGTGCAGACGAGGAACAGCACCATCTGCATGGCGGTCGTGCGGATGTGGAAGGCGAGGAAATAGGCCACCCAGAACCCGAGGACCAGCGTGATGGCCCAGACCATGGCCGCATATTTCAGCGTGTTGAGATAGATCCGCCAGGTCACCCGGGAACCGAGGGTTTCGGCATAGTTGGTCATGACGAAATCCGGGTAGAGCCGGGCAAAGTCATAATCCCAGAAGCTCACCACCGCGATCATCAGGACGGGGGCCAGCAGAAAGAACCCGAGAATGGCCGCAAGGGGAAAGGCCTGGAGATAGGCGGAGAACCGGTCAAAAAACGCGGTCAGCACACCGGCGGCCGGTGTGCCCGTGACCGGAACCGCTGACGGCTTTGCGGCTTGCGATGCCATATGGCTGTCTCCCAGGGAATATCCGCTGACTGTGACCGGTCCTCCTCCCCGCGACAGCAGGGAGGAGGGGGATGCGATGATCAGGAGGCGATGAACTCGTTCCAGCGGCGGACCATGTAGCGGTCTTCGTCCATGACCGAGTTCCAGCAGGCAACCTTGCCCATGCGCTCTTCGAAGGAGCCGCCGTCGCGGACGGCGCCGGCCGTTTCCATGACCGTGCCATCGGGGGCAAGAATGTCGCCCTGCGCAGGCTTGCCCTCGATCCAGTAGCCCCATTCATCCGCCGACATGTAGTCCTTGGCCGTTTCCATGCAGGCCGAGTAATAGCCTTGGCGGTTGAGATAGCCGCCGACCCAGCCGGAGGTGTACCAGTTGATGTACTCATAGGCCGCGTCGAGCTTGGCGCCCGACAGGTGGGCGGCCAGGCCAAGACCGCCGCCCCAGGAGCGGTAGCCTTCCTTGAGGGGCTGGTATTTGCAGGCAATGCCGCGCGAACGGACGGCGGCGACGGCGGGTGACCACATGGACTGGATGATCACTTCGCCCGATGCCATCAGGTTGACGCTCTCGTCGAAGCTCTTCCAGAAGGCGCGGAACTGGCCGTTGCGCTTGGCTTCGATGAGGAAGTCGATGGTGGCATCGATTTCCTGCACCGTCATGTTGCCCTTGTCGGCATAGGTGATGTTGCCCATCGCCTCCATGATCATCGCAGCGTCCATGATGCCGATCGAGGGGATGTTGAGGATCGAGGTCTTGCCGCGGAAGGCCGGGTCCATGATATCGGCCCAGGTCGTGATTTCGCGGCCCACCAGATCCGGGCGGATGCCCAGGGTGTCGGCGTTGTAGATGGTCGGGACCATGGTGAACCAGCCGGTTTCGCCCTTGGCAAAGGTGCGGCTGTCCGGCCCTTCGACGAAGCCCACCGTGTGGGGCGCCGTGCCTTGCGCAATCACGCTGTCCGGCAGCAGCTTGCCGGTTTTGAACAGCGGCACGATCTTGTCGTAATAGGTGAGGCGCGAGATATCCATCGGCTGGATGACGCCCGACGGGAACACCTTCTTCAGGATCCAGTATTCGATGTCGGCAATATCGTAGCTGTCCGGCTGGGTGACGGCGCGCTGGGCGGCAGCATCGGAATCGCTTGCCGTCATCTCCAGCGTGATGCCGAGGTCTTCCTTGCACTTTTCGGCAATGGCATTGAGGTTGGAAACGCCGGTGCCGAACTGGCGCAGGGTGATCGGGTTCTGCGCCCAGATGGTCGGGAAGCCGGTGATGGCACCCGAACCGGCGGCAAGACCGGCGGCCGCAGCCCCGGCCTTGAGAAGCGAACGCCGGGAAATATCAGTCTTGCTGCTGGTCTTGTCTGTCATGGCATGTCCCCTTGTTTTTGATGCTGCGAGATCTGGTCAAATCCGGCCAAGAACGATGGCGTCTTCGGCATCCCACGCGAATGGAACGGCCTCGCCGCGCTTGACGGGATTCGTGTAGAAAGCGCCGTCGCTGACGATTGCGGTGAACTCTTCCACACCTGGCCCCTCCGCCGTCAGCTTCACGGTCGGTCCCAGATATTCGATGTTGGTGATGATGCCGGTGAAGCCGAGGCCCGGACTTGCCGGTTGCGCCAGCCTGACCTTGTGAGTGCGCACGGCGATATCGGCTGTGCTGCCGGTTTCCGCGGCGCCCCCGGATGCTGCGAAACTGCCGCCGCCGGACGTCTCGATGAGGACGCTGTCCCCGGTGGTGCTGGCAACGCGCCCCGTGATGACATTGTGGTCGCCCATGAAGCGGGCAACGAAGGCCGTCGCCGGGCGCTCGAAGATGGTGCGGGGGCTTGCTGCCTGTTCGATCCGGCCATCGTTCATGACCACGATCAGATCAGCCAGAGCCATCGCCTCTTCCTGGCTGTGGGTGACGTGAACGAAGGTGATGCCGAGCTGGTGCTGCAGACGCTTGAGTTCGGCGCGGACCTTGATCTTCAGAAACGGGTCCAGTGCCGACAGCGGCTCATCCAGCAGCAGCACTTCCGGATCGGTGATCAGGGCGCGGGCGAGGGCAACGCGCTGCTGCTGCCCGCCCGAAAGCTGCGCCGGGCGGCGCTCCGCATAGGGCTCCATCTGCACCAGACGGAGCATTTCCAGCGCCTTGGCCCGGCGTTCGGGCTTGGCCATGCCCTTCATCTTCAGGCTGAAGGCAACGTTGTCGGTGACGTCGAGGTGAGGAAACAGCGCATAGGACTGGAACATCATCGCCGTGCCGCGCTTTGCGGGCGGCAGATCGTTGATCATCGTGTTCCCAAGCAGGATATCGCCCGACGAAATGGCCTCATGGCCGGCAATCATGCGCAAGGTCGTCGACTTGCCGCAGCCGGACGGCCCCAGCAGGCAGCAGTAGCTTCCGGCCGGAATCTTGAGACTGATCGAGCGGACGGCCGTAGCCGTGCCATAGACCTTGGAAACGGAGGCGATTTCGATGGTGGCTGCTTTGCTCATGCGGCGTTCCTTGCTGGACCATCGCTTCGCATCATTCGTGCCAGTTTGCGGTTGGCTGCCTAACCTGTTGTTTTGAAAAGGAATACTGGTTGAGCCTGTGATTTGTGCCGATGCCCGGCCCACGCGCTGCTTAAAAAATACCCGATTGCGTTCAATGAACTGAATAAATTGTATGCAATATTTTTATGCGAATGTATGCAAGAAAGGATTTGATCCCGCGCGTTTCGGAGTAAGAAATGGTGGGCAGAACAGGGGAGCTATGGGCACCATCGATTCGACATCACAGGGCGGGCCGCAGGCCGGGGATGACCGCACCCAGGCCATCCGCGATCATTTGCGCGATGCCATCATCGACCGCCGCCTGGCACCCGGCGCCAAGCTCACCGAAAGCGAAGTCGGGGCACTGTTTGACGTGAGCCGCACCGTCGCCCGCGCCGCATTGCAGATGCTGTCGTTTGAAGGGCTGGTGCGGTTCGAGCGCAACCGTGGGGCCTTCGTGGCAAATCCGACGCCTGCGGAAGCCCGGCAGCTTTTCGCTGCACGGCGGCTCGTCGAACCGGGGATTGTGGCTTCCGTGATCGAGAACGCCACGCCCGCCGACTTTGCCCGCCTGCGCGAGCATCTGATCGAAGAGCAGGGCCACATGAATGCGCGCGGGCCGAACGCGCGCCGCGCCGAGATCAAGGCTTCAGGTGAATTTCACCTGCTGCTGGCAGCCATCGGCGGCAACCAGATCCTGCAGCGCTTTATCGAGGAACTGATCGCCCGGTCCTCGCTGGTGATCGCGCTTTACGGGCGGACAGGCTCGTCCAGTTGCGGCCTGGACGAGCACCGCCAGATTGTCGATGCGCTTGAAGCTGGAGATGCGAAAGGCGCCGAGGCCCTGATCATCCATCACATCGATCATATCGAAATGGATCTGGACCTCGACACCCGCTCCGGTCTGGCGCTGCGGGAGGCCCTGCAGCTTTAGAGCAGTTCCAGCAAAAGTGGGAACCGGTTTTGCGTCCGGAATTGCGTGAAAACAAAGAGATAGAGCACTCTCGGCGGCCCGTTTTTCAACGAAAGTGCTCCAGGTTCCGCGCCTATCCCAGATGTTGCTTGAAGAAGGCGATGGTGCGCTCTTCGGCGAGCTTTGCGGCGGCCTCGTCGTAGCGCGGCGTGGTGTCGTTGTGGAAGCCGTGGTTCACGCCGGGATAGATATAGGCCGTGTAGGTCTTGCCATTGGCCTTCAGCGCTTCCTCGTAAGCGGGCCAGCCCGCGTTAATGCGCTCATCCAGCTCCGCATATTGCAGCAGCAGCGGTGCCTGAATGGCCGGAACGCCGTCCAGCGGCGCCTGGCGGCCATAGAAGGGCACGCCCGCCGCAAGCTCCGGATAGGCAACGGCAATGGCATTGACCACGCCGCCGCCATAGCAGAAGCCGACGGCTCCCACCTTGCCGGTGCCGTCCTCGCGGGCGAGCAGATGCTCGAAACCGGCGAAGAAGTCATTCATCAGCTTTTCCGGATCAACCGTCTGCTGCAGTTCACGGCCCTTGTCGTCATTGCCCGGATAGCCGCCAACGGATGTGAGCCCGTCCGGCGCCAGCGCCATGAAACCGGCCTTGGCGAGCCGCCGTGCCACATCCTCGATGTAGGGGTTGAGGCCCCGGTTCTCGTGAATGACGAGAACAGCCGGCAGCTTTGCAGCGGCTCCTGCGGGCTTCACCAGATAGCCGTTCACCTCGCCATTGCCATTGGGGGAGGCATAGGTGATGCGTTCCGCCACGATCCCGGCATCATCGGGCGCCACCTGCTGGGCGAGGGCGTAGTTGGGGGCCAGCTGATCCAGCAGCATGGCGGCCGTAACGCCCGCGACCGTAAACTTGGCGGCCCTTTCGAGGAAGTCGCGCTTGGTGATCTTGCCGTGGGCATAGAAGTCGTAAAGGTCGAGCAGTTCCTGCGGGAAATCCCGTGCGGTCTTGCGCTGCATGGGCGTCATGTCGTTCATGATGTGCTCCCTGTCGATGATGGCCCGTCCCCGGACGGTGCCATTCGCCAGCTGGTACACTAATGCGCCTTTATGCCAGTTCGAGGCTGATCAGCCTCAAGCACGCAAACGTGAACGTCCTGTCTTGCCGTTACGCCCGTTCCAGCGCCGCCACCACTTCCACATGCGGGGAGTAGAGGAACTGGTCCACCGGCGTCACGCGGGTGACCTTGAAGCCGCCGTCGATCAGGATGCGCAGATCGCGGGCGAGGGTGGCCGGATTGCAGGAGACGGCAGCAATGCGCTTCACCTTGGAAAGGGCCAGCTGCTCGGCCTGGGCCTGCGCGCCCGTGCGCGGCGGATCAAAGGTGACGGCATCAAAGCCTGCAAGCTCCGCTGCCATCAGCGGGCGGCGGAACAGGTCGCGCCGCTCGAAGGTGATCTGCCTGAGGCCTGCCGGCTGGCGCGAGGCCCGGTCGAGAGCGGCCACGGCTGCGGCCTCGCCTTCCACCGCATGCACGGACATGGTTTCGGCCATGCGGAAGGTGAAGGTGCCGATGCCCGCGAAAAGGTCGGCCGCCTTCTTCGACTTGCCGAGGGCTGCCAGAACCAGAGTGGCCAGATGGGCTTCGGCCTCGGCAGTGGCCTGGGTGAAGCCGCCGGGCGCCGGAACGGCAGCCACCTTGCCCATCGGCAGGGCCGGGGCGCGGGCTTCCAGAATGATCTCGCCATCGACGGAAAGGCGGGCAAGACCGAGATCCGCCGTCAGGCCGGAGAGCTGCACGAGCTTCTTCTCGATGCCGGGCGCCACATTGGCCAGAGCCACATCAAGTCCCGCCTGTGTTGCCAGAACGGTAAGCCTCAGCTCGCCCTTGCGCGGCATCAGCACTTCGGCAAGGCGCTTGAGACCCGGCACGGCAGCCACGACCTTCGGATCAAGAACGGGGCATTCGGTGATGTCCACCAGCCGGTTGCTGGCGCGCTCGTGATAGCCGAGCAGCAGCTTGTGGCCAGCGCGCACAGCCGTCAGCACGGCGCGGCGGCGGGAGCCCGGCGCACTTGGGATGACTTCACCCACCGGCACCTCGATGCCCCGGTCTTCCAGAGCGCGCACCACCTGATCCCGCTTGAAGGCGAGGTATTCGGGCTCGGCCATATGCTGCAGCGAGCAGCCGCCGCAGGCCTCGAAATGGCGGCAGGTGGGCTCCACGCGGACCGGGCTGCGGGTGAGGATTTCGAGGATCGAAGCCCGGTCCCCTTGCGCCTTCACGCGCAGCACGTCGCCCGGCAGTCCGCCGGGAACGAAAAGGGGGCCTTTCGGGCCAGATGCCAGCCCGTCGCCCAGGTGGCCGAGGGCGGTGATGGTGATGTCGATTGTCGCGTCCGTCATCGCCGTGCGATACCCCGCCCCGCCACCAACCGCAAGCGCGGAATTGCGAGGGAGATATTGTGACAGAAGCCCTTCTTCTTGCGCAGCCGAATTCTTCAATCAATTAAAGACGTATAGCCGTAGTGATGCATTTGTTTCCTGGCGGGACTTTTGCCGCCCCCCTCTCCCTGGTGGGGAGGGGTAAGGGGTGGGGGGCTCTGAGCCCGCAACTTACTGAAAGATAGATATTTTTCTAAATTGGCAGTCATCACGAACTGCAACTCGGGATCAATTGGTTTTCTCTGCCGGACGGAGAGGCGTTCCCCCCACCCCTACCCCCTCCCCACCAGGGGGAGGGGGGCTGAAACACCGTGCCGAAGTTACCAAACTGCTGCCTTTTTCTAAGGTATGAAGTGCTTCGATTGCGCTGTGCTTTACCAACGGTGAGAGAAGGACCGCGGCCTAATGCTTATCCTCAGCCGTCCTTGCGGCCGTAGAGCAGAAACTCGCGGTTGCCGTCGCCGCCGGTGATGGGGGAGGGGATGAGGCCGTGCGACTTCCAGCCGGGCAGGGCATCGAGCCAGAGGCGCAGGTCTTCGGCGCAAGGCTCCACCAGATCCGGCTGCACCAGGCCGCCCTTGCCGATGCCCTGACGGCCCACCTCGAACTGCGGCTTGACCAGAAGAATGGCTTCGGCGCCGGGTGCTGCAAGCTCAAGGGCCGGAGGCAGGGCGAGTTTCAGGGAAATGAAGCTGACGTCAGAGACGATCAGCTGCGGCGCTTCGCCCTCAAGGTCTGCCAGCGTCAGGTCACGGGCGTTGAGCCCGTCACGGCGGTTGACCTTCGAGTTGGAGGCGATGCGCTCATGCAGCTGGCCGTGGCCTACATCGATGGCGTGGACACGGGCCGCACCACGCTCCAGCAGCACCTGCGTGAAGCCGCCGGTGGACGCGCCGACATCCAGACAGGTCTTGCCGGCAGGGTCAACGGGAAAGGCCTCCAGCGCTGCCAGCAGCTTCAGCGCGGCGCGGGAGACGTAGTTTTGTGCAGGGTCGGCCAGCGTGATGTTCTGGGTGGAAGCAACAAGCTGCCCCGGCTTGGTGATGACCACGCCATCGATACTGACCGTGCCGCGCAGAATGGCATCGCGGGCACGGGCGCGGCTCGGGGCAAGGCCGAGGTCGGCAAGGCACTGGTCAAGGCGCTGGCGGCTGGACATGCGGGCGGGGTTCCGGAGGGGTGATGCCGGTGTTCAGAGGCAGCCGGCGAGGCCGGCCACCAGAACATCGAAATAGAGCTGCTCGCCATAGCGCAGCCAGCCGAAACCGGCCAGCGCAATCAACGCTCCGCCCGTCAGCCCGCCTGCCGCGATCCAGCGTCCAGATACCACGTCCAAAGTCTCCCGTTGTCCTGCGGCCGCAGGGGCGAGCTGTCAGGCCCCGTTGCGGGCGATCAGGTTCTTCAGCTTCTGCAGCGCAGTTGCCTGATCTTCCTCATAGGCGATGGTGCCGACGAAGCGGTTGCTGCCATCCATGAGGTAGATCATCGCCGAATGATCCATCGTATAGCCGCCGCCGTCCAGCGGAACTTTCTTGGCATAGACGCGGTAGGCCTTGATCACCTCGTCGATCTGCTCGCGCGAGCCAGTCAGCGGCGTGATGCGCGGGTCGAAGGCCGCCACATAGTCGCCGATCACCTGCGGGGTGTCGCGCTCCGGATCAACCGACACGAAGGCATAGCTCATCTTGTCCGCATCCGGCCCGAGCTGCTCGATCCAGCCCTGCAGGTCCGACAGGGTGGTGGGGCAGACATCCGGACAGAAGGTGAAGCCGAAGAAGATGGCCAGCGGCTTGCCGGCAAAATCCTTGTCGGTCACTGTCGTGCCGTCGCCGCGCACGAGCGTGAAGGGGCCGCCGATGCTGGCAACGGACGCAACCTGCGCCCCGCCGCCGTTCTGCATCTGCGAGACGGTGACATATCCTGCGCCGATGGCGAGGGCGGCAACTGCCGCCCAAGCGCCGTAGCGGATGAATTTCAGAGAAGACATGTTCCCTCTCAGTGGCTGTGGGCTGCCCCGTTGTGGCTGCCGTGGTCATTGCCCTTGGCGCCCATCTTTTCGACTTTCAGCGTCACGTCGATGGGGCCTGCCTTTTCAAAGGTCAGGGTCATGGGAATGCTTTCGCCTTCCACCAGCGGTCCCTTCAGCTCCATGAGCATGATGTGGAGGCCGCCCGGCTTCAGCTCGGTGTCCTGACCGGCCGGCAGCGCGATGCCGCCTTCGACTTCCCGCATCTTCATGATGCTGTCGACAACCGCCATTTCATGCAGCTCGACGCGGCCTGCAGCCGGGGACGTTGCAGAAATCAGCTTGTCATCGGCTGCACCGCCGTTGTGCACCTTCAGGAAGCCGCCGGCTGCCGGAGCATTCGGCGGGGTCGCACGGGTCCAGGGGTGGTTGATGACGAGATCGCCGAGCTTGTACTCATGCGCCATGGCGGAGGAGGCAAGCAGGGCAAGGGCAGCGGCAGCGCCGGCAAGGGTCTTCAGAATGGTCATGTGTCTTCCAGTCATGTAGGGCGGCAGCATCAGGCATGCCGCAGATCATCAGAGGTGAATGCGTGCGGGATGTCAGATCGCAGGCGGTGCCCTGATGGCCTTGCCGGTCAGCAAGGCTTCTGTGACGGGAAGAGACTGGTTTTGCAGCAGCGGCAGGACCGCCGCTTCCGGAATGCGCAGGCTTGAATCGCTTAAGGGCGCGGCAAACAGCGGGCCGGTGATGGCAATGTGGCAGCCCGTGGCACAGACGCAGGCTGCCGGATCATGCGGCGCCCTGGGTGCTTCAGCAGGCGTATCGCCGGGCAGGGTAGCTTCGACACTCTGGCTCATGCCGAGACAGATGCTGCCGAAGTCCACATCCCCGGCCAGCGCCGCCGCATGGGCAGGCGAAGCCAGCAGGAAGAGCCTGAAGACAAGGGCAATCACCGCCATCAGCGCGAATGGCGTGCGTTCCGTGCGCAGGATTGCAAACAGGCTCGAAGGCGTCTTCATGGGCGCACTATGACTATTTCCTGTGCAGTGTGCGAGCGCAAATTTGCCGCACCTTGCCCCTCACGCGGTGCCATCCGTCTTTTCCGTGTCCTGTCCGGCGCCGGGGACATTTTCCTCCGTGACACCGGGCTCGGCCGGATCGAAGGCCTGTGTGTCATAGGCCGGGAATTCTTCCGGCGGAATGATGAGCGGATCGGTGGTGTCCAGCGGATCGGGGGCGATGACCGAGCCGACCTGCGCGGTAGCCGCGTATTCGAAGCCGGTCTTGTCGGCGCGCGAGGGGGTCTTGCGGGCCAGCAGACGGCCGGAGACGAACAGGATCGTCACCACCTGCACCAAAGCCACCTGGGCATAAAGCCCTTCCGAGCCCATGACATACATCAGCAGCGAGGCTGACATGGGGCCGAGGATCGAGCCGATGCCATAGGCGAGCAGCAGGCCGGAAGAGGTCTCCACATACTCTGCCGGATCGGCATGGTCATAGGCGTGGGCCATAGCCACCGAATAGGCGGGCTGCAGGAAGGCGCCGACGCTCATGGTCATCAAGGTGGCGATGAGGGGGCTTGATGGTTTGAACACGACGATGAGGCAGGCCATCGTCAGGGTGGCGAGGGCGAGGCCGACGAGCACGAAACGCCGGTCGATGCGGTCCGACAGGCGGCCAAAGGGCCACTGGGCAATTACGCCGCCGCCGATGAAGGCTGCGGCATAGAACGCGGCCTGATCATTGCTGAGGCCGATCTGCGAGCCATAGAGCGGCGTCAGCGTCCACATGGCGCTGCTGGCGACACCGACAAGAAAGCAGCCGACAAGGGCGGCGGGCGAGGTGATGTAGAGTTTCACCGGGCGGAAGCGCACCAGCGTGATCGGCGCGGGCTGATTGGCGTTGGTCAGCGACACCGGGATGACCGCGAGGCTGACCATGACGGAGGCCACGGCAAAGGGCAGGAAGCTGGTGATGCCGGTGGCGGTGATCGACACCTGACCGGCCATCATCGCTGCATAGAGCACGACGATATAGACCGACATGATGGTGCCGCGGTTGCGGTTGTCGGCCGCCTCGTTCAGCCAGCTTTCGACGATCATGTAGAAGCCGGCGAGGCAGAAGCCCGAGATGGCGCGGATGAGGCTCCACGAGATCGGGTCCATCAGCACCGGGTGCAGGATGACGGCAGCCGACATCAGCGAAACCAGCGCCGCGAAGGCCCGGATATGACCGGCACGCATGATCACGTAGGGCGAGCCAAGGCAGCCGAGCACCATGCCGACAAAGTAGAACGACGACATGAAGCCGATTTCGAGATCGGAAAAGGACGCCTGCTGGGCGGCAAGCGGCAGCAGCGTGCCCTGCAACCCGTGGCCGACGAGCAGCAGCGCCACCGAGGCAAGCAGGGCGGAGATGGAGGCCAGAGCCTTGATCATGATGTCATCCTCAACGCACGCGCGGCAGCAGTCTACCCGGTGGTTGTGAAAATTTTCGTTCTGCTGTGCCGGTGCACTCAGGCGCGCAGGGCAAGACCGGCGGCGTCCTTGCCCAGCACCTCGAAGACCTTGCGCATGATGCCTTCGGCGTTGAGGCCTGCGTCGCGGTACATCACGTCCGGCTTGTCGTGCTCCTGATAGCGGTCGGGCAGGGTCATGGTGCGCACCTTGAGGCCTTTGTCCAGCGCGCCAAGCTCGGCCAGCGCGCTCAGCACATGGCTGCCGAAGCCGCCAACGGAGCCTTCCTCGACGGTGATCAGCACCTCATGCTCGCGGGCGAGCCGCGTCAGCAGATCCAGATCCAGCGGCTTGGCGAAGCGGGCGTCGGCCACGGTCGTCGAAAGACCGGCCGCGTCCAGTTCATGCGCCGCCGTCATGCACTCCGCCAGGCGGGTGCCGAAGGACAGAAGAGCTACCTTGGTGCCTTCCTTGCGGATGATGCCCTTGCCGATCGGCAGCACCTGCCCACGTTCCGGCAACTCGATGCCAAGGCCTTCACCGCGCGGATAGCGGAAGGAGATGGGGCCTTCGTCATGGGCTGCAGCGGTTGCCACCATGTGCTTCAGCTCGGCTTCGTCGGCCGCTGCCATCACCACGAAGCCGGGCAGGCAGGCGAGGAAGGCCGTGTCGAAGGCACCCGCATGGGTGGGGCCATCGGCGCCCACCAGCCCCGCACGGTCGATGGGGAAGCGCACGGGCAGGCCCTGGATGGCGACGTCATGCACGACCTGATCGTAGCCGCGCTGCAGGAAGGTGGAATAGATGGCGACGAAAGGCTTGTAGCCTTCGCTGGCAAGGCCCGCACCAAACGTGACGGCATGCTGTTCGGCAATGCCGACGTCGAAGACGCGGGTGGGGAACACCTGCTGCATCAGGTCAAGGCCCGTGCCGTCGGGCATGGCTGCGGTGACGCCGACGATCTTCTCGTCACGCTCGGCCTCTTCCACCAGCGCACGGGCAAAGACGCTGGTGTAGCTCGGCGCGTTGGCCTTGGGCTTGTCCTGCTTGCCGGTGATCACATCGAAGCGCGCGACGCCGTGATACTTGTCCTTGGCGCCTTCTGCCGGGGCGTAGCCCTTGCCCTTCTGTGTGACCACGTGAATGAGCACCGGCCCCTGATGGGTGTCGCGCACATTCTTCAGGACGGGCAGCAGATGGTCCATGTTGTGGCCATCGACCGGGCCGACGTAATAGAAGCCCAGCTCCTCGAACAGGGTGCCGCCGGTCCAGAAGCCCCGGGCATATTCCTCGGCCCGCGCCGCCTTTTCCTGCAGCGGGCGCGGCAGGGTGTGGGCAATCTTCTTGGCAGCATCGCGCAGCGACTTGTAGGTCGGGCCCGAAACGAGCCGTGCCAGATAGGCGGACATGGCGCCCACCGGCGGGGCGATGGACATGTCGTTGTCGTTGAGGATGACGATCAGCCGCGAGTTGAGCGCCCCGGCATTGTTCATGGCTTCATAGGCCATGCCGGCGGAGATCGACCCGTCGCCGATGACGGCGATGACATTGTTGCTGCGCCCGTCCAGATCCCGCGCCACGGACATGCCGAGGCCGGCGGAAATGGATGTGGAGGAATGGGCCGCGCCGAAGGGATCAAACGGGCTTTCGCTGCGCTTGGTGAAGCCCGAAAGGCCGCCCGGCTGGCGCAGGGTGCGGATGCGGTCGCGCCGTCCGGTCAGGATCTTGTGCGGGTAGCACTGGTGACCCACGTCCCAGATCAGCCGGTCATCGGGCGTGTTGAAGACATAGTGCAGCGCCACCGTCAGTTCGACGACGCCAAGGCCCGCGCCAAGGTGCCCGCCGGTCTGGGAGACTGCATCAATTGTTTCCGTGCGCAGTTCTTCGGCCAGCTGGCGCAGGTCGCTCTCGGGCAGGGCGCGCAGGGCGTCCATGCCGGTGATCCCGTCAAGCAAAGGGGTATGCGGCTTAGAAGACACGCTTTGGGTCACTCCATGACACGGCAATGATGCGGCGCAAACAAGGTTCGAGCCTTACACCAACCATCTGGGCGGCGCAAACCGTTCGGCAAGGCCCGTCAGGTTCCGGAGCGGGAGTCGTGAAGCGAATGGCAATCCAGGCGCTGAAAAATCGTACCATAAGCCCCTGATTGTCACCCGAAAGGGTGATGCAGCAAGGTTTGAAATGTCCTAAGGGTTACGCGTGGTCGATGGGGCCACGTGCACAGTGATAACTTGGACCGTGTTTCGGCACGGTCCTTTTTTTTAAGCCATGGATGACCTTACGTCAGGCGTGGTGAGCTTATCCAGCGGAAACCGCCTGGGGATTTGAGGGGACTGGTCAGGTTACGGATAGAGGCTCGCGAGCCTGAAGATCACCTGAGCCAGTTCCAGCTGGGACCGCGTGCCGGTCTTTTCATAAATCCTGCGCAGATGGGTCTTGGCGGTGTTGCGCGTGACGGACAGCGAATCCAGCGTGTCGGTCAGGGAGCCGCTGACAACGAGAAAAAAGGCAAGCCGCGCCTCACTTTTCGACAGGCCATATACCGCTTGCAGCGCAGTGCCGATTTCTTCGGGCAGATTGCGCGGCAGATGAATGCGGATCAGCACATGGGAAGCGCCTTCCTGTCCCTCCTGCCCGGTCACTGTCATCACGATGCGGCACGGGGTCCCGCTTTGCGTGATGAGAACAAGCTCCTGCGGCCGGGACAGATCCGTTTCCCGCTTTGCCGAGCGGCCGGATCCGAACAGGAGGCCCGGCGTCAGCCGGTCGAGCAGCGGATCCAGCTTCTCTTCCAGTTCCTTGGCAAGAATGTTCAGCCTGCCCGCCCGCACTTCCACAAGGTCGTTCAGGCCAAGTTCGTCGAGCGTGGTGCCGCAAGACGTGACAATCCGCCGCGTGCTGTCGATCAGAAGGGACAAGTGGCTGCCGGATTGCAGCATCAGCCGCATCTGTCCCGCTTGCTGCCGGGCCTCTCCAATGCGGGCAGCACAGTCCAGCGCCAAATTGAGGCGCCTGGACAGCAACTCGATCAGACAAAGCTCCTGCGTGCCGAAGGGCGGCTGCGGGGCCTCACGGAACGCGGCGAGCAGAGCCTTCTGCCCGTTCCTGTCATAGATACGGGACATCAGCGCCTTTTTAGAACGCAGGTCATCCTGCGCTTCAGGGGGAGTCGGCGCCGGGCTCTGAGCGGGGCTGCTGATCTTGCGCTTGCAATGGAAAGTCAGCTGATCCGCATCATGCAGCATATAGGCTATGATGGATTTGCCGCTTTCCACCTGGCTGCGGGCCAGATGAACGAGAACCGGCTCGGCCACGGCCCTGTCGCAAAAGCGTGCATCATGGCGTCCGTCCGGTCCGAACGTCAGCAAGACAAGCCTTGCGTCAAGTATCTGGTTCAGTGTGCTGCAGATGCGTGGCCAGCCGGCGGGTTCCAGAATGGCATCCAGAAGCCCCTCAAGCTCCCTGTTGAGAGCGGCAACAGGATCGTCAGGCCTGCCGCACCCGGGTGTCCGGCTGTTCCCGTCCGCCTCCATCGGCTTATGAACCTCTGTGACGGGCCGTTCAGGCCTCAGGGTCAAGCGGCACGGTCTTTGCGGCGCGGCCGTCAGCGCCAAGCTGGATCTTCTCCACCTTTTCTTCCGCAGCTTTCAGAAGCTGGTCGCAGCGTGCGCGCAGCCTGTCGCCGCGCTCATACATCTCGATGCTCTTTTCCAGCGGCACATTGCCCTGTTCCAGAGCCCTGACGATGCTTTCCAGCTGGCTCAGTGCCTCTTCAAAGGACAGGGCAGCCAGAGCCGCAGCTTCGTCGTGGGAAAGCGTTCCGTTTGCCATGGTGTCATCCTCGCCGGTTGGTCAGGCTGGCGACCCTTGCCGGAACGCTGCCGGGCGTCAAGCCTGACAATCCTGTTTTGCCGAAGTTTCCTACCCTGTCATCAGCGTCATGACATGGGCGGCCGTGGAGCGGGCCAGCCCTTCAAGGTCATAGCCGCCTTCCAGCAGGGAGACCACACGCCCGCCGGCATGCTGGTCCGCCACATCCATCAGCACGCGGGTGATCCAGCCGAAATCGGCTTCCACCAGATTGAGCCCGCCGAGCGGATCGCGCGCGTGGGCATCGAAACCGGCGGAGATGATGATCAGCTCCGGCTTGAAGGCTTCCAGCCGCGGCAGGATGCCGGTTTCCACAGCCTCGCGGAAGATGGCGCCGTCATCGCCTGCGGACAAAGGCACGTTGACGATCGTATCCGCTTCGCCGCGCTCGCTGGCGGCACCCGAGCCGGGGTAAAGCGGCATCTGGTGGGTGGAGCAATACATGACGGACGGATCGGCCCAGAAAATGTCCTGCGTGCCATTGCCGTGATGCACGTCGAAATCGACGATGGCGACGCGGCCAATGCCATGGACAGCCTGTGCGTGACGGGCGGCAATCGCGGCGTTGTTGAACAGGCAGAAGCCCATGGCCCGCTCATGTTCCGCGTGATGGCCGGGCGGACGCGATGCCACGAAGGCATTGCTGACCTTGCGGGTCACCACTTCATCGACTGCCTGACAGGCCGCGCCTGCGCCGCGCAGGGCCGCCTCCCAGCTGCCGGGGGAAAGCGTCGTGTCCGCGTCGAGCCGCACCAGCCCTTCTTCCGGCGCAGCCTTGTAGAGCCGGTCCACATGCGCCATGGGATGGGCCCGGGCGATGGCCTCCACCGTGCCCATTGCGGCCGTTTCCCGCTCCAGCGCCTGAAACCGCTCGTGCTCCAATACCCTGTCGATGGCCCGCAGCCGGTCCGGCCGTTCCGGATGGCCGATGGGCGTCAGGTGATCGAGAAAGCAGGGATGGGAAATCAGAAGGGTGGACAAGGATCTGCGCTCCTCCGCAAGAACAGGGGTGCCAGTGAGCGGCATTTCATCCCGGCCTGTCAATCCGTGAGGTCACGCTTGCGCTGATTGCTGAGGAGAAGGGAACTTGAGGGGGCGGCAGACAAAACAAAGGACTTGGCCACAAGGTCAAGTCCTTCTGAAGGTGCGAGCATCGCTATGCTCGGGGGAGGTCCGCTGCATCTCCTATCCTCAAGACTATTGGTAGCTGATTCTGTGCCGCCTCACGCAGGTGATTACAGTAACAATTGTCAGACAGGCTGTGCATAAGCCAGCTCATCAACGGGGTTCAACGGGTTTGATATTGGCGAAATATTCAGGCAGGTAAAATGCTTACGCGGATCAGCCTAGGAAATTTCAGCAGGATGATGTCCCGGCCGGTCAGAGGCACGCTCACCTTGGGGCAGCGGCGCGGCGCAGCCTGTCGTTGATTGCTTCGCCCAGTCCTTCGCCGGGGATCGCTTGCACCGCGATGACGGCGGCCCCGCTCGCATCCAGCTGGCGCAGGGCGGAGAAGAGATTGGCCGCCGCTTCCACCAGATCGCCGGTGGGGGAGAGGTTGAGGCAGGCCCTTGCCTGGTCTGCACCGGGCAGACCTTCGGGGCCAAACAGCAGCGCAGCTTCACCGGCTGCGATGCTGTTCGCCTCAAGCCGCACGGCGGCGGCGGGGGCGTAATGGGAGGTCAGCATGCCGGGGGCCTGCGGCGCGTGATCATCGGCGGCGGCGCGGATCAGGCGGCAGCCCAGCACCGCTTCGATCTCTTCCGCCGGAACGCCGCCGGGCCGCAGCAGCGCCGGAGTTTCGCCCGTCAGGCTGACGATGGTGGATTCGATGCCGATGGGGCAGGGGCCTGCGTCGATGACATGGGCCACCTTGTCCCCCAGATCGGCAATCACTGCATCCGCATCTGTTGTTGAAATGCGGCCCGAGAGATTGGCGCTGGGCGCCGCCAGCGGGCGGCCAAGCCGGCTGGCGAGCCAGCGCATGACGGGCGCGGCAGGCACGCGCAGCGCAACGCTGTCGAGGCCTGCGGTCGTCAGGCTGGCGATGGGGGATGCCGGATTGCGCGGCACCACCATGGTCAGCGGCCCCGGCCAGAAGGCTGCGGCCAGCGCCTTTGCCCTGTCATCAAACAGGCCGTGTTGCTCCGCCGCTTCGAGGCTCTCCACATGCGAGATCAGCGGATTGAAGCTCGGCCGTCCCTTGGCTTCATAGATACCGGCACAGGCGCGCCCGTTCGTGGCGTCGGCGGCAAGGCCGTAGACGGTTTCCGTCGGCACGGCCACCAGCTTACCCCCGGCCAGCGCCTCCACCACCGGCTGAAGCAGGCCGGACATCATCCAGTCGGTGGACTTCAAATCGATGGGCCAGCGCTGCATTCTGGGGCTCCGGAAGCCGGGGCGGCTGCGCTGTGCCAACAGAAAACGGCGCGGCCTGCCTCTGGGTAATGTATTGACGTTTACGTAAACTGCGGTACGTTCGCAGGAGACACATGAGATGCGCGGCTTTTGCGGACTTCAGCGGTCCACGTCAAGCACCAAGCGCGTCCGCATCAGGGAGAAACAGGATGTATCGCGCGCCGCTCGCCGAAATTGCCTTCACGCTCAAGCATGTGGCCGGACTGCCGCAAGTCCGGGACGCCTATGGCGCGGAAGAGCTTGGCGAGGATCTGGTCGAGGCCATTCTGACCGAGGCCGGGCGTTTCGCCGCCGAGGAAATCGCCCCGCTCAACAAGATCGCCGACAGGCAGGGCACACCCTTCGCCAACGGCACGGTGACGACGCCGGAAGGCTGGCGCGATTGCTATCATCACTGGATCGAGGGCGGCTGGAACGCGCTGGCCGCCACCACGGACTTCGGCGGGCAGGGCCTGCCGGTGATGCTGAACATCGCCGCGCTGGAAATGTGGAACTCCGCCTCCATGGCCTTCGCCCTTGGCCCGACGCTGACCATGGGCGCCGTCGAGGCGCTGGAGAAGCATGCGGCGCCGGAACTGCAGGAGAAGTACCTCGCCAAACTCGTTTCCGGCGAGTGGATGGGCACCATGAACCTGACTGAGCCGCAGGCAGGCTCCGACCTCAATGCGCTGAAGGCACGGGCCGAGCGCAACGCCGATGGCAGCTACCGTATCTTCGGGCAGAAGATCTTCATCACCTATGGCGAGCACGATCTGACGGACAACATCATCCATCTGGTGCTGGCCCGCCTGCCGGACGCGCCTGCGGGCACGCGCGGCATTTCGCTGTTCCTGGTGCCGAAATTCTTCGTCAATGACGATGGCTCGCTCGGCGCGCGCAACGATGTGCGCTGCGCGGGCATCGAGCACAAGCTCGGCATCCACGGCTCGCCGACCTGCACCATGATCTATGGGGACGAGGGCGGCGCCACCGGCTGGCTGATCGGCGAGGAGAACCGGGGCCTCGCCTGCATGTTCACCATGATGAACAACGCCCGTCTTGCGGTGGGCGTGCAGGGGCTGGGCGTTTCCGAGCGCGCCTTCCAGCAGGCGCTGGCCTATGCGCTGGACCGGCGTCAGGGCCGCGCTCCCGGCGACAAGGGCGAGAGCATGAGCCCCATTGCCCTGCATCCCGACATCAAGCGCACCCTGCTCGCCATGCAGGCGCGCACGCAGGTGGCCCGTGCCATCTGCTATTCCTGCGCCCATGCCATCGACATGGCGCATCTGGCCGCAACGCCGGAAGAGCGGGCGCATTGGGCCAGCCGCGCCGGGCTGCTGACGCCCATCGCCAAGGCGCTCTCCACCGACTTCGGTGTGGAATCGGCCTCGCTCGGCGTGCAGGTTCACGGCGGCATGGGCTTCATCGAGGAAACGGGGGCCGCCCAGCACCTGCGCGATGCCCGCATTGCCCCGATCTATGAGGGCACCAACGGCATTCAGGCGATTGACCTCGTACAGCGCAAGCTGCCGCTGGAGGGCGGGGCGCATGTGGACGGGTTTATTGCCGAACTGAAGGCAATTGCGGAGACTGCAACTGCCCATTCGGATGCAGACATCAAGGCCGCTGCCGCCCTTCTTCTGCCCGCCCTCGACGGCCTGTCCTCGGCCACAGCCTGGCTGAAGCAGGCGCAGGCCGATGGCCGGGTGGCGGAAGCGCTGGCGGGTGCAACGCCCTATCTGCGGCTGGCTGGTCTGGCGCTGGGCGGTGCGCTGCTGGTCAAGGGCGCGATGGCGGCTGACGGGCAGAACCCTGCCGCTGAGGCCCACCGCCGCCTGCTGGCACGGCACTTTGCCGAAACGCTGCTGGGCGAGACAGCGGGCCTTGCCCGCGATGTCACCGGAGCGGCGGGCGCAATCCTGGCCTTCGATCCGGCAGCCCTTTCGGCTCGCATCGGCTGATGGCTGACCTTCTGACCAAACATGAAGCGGGGAGGGCGGCATGATCCGTCATGAAAGCAGGGATGGCGTCAACCTTGTGAGGTTCGACCGGCCGGACAAGAAGAATGCCATCACCGGCGAGATGTATCTCGCCCTCGTGGACGGGTTGATGGCGGGTGAGGCGGATGCAGGTATCGGCTGCCACCTCATCAGCGGCTCGCCCGGCGCCTTCACCGCAGGCAATGATATTGCCGACTTCATGCGCTACGCCTCGCAGGGCGACCTGTCGGACACGCCGGTGCTGAAGTTCCTGTCCGTCCTTGCCCGGCTGGAAAAGCCGCTGGTTGCGGCGGTGGACGGGCTTGCCATCGGCGTCGGCACCACGCTGCTGTTCCATTGCGACATGGTCTATGCCACGCCCCGCACGGTGCTGCGCACGCCGTTTGTCGATCTGGGGCTTGTGCCGGAGGCTGGCTCCAGCCTGCTGGCGCCGCGCATCATGGGCCACCAGCGCGCCTTTGCGCTTCTGTGCCTTGGTGATCCCTTCACGGCGGAAGCGGCGCGCGAGGCGGGCATCGTCAACCATGTGGTCAGCGAGGCCGATCTTGAAACGGCGGCTTTCGATTGCGCCAGCCGCATTGCCGCCCGTCCGCGCGAGGCCATGGCCCTCTCCCGCCGCCTGCTGCGCGGGGACCGGACGGAGGTTCTGGCACGGATGGACGAGGAAGCCCTCATCTTCGGCCAGCGCCTCTCCTCCCCGGAAGCCGCCACCGCCTTTGCGGCCTTCATGGGCAAGGGGAAGGGGTGATCTGGGACGGCGTGGAACTTGCTCCGCCCCGTCACAGAAATGCTGCCTTGCAGCTTGCTCAGGTGTCACCCCGGCCCTTTGAGCCGGGGCCCACTCGTTTCCAGAGGTGTGCCGTTGTTTGAAAGGGCGCGGCAATGGAAGCCACTTTTTGTTAGCCTCTACAGCGGTAGTTCAATCTCGCCGCTCTGGAAGCGAGTGGTTCCCGGATCTCCGCTTCGCTTCGTCCGGGACGACGGCCTCGAACGCCTCACGGCAGCAACTCCCTGACAGGTCCCGGCACGGAGGCCGGGACGGCGTGGTGTGGGCTGAAAGCCTGCGGGAGCCTGACCAGCAGAAGCCTGCAGACCCAAACAAAACAGCCCGCCGGACCTCTCCGGCGGGCTGTTTCAGTTCAGATTGCCCCAAATGGGGCGGAGTCAGTCGAACTCGGGGCCGCGGGCCGGGTAGGGGGTGACTTCCCGCCAGGCCTTCATCAGCGTCTCCAGCTCTTCGTCGGCATGCGGTGGCAGCACGATTTCGAGGCGGACCAGAAGGTCGCCATGGCCGCCGTTTTTCGTCGGCAGGCCCTTGCCCTTGAGCCGCATGGTCTTGCCGCTGCTGGAGCCGGGCGGAATGGTGAGATAGGCCGCGCCGTCGAGCAGCGGCGTGCGCACCTTCGCGCCCAGAACCGCCTCATAGAGCGCCAGCGGCAGATCGAGATGCAGGTCGTTGCCCCGCACCACGAACAGCTTGTGCGGCTTCAGGCGGATCTCGATCACCGCATCGCCCGCTGGCCCGCCGTTGACGCCGGGCTGGCCCTGACCGCGCAGGCGGATCTTGTCGCCCTCCACGGTGCCGGCCGGGATTTTCATGTCGATGGTCTTGCCATTGGGCAGGGTGACGCGGGTCTTGCCGTCGCGGCCAAGCTCTTCGACCGTCACAAGTGCGATCATCTCGACCGTCTGTCCGGCACGGGGGGCGCCGCCGCGCGCTGCGCCCGGATCCCCGGCAAAACCGCGGGCTCCGGCGCCTGCGCCGGGCCCTGCGCCCGCGCCGCCACGGCGTGCACCGAAGCCGCCGAGAATGTCGTTCAGGATGTCGTCAAAGGCACCGCCCGTGAAGCCGCCGCCGGCACCGCCACGCGCGGAGCCTTCGCGGAAGCCGTCGAAGCCTTCAAAGCCATGCGCCTGGAAGCGCGGCTTGCCGTCGGCGCCGATCTCGCCCCGGTCGAATTTCTGGCGCTTCTCCTTGTCACCCACGATCTCATAGGCCTGGTTGATCTCGGAAAAGCGTGCCTGTGCATTCGGATCATTGGCGTTCTGATCCGGGTGATACTGCTTTGCAAGCTTGCGGAAGGCCCGTTTGATGTCCGCTTCGCTTGCCGTTTTGGTTACGCCAAGAACGGAGTAAGGGTCTTTCATTGTCAGTCCGCTATGTGGTGAAGGCGCCCGGAGCATCCGGACGCCTGATAAGTCTAGTCACGTCTCATATGGGAAGCGACAGGAAATGATGCCAGTACAAGCTTGCACGTAGCTCATGCAACGCCGGAATATCTTCTTTCAAACCCCAAGTGCGGCAAGACTGATGACGGCAAGGTTCTGGCGCGCATCCCGGCAGGCGCTTCCCTCATAGGCCTTCACCCCCTGAAACGTGTTGGCTGTGGTGCGGAAGCTTATGCAGCCGGGCACCTGCGCGCCTTCACCGGACACCTTGGTGATGGTGCCGGAGTTGCCGCTTTCGGGGTTGAGCCAGGGAATTTCGACCTCGCCGCCCCCGGCGGGTGCGGTTTCGGCAAGTGCCAGAGCGATGGCCTTGCGGTCTGCCGGTTCAACGCCCGCACTGGCATCCGTGGGCATGCCATTGATGGAATTGGTCAGATCCAGCGGCGCGATCATGTCGTTGGTGGCGAGCGTGGCTGACATCTGCGAACAGCCAGCCGCAATCCAGCCCAGTGACAAAATCACACCAAGCGGAACCAGCCGCTTGGAAAGCGGCCGGGGATATGAAAGGTTACGCATCACAAAAGCCCTTCTTTCCCCGGGTCGGACCTTCCCGCCTGGAGGCAAAGCGCCCATCAGAACCAGTCGTGAAAGCCGATGACCCATACAGTAAACACTCCCCCGGAAGCGTTAACAAAAGGTGACTTCACGGAAGTAGCGGAACCGTTTCAGCTTTTTGCTGAATGGCTTGCGGACGCCACGGAGAAAGAGATCAACGACCCCAACGCGGTCGCGGTCGCGACGGTCGATGACAGTGGATTGCCGAATGTGCGCATGGTGCTGCTGAAGGATTTCGATGAGCGCGGCTTCGTGTTCTATACGAATCTGGAAAGCGCCAAGGGGCGCGAGCTTCTGTCGGCCGGCAAGGCCGCCATGTGCTTCCACTGGAAGTCGCTGCGCCGCCAGGTGCGGGTGCGCGGGCTGGTCACGCAGGTCAGCCCGGAAGAGGCAGACGAGTATTACAAGTCCCGTCCGCGCGGCAGCCGGATCGGGGCCTGGGCCTCGAAACAGTCCCGCCCGCTGGAAAGCCGTTTTGCACTGGAAAAGGAAGTGGCGCGCTACACGGCCAAGTTCGGCATCGGCGATATTCCCCGCCCGGACCACTGGTCAGGCCTGCGCATCGTGCCGGTGGAAATCGAGTTCTGGCACGACCGTCCGTTCCGCCTGCACGACCGGGTGAAATTCACCCGGGCATCGGAAGGCGAAGCATGGACGAAGGCCCGCCTCTATCCGTGAGCCACTGGAAGCTGCCCTGACAAACCGGCTCCCGGTGAGCTTGACTCATCGGGAGCCGGTATAAGCCCGTGCGGCGCATGAGCAATTTCAAGGCGTGATGCCTCAGCATCGAAAGCCCTGGTATCAGAGCAGCTTCTTCCAGCGGAAATAGAGGAAGTTCACCAGGACCGCCAGAAGCATCAGGCCGAGCGAAAACGGGTAACCCCAGTCCCATTCCAGCTCCGGCATCTTGGCGAAGTTCATGCCGTAGATCGAGGCAATCAGCGTCGGCGGCAGGAACACGACAGCAAGAACCGAGAAGATCTTGATGATCTGGTTCTGCTCCAGATTGACCAGGCCGACCGTTGCGTCGAGCAGGAAGCTGAGCTTGGCATCCAGTGCATCGGCATGCTGCTTGATCGAGTTGATGTCACGCCCCAGCATCTTGCAGGCCGCCACCTGCTCGTCCGTCAGGTTCACCCGTGTTGAGCGGGCGGAGAGGAACAGGAACAGCCGCGTCAGGCTGGCGCAGACATCATGCATGCGTGCGACCTGCAGACCGATGCGCCCCTGCGTGCGGATGGCGGAACGGTAGGTCTCGGCCTTGCGCGAACTCAAGCCCTCCTCGAATACCTGCATCGATATCCGGTCGAAAGCATCCGACGCTTCTTCCATCACATCGGCGCAGCGGTCGCAGATGATATCCAGCAGCACGAACAGCACACCGGGGCCATTGCGCGGGATGGTGCCATCCTGCTGGACGCGGCGGGCGCAGGTCTGGATCGACTGGGGTTCGCCATAGCGGACTGTCACAAGCCGCCGGGAACTGAGGACAAAGGTGACGGATGAGGTGCGCGGATCGGGCATCCGTGCGGCCATGGGCAGCACCGCCGTCATGACGATGGCGCCGGGTTCTTCATAGAGCCGCTCCGACGTTTCGATCGAGGAGATTTCCTCCCGCGTCGGGATCTCTGCGCCCATCAGTTTTTCCGCCAGCCGCTGTTCTTCGAAGGTGGGATTGAACAGGTCAATCCACACTGCAGACGGCGGTATCTGTTCGCCGCCTTTCACTTCAACCCTAACCATGGCGGCGGCTGATGGTGTGTATGCAATGATCATGAAGGAACTCCCGCCCGATGCGCCGGGGTGACGATGCCACGCCGCATACGATTCCACCATGACAGAAAGACGACAGGCACTGGCGCATGTGAAAGAGCGCCCTGCGCGGAAGGGGGCAGAAAAAGCAAGAGCCGGGCACCCTCCTCAGATGCCCGGCTCAGAAATCAGCGGTCATGCGCATTACTTGCGGTTGGAGCCGGCCTTGGCGGCCTTGCTCTGCTTGAAGCACATGGCGGCAGCCGTCACGGCCTGAATGCCCAGCGGCTTGTAGAGATCTGCAAGGTTCGGGGCGGCGGCGGCTTTCGGGGTCTGCTTTGCAAGGGTCGACATTGTTTCTGGTCCGTTGGGCGTTGAATGGCGCGCTCAGTGATGCCCGATTGTGGCATCTATGTGGCTTTCGCGCGGGTTTTTTCTTGCCTTTCCCTGAAAAACACAGAGAAAAGACACTGACTAAAGCGTAAACTTCGACAGTTTACGTCTGGTAAAAACTTAATCCTTGGGTAAGGCGAGTTGAAGGCAAATGCCGGTCAAATAAAATGTCGTCTTGTTACAATCCGCTCACGCCTTGAAAAGGCTGATGCCCCGTATGGCCGTTCCAAAGGCGGCAAAGGCAAATTGACGGATGCGGCGGGATAAAATCCAAGGAAACCGTCTTCTCCTTTCAGACGGGTCTTGCATGGGCGGGCAAGTCATGTCTGTCTGCGCAAAAGGGCGGAATCAGCCCGCAACAGAAGTTTGGTCCCGTCTCCGGCCTTTCATGTCCGGCCCCGGGCATCGGAGATGCAAGGCATGAGCACACGGCCGCAAACCCCGGTCAAGGCAATCCTGTTCGACAAGGACGGCACGCTGATCGACTTCCAGCAGACCTGGTCGCCCGCCTTTGCCCGGCTGCTCGACACGATGGCCGCCGGAAATGCGCTGGTGAAGACCGAGCTGGCGCGGATCACCGCCTTCAATCTGGAAACCGGCCTGTTCGAGCCGCATTCTCCCTTCGTGGCGGGGGCCAATGATGCGGTCATCGGCGAATGGGCCCAGGTGATGGGCATTGCCGATACCACGGCACTCCTGCGCGAGATCGAAGCGCATCTGAAGGCCTTTGGCCTTGAAAGCCTTGCGCCGTTCCCGGCGCTGGAAGCGACGATCCGGACGCTGCATGACGCCGGCTACATCCTCGGCATCGCCACCAACGACACGGAAAGCTCCGCCCGCGCCCAGATGCGCGCACTGGGCATCGAGCAGTGCTTTGCCCAGATCTATGGCTATGACAGCGGCTTCGGGGCAAAGCCTGCGCCCGGCATGGTCATGGCCTTCCAGGAGCAGAACGGCCTGCACCCGCAGGAGGTTGCCATGGTGGGGGACAGCCTGCATGACATGCATGCAGGGCGCCAGGCCGGTGCCGTTGCCGTGGCCGTTGCCACGGGCACCATCGGTGCAGACATTCTGGCCCCGCATGCGGATCACGTTCTCACCGGTCTTGATGACCTCCTGGACTGGCTGGATGCAATGATGCCGGTGCACTGAACATCGTCTCTTTGCCGGGGACGGCGTTTCTGCTCTTGCTTTTGACGGCGGCAGACGGCACCCAGATAGGGATGCCGCCTTCCGGCGGCCATTCCGGCAACAGGCCCAACTGGGCCGGGCAGGGGAGCAGGTGGTGAGAAAGCGGTATCCCGTTCCGCGTTCCGAACTTGGGCGCGCCTCACGCTTCATGGCGGCAATGGGCGTTCCGACGCTGTTTGCCGCTGCCGTGGCCTATCGAAGCGGGGTCATCGCAGCCAACCAGCTTGAACTCAGCCTGCTGCTCGGCGCCGCTCTTGGGCTTTCCGGCCTTGGTCTGGCCATCACGGCCATCTTCCTGTGGTGGCAGCGCGGCGGGACCGGCGTCGGCGATGCTGTGCGCGCGGTGTTCTACGGCCTTGTCCTGCTCGTGCCGCTGACGCTGCTGGCTGCGGGCTGGAACATGTTTCCCCAGCTCAATGATATCAGCACCGACCCATCCGATCCGCCTCCGGCCGTTGAAGCCCTGTCTGCCCGTGATGCTCTCGCGCCGCCGCGCTTCGATGCTGCCTTGCAGACGCAGGCCTATCCGGAAATCGTCTCGCGCCGCTTCCGGCTGGAGCCGGTCGATCTGCATGCGGCGGTGCGCAAGGTGATGGAAAAGAACGGCTGGGAAATCGTCACCGAACTGCCGCCGGACATGCGCGATTCTCCCAGCCTGCTGCAGGCGATCGCTCGGGTTCCGCTCATCGGCCTTCCGGCCGGCATATCCGTGCGCGTGGAGCCTGACGTGACCGGATCCATCCTCGATGTGCGGGCCAGCTCGCGTTTCGCCGCACATGATCTGGGTTTCAATGCCCAGCAGATCCGCAGCTTCTACCGGGATCTCGATGCGGCATTGACCGAGGCCTACGGGAGCATCGGCCGCCTCAACGTCACTGAGGAAGAAGCCGAGGAGGCCCGTGCACAGGCCGAAGAACTGCCGCTCCTGACCGAGCGGCCGGAAGAGGACGCGGGCAGGCCAGTGCCTTTGCCAGGCTTCAAGCCCTATCAGGCACCGGAGCCTGCCGCTGCAGAGCCGGAGTTCGACGAGATTTATCAGGGGGATGAGGTGCAGGGTCATATCGCCCCTCGATGAGCTTGGCTCATTGAGGGGTGGTCGAGCCCGTGCGGCGTCTGAGCAATTTCAAGGCGTGATGCGTCAGCATCTCAGAGCCTTGATATCAAGGCGCGAGCTTTCAGGGCGCCGCCCAGTAGAGCCCTTCGAGCCGTGCTTCTCCGTCGCACTGCGCCGCTCCTGTCTCCACCAGCCGCTCCAGTTGCGCAAAGACGGAGAGGGCCGCCGCCCCCTTCAGGCGCGGATCAAGACCTGCATAGACCGCATCAACGATCTGCTGAATGTTCGACTGGCCAAGGCGCTGCAGCACGCCGAGGATGGCTGCCTCCCGCTGCATCCGGTGTGCCTTCAGAGCGGCCATGTAGTCCTGCGCCGCGTGAAGCAGGTTGCCGTGGCCGGGCAGATAAAGGCTCTCGCTGCGCTCCATCATCCTGTCGAGCGAGGTGAGATAGGCCTGCATCGATCCATCTGGAGGGGCGACGATGGAGGTGGACCAGGCCATGACGTGATCGGCGGAGAACATCAGCCCGTCATCCGGCAGGGCAAAGGCGAGGTGATTGGCGGTGTGGCCGGGTGTTTCCACCGCCTCGAACAGCCGCCCACCGGCTGTGAAGCGCTCTCCGTCAGCCAGCTGCCGGTCCGGCCGGTAGTCCATGTCGGCGCTGGCATCCAGCGGATTGACCTCATTGCCATGCAGTGCCCGGGCTGGCCGGTGGGGCGCGCAGCCGAGTATCTGGGCACCGGTGAGCGCGGCAAGCCGCGCGGCGGCGGGCGAGTGATCCTTGTGGGTGTGGCTGACGAGAATGGCCGTGACGCTCTGGCCGCGGGTGGCGGCCAGAATGGCCTGCAGATGCGCCTCATCCTCCGGGCCCGGGTCCAGCACGGCCACCTCGCCCTCGCCGATCAGATAGGTGTTGGTGCCGTGAAACGTGAAAGGGCCGGGATTGTTCACCGTCAGCCGCCGGATGCCGGGGGCCACCTCCACCGGCTCGCCATGACGCGGATCGAAGGAAAGATCGTGCTGCAGTTTCGTCATCACCGGTCTCTTTGGAGCGGGCAAGCCGTGCGGCGCCTGAGCAATTTCAAGGCGTGATGCGTCAGCATCTCAAAGCCTTGCTATCGCCTGTTCCTGCGCATCTGTTCAGCGCAGGACAAGTCAAGTCAAGCAATTGTCAGGTCCGGCACACAACCGTTTCCCGTTTTGATTGACCGGTCGCATTGGCGCCACTGGCATGAAGCGGTAATGTGGACGGGTTAGAAAGCGATGGGCGGCGCTGTCTTTCCCCGAAGGAGAGGTGCGCGCGGCCGCTCACACGACCAGCCAGATGAGGACAGGCAAGGCCCCATGCCCGAACATGCTCTTTCCCTGGAAGCCGTTCTTCCCCTCAAGCGCGAGGCGGCCTTTGCCCTGACTGTGGACAGGATTGCCTCCTGGTGGCCAAGGCATGATCCCTTCTTCGGCCAGTCCGCGCAGGACGTCCTCATTGATCCGCATCTGGGCGGGGCTTGCTCACGGGTGGGCGAGGATGGCCGGCGGATCATCTGGGGCACGGTCCTGTCCATTGAAGCGCCGCTCTATCTGCGGCTCGCCTGGCAAATCGGCCCGGACGGAAAGCCGGTTGCCGATCCTTCCGCAGCAAGCCGGGTGGTGCTGTCCTTCCGCGATGCCGGGGAGGCGGCGCGCCTTGAAGTCAGCCACGGGGATTTCATCCGCCATGGCGCGGCAGGCGAGGATTACCGAGCCTTCATGGCCTCCGGGGCTGGCTGGCCGCGTTTGCTGGAAGCCCTGACGAAGGCCGCCTCTTCACGCTACATCACCTCAGGATGAGTTCCGTTCGCCCGGCAGCACCGGCCGCTCCCCGCATCAGCCTTCCGGGGCCAGGGGCGCCTGCCGTTTCGCACAGTGACAGAACATGTGAAATGCCGTCAAAATGACACGGGACATTCATCTGGGCGTTGGTTCGATACGCTAATCTGGTTTTTGTCGTGTGAGTGACATAGAGCCGGGTTATTTCACCGGCTCATGATATTCCGTGGGAGCGGCGGGGCGGAAGCAGGCGCAGGTTCGCGATGACCAATACACAGATTGAAGACGAGAAGCTGCCTCCGCGCGAGCTGCAGGCAAGGCCGTCGCAGCGCCTGAAGGATGCGCGCTGGGTGCTGTTCACGGCCGGCGCCGTGCTGATTCTGCTCTGGGCCGTCTTCCGTATTCCGCTTCTGGCCGTGCTTTGCGGTTTCTTCGCCGTGTTTCTGGCCGCAGCCCTCGGTCCCCGCCGCAGCGATGCCGTTCGTGCCCTGCAGCTTGAGAACAAGCGCGACCTGCGCCGCATGTGGCCCGGAACCGGCATCAAGGTGACGGCAGACGCGCTGCCCATGCCCTGCTTCATTGCCGATGGGCGGGGCATCACCCGGTATGTGAACACGCTGGCCCGCGAGCACTATCCGGCCGTCCGCCCGGGAGACCCGATTTCCTTCGGCCTGCGCACGCCATCCCTGCTGGAAGCCTTCGATCGCGCCCGCTCGCAGGGCACGGTGGAACGGATCGAATGGGCGGAAAAAGTGCCGACCGAATCCTGGTTCGAAGCCAGTATCGCGCCGATCTATCTGCCCTCGCTGAAGCCGGGGCAGGACGAACCCGCCATGCCCGACTTTCTGCTGGTGGCGCTGCGGGACCTGACCGAGCAGCGGCGGCTGGAGCGCATGCGCACCGACTTTGTCGCCAACGCCAGCCATGAGCTGCGCACGCCTCTGGCATCCCTCACCGGCTTCATCGAAACCCTGCAGGGGCCGGCCAAGGACGATGAGCGGGCGCGGGAGCGGTTCCTTGCCATCATGCTGGAACAGGCGAACCGGATGCGCCGCCTGATCGATGACATTCTGTCCCTGTCCCGCATCGAGCTGAAAGCCCATGTGCGTCCGGACAAGCTGGTGGATCTGCGCGAGGCCGTGCGCCACACCAATGACGCCCTGTCTCCGCTGGCGCGCGAGCTTGGCATGGAGGTGCACGTGGATGTGCCCGAGCAGGAGGCCGTTGTCCGGGGTGACCGTGACGAGTTGATCCAGGTGACCGAGAACCTCGTGGAAAATGCGCTGAAATACGGCAGCACCGGCAAGCGTGTCGATGTTTCGGTTCGCCCGCAGGGAAGCGGGCAGGGCTGGGTGCTGACCGTCCGGGACTATGGCGAGGGCATTTCGTCGGAGCATCTGCCGCGGCTCACCGAACGCTTCTACCGCGTCGATGTCGCCTCCAGCCGCGCCATGAAGGGCACCGGCCTCGGGCTTGCCATCGTCAAGCACATCCTCACCCGGCACCGGGCCCGCCTGGATATCGAAAGCCAGCCGGGGCAGGGGGCGGCATTCTCGATCACCTTCCCCGCAGATGGACAGACCGGGGCTGCAGCCTCACGTTGATCCGTCAAAATCTGCAAGGCGTCATGCAACTCTCACATCGTCTCATTAGGACATGTGCTATAGGCAGTCCTGCCGAAGCGGCCGTCCCCGTGACGGATCCCGCGCTTGAGTTGCACGCCGGAGATCATCAGCATGACAAGACATTATCTTGGAGCTGCGTTGCTTCTGCCCGCCCTCGTGGGGGCTGGCCTGCCTGCACAGGCGCGTGACAAGGTGCAGATTGTCGGCTCCTCGACGGTCTATCCTTTCGCGGCAGCGGTCGCCGAACGGGTTTCCCTTCAGAACGGCGGAAAATTTCCGGTCATCGAATCCACCGGCACCGGAGGCGGCATCAAGCTGTTCTGTGCCGGAGCGGGGGACGCGACACCCGACGTCACCAACGCTTCAAGGCCGATGAAGCCGGCCGAACTGGAGGAGTGCCGCGCAAATGGCGTCACGCCGGTCGAGATCCGGTTTGGCTTTGATGGCATCGTGCTTGCCGGAGCCGCAAGCGGGGAAGACATGGATCTTTCCCTTGAACAGCTCTTTCTGGGCCTCGCCCGCAAGGTGCCTGTGGAAGGCCGTTTGCTGGACAATCCCTTTCAATCCTGGCGTCAGATCAGCGCAGAGCTGCCGGACAAGCGCATCGAGATTCTTGGTCCGCCGCCGACCTCCGGCACACGCGATACATTCGTCGAAATTGCCATGGAGCAGGGCTGTTCCGCACTTGCCGATGCAGGAAGCCTCGGGCTGAAGGGCGCAACCTGTCATGAATTGCGGCAGGACGGGGCCTTTCTGGAGACGGGCGAGAACGATGACCTCGTTGTGGCCATGCTGGAGCAGAACCCGCGGGCCCTCGGCATCTTCGGCTATTCCTTCCTGGACCAGAACCGCGGCGGGCTGAAAGCCGTGAAGATCTCCGGTGTCGAGCCATCCGCCGTCACGATTGCGGCTGGCACCTATCCCCTGTCCCGGCCGCTTTATTTCTACGTGAAGGAGGAGCATCTGGGAAAGATCCCGGGGCTTGAAGAATATCTCCTTGAATTTGCGTCTGAAAAGGCGCTGGGACCGGGCGGTTATCTGGCCGGGAAGGGCCTCATTCCGCTGCCGAAGCACCAGCGGCTCGAAAACGAGAAGCTGGCTGAGGAACTGGCGGCGGCCCATTGACCGCAGCTTTTCAAGAGGGGATGGGAGGCATTGCCGCTCTCCGCTGCTGCGGGCGCCGCCGGCTAACAAGATGCTCCCGGTCTGACAGGCTGTTCCAGCCGGAGCGGCCCTGCTCGCCCGCCAATGTCACAAAACGGCATTTATTGGGGCGTCTTCAGAAAAATTATTCAATTTTATCAATAACTTAAATTGTCACAAAAGTGATATGGAACTGACATAGAAGTCTCATCTGCGGCCGTTAGGTTCCGCTCGTCGCCAGGGCCTCAGGGGAGGCTGGGTGGCGCGCCCAAAAACCTTGACATTCAAAGGGAGTGGTCAAGTGAAGTTCAAAACCCTCGTAAGCACGGTTGCCCTCGCGGTTGCCGCCACCGCAGTCGCCGGCGCCGCTCAGGCTCGTGATCAGATCCAGATCGCCGGTTCCTCGACGGTTCTGCCCTATGCTTCCATCGTTGCTGAAGCTTTCGGCGAAAACACCGACTTCCCGACCCCCGTCGTGGAATCCGGCGGTTCGGGCGCTGGCCGCAAGAAGCTCTGCGAAGGCGTTGGTGTGAACACCATCGACATCGCGAACTCCTCCAGCCGCATCACGCAGTCGGACATCGACACCTGCAACACCAACGGTGTCACCGAGCTCATGGAAGTGCGCATCGGCTATGACGGCATCGTGTTTGCTTCCGACATCAACGGAAACAAGTTCGAGTTCACCCCGGCTGACTGGCACTCCGCTCTGGCCGCCCAGGTCGTGAAGGATGGCCAGCTCGTTGCCAACCCGAACAAGAAGTGGAGCGATGTGCGCGCTGACCTGCCGGAGCAGGACATCCTCGCCTTCATTCCGGGCACCAAGCATGGCACCCGCGAAGTGTTCGACGAGAAGGTTCTGCACGCTGGCTGCAAGGCCAACGGCATCGAAGAAGCTCTGAAGGCTGCCAACGGTGGTGACGCCAAGGCTGCTGCCAAGGCTTGCATGGCGCTGCGCACCGATGGCGTGTCCATCGACATCGACGGCGACTACACCGAGACCCTGGCTCGCGTTGCTGCCAACCCGCATGGTATCGGCGTGTTCGGTCTGTCCTTCTACCAGAACAACACCGACAAGCTCCAGGTCGCGACCATGGGCGGCATCGTTCCGACGGTCGAGAGCATTGCCAAGGGTGAGTACCCGGTTTCCCGTCCGCTGTTCTTCTACGTGAAGAAGGCTCACATCGGCGTGATCCCGGGCCTGAAGGAATACGTCGAGTTCTTCGTCTCCGACGATATCGCAGGTCCGGATGGCCCGCTCGCTCAGTACGGCCTCGTTTCCGATCCGGAACTGGCTGCGACCCAGAAGGCCGTTGCTGACGAAGTCGTCATGGGTCCGCTCAAGTAAGCGGTTCGAGCCTATGGAAGACCAGGGTGGCGCAATAGCGCCACCCTTTGCTCTGTGGATTGGATAGCTCATGAGCCTCGGTGCCCTTCTCCTTATAATTGTTGCTCTTGCCTTTGTTGGGGCGTTCGCTGGCAGAAGCCGGGCGGTGGCTCTCGTTGGCGGAGATAGACGGAAACTGCATTCGCTGCCGGGCCACTATGGCACGGTTGTGTTTCTGTTCACGGCCGTTCCGGCGCTCGTGCTGATGGCTGCCTGGCTGTTTTTGTCGCCGGTGATTATTGAAGGAGCGGCGTCGCGGAGTCTTCCGGAGGCGTCATCCGACAGCTCGACTGCCATGACACTGGTGATGACCGACGTTCGCCGTATTGCCGGCGGGCTGCAGGTTCTTGCCCGCCGTGGTGATCTGTCTGAGGAAAGCATCGCGGAAATGCGCGGTGATCTTAGCCTCATTCGCGGCCGCATGGCGCAGGCTGGGGTTGCCCTCGGTGCCGATGTGCGCAGCGAAGTCTTTGAGGCTGCCAAGTCATACCGGGCGATGACCAATTCCTCCCGGTTCATGATGGCCATTGCGGTGATTGCGGTTGCGGCCGCCGGGCTTGTCTGGTCGTTTTTCCGGATTAATCCGGACTTCCGCGCCAGAAATGTCTCCGAGCAGTTCACGCGTTCAATGCTTCTTGCTGCATCGCTCGTCGCCGTGCTGACGACCTTCGGCATTGTGTCGTCCCTGCTGTTTGAGACCTATAATTTCTTCAACATGTACCCTGCGACCGAGTTCTTCTTCGGTACGGTCTGGAATCCGCAGTTCCGCGGCGGCTCCGAACTGGGCATCCTGCCGTTGCTCTGGGGTACCTTGTATGTCTCGACCGTCGCGCTCCTGTTTGCCGTGCCGGTTGGCCTTTATGCGGCAATCTACATGTCGGAATATGCGTCCAAGCCGGTTCGAAGCATCGCCAAGCCGCTGCTTGAGCTGCTGGCGGGTATCCCGACCATCGTCTACGGCCTTTTCGCCCTGATCACGGTTGGCCCTTTCCTGCGCGACTACTTCGCCCAGCCCATGGGCCTGGGCAATTCGTCGTCGTCGGTGCTGACTGCCGGTCTCGTGATGGGCATCATGCTCATCCCCTTCGTGTCATCACTTTCGGATGACATCATCAATGCGGTTCCCCAGTCTCTGCGTGACGGCGCCTATGGCCTTGGGGCCACCAGATCCGAGGCGATCCGGCAAGTTGTCTTTCCTGCGGCCTTGCCGGGCATTGTCGGCGCCGTCCTTCTGGCGGCAAGCCGCGCCATTGGCGAAACCATGATTGTGGTGATGGGCGCCGGAGCTGCAGCCAAGCTGGGGCTCAATCCGTTCGATGCCATGACCACCGTTACAGTGAAGATCGTCAGCCAGCTGACAGGTGACACGGAGTTCGCCTCACCGGAGACACTGGTCGCCTTCGCGCTTGGCATGACGCTCTTTGTCTTCACTCTGGGACTGAATGTCGCCGCTCTTTACATCGTCCGTAAATACCGGGAGCAATACGAATGACCAGCGTCGATACTGTTCCGTTCAAATCGATCTATAACCCGGATGCACGGACCAAGCGGAGAAATGCGGCAGAGCGCCGGTTCCGCTTCTATGGAATGACGGCCATTTTCATTGGCTTGATGTCCCTCGTCATCCTTCTGTCTTCAGTGCTTTCCAGTGGCCTTGCTGCATTCAACCAGGCCTTTGTTGAGTTCGATGTGCAGCTGACGGAATCCGCCCTCGACAAGTCGGGCCAGCGGGATCTTGAGGAGATGAAGAAGGTCAGCACGGTCGGCTACGGGAATGTAATCCAGAAGGCGCTTCTGGAGGCTCTGAACCGTGCGGGCATTGAGACCGGCGGTTTGTCCGATAGGGAAATTTTTGATCTCGTCTCCAAGGAAGCACCGGCGACACTGCGCAACATGGTGCTGGCGGATCCGAACCTTGTCGGCCAGACAATCAAGTTCAAGACCTACGCCAATGGCCGTGTCGATGGCTACTTCAAGGGCCGCGTCACGATGGACAGCGCGAAGCTGGATAGCAATATCTCGCCTGAGCAGCTGGAACTCGCCGACAGAATGCGCGCAGCCGGCATGATGTATGAGGGCTTCAACTGGGGCTTCTTCTTCGGACCGGATGCCTCCGACTTGCGCCCTGAAGCGGCAGGTCTGGGTATCGCCTTCCTCGGCTCCATGTACATGATGATGATTGTTCTTGTCCTGGCGGTTCCGATCGGCGTGGCGGCGTCCATCTACCTTGAGGAATTTGCCCCCAAGAACTGGTTTACTGACCTGATTGAAGTCAACATCTCGAACCTGGCAGCCGTTCCGTCAATCGTGTTCGGTATCCTTGGCCTGGCTGTTTTCATCAATTTTGCCGGTCTTCCCCAGTCGGCCTCGCTGGTTGGCGGTCTTGTCCTGACGCTGATGACGATCCCGACAATCATCATTGCCACCCGTGCTGCGCTGCGCGCGGTGCCGCCGAGCATCCGGGATGCGGCACTTGGGGTCGGTGCGTCGAAGATGCAGTCGATCTTTCATCACGTGCTGCCGCTTGCCGCTCCCGGCATCCTGACTGGAACGATCATTGGCTTGGCTCAGGCCCTTGGTGAAACCGCGCCCCTGCTGCTGATCGGCATGGTTTCATTCGTTCGCAGTTTCCCGTCTGCTCCGCCGGAAGGCTTCTTCGAACCGGCAGCTGCCCTGCCCGTTCAGGTCTTCAACTGGACGCAGCGCGGTGACCCGGCTTTCGTCGAGCGCGCATCCGGAGCCATTATCGTGCTGCTGGTGTTCCTGATCGTAATGAACCTGGTTGCCATCATCCTGCGCCGCCGCTTTGAGCGCCGCTGGTAAGAAAGGGATTACCGATGAATGTCAGCGCAAAAGTGGAGAACGGCGTGACCCACGCAGAACCCAAGATCGTCGCCCAGAAGGTTCAGGTCTATTACGGCGACAAGCACGCCATCAAGGACGTGGACATCAAGATTCAGCCCCGTTCCGTGACCGCCTTTATCGGTCCGTCGGGCTGCGGCAAGTCCACCTTCCTGCGCACCCTCAACCGGATGAACGACACCATCGACATCTGCCGTGTTGAAGGTGACATCCTGATCGACGGCGAGAACATCTACGATCCGAAGGTCGATCCGGTGCAGCTGCGCGCCAAGGTCGGCATGGTGTTCCAGAAGCCGAACCCGTTCCCCAAGTCGATCTACGAGAACGTCGCCTATGGTCCGCGCATCCACGGCCTGACCCGCAACAAGGCGGAACTCGATGAAGTGGTTTCTGCCTCGCTGCAGAAGGCCGGCCTGTGGAACGAAGTGAAGGACCGTCTTGATGGTCCGGGCACGGGCCTGTCCGGTGGTCAGCAGCAGCGTCTCTGCATTGCCCGCGCCATCGCCGTCAGCCCGGAAGTGATCCTCATGGACGAGCCGTGCTCGGCCCTTGATCCGATCGCGACCGCCAAGGTCGAAGAGCTGATCGACGAGCTGCGCACCAACTTCACCATCGTGATCGTGACGCACTCCATGCAGCAGGCTGCCCGCGTGTCCCAGCGCACCGCTTTCTTCCATCTCGGCAATCTGGTCGAGGAAGGGGCGACGCAGGACATCTTCACCAATCCGCAGGACAAGCGCACGCAGGATTACATCACCGGCCGTTTCGGCTGATACTGGATCTTGCGCTCGAGAATTTGAGAGGAACACGACATGTCCGAGCATACCGTTAGCTCGTATGACGAGGAACTGCGCGCCCTGGCCGGCCGGGTCGCCGAAATGGGCGGTCTGGCGGAGAAGCTGGTGAATGATGCCGTCACCGCTCTGCTGACCCACGATCTGCCCAAGGCACAGGCCACCGTTCAGGCCGATGCCAAGCTGGACGAGATGCAGCAGGAAATCGAGGCGAAGTTCATCCGCATCGTCGCCCTGCGCCAGCCGATGGGCCAGGATCTGCGCGAGATCATGGCCGCAGGCCGCATCGCCAACGATCTGGAGCGTGTCGGCGACCTTGCCAAGAACATCGCCAAGCGCGTGATTGCCATCGACGGCGTCTTCAATTCCAAGAAGGCCGCCTTCGGCGTCGAGCACATGTCCGATCTGGCGCTGAACCAGCTCAAATCGGTGCTGGACGCCTATACGGGCCGTGATGCCGAAGCCGCCAAGGCCGTGCGCGAGCGCGACGATGAGGTGGATGCCATCTACACCTCGCTGTTCCGCGAGCTGCTGACCTACATGATGGAAGATCCGCGCAAGATCACCCAGTGCGCCCATCTGCTGTTCTGCGCCAAGAACATCGAGCGCATTGGTGACCATGCCACCAACATCGCAGAGAACGTCTACTTCATGGTGACCGGTGACCAGCTGCTGGAAGCCCGCCGCAAGATCGACGAGATGGGCATTGCCGAAAACGAAGGCGCCTGATCTGCCTGCCTGTAAGTGACGTCCGGAGCATATTGCCATGCCCAAGGTTCTTATCGTTGAAGACGAAGAGCCCCTGAGCCTTCTGCTGCGCTACAATCTGGAAGCGGAAGGCTATGACGTGGACTCCTGCGACCGGGGAGATGACGCCGAAATCCGGCTGCGGGAGACGCAGCCGGACCTCTTGCTGCTGGACTGGATGCTGCCAGGCCTTTCCGGCATCGAGCTGTGCCGCCGCGTCCGGGCCCGGTCCGAAACCGAACGCCTGCCGATCATCATGCTGACGGCACGCGGCGAGGAGGCCGAGCGCATCCGGGGTCTGGCCACCGGCGCCGATGACTATGTGGTGAAACCCTTCTCGATCCCCGAGCTGATGGCCCGCGTGCGCGCCATCCTGCGCCGGGCCCGCCCGGAAGTGGTGTCCACCATGCTGAAGTCCGGCGATCTGGAACTGGACAAGGAAACCCACCGCGTCCGCCGCAACGGCAAGGAAATTCACCTGGGGCCGACCGAGTTCCGCCTGCTGGAATTCCTGATGACCTCGCCCGGCCGCGTCTTCTCCCGCGAGCAGCTGCTCGATGGCGTGTGGGGCCACGATGTCTATGTGGATGAGCGCACCGTCGACGTTCACGTCGGCCGCCTGCGCAAGGCCATCAACAAGGGCAAGGTGAAGGACCCGATCCGCACGGTTCGCGGCGCGGGTTATGCCTTCAACGATCAGTTCGCCGTCGCCAGCTGATCCGCTCTGCTGCAATTATTCTGGAAAGGCCCGCCATCCGTGCGGGCCTTTTGGCTTTTGGAGGCTCTCTGCGCTGCCCCTACACCAAGGCTTTCGATGCTGACGCATCACGCCTTGAATTTGCTCAGGCGCCGCACGGCTTGACCAACTCTCCGTTGTCATCCCCACGAAGGTGGGGATCCATATGTGGACGGCCCCGTGGTCGCAAGGTTTAAGTTCGCAGGTGCTCCGGATCGCTTGCGGTCATATGTACGGCCTATTTTGCGATCCGTGAGACCGCTGGCCAAGATGGGTTCC
>NZ_FYAN01000013.1:0-11880 GCF_900185665.1 Pannonibacter sp. I15F10I1
TTATACGATTCCGAATTCGATGAATGTTTGCTGGTGTCCGATTGTTGAGATGACGTGTCCGTCTTCGGTTATCCAGCTTTTGATGACTGGTATGTCTGTTTGTTCATCGATTGCGGTTAGGTCGACGAGTAGGAGTTCTGTTTTGATCTGGAGCATTTGGATGGCTCCGGCATCTAGGATGAATGCGTGGACGAATTTCTTTGCCAGATCGTTGTATTCGGAGAATGTTGTTCCCAGGATTGAGAGGCCTTGCTGGGGTTTTTCTGTGAGGATGGGGATTGTTTGCGGCTGTGCTGGGTGATCGGCCTGGGGTGTTTCGCCTGCGGCTGAGCTGATCTGGGATAGGACTTTGTCGAGGTTTTCGGGGTTGATTGTTGTTGAGACGCTGATACCGCCGAGCTGATAGTTTGCGATTGCGCCGAGGTATTTCGACACGAGGCTGATGAGGGTGTCTGCTTCGGTTGTTGAGGGTGTTGCGGGCGCGGTTGAGATGCGTTCCGGCAGATCTGCGGCCTGGATTGTGACGATGGTTCCGGCTTGTGCGGTGCTGATGCTGTCTGCTGTGGCGGGTGGTGTGCTGTCTCCGTTTTCCACCTTTCCGTTTTGCGCGGGGATGTGAGCGGTGCTGGCGTGGACCGTGAGGGTTAGGGGTGCGTAGATGGGCTCTGGCGCGGTGTGTGCCTGCGGGGTTTTGGTCCCGGTGCCGGCATGGGTTGTGCTGGTTTCGGCTTGGATGTTGAGTGTATTGTGGTCCTGGTCCGGGGCGAATGAGGCTTCGAGGGCCTTTGCGGCTGCGTCTGTGTCGAGGCCGGGCAGGGCGGTTGAGGGGTCTGGTGCCTGGAGGCCATAGCCGATTGCAATGACGGCGAGGTTGACGGCGAGGGCCTGTGCGCTTGCTGCTGCGCCTGAGGGGGCGGGCGCTTGCAGGGTGCGTGTGTCGAGGGTCTGGAGGATGCGTGCAGCATCGAGCAGGCTTGGGTTCTGCCGGTCTGCGGTCCCGCCGGATTGCGGGCTGTTCGCGGCCAATTCCTGTTCTTGAGCCTGTTCTGGTGTCTTTGCTGCGTTCAGCAGGTCCATGGCCAGCAGGTCTGTGTGGGGGAGATCTGCGTGGCTGGGTGTGGCAGGCTCGTGTGCAGCGCCTGTGATGTCTTCTGCGGCCTGTGCGGTTGCGCTCATCTCGTTTGAGGCGAGGAAGAGGGTCCAGACGAGAGCGGCGAGCATGACGGCGGGGTGGAGGCGCACGGTTTGCTGCTGCAGCATGCGGGGGTGGAATGTGATGACATTCCCGGCGGGCTTGTTGCGCTCTGCCAGCTGGCGGACGAAGCTGTCGATGAGGGCTGGGAAGTCCGGTCCCTGGAGGAGGGCGCCGAGCCCTGGGCTGTCGAGCAGATAGGTGCCGCCGGTGCGGGCCAGGTGCACGAAGACATCGCCGTCCTCGCGGCAGAAGACGAACCAGGGGTCGTTTTCGTCGCTGAGGCCCTGGGCGGATGAGATGCGGATTCCGGCCTGCACGAGCAGGGCTTCGACGCGGTAAAGGTCTGCGATTTCCTGATTGGTCCAGCCTGGTTTTGTGGAGGGCTGGGTGGAAGATTGGCAGGCCTGTCCGCGGGCGGCGCCTGAGGAGAGGGGGGTTGTCGAGATTGGATGTGCCGGGATGGCAATGGTTCCGCCGGGGGTGGCCCGGAGCAGGGCGGGTCTTTCCAGTTCAGGCCTTTCCAGTTCAGGTCTTTCCGGGGCAGATTTTCCGGCCAGCCTGTCCAGCAGGCTGGCGGTCACAGTGCAGCTGTCCTGCAGTCCGAGGCTTTTCTGCAGTTCCGGGTTTTGTACCAGAGAACCCTGTGCCAGAAGATCAGACTCAAGGATATTCCCGGGTTCGGGGATATTCCCGGGTCCGGGGGTATTCCCTGGTTCGGGAATGGTCCTTGAACCATGGATATCCGGCGCGCCGGGGAAGGCAACAATCTCAACCATTCTCAATCTCAACCCAAAAGACCCTGTCATATTAGCGGCTGGGGAGGGCTTGCGTCCAGTGTGAAGCGGGCAAAAACGGGAGCGCCCGCTTCAGGTCCAGCTTCCGGGTCCTGTTCTGGTCCGGCTTTGGGCGGTTTTCCTGTGCATTTGCCGTCTTCTGCCAAGGCTTTCGGTGCTGACGCATCACGCCTTGATTTTGCTCAAACGCTGCAGGGGCTTAACCAGCTCTCGATGACCCTGGCTCATTGAGAGCTGGTCTTCATCCGGCGGGGGCGGTGAAGGGCTGGGGGGGATGCGCGGGGCAGAGCTGCAGAAAAGCACTGGCCCGTTCCGGATTTTTCCTATATCAAATGATGTAAAGAGTGTGAGTTTCCCCGCGAAAGTAAATGCAATGCAGTTTCAGGGCAGCGCCTCCATTGCCAGCGACAACAGGCAGGATCTGCGTCTTCAGGCGGGTCTGTGGCTGAAGGCTGCCCGTGAGCAGGCTGGCCTGTCGCAGCGTGACCTGGCCGAGCGGGTCGGCGTCCTCTACTACACCTTCATCTCCCAGATTGAAGGCGGCAAGGGCCGCATTCCGGCGGAGCGTTATGAGGCCTGGGCGCAGGCGCTCGGTATGGCGCCGCGTGATTTTGCCATGCGCATGCTCAGCTTCTATGAGCCGACCACCTATGACCTGATCTTCCGGGAGGGCTGATCAGGGCCCTCGATGCTGGTGCATCACGCCCTGGATTTGCTCAGCCGCTGCACGGGCTTGACCCGTTTCCGGTCAGCCAATCCTACCCCCGCAAAAAACACTCGCCGGTCAGCCAATCCTCTGGTCAGCCAATCCTCTGGCCAGCCAGCGCCAGTGAGAGCTGGCATGATTCGCCGGGCCCTTGCTGTTCAGGGCTTTCGATGCTGGCGCCTCGCGCCCTGGATTTTCTTATTAACCGGGGCTCCCGATGCTGGTATCATGCTCTGGATTTGCTCAGGCGCCGCACGGGCTTGACCAGACCTCAATGAGTCAAGTTCATTGAGGTCTGGTATCACGCCCTGGATTTGCTCAGGCGCCGCACAGGCTTGACCAGCTCTCGAATCAAGCTCATCGAGAGCTGGTGTGAGTGGCCCTTTTTGCCGGCCTGCCGCTTCTCCTGGCCGCCCTGCCGTTCTTGCTCTCTCTCCACCCTGTTTTTTTGCCCGTTTCGGTGGTTTTCCGGTGTAATCACATCTTGCCTGAGGCAGCCTGCGGTGATAGGGGTACAGTGCTTGCTGGACGCCCCTGCTTCGGGCTGCGTCAGGCAATCTTTGCCCGGGGGAGACCGTCCCGGCGAAGTGACGTCAAGTCGCACACAGGATCAAGGAGATAGGGCTCATGGCTCTGGCATTCGACGCTACTTATTATCTTTCGGCACGCCCGGACGTGTTCAACGCTTTTGTTGCAACCGCCGGCTCGACGGGCCTGACCTGGGCTCAGTTTGCTGAGCGCCACTACGATAACCATGGCCGTTTTGAAGGTGCCAACCCGAACACGACCTTCAACACCAAGGACTATCTGACGGCGAACCCGGACGTTGCCGCCGCCGGCGTCAACCCCTTCACCCATTTCATGAACTTCGGCGCCAAGGAAGGCCGCGCTCCGAGCGCCACGTTCCCGTCCTTCGCCTCGTTCGACGACAAGGCCTATCTGGCGGCCAATGCTGACCTGGCTGCCGCCGGCATCACCACCAAGAATGCTGCCTACGAGCATTTCGTCAAGCACGGCCAGTTCGAAAGCCGTCCGGGCGCTCCGGTGGTTGACTCCGGTGTCCCGGGCCAGACCTTCACGCTGACGACTGGCGTGGATACTCTGACGGGTACGGCAAACAATGATACGTTTGTTGCTGTGGCTGCTACAACTGGTGCAACGTTCAATACGGCTGACACCATCAACGGTGGCGCTGGCAAAGACACTCTGAACCTGACTGTGGATACACTGCTTGCGAATAGCATTCCTGCCGCTTCCACCAACAGCGTTGAAATCATCAACGTTCGTAACGTTTCGGGTGCCGCACAGACGGTGGCAGGTTCTAACTTCGTTGGCCACGAACAGATTTGGTCCGACCGTTCTGCAGATAGCCTGACGATTACCGCTGTGAATGCTGGTGCAGCTGTTGGTGTGCGCGGCAACGCGCTCGTGACCAATAATGCTGTCACAGCCACCTATGTGGATGCAGCCACCGCAGCAACGCTGGCGATTGCTGGCGGTACGCTTGCTGGCAATAACACCGATATCACCATCAACGGCGCTGGCCTGACTGCAGCAACCATCACCTCGACTGGCGCAGCCAATAAAGTTGATGCGATTGCTCTCGCGAATAGCATCAAGTCGGTCACAGTCAACGCTTCTACGGATCTGACTGTCGGTGCCGGTAACAGCGATGGCATCACTGGTGTGGCTGCAGGTAGCACCCTGACTGTCATTGGTACGGCTGCTAATGTCGATCTGGATGTTCTTGCCGCCAACTTCAAGTCTGTCGATGCTTCTGCTTTCGAAGGTGGCGTGAAAATCACTTTGGACGGCGATGCGGACACCGTCTTCAAGGGTGGTAAGGGTGCTGATGTGGTGACCACCGGTGCTGTGCTGACCACCGGTTCCGTGGACGGTGGTGCCGGTCGCGACACGCTGAACATCGGTGCCAACGTTACCCATGCCAACACCGCTGCTCTGGCTGCCAAGTACACCAACTTCGAAGTGCTGCGTGTCAACGGCACGTTCGATGCGTCCCTGATCGCAGGCATTGAAGCCATCGAGCTGTCTGGGGCAACCAACAACATCTCCAAACTGTCTGCGACGCAGGCCGCAAACATCACTGCTCTGGCCGATATCGGTGCAACGACCTTGGCTCTGTCGGATGCGACCGGCACCGCTGACGCTGTGAGCGTGACCTTCGGTGACGGCAAGGGCGCTGCTTTTGATGCTGGTGCACTGACCATCAACGGCTTTGAAACCCTGAATGTCAAGGCAAACGCCAAGGCTGGGGATGCTGATCAGACGACGACTATTGCTTCGCTTGCTGCCGACAAGCTGACTGCGATCAACCTCACCGGTTCCGCTGTCACTCTGACGAACGCAGCAACCACGAAGGCTGTCACCATCGACGGTTCCAAGCTGACTGGTAACGGCGCTACCACCCCGGTTGGTCTGACTATCTCGGGTAACCTCGTTGCAGGTTCGACCGTCACCGGTTCGGCCACTGCAGGCAACACCTTCAACCTCGGCACGGCTGGCTCCAGCTACACCGGTGGTGCAGGCAAAGACAATTTTGCCTTTACCGCAGTGACCCAGCTCCGCGATGGCGCGACATACAACAAGCTGGATGGTGGCGCAGGTTCTGACACTGCAACTCTGACGGCGGGCGGAGCCGCTGTGACCTTCATCGATGACGATTTCAAGGAAATCAAGAACATCGAGAAGCTCGTCATCGGCAATACGGGCGACGGTAATGCCATTTCTGTGACGACCGGTGGATGGTACGACGGCAACTTCAAGTCTGCCGGGTCGGAGATCGAAGTGACTGCCGGTGGCAAGTCTGCAGTGACCTTCGCTGGCGGCACCTTCTCTGGTGCACAGAAGCTCACCGTTACTACGTCCGCAGACGCTCAGGACGTTTCCGTCCTGACCGGCAGCGGGAACGACACCGTCAAGGTTGTGGCTACGGCTCTGACCACCGGTGACATCAGCGTGAACACTGGCGCTGGTACTGACAGCATTGAGATCGAAGTCTCGGCGGCAGTTGCTGCCGGTTCGGTGATCTCCGTGAACGGCGGTGCTGGCAAGGACACCATCAAGTTCACCGGACTTGACGCTGCTGATGCCCAGTACGTCACGGTCACCGTTGGTGCAGGCGACTCCACCATCACCGCCTATGACAGCATCACGGGCTTCAGCGTTGGTGGAGCCGACGCGTCTGTGAAGCTTGACTTCGCTGGGGCTGCTGCTGTCGCAGCAAACCAGGCTGCAGCAGGCGTCACTGGTTACACCGCTGCCGAACTGACCTATACCATCAACAGTGGTGTGCTGACGTTCGCAGGTTCCAAGGCTTCTGGTCTTGATCTTGCAACCAAGATCACTCTGGTTGACACACTGGTCACGGCGAACCTGTCGACTGCTGCTTTCGAGCATAGCGGCAACACGTACGTGTACAACGAAAACACGGGCGGCGACTCGCTGGTCGAACTCGTTGGCATCACGGGCGTCACCGCACTGTCCGCAGCCGCTGGCGGTGCAGCCAACACCATTAACATCGCCTAATCTCTCCGGAGACAGATACCGGCCCGCATGGGCCGGTATCTGAGCTGAACACGCAAACCCTGCGCCCTCTCTGGACGGCGCAGGGTTTTTTCTTGAGTGCTCAGGACGTCTTGGAGGGGTGTCTTTTTTTGGGGGGCGCTGGCCTTCGGCCTGATACCAAGGCTTTCGATGCTGAGGCATCACGCCTTGAAAATGCTCAGGCGCCGCACGGGCTTGACCAGTTCCCGGTGAGACAAGCTCATCGGGAACTGGTATCACGCCTTGAAATGGCTCAAGCGCCGCACGGGCTTGACCAGTGCCCGGTGAGTCAAGCTCATCGGGAGCTGGTATAAGCCCGGCCCTGGGGCAGGCACTGGCATCGCAAGAACCGGGAAGACCTGCTATCAAAAGACCCTGCACTGGCTTGCAGGGCCAGGACACACGGCAGCACACAGGTCAAAGAACAGGCCGCAAAACACGCCGCAAAACAGGGCACACCATGACACAGCTTGAAGCCGTCTCCCGCGATCTCCACAGCTCAAAATACTGGAAACGCTTTGAGGACTATGCCCATGCCCGGCCGGACATGGTGGTGCCTCTTGCCGCCCAGGAGCTGCCGCGCGCCCTCCTGGACATGCCGCTGGCCTTTATGAGCCAGGACGGGCATGTCGTGCCCGCCGCCCTGCTCGGCCTGGCGCCGGGCCGCAATCTCTTCGTGGCGCCCGATGGCCGCTGGCTCGGCGCCTATGTGCCGGCCTTCTACCGCAGCTATCCGTTCCGTCTGGCCAGCACCGGCGAAGGGCAGCAGATCCTCGCCATCGATGCGGACAGCGGCCTGATCTGCGATGCTCCAGGCGAAGCCTTCTTTGACGGCGAGGGCCAGCCGGCGCCGGCCGTTCAGGAAATCCTCGGCTTCCTCAACCAGGTCCAGGCAAGCCGCGCGGCGGCAGCCCGGACCTGCCAGCTGCTGGCAGACCATGGCCTCATCCGCCCCTGGCCCATCTCCGTGCCGGACGGGGAGGGACACAGGCAGCTTGACGGCCTCTATTGCATCGATGAAGCTGCCCTCAACGCGCTGCCGGACGAGGCCTTCCTCACCCTGCGCCGCGCCGGGGCGCTGAGCCTTGCCTATTGCCAGCTTCTGTCCATGCAGAACCTGCAGAAACTGGGCCAGCTGGCCCATGCTCATGATTCGGCCCAGGCTCAGGCTGCGGCCCAGGTTCAGGCCCAGGCTGCATCTTCGGGGCAAGGCCAGGAGGTCAGTTTCCTCCACGGCGATGGCATCATTGATTTCAACGCGCTGACATAATACCCAGGCTTTCGATGCTGAGGCATCACGCCTTGAGATTGCTCAAGCGCCGCACGGGCTTGACCAGTTCCCGGTGAGACAAGCTCATCGGGAACTGGTATCACGCCTTGAGATTGCTCAGGCGCCGCACGGGCTTGAGCAGCTCCCGGTGCGGCAAGCTCTCATCGGGAGCTGGTGTAAATCTCATGCTCTGCAGCAGATGCGGGGCAAGCATGACACAAAAGGACATTCCCATGACTGACACATTCAACGGCGAACCCAAGGTCACCATCGACGGCAAGGACTATGCCATCGACACCTTGAGCCAGGACGCGCTGAACCAGCTGTCCAGCATCAACATCGTGGACCGCAGGATCGCCGACCTGCAACAGGAAATGTCCATCCTCCAGACCGCCCGCAACGCCTATGCGGCCGCGCTGGCCGCCGCCCTGCCGCGGAACTGATACCCCCCGTTGAGCCTGATGCCGGATTGCGGTGAGCTTGTCTCACCGCAATCCGGTTTAGCCCGTGCGGCGCCTGAGCATTTCAAGGCGTGATGCGTCAGCATCTCAAAGCCTTGCTATGATGCCGGTTTCCCGGTGAGCTTGTCTCACCGCAATCCGGTTTAGCCCGTGCGGCGCCTGAGCATTCCAAGGCATGATGTGTCAGCATCTCAAAGCCTTGCTATCACTCCTCGTTCATGCTGCGCCAGATCGCATCGGTGAGCGGGGAAATCAGATAATCAGCCACGGTCCGTTCCCCCGCCGAGATCAGCACATCCGCACCCATGCCAGCCGTCAGGCGGCTCTCGATCTCGTCAGGGATCATGCCGGTGCTGACATTGATACGGGCGAGGAAGTAAGGCGGAGTGCGCCCGTCAGGAGGGGTGATGCTCGCCTTGGACACCGTTGCCACCTCGCCGGTGATGATCGGCAGAAAACGGCTCGGAAGCCCGCTGAACTTGATCTCCGCCGTCATCCCCTCCCGCACCGCATCAATATCGGCCGGGGACACATGGGCATTGATCACCATCTGATCCGTATCCGGCACAATCTCTAGCATCACCTGGCCCTGGCGGATCACCCGGCCCCGCACCTGCAGGTTCTGCGCCGTGCCGTCGATCGGAGCCCGGATCTTCGTGCGCTCCAGAACATTCTCCGCAACCTTGCGCTGCTCGATCAGCTCCTGGATCTGGCTGCTCACTTCCTTGTATTCCGAGGAGGCGCGCTCGCGGAACTGCTGCTGCGTCTGCAGGATCTGGAATTCCGTCTCGCCAATCGACTTGTCGACCTTCGCCTGCTCGGTCTCTATCCGCGCCACATTGGCCTTCACCGCCACATACTCGTCTTCATAGGTGGTGAAGAGATTGGTCTGGACAGCGCCTGTCTTCAGCCCCGTCTTCAGCCGGTCCAGCCGCTCCGACAGGATCTGCGCCCGCATCTCGAACGCCGTCTTCTGATCGCCCAGACCCTGCCGCTCACGCCGCAGCTGCTCAATCCGGTTGTTCAGAATATCCGTCTGCGACTGCAGGATCGACGTGCGGTCGGCAAAAATCTGCCGCTGATCCGCAATCGCGGCCATCACCTCCGGCGTCTTGTCGTTCAGCAGGCGTTCGGAGAACTCCAGGCTGCTGCCAAGATTGCGCTCCGCCTGAAGCCGGGCCTCCATCGCCTGCGCCACATGCAGGCGGATCGTCACCACCTGAAGATTGGCGCTGGCCTGAATGTTGTTCAGCTCGATGAGGATGTCGCCTGCCTTGACCCTCTGGCCCTCGGCCACGGAAATCTTCTCAATGATCCCGCCTTCCAGATGCTGGATCTCACGCCGGTCCATCGCAACATCAACGGTCCCCGGTGCAACGATCGCCTTGTCGAGCTTGGCGGTCGCCGCCCACACCCCGGCAACTCCAAAGGTGAGGGCAATCACCGCATAGCCGGCAATCACAAACGGCTTCGGATCGGCTTTGACTGGTTTCATGGAAACAGATTCCCTGTGCTTTTCATTGCCCGCTGTGTCACGCGCGCTGCTGCGCTGCGGCAGAGGGCTGCTGAACCGGTACCACCGGCACGGGAGTGCTGGCAGGCTTGAACAGCTCCTGAGGGGTTGTCAAAGCCTGCAGCGTCCCGTCACGAAGCACCAGCGCCCGGTCGCTCACCGCCAGCAAATTCGTCTTGTGCGTTACCAGAATGACCGTCACGCCTTCACTCTTCATCACCTTGATGGCTTCGATCAGCGCATTCTCCCCGTCTGCGTCGAGGTTTGAATTCGGCTCATCCAGCAGCACAATGCGCGGCATGCCAAACATGGCCCGCGCCAGGCCAACACGCTGGCGCTGTCCGCCGGACAGCTGCTGGCCATTGTCACCAGCCTGGGTCTCGTAGCCATCCGGCAAGCGCAGGATCATCTCGTGTACACCGGCCATCTGCGCCGCCTTCACAACAGCATCCGATTCCCCGCCGCTGAACCGCGAGATATTCTCTGCAATCGTTCCCGCAAAAAGCCGGACTTCCTGCGGGAGATAGCCCATGTGCTGGCCAAGCTGGCCACTGTCCCAATGGGCGATGTCGGCCCCGTCAACCCGCACCGTGCCCGAGAGCACCGGCCATACACCGGCCAGATGCCGGACAAGGCTCGACTTGCCGGAGCCCGAAGGTCCGATCACCGCAAGGGTCTCGCCGGGGTTCACCTGGAAGCTGATGTTCTTCAGGAACGGAACCCGTGTTCCGGGAATGACGGAGGTCAGGTTCTCAACCGAAATCAGCCCCTTTGGCGCCGGAAGCTCCGTGCGTGCCTCATCCCCCGGGATGTTGTCAAAAAGCTGCTTCAGCCGTTCATGCGCCTGGCGGGCCGCGACAAATTGCTTCCACTGCGCAACGCCCTGCTCCACGGGCTGAAGGGCGCGGCCCATCATGATCGAAGCGGCAATCATGATGCCGGGAGAGATCTCCTGATGCAGCGCAAGATAAGCCCCCAGGCCCAGAATCGCAGACTGGATCGTCATGCGGAAGAACTTCTGGAACGTCAGGATCGCGCCGGACTTGTCACTTGCACCGGCCTGTGCGGCAATCATGCTGCCGTGGCGTTCCCGCCAGCGGGCCCCAAGCGCCTTCTCCATGCCCATCGACCGGATGACTTCCGCATTTTGCAGAACGGCCCCGGCAAACTGGCTCGCCCCTTGCGCCGCCGTATTCGCGGCCTTCAGTTGCGTCTTCGTGGCATGCTCGTTGATCAGCGCCAGTGCGAAGATCACAATACCGCCGCTCAGGGCAAGATAGCCGAGCCACGGATGAAACAGGAAGCACACAATAATGAACAGCGGCGTCCATGGCGCATCAAAGAACGTCAGAATGCCGCTGCCGGTCATGAACTCCCGGACCTTGTCGCCGTCTGACAGAATATATTCCGCACCTGCGGACGGGTTGCTCAGGCGCAGCTTCACCGCCCTGTTGAAGACGGCCGCCGACAGAACTTCATCAAACTGCATCCCCGCACGCACCAGCATGCGCGATCTGATGAACTCAAGAACACCATAGATAACCAGCAGAAACAATGTGATCAGGGAGATCATCAAAAGCGTCGTCTCGTTCCGGCTGCCCAAAACGCGATCGTAAATCTGCAGCATGTAAAGTGGAGAGACAAAAAGAAGAACGTTAATCGCAAAGCTGAAAACAAAAGTCGTGAAAACTATGGCGCGAAATTTGCCATATGCAGCCTGTAGGGGTGTCTTGAAAACCATAATCCCATCCCATGCAGGGAGCCCGCAAACGCGGTCATCCCGTCTCACGATTGATACATCATCCAAACCAGCCAAAGCCGGGGGCCAAAGACACCCGCCAGACCAGCAAGGCAAAATCTAATGTGCGCGAGCTACTGCGCACAAGCTTTGAACGCAAACAGTTTGAGCCCTCAAGGCCCAAACCCGCGAAGCTGAACCATCCCGGTCACAAGGGCACATCACAACACGCCCCGCAAACCCCGCTCATATCAAGGCCTATCAACCTCTCAATGCTCGCATACAATATCATGCCACCAGCAGACAGCCTACCACAACACCCAGCAAAACTGCGCAACAGGACCAAAACACACAAACCCGCAACACCGCCGCAAAACACCGTCAACCAAACCGAACTCCTACAGCAACAAAACCTCCTTGGCAATCACACTCGAAAAGCAACATAATGCCAAAATAGAGTAAAATCCAAAATAACAACGCAAACAAAACAAAAAAACGCGCGAAACAAAAATGCCAATCTAGTAGAAAAAACAGTAAAAACCCAAAACAGCAACAGCCCCGGAAAACACCGGGGCTGAGCAACACAAAGAAAAACCTGAATAAAATCTGAACGTAAGATCAGAAAACCTGCAGGGATTT
>NZ_FYAN01000014.1:0-207378 GCF_900185665.1 Pannonibacter sp. I15F10I1
GGATCAGGCAAAGCTTCAAAACAAGCGGCAAATCTACTCATCGCAACCTCCCGGGACGGAGAACTCATGAATCGATTTGCCTCAGTAAAACAACCCCTTATTCGACATACGCGATTCCCCTGCCCCTCGTGGGGAGGGGAGCGGAGAGGCCCTGCCACAGATCAGGCGCATCGCCGCGGGCAGTGTCCGAACCTGATCTGAATCCGATAGCCCATTGAGGCGGCAGACGAGGTATCTGACTATCCGTTTATGAGAGAGATGGTACTGTGCTGAGACGCTGCTCTCCCCCTCTGTCTGCTGACGCAGACATCTCCCTCTCAAATGGGGAGAGGGACGCAGCGGCAAAACAAAAGCCCGATCCTCTTCCTTTCGACTGATGTAAACACATCCCCCGGTGAAAGGACCGCCGCATGGAACTTGCCCTCTTCACCGCGCTGTTCGTCACGTGTTTTGCGATGTTCTTCGGCGTATTCTACCTCATGATCAAAAGCCGTCTCGACCGGGCCAAGGCTGCAAGGATCACGCAGGAGAACGGCAGTTATATCATTCCACTGGTGGCCGGGTTCTCGGGGCGCAAATATGTGCCGTGGCTGGCGCGTTCGACCAATTCGATCAATCCCAGGCTGGTGTTTCATCCTGACCACGTGGAATGCAAGGTCATCCGTACCCGCACCGAGCCCTACGGCAATATCTCCCGGGTGGACTACCGGCACAGCATCGGCACGCAGAACATCTGCATCGAGTTTGCCAACTCCTCCACCACCTTCACCGGCAACACCGCCAACAAGGCGCTGACGCGGGAGGCCATCGCCCTGCTGAAAGATCGCGGCTGCCCGCTTTCCCCGCGCGCCGAGGCGCTCTTAAGTGAGCCTCTAAATCGTCATCCCGGACGCAGCGAAGCGGAGATCCGGGACCGGTGAGCCAAGGCCTATCTATTCCAGCACCTGCGGGCAGTCAACTTGCACCTCGGCTCACCGGTCCCGGATCGCGCAGAGCGCGTCCGGGATGACGATCGAGAGACCCTGCAGTTTGCGAGAACTGAAGTTTTCTCACTTGGCCGCCCCTGCCAAAGCTGCAATATGACGGCCTGCCCTTCCGGCTTGCGGAGACAGCCATGGACCCGGTTTCAGCCATCATCGCCTTTTCGATTGCAGCCGCCCTCGTCACCCTGACACCGGGACTGGACACGGCGCTGGTGCTGCGCACGGCGACCGTGGAAGGCCCGAAACAGGCCTTTGCTGCGGGGCTTGGCATTTCCGCTGGCGTCATCACCTGGGGTTTTGCCGCCTCCGTGGGACTGGGGGCACTGCTGGCTGTTTCCGAGGCGGCCTACCGGGTGATGCAGTTTGCCGGGGCGGCCTATCTCATCTGGCTGGGCTTCAAGATGCTCCGCGCCGCCCTGCGCCCTGCCGATCCGGCGCAGCTGGAAAAGGCCGCCGCTGAAGTTGCCGCAGGCCAGAGCGCCAGCCGGGGCTGGTTCTGGCGCGGGCTGATGACCAATCTGCTGAACCCCAAGGTCGGCGTCTTCTATGTCAGCTTCCTGCCGCAGTTCATTCCGGCGGATGTGCCCGTCACCGCCTTCAGCACCGGGCTTGCCGCCATCCATGGGCTGATGGGCACGCTCTGGTTTGCCGTGATCATTCTGGCGACCCGGCCCATTGCCGGACTGCTGCGCCGCCCGTCCTTCACGCGCGGCATCGACGGGCTCACCGGCTCCGTCCTGGTCGCCTTCGGCCTCAAGCTGGCTCTTGAACGGCGCAGTTGAACGCCAAAGACGAGGAACGGGATCAGGAACACGCGGGATAGGCCGCTGGAGTTGATGCGCATCAACTACAGCGCCGGTTGCGCTGCCTATGGTGCCGGGCAACGCGACAGACGGAGCCCCTGCATGATGTCCTCAGGCCCCAATACCAGCCCAGGTACCAGCCCTGACACCCCCTCTGGCGCTGGCCAGCCCCCGTCCATTCCCGAAATGCCGCCGTTTCTGGCTCTCGGCCTGCGCCTTGCCCCCGCTGCGCCTGCGGCATTCGTGCTGACGGGCGCGGCGCGGCAGATCGTGGCGCGCCATCCCGGCCTGATGACCCGGCTCGGCGCCTACCGCCACAGCCGCTTCGCGCTGACGGCCAGCGACGTGCCGCTGACCTTCCTGATGGACCTGTCGCAGGAGCCGCTGACCATCACCCTGCATGCCACCCCGCCCGCCGCCGATGCGCGCATCACCGGAAAGCTGGCGGCGCTTGTCGGACTGGTGCATGGGGTCTGGGACGGGGATGCGCTGTTCTTCTCCCGCGATCTCACCATTGAGGGCGACACTTCGGCAGCCCTTGCCCTGCGCAATGCCATTGATGATGCGGAGCTGGATCTGGGCGCGGAAATCGCCCGCCTCACCGGCCCGCTCGCAGGAGCCGCCAACCGGGTGATTGCCCTGCTACAGTCGATGACCGGCGTGCCGCTGAGCCGCCCGGCATCCATGGAGGCTTTCCGGTGATGGAACTCGTCTGCCCTGCCGGAACGCCTGCGGCCCTGAGAGCTGCCACCGACGCCGGTGCCCATGCCATCTATTGCGGATTTGCCGATGACACCAACGCCCGCAACTTCCCCGGCCTCAACTTCTCCCGCGAGGAACTGGCGGCGGGCGTCGCCTATGCCCATGCACGCGGGGCAAAGGTGCTGGTGGCGATCAACACCTTCCCACGCGCCGGAAACGAGGACCTGTGGCACCGCGCCGTCGCCGATGCGGAACAGGCGGGAGCCGATGCTGTGATCCTGGCCGATCTCGGCCTCATCGCCTATGCGGCGGAGCGGCATCCCAGCCTGCGGCGGCATCTGTCCGTGCAGGCGGCAGCGGCAAACCCCGATGTCATCAACTTCTATGCAGAGACCTTCGATGTGAAGCGGGTGGTGCTGCCGCGCGTGCTGAGCGTCGAGGAGATCGCCGCCATCAACCGCGAGATCAGCGTCGAGACGGAGGTGTTCATCTTCGGCGGGCTCTGCGTCATGGCGGAAGGACGCTGCTCCCTGTCGTCCTACATCACCGGCCGTTCGCCCAACATGAACGGCGTCTGCTCGCCCGCAAGCCATGTGGAATATGCTGAAGAGGGCCAGGATCTGGCTGCACGGCTGGGCGGCTACACCATTCACCGCTCGGCCAAGGGGGAAGCGGCCCCCTACCCCACCCTGTGCAAAGGCTGTTTCAAGGTGGGTGCCCGCACGGGTTACGTCTTCGAAGACCCGGCAAGCCTTGATGCCTCCGAACTGCTGCCCGCGCTGGCGCGGGCCGGGGTGTCGGCGCTGAAGATCGAGGGCCGCCAGCGGTCGCGGGCCTATGTGTCGCAGGTGGTGCGCAACTTCCGCGCCGCCGTGGAGGCGCTGGAAGCAGGCCGCCCCGTGCCCGCTGGCATGCTGGCGCAGCTGACCGAGGGTCAAAGCTCCACCGCCGGGGCCTATAACAAGATCTGGAGATGACAGGATGGAGCTGACGGTTGGCCCAGTGATGGGCTTCTGGGACGCCGGAGCGTGGAGTGATTTCTATGCAAGGCTGGCCGAAACACCGGGCGTGAAGCGCGTCGTCATCGGCGAACTGGTCTGTTCCAAGCGCCTGCCCTTCTATCAGATGCGCCTACCGGAAGCAGTCGAGCGGCTGCAGGCGGGCGGCAAGGAGGTGGCGGTGACAAGCCTTGCGCTGGTCACCCTGAAGCGCGAACGCAAGCAGACCGCCGAACTGGCGGACATGGGCCTTGAAGTGGAGGTAAATGACATCACCGCCCTCGCGCATCTGCCGAAAGGCGCCGCCTTTTCGGCGGGTCCCCTGATCAACGTCTACAACGAGGGAACCGTGTCCTTCCTGAAGGCACGCGGTGCCGTGCGTTTCTGCCTGCCGCCGGAACTGCCCATGGCATCGGTGGAGCAGCTGGCTGCGGCCGCAGGCCCTGTGCCGGTGGAGGTCTGGGGCTGGGGCCGCCTGCCGCTGGCGATTTCCGGCCGCTGCTATCACGCCCGCTATCACGACCGGGCCAAGGACCAGTGCCAGTTCGTCTGCGCCGATGATCCGGACGGGCTGGCGGTGGATACGCTGGACGGGCAGGAGTTTCTGGCCATCAACGGCGTGCAGACGCTCTCGGCCCAATGCGCCAACATGGCCCACACCCTGCCGCGCCTGAAGAACGCTGGTGTGCGTGGTCTCAGGCTCTCGCCGCAGACGCAAGGCTTCTTCGAGGTGGTCAGCCTGTTCGATGATCTGGTGCAAGGGCGCATCGGCGCAGAGGAGATGAGCGCCAAAGCCCTCCCCCATGCGCCGGGCGGCGCTTTCTGCGACGGCTTTCTGGAAGGGGCCGCCGGTGTTTCATGGTCCGGCAATCCCCTGCATGCGCAGGTCTGATACCAACTCTCGATAAGCTGGACTCATCGAGAGTTGGTCAAGCCCGGCGGAGCAATTGCAGCAGGCTGAACATGACGGCGACACAGACTGTCAGCATATAGCCTTCGATCATCACCGGCAGCTCAGCAAACACATTGAGGAGCTTGGAACCGGCGAAAATGAAGACCTGCACCGCGAGCACCGGAACGGCAAGCATGGCAGGGTGGAGCGCCGGCTTGCCGTCTGCACCGGTGCCCTTGCCGTAAATGCGGCAATAGCCAAAGACGAAGGCTGCCATGAGCGGCACCAGAAGGACCACCTCAATGAGCGTCCACGCCGCAGGGTCATACTGGTGCGTCTCAGGCAGGAACACCATCACCAACGGCCCCAGATACACCAGAAGACCATTGGCGAGAACCGGCGGCCAGAGCAGCATCCTGAGGGCATCGGGCCGCCTCGAACCGGCAGACAGCAGCAAGCAGGCACCGGCCGCGAGCACGATTACCGACAGAACAAAGGCCGAGAGCAACAGATAATCCGTAAGGGGAATGCCATAGCGGAGCATTTCGAACGCCTGAGGCAGCCAGCTGAACAGGGTGGCGAAAGCAGGAATAGCTAGAAGAACCCAGATGCCGCTGTCCAGCCCTGGCAGCCTGATCATCCCTTCAAACCAGAGCAGGAGCAGCGAGACACCGGCAAAACTGGCAAGGCCTACGAACAGAGCCAAAGGCCTGTCCTGCGTGTAACCCATGGCCATGAAGGCCTGAAGAATGCCACTCCCCTGCAGCACCGTGACGGCAATCACCAGGAGGCCAATGACGGCGCCATAAAACCGCGTCGTCTCGCATCGGGCCATCAAGGACGGAGCAAGGACCCGGAGGATCTCTGCAAAGCCCAGCACAGTCACCAGCGAGATGGCGCCAAGCGCCATCAGTGACAAGTGCTCTGAGCCGTCACGGCCCGACAAAACCCCTTCGGCCATCATCTCCGGAAGGCCGGGAACGGGCGCTCGTGAGAAAAGAAGGTAAAAGACACAGGCGAGCAGCACAGGAAACAGCATCCGCCACCGCCGGGCGGAAGCCGTTCCGGAAATCAGTTCATTCATTCAACACTTTCCGGGACTTCGGCAAAACTGACATACAGGCGCACTACAATCGCTGGAAAGTGGCGAAAGTTCCACCGCTGATGGAATGATGCTGGATAACCGGCAAACCGGCCTCCTCTTCTCCTGCCTTCGCCGCCGCAAAGACCTGTCCTATGCCGATCAGCACCGGGGCGTCGCCGAAGGCTGCCATGGCGGTGCTGGTGAGGTCTGCAAGGCGGCCGGTCCAGATCTTCTCCTCCGGGCGGCTGACGGAGCCATGGGCCACCACGGGCAAGTCGGGGGAGACGCCCTCCGACAGAAGGCGCTGGCGCAGGCTGTCGGCCATGCGGCGGCCCATGTAGAACACCGTGGTGGCATCCGACGTAGCCCGGCCTGACAGGTCCAGCGTATCCGGCAGGCCGCCGTGGCGGGAATGGGCGGTCATCAGGCGCAGGCTCTGGGCATGGTCACGGTGGGTGAGCGACACTTTGAGACGCGCCGCCATGGCCGAGGCCGCCGTGATGCCCGGCACCACGGAAACGGGGATGCCTTCAGCTTCGAGGCGGGCGATTTCCTCCCCTGCCCGGCCGAAGACCATCGGATCGCCGGATTTCAGCCGCACCACCTTGCGCCCCTGCCGGGCGAGTGAAACCATCATGTCGTTGATGTCCTCCTGCGCGCAGCTCTCCCGCCCGCCGCGCTTGCCGACGAGCATGCGTTTCGCCTCGCGGCGGGCAAGCTCCAGCACTTCGGCGCTGACGAGATCGTCAAACAGGATCACATCCGCCGACTGCAGCGCCCGCATGGCGCCAAGCGTCAGATGGGCGGCATCGCCGGGGCCTGCCCCCACCAGAACCACCTCGCCGGTGGCAGGGACCTCTTCCGCCAAGTGATCGATAAGGGCGCCGAAATCCTCCTCGACTTTCGGCGCCCCGCGCGCAAAGGCGGCCTCGCTGAACTGCCGCCAGAAGCGCCGCCGCAAGGCCACGCTTTCCAGCCGTTCACTCACCGCCGCGCGAATACGGGCAGCAAGCTGCGCCCAGCGGGAGAGGCCGGGCGGCAGCAGGGTTTCGATCTTCTGGCGCACCGTCTGGCCCAGAACGGGGGCCGCGCCATCGGTGGAGATGCCGACGACCAGCGGCGAGCGGTTGACGATGCCGCCGAACTGGAACTGGCAGAAGGCCGGCCGGTCGATGACATTCACCGGCACACCCGCCGCACGGGCCGCCGCGAAGAAGGCTGCAGCATCCTCGTCATCTTCGGCATCAGCAATGGCAAGGGCAGCGCCGGTGAGATCTTCCGGCTGCCAGATCCGGCAAGCATGATGGATGCGCGGGCTCAGCGCCGGATCCGCCAGCAGCGCCGCCAGATCCTCGCAAGGGTTGTCCGTGAAGAGGTACAATTCCACCCCTGCGGCCAGCAGCAGCTCGGCTTTCCAGGCGGCAGGCTCCCCGCCCCCGGCCAGCACCGCCTTGCGGCCCGTAAGCGGCAGGAACACCGGCAGCACGGCCAGAGGCTCCATCCGGGCAGGACGCTGCGGGCGGGCGCAACGAGGCGAAAGGCCAGAGGTTTCAGGCTGAACGTGCAGCATGGTCATGCGCCTCCTCATGAGGTTTGCACTCCGCCAGCAGGCGGGCGATTTCCGGGCGGCAGGAGCCGCAGTTGCTGCCAGCGCCCAGGCAGGCACCAATGGCAGCCACCGTGCCAGAGCCCTCAGCGGCGGCGCGGCGGATTTCATTAGCCCCAATTTGGAAGCAGGTGCAGACCACCGGCCCCTTGTCCGGCACATCCGCTGCCGGGCGCCCGGCGAGCAGGCGCCAGCGGGTGGCGGGGCCATCGTCGCGCGTGCCGGGCAGGCTGCTGGCCCAGCTGCGGGAAACGGCAACCGGCGTGCGGGCGAGGAATACGGCACCCGCCAGCACCCCGTCCTGCCAGACCATGCAGCGGTAAAGCCCGTCAGAGGCCGCATGGAAGGACATCTGCTCCGGCTTGCCTACCCCGCCGATGGTGCAGCGGCGCAGGAGATCTGCCGCGATCTCTTCCGGCACGTCCTCTTCCAGCGTGGCAAACTCGATCTTCACCGCTTCGCTGGCGCCGGTATCAGCCAGCGGGGCAAGGGCCCAATAGGCGAAGGGCAGATGCTCCGGCGCGCGGGAGAGCACCGCAAAGCCGTGCCAGCAGGCCGCGACGGACGAGATGCGCACCGCATTGCGCTTGAGACCCGGCTGGCCGGAATGCGGATCGCGCTGGCGCCCGGCCAGAACATCGATGCGGGCGCGGGCGGCGAATTGCCCGGTCCAGTGCATCGGCACGAAAACCTCGCCCCGGCGCACCCGGTCCGTCACCACGGTACGGACGAGAACGCTGCCTTGAGCATTCGAAATCTCCACCAGATCCGCCGCCGCGATACCGTGCACAGCGGCATCATCGGGATGAATTTCGGCGAAGGGCTCGGCGATATGGGTCAGCAGCCGCGCTGCCCGGCCAGTTCTCGTCATGGTGTGCCACTGGTCGCGGATGCGGCCGGTGTTGAGCGTCAGCAGGCCCTCCTCTTCCGGCCCGGTTGCAGCGGGCACCACCGGCACCATCCGCGCCTTGCGGTCGGGCGTGAAGAACCCGCCTTGCGCAAAGAAGCGGCCATCTTCCGGGCCTTTCCCGTCAGCGGGCGCAGGCCAGAGGAAGGGCTCCAGCGCGTCATAATCCGGCTGGCTGATCCCCGCATGGGCGCTGATATCGAAATCACGGCTGCCGTTGTTGGCAATGCCGGACAGGGCGGCATGTTCGGCGAAGATGTCCGCCGGGCTGGTGTAGCCGAAAGCCTCACCATGCCCCATGCGCCGCGCCACGGCGGAGATGATGGCCCAGTCGGGCAGAACTTCGCCCGGCAGCGGCAGGAAGGCGCGCTGGCGGGAAATGCGCCGCTCGGAATTGGTCACCGTGCCGTCCTTCTCGCCCCAGGCGGCGGCGGGCAGCAGCACATGGGCGTGGCGGATGGTGTCCGTATCACGCAGCACATCGGAGACCACGACGAAGGGGCAGCGGCCCAAGGCCTCGCGCACCCGGTCCGCATCCGGCAGGCTGTCCACCGGGTTGGTGGCCATGATCCAGACCGCCTTGATGCGGCCCTCGTGCATGGCATCGAACAGTTCCACCGCCTTCAGGCCGGGTTTGGCCGCCAGCTTCGGTGCATTCCAGAAGCCCTGCACGATGTCCCGGTGCGCCGGATTGTCGAGATCCATATGGGCGGCGAGCATGTTGGCAAGGCCGCCCACCTCGCGCCCACCCATGGCATTGGGCTGGCCGGTGACGGAAAACGGCCCCATGCCGGGCTCGCCGATGCGGCCCGTGGCAAGATGCACGTTGAGAATAGCGTTGACCTTGTCCGTGCCGGAGACGGACTGGTTGACGCCCTGGCTGTAGACCGTCACCACCTTCTGCGTGCGGGCGAAAAGCTCGAAGAAGGCACCGGTTTCAGCCGGAGAAAGCCCCGTTGCCGCAGCCACGGCGCTCACCGGCCACTGGCGGGCAATGGCCAGCGCTTCCTCAAGCCCGTTCACATGCTGGCGCACATAAGCCCGGTCGATGCGCCCGCCCTCGTCAAGATAGGCCAGCAGCCCTGCAAACAGCGCCGTGTCCCCATCCGGGCGGATGGAGAGATGCAGATCCGCCAGTTCGCTGGTGGCCGTGCGGCGCGGATCGATGGTGACAACCCGCAGGGACGGTCGCGCCGCCTTGGCTGCCTCCAGCCGCTGAAACAGCACCGGATGGCACCAGGCAAGATTGGAGCCCACCAGCACCACAAGGTCTGCCTCTTCCAGATCCTCATAGCTGCCCGGCACCGTATCAGACCCGAAGGCCCGCCGGTGGCCAGCCACGGAAGAGGCCATGCACAGGCGGGAGTTGGTGTCGATGTTGGCCGAACCGATGAAGCCCTTCATCAGCTTGTTGGCGGCGTAATAGTCCTCTGTCAGCAGCTGGCCGGAGCCGTAGATGGCCACGCTGTCCGGCCCATGCTCGCGGATGGCCTCGTTGAACCGGCGGGCGACGAGATCGAGCGCCATGTCCCAGGAGGCCCGGCGGCCGCCGATTTCCGGATGGAGCAGGCGGCCCTCCAGCGCCAGCGTGTCCGCCAGCGCCGAGCCCTTGGAACAGAGCCGTCCGAAGTTGGAGGGATGCTCCGGATCGCCCTTCACGGTGACGGAGCCATCGTCATGCCGGGTGGCCAGCACGCCGCAGCCGACACCGCAATAGGGGCAGGCGGTGCGGGTGGTTTCAGCCATCCAGCTTCTCCCCTTGCGCGGTCCGGCCATGCAGGGTCAGCGCGGCGCGGGTGAGGAACACTCTCCCGCCTTCGACACGGGCAGGCGTCGTCGCCACAGCCCCCTCATCCGCCCCTTGAGCCAGACCCGTTGCAAGGTCAAACACCCAGTTGTGCAGCGGACAGGTGACATGCCGCCCATGGACGATGCCCTCGCTCAATGGGCCGCCCTTGTGGGGGCAGCGGTCGTCCAGCGCATAGACTTCATCCGCCTCGGTGCGGAACAGGGCGATACAGCCCGCGGGTGTCTTGACGACACGGGCGCCCGAGCGGGGAATGTCGGACAGGCTGCCGATCTCGATCCAGTCTGGTGTCATCGCGTTCATTCCGCCGCCTCCAGTCCCAGCACGGCCATGGGCCGGAATTCATGCTTGTCCTTGCCCGAGACACGCTCGGACCAGGGGTCGGTCTGCGCGAATTTCTGCGAATAGACGAAGCGCTCGAAATAGGCGCGGCGGCGGTCGCCATCTTCCATGATCTGGCGGCGCACCTCGTCGTGGCCGATGCGCTTGGCCCACTTGTAGATGCGCTCCAGATAATGGCCCTGCTCGCGGTACATCTGGATCAGCGCCGTGATGTGCTCCAGCGCCTCATCCTCGGTATGGACAAGGCCCAGAACATCCGTGCCCTTGATGTCGAGCCCGGCAGCCCCTGCGAAATGGATCTCGTAGCCGCTGTCGACGCAGATGACGCCCACGTCCTTGCAGGTGGCCTCGGCGCAGTTGCGCGGGCAGCCGGAGACGGCCAGCTTCACCTTGGCCGGCGTCCAGGAGCCCCAGAGGAACTTCTCCAGCCGCACACCCAGACCGGTGGAATCCTGCGTGCCGAAGCGGCACCAGTCCGAGCCGACACAGGTCTTCACCGTGCGCAGCCCCTTGGCATAGGCGTGGCCGGAGACGAAGCCGGCCTTGCCGAGATCCTCCCAGACGGCGGGCAAGTCTTCCTTCTTCACCCCCAGCATGTCGATGCGCTGGCCGCCGGTGACCTTGACGGCGGGAATGGCGAATTTGTCCACCACATCGGCGATGGCTCTCAGTTCCGAGGCCGAGGTCATGCCGCCCCACATGCGTGGCACCACGGAATAGGTACCGTCCTTCTGGATGTTGGCGTGGACGCGCTCGTTGATGAAGCGCGACTGGCTGTCATCCTCATATTCGCCCGGCCAATCGGCCATCAGATAGTAATTGAGCGCAGGCCGGCACTTGGCGCAGCCGCCGGAGGTGGACCAGTTCAGCTCCTGCATCACCGCCGGAATGGATTTCAGCTTCTTCGCCTTGATCAGGCGGCGCACCTCGTCGTGGCTATGCGTGGTGCAGCCGCACATGGGCTTCACCGCCTGCGCCTGGAACTTGTCGCCAAGCGTCAACTGCATCACCTTTTCCACCAGCCCCGTGCAATTGCCGCAGGAGGCGGATGCCTTGGTGTGGGCGCGGACCTCCTCAAGGCTGGTCAGGCCCTTGGCCGTGATGGCCGAGACGATGGTTCCCTTGCATACGCCGTTGCAGCCGCAGATTTCCGCATCATCCGCCAACGCCGCAACGGCCGCCGTAGGGTCCAGTGCGCCCCCTCCCTGGAAGGCCTGCCCGAAGATCAGCGTCTCGCGCAGATCCGAAATATCCGTGCCCTTCTTCTTCAGATCCGCAAACCATGCGGCATCGCCGGTCTCGCCGAAGAGAACCGAACCGATGATGCGGTTGTCCTTGAGGATCAGCCGCTTGTAGACGCCCGCGCTGGCATCGCGCAGGACGATTTCCTCGCGGTCCTCGCTTTCGGCAAAGTCGCCCAGCGAGAACAGGTCAATGCCCGTCACCTTCAGCTTGGTGGGCGTGTCCTGATGGACGAAGCCTTTGACATCAGCGCCCGTTACCGGCTTTGCCAGCTCGCCCGCCAGCACCCGCGCCATCTCATAAAGCGGCGCGACGAGGCCATAGACCTGCCCGCCCACTTCGGCGCATTCGCCGAGGGAGAAGATATCCGGATCGCTGGTGCGCATGTGGTCATCGACGAGGATGCCCCGGTTCACCTCAAGACCTGCCTCGCGGGCAAGGCCTGCGTTGGGGCGGATGCCCGCCGCCATGACGACGAGCGTCGCGGGAACCTCCGTGCCATCCTGAAGCGCCACCGCACGGACCTTGCCGGTGTCATCGGCCAGCAGCGCCTGCGTGTTGGCGCGGGTCATCACCTTGATGCCGCGCCCTTCCAGCGAGCACTGCAGCAGATAGCCTGCCGCCGGATCAAGCTGACGCTCCATCAGCGTCGGCATCACGTGCAGCACGGTGACATCCATGCCGCGCGCCTTCAGCCCGGCAGCCGCTTCCAGCCCCAGCAGACCGCCGCCGATGACCACCGCCGTCTCGCGGGCCTGCGCGGCCAGCAGCATGGCGTCCACGTCATCCAGATCGCGGTAGGTGATGACGCCTCTCAGGTCCTTGCCCGGCACGGGCAAGATGAAGGGCACCGAGCCGGTGGCGATCACCAGCTTGTCGTAGGCTGCAATCTCGCCCTGATCGGAGGTGACCGTCTTTGCCTCACGGTCGATGGTGGTGATGCGATGGCCTTTGTAGAGGGTGATGCCGTTGCGGATATACCAGCCATCGCCGTGGATGATGATGTCCTCGAAGGCCTTTTCGCCCGAAAGAACCGGCGACAGCATGATGCGGTCGTAGTTCACGCGCGGTTCGGCATTGAAGATGGTGATGTCGTAAAGGTCCGGCGCCTGCTCCAGCAGATGCTCCAGCATCCGCCCCGGAGCCATGCCATTGCCGGCGATAACGAGTTTCTGGCGCATGGGTGTCACTCCGCCGCTTCCACGAAGCGGTGACGCTCGTAGAGGAATTTCAGGACAGCCTCGCGGCACTTCAGATAGGTGCGGTCGGAGGCCAGTTCGATGCGGTTGCGCGGGCGCGCGATCGGCACCTCCAGCACCTCGCCGATGCAGGCGGCCGGGCCGTTGGTCATCATCACGATGCGGTCCGACAGGAGCACGGCCTCGTCCACGTCATGGGTGATCATGATCATGGTGTTGCCGAGCCTTGCGTGGATCTCCATCACCGCATCCTGCAGATGGGCGCGGGTCAGCGCATCCAGCGCGCCGAAGGGCTCGTCCAGCAGCAGCACCTTGGGCTCCATGGACAGCGCCCGGGCGATGCCGACGCGCTGCTTCATGCCGCCGGAAATTTCCGCCGGGCGCTTGCTGCCGGCATGGGCCATCTGCACCAGATCGAGATTGTGCATCACCCAGTCGTGCCGCTCGGCCTTGCTCTTGCGGCCGCGGAACACCTTGGAGACAGCCAGATCGACATTCTCGTAGACGGTCAGCCAGGGCAGCAGGCTGTGGTTCTGGAAGACAACCGCCCGCTCCGGGCCAGGGGCATCCACCACCTGCCCTTCCAGAAACACGACGCCCGTCGTCGCCGGGGTCAGCCCCGCGATGATGTTGAGCACCGTGGACTTGCCGCAGCCGGAGTGTCCGATGATGGAGATGAACTCGCCCTTGTCCGCATTGAGGGAAACCTCACGCAGCACTTCAGATTTGAGGCCCGCCCGCTCGTAGGTCTTGGAGACGAGCTGCAGGGAAAGATAGGACTGTGCCATGCCGGTTCTCCTGTTCAGGCGTTCGCAGTGCCGCGGGTGACGAGGCGGCCAGCAAAGGCGATGAGACGGTCAAGGAAGAAGCCGACGACCCCGACATAGACGAGGGCGACGATGATGTCGCTGATCAGCGACGAGTTCCACGCATCCCAGATGAAGAAGCCGATGCCAACGCCGCCGATGAGCATCTCAGCCGCCACGATGGCGAGCCAGGACAGGCCGATGCCGATGCGCAGGCCCGTGAAAATGTAGGGCGCGGCAGCCGGCAGCATGATCTTGGCGAAATACTCGAAGCCGTTCAGCCGCAGCACCCTGGCAACATTCTGATAGTCCTGCGGAATGTTGCGGATGCCGACCGCCGTGTTGATGATGATCGGCCAGACGGCAGTGATGAAGATGACGAAGATGGCCGACGGGCTGCCATCCTGAAAGGCGGCCAGCGACAGGGGCAGCCAGGCCAGCGGCGGCACGGTGCGCAGCACCTGGAAGATCGGATCGAGCCCGCGCATCGCCCACTGGCTGGAGCCGACGAGCACCCCAAGGCCGATACCCACCACCACGGAGAGGGCATAACCGACAGCCACTCGCTGCAGGCTGGCAAGGATCTGCCAGAACATGCCCTGATCGATGCCCTGCCCTTCATAGAACGGATGGACGATGATATCCCAGCTCTCCGACAGCACCTTGGAAGGAGCAGGCAGGCTGGAAGTGGGCGAGGAGCACAGCATCTGCCAGATGGCCAGAAGCACGGCGAGAGTGATCACGGGCGGCAGCAGCGTTTCAGACGCACTGCGGGCAAGCGCCTGAGCGCGGGTGAAATGGCTGCTTGTCTTCATGGGGCGGGTAAAGGCGATGACGCTGGCCGTGGCCTTGCGTATCGCGGCGTCCTTCATCTTCAGCTGGGTCTGGGGCATCGGGTTCTCCCTCGGGTCTTCGTCTGTCCCGGAGCGGTGCGTCCCCGCTCCGGAACCTCTCATGCTGCCTTCAGGCGATCCGCGTAATCGCAAGGCTCTTCAGGTAGGCTTCGGGGTTTTCCGGATCGAAGACCTTGCCGTCGAAGAAGGTTTCCACCCCGCGTGAGGTGGATGCCGGAATATCGGAGACGCCCAGCGCCTTGGCCGCCTCGCGCCACAGGTCTTCACGGTTGACCTTTGCGATCATGGCCTTGATGTCAGTGCCATGCTCGAACTTACCCCAGCGGATGTCTTCGGTGAGGAACCAGGCATCGTGGCTCTGGAACGGATAGGAGGCGTGGTCGCGCCAGAACTTCATGAAATGCGGGCTGTCCTCGACAAGCTTGCCGTTGCCGTAGTCATATTCGCCCTTCAGACGGTCAACGATGTCCTTGGCCGGAACGTTGAACCAGGCGCGCTTGCCGACGATTTCGGCCAGTTCTTCCTTGTTGGCCATGTCATCGCACCACTGGGCTGCTTCCATGACGGCCATCAGCAGAGCCTGCGCGGCGCGCGGGTTCTTCTCCACCCAGTCGGCGCGCATGCCCAGCGACTTCTCGGGGTGCTTGTTCCACAGCTCCGCCGTGTTGACGGCGGTGAAGCCGATGCCCTGATTGACCAGCTGCTCGTTCCAGGGCTCACCCACGCAGAAGCAGTCCATGGTGCCAACCTTCATGTTGGCAACCATCTGCGGCGGCGGCACCACGATGGTTTCGACGTCCGTGTCCGGATCAATGCCGCCGGCCGCCAGCCAGTAGCGGATCCACAGGTCATGGGTGCCACCAGGGAAGGTCATCGCTGCCTTGGCCGGATTGCCGGCTGCCTTGCGGGCGGCAAAGACCTCGCGCAGCACGCTGGAATCAAGCCCCACCTGCAGGTCCTTGTAGGCCGAGCCCACAGAAATGCCCTGCGCATCCAGATTGAGGCGGGCGAGGATGACCATCGGCAGCGGCACGTTGTTCTGCGTCACCTTGCCGGCCGAGATCAGATAGGGCATCGGCGTCAGGATATGCGCGCCATCGATGCCGTTGCCTTGCGAGCCCAGCACCAGATTGTCACGCGTGGTACCCCAGGAGGCCTGCTTCACCACTTCCACATCCGGCATGCCGTATTTGGCGAAGAGCCCCTTCTCCTTGGCCACGATCAGCGGCGCGGAATCGGTGAGCGCGATGAAGCCGAGAACGGCGCGGGTTGTCTCTGGCCCAGCCCCTTGTGCAAAGGCGCCGGAGGGAAAGGCCGACTTCACAGCCCCGGCAAGGGCGGCGGCGGCGGTGGACTTCAACAAGGTGCGGCGGCTGAGGCCGGCTGTGGTGATGCTCATCGTGTCTGTCCCCTTCTTTGCCCGGGCCCTTCTGTTTTTCCTGGAGCCCAAAACAAAAAACGCCGCCCGGTGACTGCGCGCGGGAAGGGAGGTTCCCGGCTGCAAACCAAGCGACGTCGATGTCTCTCGTGAACGCTGATATGTGCGTTCGATGGTTCCGGTCGCCGTTGACCGGACTGCAATCTTAAAAGCAAGCGCCGTGCCAGATGCGTGCCACTGCGGTAGAATATTGATTTACAAGGGCTTTTGAAGAAGCCAGGCTTTGAACCTCCGGCAGGCGCTTATCAGAACCGCCACCTTTTTATGCACCATCATGCAGTGCAGCAACTTATCTGCACAAATTGAATCCACTCACACTTCAGACAGCGGCACCGGCTCACCGGGTCTGCGGCGCACCGGGAAGCCCTCCACATGGGCCATGATGTCCTGGGGATCGAAGCGTGCGCCATCCATGAAGGCGGCTGCGGCCAGAGCGGCATCCTCCAGATCCGCATCCGCATCTGCTCCAAGGGCCATGCGGTAGAGATCCGGACGGCAGGAGCCTGCGGCCTTCTCTGCCAGCGCCTGTGAAAACCCGGCCTGCCCCCATCGGATCATCTGGCTGTAGATCCACAGCGCCAGCGTGCGGCTCGGCACATTGGAGCTCTGCCCGTGAAAGCGGAAATAACTGTCGATCCGGCGGGTCCGGCCATGGGCATCGAGGCTGAATTCGCCCGCGAGAACGCGGCGCAGAATGTCCTTCGGTGCCCCCAGATAGCGCGGATCGGCCAGGATCGCGGCCAGGTCATCATGGTTCTCCGGCGCCTGACACCAGCGCGCCGCCCGGTCGAGCGCCACGATCAGCCGCATCACCGTGTCCTGATTGGCATCGGCCCATTCGGGGCGCATGGCCAGCACCTTTTCCGGCGCCAGCGGCCAGATGTCCTGCTTGACCGCAACGATGCGCGCGACACCGCGTTCGCAGGCAATCATGTTCCACGGCGCACCGACGCAGAAACCGTCAATGGCGCCTGCTTCCAGCGCATCGGAGGTCATGGGCGGCGGCACGACCACCAGCCGCACATCCGCATCCGGATCAATGCCGCCAGCCGCCAGCCAGTAGCGGAACTCATAGTTATGCGAGGAAAACGGATAGGTGACGCCCAGCGTAAGCGGTGCCATGCCGCCTTCCCGCCGCGCCCGCACCACCAGCGCCAAAGCCCTGGCGCAGCCCAGCGCATCAGCCCGCTCCACCCCTTCGGCAAGTTCCGCCATTTCCTCGAACAGCCGCAGCGCCAGCGTGATGGCATTGCCGCCCTGCCCCAGAAAGAAGGGCGTGACCGCAGGCGACGGGTTGGAGCCAAGGCCAAGCTGCGCCGCCACCGGCATGGGCGAGAGCATATGGGCAATGTCGAACTGCCGGAAGGCGAGCCGGTCGCGCACATTGGCCCAGGAGACATCGCGCACCAGTTCCAGCCGCAGGCCTTCGCGTTCGGCAAAGCCCGCCTCGGCAGCGGCCAGCAGGATCGAGGAGTCAACGAGCGGAATGAAGCCGGCCCTGAGCACGCGCGGCTCCCGGCCCGGCCCCTTGCCGGGCAGGGGAAGATCGGGGGCATGTGCCGGGTGTGCGTTCATCCTGTCCTGCTCCTTCTGCGCGTCCCCCGCGCGGGCCTGCCGCTCACAGCAGCAGCCCGGCTGCGGTCACCACGCTCTGGGCGATGTCCGCAATCTTCTTCTTCTCGTTCATCGCCGTCTGCCGCAGCAGCGTGAAGGCTTCTTCCTCGCTGAGCCCGCGGGATTTCATCAAAATGCCCTTGGCCCGCTCCACCACCTTGCGCTCTTCCAGCGCGTTGCGTGCTTCGGCCAGTTCCTGCTGCAGCCGGGTGAAGGCGTTGAACCGGGCAATGGCCATGTCGAGGATCGGCTTCACCCGCTCCTGCCGCAGCCCATCGACCACATAGGCCGACACGCCAGCCTCCACCGCCGCCGCGACCATGCCGCTTTCCGAGCGGTCGACGAACATGGCAATCGGCCGCTGGGCCGCGCGCGACACCTGAAACAGATGCTCCAGTTGGTCACGGTTGGGGTTTTCCAGGTCGATGACGATCACATCCGGGTCGATCTCGACGATGCGGCGCACCAGCCCGTCCATGCTGGACAGGAGGATCACCCGCTCATGCCCAGCCTCCCGCAATCCGCGCTCGATGATCGAGGCGCGAATGTCGTTCTCATCGATCACGAGTACGGTCAGGGCTGCGTCCATGGCGCGATTATGCCGGGGCTTTTCCGCAGCGCAATATCACCCCCTGCCCGTTTTATAGGCATGCCGCGCAAGAGGACCCGAAAGGCCCGTTGCCCCGCCCTCCCCCTTGTCCGGATTTCCGGACGGGGGCACTGCTCTCTTGTTCGGAAATCCGGATAGAGGAGCAGAACAAAGCATTATAATCGTTGATAATAAAGAGAAAAATCGACTGGCACGCCTCTTGCCAATACAGGGCAAACAGCAAGAGGGATGCAAGCCGTGAGCTTTGAGTGGAGCATAGTTGCCGCACTGGCGGGCGCATTGATTGCGCGGCCAGCCGCATCATTTCTGGGGCGCAATACCGGTTGGGTGATGTGCCTCATCCCCCTGGCCATCTTTGCCTCACTGCTGATGCAGGCCGGACAGGTGGCATCCGGCGGGGCGCTGACGGCGCAACTGGCCTGGGTGCCGTCGCTGGGCGTGGAGCTGTCGTTCCGCCTGGACGGCTTCTCGCTGCTCTTCGGCCTGCTGATCAGCGGCATCGGCACGCTGGTGGTGATCTATGCCGGCGCCTATTTCGCCGAAAAGCCCAGTTCCGAGATTGGCCGCTTCCTCGGCCTCATCCTGCTGTTCATGGCCGCGATGCTCGGCACGGTGCTCTCCGACAACCTGATCGTCATGTTCGTCTTCTGGGAGCTGACGAGCCTTGCCTCGTTCCTGCTCATCGGCTTTGACGGCCACAAGGAAGCGGCGCGCAAGTCTGCCCTGCAGTCGCTGGTCGTCACCGGCGGCGGCGGCCTGGTGCTGTTTGCGGGCATTCTCGTCATCGGCATGACCATGGGCACCTTCTCCTTCACCGAGGTGCTGGCCCGCTCCGGCGAACTTGTTGCCAGCCCCTGGGCCGGGACGATCGCGGTGCTGATCATGATCGGCGCCTTCACCAAGAGCGCGCAGTTCCCCTTCCACTTCTGGCTGCCGAATGCCATGGCCGCGCCGACGCCGGCCTCCGCCTATCTGCATTCCGCCACCATGGTGAAGCTGGGCGTGTTCCTGCTGGCTCGGTTTGACGGCGTCTTTGCCGGGATGCCCGCCTTCGGCCAGACGCTCGTCATCGTCGGCTCGCTGACCATGATCGTCGCCGCCCTGCAGGCCCTGCGCGCCGAAGGTTTCAAGGCCGTGCTGGCCCAGTCCACCGTCGCCTCGCTCGGCATTCTGGTGATGCTGATCGGCCTGACCGGGGAAGTGGCGGCCGTCGCAACAGCCGGGTTCATCCTCGCCCACGCGCTTTACAAGGCGGCGCTGTTCTTCTGTGCAGGCACCGCCATCCATGCCACGGGCGAAGCCAACCTGAACAGGCTCGGCGGCCTTGCCCGCTTCCTGCCGGTCACTGCGGTTGCAGCCGTGCTGGCCAGCCTGTCGATGGCCGGCCTGCCGCCCTTCGTCGGCTTCATCTCCAAGGAGTACCTGTTCGAGGCACAGCTTGCCAGCGACTGGAACTTCCTGCCCGTCGCCGCTGCCGTTCTCGTCAACGCGGTCATGGTGGGCGTGGCCGGTGTGGTGTCGATCCGCCCGTTCTACTTCAAGGCCGAGCGTGTCAGCGAAGTGCATCATGGCGAGACGCCCGGCCTGCTCGTGGGTCCGCTGCTGCTGGCCGCCGGCGGCATCCTGATCGGCCTCGTGCCGGGTCCGGTGGCCCAGTGGCTCATCGCCCCTGCCGCTTCGGCCCTCTACGGCCAGCCGGTGGATGTGTCCTTCAAGCTCTGGCACGGCCTGACGCCGATGCTGATGCTGTCGGCGCTGGTCATCACCATCGGTGCCGTGATCGTGCTGCAGTGGACCCGCATCCACAACACGCTGCGCCACTATGACCGGTTCTATGCCTGGCTGGGTGACCGCTTCTATCACAAGGCGCTCAACGGCCTTCTGGACACGGCGCGCCTGTCGACCCGCGTGCTGCAGAACGGCGACCAGCACCGCTACACCACCATCGTGCTACTGACGGTGATTGCAGGCCTTGCCTTCGCCTTCTTCGCCGCGCCGTCCTGGGACTTCCTGGCCGGTGAAGGCCGCATCCGCATCTCCGTGGTGCTGGTGCTGCTGCTCACGGCTGCAGGCGCCATTGCAACGGTCTTCGTGCGCTCGCTGATCGCCGGGCTCGTGGCAGCGGGCGTCACCGGCTTCGGTTCTGCCGTGGTGTTCATGCTCAACGGTGCCCCGGACCTCGCCCTGACGCAGACGGCTGTTGAAACGCTGATCGTCATCCTGATGACGGCGGTGCTGCTGCGCCTGCCCTCGCGGCGCCGTCATTCGCGCAGCGTCAACGAGCGCCGCCGCGACGGCCTGATCGCCACCGGCTTTGCCGTGATCATGTTCGTCGCGCTTGCCTCCATCGGCGTCACCCCGGTTGATCTGCGCCTGTCCGAATATTTCGGCGAGACCAGCTACCTGGAGGCCTATGGCCGCAACGTCGTCAACGTGATCCTCGTGGATTACCGCGCCATCGACACGCTGGGTGAGATCGCCGTCGTCGCCCTCGCAACCATCGCCGCCTGGGGCTTGCTGCGCGGTGCCCGCAAACCTGCAGGCAAGCCCGCAAGCACGCCCATAAGCGCACCAGCCACCACGAAGGAGTGACAGCCATGTCCATTATCTTCTCAACCATGTCCCGCCTCGTCTTCGTGCTGCTGCTCGTGGTGTCCGTCTACATGCTGTTTCGCGGTCACAACGAACCGGGCGGCGGCTTCATCGGCGGACTGTTCGCAGCCCTCGGCTTCGCGCTGCTGGCGCTGGCAGGCAGCGTGGAGACGGCCCGCCGGGCACTGATGGTTCACCCCGTCGCACTGATGGGCTGCGGCTTGTTCCTGTCCTTCATCAGCGGCCTGCCGGGGCTCTTCTCGGATGGCTCGTTCCTGACCCACTGGTGGGCGGAACTCGGCTCTGCCCATGTGGGCACCGCCACGATCTTCGATATCGGCGTCTTCATGGTCGTCATTGGCGGCGTGCTGTCGCTGGTCTTCCGGTTTTATGAGGGAGTGGAACAGTGAGCCTCATCTACGCTTTCGCCATTTCGGCCCAGATGGGCGCAGGCATCTATCTGCTGCTGTCGCGGCACGTGGTGCGCATCCTCTTCGGCGTCGTGCTGCTGTCGGCGGCTGTGAACCTCCTGATCTTCGTCGCGGGCGGGCTGCAGTTCACCGCCCCGCCGATCATCGAAAAGGGTGCGCAGGTGCTTGGCGCCGAAGCAGCCAACCCGCTGCCGCAGGCGCTGATCCTGACCGCCATCGTCATCGGCTTTGCGCTGGTGGCCTTTGCTGCCGCTCTCGTGCTCAAGGCCTATTCGGCCCTCGGTTCCGTCTTCACCGACGAGCAGAATGCGGCCGAAGAACTCGGCTCGCCCTTTGACAAGGAGGCCACCCGCAATGGCTGACACGCTTCTCCTCTGGCCCGTCATCCTGCCGCTGGCCGCCGCCGCGCTGGCTGCCGCCTTCCATGTCTGGTCGGCCGTGCAGCGCGCCGTGGCCCTTACCGGCATGACCCTTACGCTGGCCGCCTCCGTGCTGGTGCTGCGCGAGACCATGACCGGCACAATCCTGACCAAGGCCTTCGGAGGCTGGGCCCCGCCCTTCGGCATCGTCTTCGCTGCAGACCGCTTCAGCGCGGCAATGGTGGTGATTTCCAGCCTGCTGGCCCTGTGTGCGCTGGTCTTTGCCCTCGCGGACCTGCGCCAGCGTCAGATCCGTTCGGGCTTCTACCCGCTGTTCCTCGGCCTGATGACCGGCGTCAACGGCGCCTTCCTGACCGGCGACATCTTCAACCTCTATGTCTGGTTTGAAGTGATGCTGATCGCAACGCTCGGCCTCATCACGCTGGACCGCACCCGTGCGCAGATCGACGGGGCGATCAAATATGCGGTGCTGAACCTGTTCTCGACCATCCTGTTCCTGATGGCGATCGGGCTGCTCTATGGCGCCACCGGCACGCTGAACATGGCAGACCTCGCCACCGTTCTGCCGCGCACGGAGTCCTCGGCAGCGCTCAGCCTGGCGGCAATGATGTTCCTACTGGCCTTCGGCATCAAGGCAGGCTTCTTCCCGATGTTCTTCTGGCTGCCGGCCTCCTATCACACGGCCTCGATCATCGTTTCGGCGGTGTTTGCGGGCCTTTTGACGAAGGTGGGCGTCTATGCGCTGTTCCGCGTCTTCACCCTGCTCTTCGAGGTGGACAACGGCGGACTGAAGCCGCTGATGGCCCTGTTCGCGGCCGGGACCATGCTGTTCGGCGTCTTTGGCGCGGCGGTGCAGTGGGACGTGCGGCGCATCCTGTCGTTCCACATCATCAGTCAGATCGGCTACATCATGCTGGGCCTTGCCATCGCAACGCCGCTCGCCCTGGCTGGCGCGGTTTTCTACATCATCCACCACATCGTGGTGAAGGCGAACCTGTTCTTCATCGCAGGCGCCATCCACCGGGCGACCGGGTCCTTCGACCTGCGCAAGTCCGGCGGGTTGATGAAGTCCTCGCCGCTGCTCGCGGTGCTTTTCGCGATTCCCGCCCTGTCGCTGGCCGGTATCCCGCCGATGTCGGGCTTCTGGGCCAAGTTCATGGTGGTGGATGCCTCCTTCCAGAATGATGCCGCCTGGCTTGCCGCCGTCGCGCTCTTTGTCGGCCTCCTGACGATCTTCTCCATGAGCAAGATCTGGATCGAGGCCTTCTGGAAGGAGCCGGTCCGCAAGCTCAAGACCCGCCCGGTGCCGCTCGCCATGGTGGCCCCCATCGTGGTGCTGGGCGTCATCACCGTGGCCATCGGTTTCAATCCAGAGCCGCTGATCGCCTTCTCCAACCTCGCCGGCGAGAGCCTCGGCAATCCGTCGGAGTTCATCAGCGCCTTCGATACCGAACTCAAGACCGCAGGAGTGACGCCATGACCCTCGCCATTCGCATCGGCCAGTCCGCAATTCTCGGGCTCGTGTTCCTGAGAGAACTGGTGGCCTCGTCCATCACGGTGGCCCGGCAGGTTCTGGGCAACCGCACGGCACTGCGCCCGGCCATTGTTGCCGTGCCGGTCAACCTGCGCAGCCGCGCCGGGGTCACAGCCCTTGCCAACTGCGTCAGCCTGACACCGGGCACCACTTCGCTGCATGTGAGCGAGGACCTCAGCACCCTCTATGTGCATGTCCTCAATGCCCCGGACCCGGATGTGGTCGCAGCCAACATCAAGGGCACGTTCGAAAAGCGCATCAAGGAGATTGAAGGATGATCGAGTTTCTGGACAGCTACCTGACCCTCTTCGCCGCCATCCTGATCGCAATCCTGATGGTGCCCCTGACGCTTGCCGCCATCCGCATGGTCACCGGCCCCGGCTATGCCGACCGTTTCGTCGCGCTGGACATGCTGACCGGCATCGCCGTCGCCATTGCCGCGCTGACCATGATCGGCACCGGGCGCCGCGAGTTTCTGGACATCGCCTTCGGTATCGCACTGATCGGCTTCCTGGCCACCTGCTCGCTGTCGGCGCTGCTTGAGAAGAAGAAGGAGGACAAGTGATGCTTCTGCTGCTTTCCGTCCTGTTGAAGCTGGCCGGTGTCGGCTTCCTGTGCATCGCCGCCCTCGGGGTCATGAAGCTGCCCGATCCGTTCCAGCGCATGCATGCCGCCACCAAGGCGGGCACCCTTGGCGCAGGCCTCGTGCTCCTCGGCAGCATCATCGCCCATGGTGACATGGAAGCGGTGGTGCTGGGCCTGCTGACCCTGCTATTCCTGCTGCTGACCGTGCCTGTCGCCGGTCATCTTCTGGGCCGGGCCGCCTATGTTTCCGGTGCCCGTCTGGCGCTCGCCGGAGGGGACGCGCTGGAGGGCGTGCTGCGCCGGGCACCCCAGCCGCTGGACGAGCGCACCCAATGGCCGACCGGCTGGCCGGCCGGGGAGGCTGTGCTTGAGCCGGACGAGCGCCCTGCCGAAGCCCCGTTCCGCCATCTCGTGGAGCCGCGCGGTGCCCTGAAGCCGTTTCTGGCGCTGGAAGCTGTCCGCTTCGCGGTGATCGACGGTGAAGTGCAGCCGCCGGCCGACCGGGCCTGTGCCATCGCCAAAGGCAATGGTGCCAGTCTGACGGCCTATGTGCTGATCGACACCCACGCCATTGCCGCATCCAGTGATCACGCGCAGATGCGCCGGCGGATCCGCGACAAGGCCAGCGCCGCGCTGCGGGCCCTGAAGACCTGCACATCCCGGGCCTCGTCCGAGCCGGTCCTCGTCTATGACGAAGGCGATCCGGAGCAGCTGCTCCTGTGTGCGGACGAGCCGGGCCGGACCCTGCTTGTGCTGCCCTGCAAGGGCTGGTTCCACCATCAGGCCGAAGGCCGGCGGGACCTGACCACCTGGGATCCGGACGGGCTGCTGCGGCTGCCGTCGAGCCACCGCGGCCCGGTCCTGTTCACCTCCGGCAAAACACTGCCGGAAAGCGCCCGCACGCTCGTGGTGCGCGATTGCGGCGAAGAGCACCTGCCCGCCCTGACCGAATGGGCCCTGCTCAGCGGCTTGTGGGACGTGACGAAGCTTGTCCATGTCACCAACCAGCCGGACAGCCCCTCGCATCTTGCTGGCGTTGCCCGCCGCTTCGGCTGTGACTACGTGCAGCTGGCCGCAGAAGGTGACGACAGCTCCATCCCGGCAGGGGCGGAAGGCGTGCGCGCCGTCATACTCGGCCACACACCCCGGCCGCTGCGCACCAGCTGGTACGGCACGCCCTGGCGGGAGCGCATCGCACCGGGACTGGAAAGCGACGTGCTGATCATGGAGCCACAGACCGGCAATCCGGCATAAAGCTCTGGCACGCCGGCTTGTGGTTGGGCTATTGCAATTGGACATGACGACACCTTTGCGATCAAAGCTGCCTCTGTCCGTAACCCTGCCCCTGTTTGTGGCCATCGCCATGTTCGTCGTGGCGGTGGGCACGACCCAGATTGGCGTCATGGTGCTGCGCTCCAGCAATGAAACCGGCCTCAGGGATCAGGCCCTTGTGTTTCTGGATGCGGTGGCCGGACATATCGCCGCTGAAATCAAGGAAAAGGATGCGGAGGAAACTGTCGGCGCCCAGCTGGCGGCGTCCCTCACCTTCCGCACCGCACTGCTTGAACAGGGCATGGCAGCCCGGTGGACCGACAGGACCGGCACCATCCGCACGGCGGTGTTGACGGAAACAGACGCGGATCTCCTGAACCAGGCGCTCAGCGAGGCGCAAACGCTCGGGCCGGAAGGTGTCAGCCTCACCAGCGTGCCGGACCGGCCGGTGCTGCTGATTGCCCGCAGCTACCCTCTCGAGGACCGGCGCCTTTATCTTGCCGCCACCTTTGACACCACGCCCCTTGAAGACGCAGCCAGCATGGTCACAAGCGTGGCGCTGGGGATCGACATCCTTGTCGCCATCATCGCAGCGCTTGCCACCTATGCGGTGACGCACCGGGCCCTCATGCCGCTCGACCGGTTCATCGAACGCCTTGCCGATCAGGAAACCGGCGCTGCCGGGGCTGCCAGATGGCGGCGCGGCGATGAACTGCGCCAGCTGGAAGCAGCTCTTGCCCTGCGGGAACAGTCCGAGGCCCAGCGGGTGAGCATGCTGGAGCAGATGGCCCAGCAGGAGCGGGACGGGCTGCTGGCGCGCATGGCCGCCAGCATCGCCCATGAGGTGCGCAATCCCCTCGCCGGGCTGAAGAACGGCATTTCCACCCTGCGCCGGTTTGGCGAGCGTGAAGAGGTGCGCAAGGAGACCCTCGACTTTCTGGAGAACGGGCTCGACAGCATCGGCCGCGTCGTCGATGTCACCCTGTCCACATACCGCCGGCGTTCGGGCGCAAAGCTCCTGAGCGCCCGCGACATTCAGGATCTTGAACTGCTGATTGCACCGGAGGCCCGGCGCGCCGGAGCCATCCTCGCCTGGGAGCTGGATGAAACGGCCGAGGTGATGACCGATGCGGACGCCCTGCGCCAGATCCTCATCAACCTGATGCTCAACGCCGTGCGCGCCTCCCCGCCCGGCGGCACCGTTACCGTCGGCCTGTCGCAGGATGAAGCCGCGCATACGGTTGTACTGAGGGTCAGCGACGAAGGCCCCGGCATGCCGCCGGAACTGGTGGCAGCCATCATCTCCGGCCAGGTCGATGATGTGCCGGTGGAACGCAGCATCGGCATCTGGGTGGTGTCCAATCTGGTGGCGCGGATCGGCGCGGACCTGTCGATCCGCAGCAAGGAAGGCGCAGGCACCACCGTGCAGCTGACCCTCACCAGTGAACCTGAAAACGGGAGCGCAGCCAAATGACGGCAAGCCGCATCCTCGTGGTCGAGGACGACGCGACCCTCGGCGCCTCTCTGCGCCAGCGGCTGGAGCTGGAAGGCTTCAAGGTCCGCTGGGCCCGCTCGGCCAGCGAGGCCCGCGCCGCGCTGGACGGGGATGCGCCGGACATCATCCTCTCCGACATCCGCCTGCCGGACGGGGATGGCGAAAGCGTCATGCGGCAGCATTTCGCGCGGTCCGGCATGGTGCCCGTGATCTTCATGACCGCCTATGGCGACATCGACCAGGCCGTGCGGCTGGTGCGCGACGGGGCGCTTGACTACGTCAGCAAGCCCTTCGATCTCGATGCCCTTGTCGACACGCTGCAGGTGATCGCCAGCCGCCGCCGCAGTCCGGCAGGCAGCACCGCAGATCCCTTCTCAGACAGCCCTGCCATGGAAAAGACCGGCAGCACCTTGCGCCGCGCGGCGGCCATCGATCTGCCCGTCCTGCTGCTTGGGGAAACCGGCACGGGCAAGGAAGTGGCCGCCCGCTATGTGCATGAGGCAGGACCACGCAAGGGCAGGCCCTTCGTGCCGGTCAACTGCGGCGCGCTGCCGGCGGACCTCGCCGATTCCCTGCTCTTCGGGCACGAGCGCGGGGCTTTCACGGGAGCAGCCGCAGCCCATCGCGGTTTCTTCGAGGAAGCAGAAGACGGCACGCTGTTTCTCGACGAAATCGGCGATCTGCCGCCTGCCTTGCAGGTGAAGCTGCTGCGCGTGCTGGAAACGCGCGAATTCCGGCGCCTCGGCGCCAGCCAGAGCCGGCGTTTCGAGGCGCGGGTCGTCTGCGCCACCAACAAGGATCTGGAGGCCATGGCCACGAGCGGCGCCTTCCGCGAAGACCTGTGGTTCCGCATCAATGTCATCACCTGCAAGCTGCCGCCCCTGCGCGAGCGGCAGGACGAGATCCCGGCCCTGCTGGAACGGCTTGCGGCGGAAGCGTCCGCCCGCATGGGCCTTGGCGCGCCGCCGCTGAGCGAGACCGCGAAAGAGGCGGCAAAGCAGCACCCATGGCCGGGCAACTTCCGTGAGCTGATCAACCGCGTGGAACGGGCCGTCGCGCTTGGCAGCGGCAGCGCATTGACGGAGGCCGATCTCTTTCCCGAAGGCTTCAGCAGGGCGCAAGATGCGGCTGCGCCTCAAGCCTCTGCAGCCGCGCCGGAGACACCCCTTGCCGATGTGCGTGATGCGGCTGAAAAGGCCCATATCACCGCCGCGCTCACCCGGTTTCAGGGCTCCACCAGCGCCGCCGCTACCAGCCTCGGCATCTCCCGCAGCACCTTGTGGGAAAAAATGCGCCGCCTCGGCATCAGCCGGGGAGAGGACGAACATTGAACCTTCCGGCGGACGGCGCATGAGCTCAGCGGAACCAGCCCCGCAGCATGCAAGGCTCAGTCTTCGTCATAAATCTCGTCTTCTTCCTCAAGATGGTCCCTCTCCCCAGCCTTGCCTGTAATCTGGGTCCGGATCCAGGAGAGAAAGTTGAGAAGCGGCTTGGACGGGGTGCGGCCCTTCGGCCAGGTCAGATAATAGCTTTCGCCGGTACGGCACCCATGCTCAAACGGCGCCACCAGCGTTCCGGCGTTCAACTGGCGCTGGACAAAATGCCGGTTCGCGATGGCAATGCCGAGATCCATCAGCGCCCCCTCGCACGCCAGGGAGCTGTTTTCAAAAACCATCTTGTTTTTGGGCTCAAAAGAGGCATTCGCGGACTTGAGCCAGCTTGGCCAGTCATGGGGCCGGGCTGCCGAACACAGCAGTTTCATTTTCTCAAGCTGATCAACCTGCGTCATCGGGTGATCCTGGAAGAACGCCGGCGAACACACTGGGATGAGTTCCATGTCGGCCAGCTTCTCGGCATGCAGGTCAGGCCAGGAGCCATCCCCGCCGCGAATGGCTGCGTCCAGATTGCCGGTCTCGAAATCGGCCGGTTCCGGTGACGACGACAAGCGGACCTCGATCCGGGGATATCTGTGATGGAAATCATGCAGACGCGGCATCAGCCAGCGGTGTGAAAAAGTCACATAGGACTGGATCGCCAGAATATTCCTCTGCCCCCTGCGGGACACGCGCCGGGTGGCAGCTTCGATGTCCTGAAAGCCCCTCTCGATGCCTTCAAACAGCAAGGCGCCTTCACGCGTCAGCTCGATCCCCCTGTTCTGGCGGCGGAACAGGATCACGCCCAGATAGTCCTCCAGAACCCGGACCTGCCGGCTGACGGCGACCTGACTGACATTCAATTCATCAGCTGCAACCGTCAAGCTCTTGTGCCGCGCCGCAGCCTCGAATGCCTTCAGCGGGTTCAACGGAGGAAGCGTGCGGGTTGGCGTGGCAATCATTCATCATTCCTGAGTGCAGGTGCCGGACCGGCATGAAACAGGACATGTCAGCGTCAGCCGGGCAGCGCAATCATGATACACAGACCGGTGCTGGCAGCACATCATTTGTATATGCCGGCACCGGCATGCCCCTGTAGCGCATGTGCCAGGCCTTTCCCCATGGCATCAGGCAGGCCGCACGCCGGATCCACGGGACTTTGTCCAAGGAACGGAATGCCGCCGCACAAAGCCTCGACGAGCGCCACCTGCATCGGCAGAACCGGGCTGTAGGCATTGATGTAGGTGGGGCAATCCGGCATGTGATACAGCAGGAACGGAGAGCCCAGCGAGACATAAAGCGACGGCAGTTCCTGCCACATGCGCTGCATGGTCAGCGGAAACGGGCCATGCAGCCGCTCCCAGTTCGGACCCAGAGACTCTTTTCCGGACAGCCCCTCCTCCGCCGAAAGATAGAGGCCGATATCCTGTCCCCGTGAGTTGAGAGGCTCTCCTGGAACCACTCGTGTGATTTCAAAACCCCTCGCCTCGAGCAACTGCGCAATCTGCAGATCCGGCAGGGCCGACGACGGGCTGCGCCGCTCGCGCACCTCGGCCAGAAGAATGCGGCGATGCCTGTCGGGAGACAAGGGAAGCAGGGACTGGCTGTCCTTGACCAGCGTGACCGCCTGCCGGCAGGTTGCCTCCGCCCAAAGCCTGTGCTCATCCGTTGCCAGCATCTGGCTGCGGCAGCTTTCCGGCACCAGCACGGGGGCAACGTGCAGACCCATCGAAGCCTTGAGGGCCAGAATGCGGAGCACCGCCTCATCCAGCCGCCGCCGGCTGAGAGCGCCACGTGCCAGCCCCCTGCGCAGATGCTCCAGATCCGCCTCAATCCCTTGAGGGAACAGGAGAATGTCGCAGCCGCTTTCGATGCATTGGGGCACGATATCGGCCCGGCTTCCGCAGGATGTGAAACCGGCCATGCCGGTTGCGTCCGAAACAATCACTCCGTTGTAGCCGAGCTCTGTGCGCAGCAATCCCTGCAACAGATCCCGGCTCAGCGAGGCAGGAGCATAGGGAGCGCTCAAGGCCTCCCCGCCCCGCTCCCCGGCATAATGCGGCAAGGAAATGTGGCCAGCCATAATCAGGCGCACGCCCTTGCCGATGGCTGTCTGATAGATCCGGCCGAAGCTTTCCCGCCACACCTCCATGGGCATAGAATTGCAGCTCGTCACAAAATGCTGGTCGCGCTCATCCACCCCATCACCGGGGAAGTGCTTGACGCAACTGACGAGGCCATTGTCATGCATCCCGTCCATGTAGGATGACAAGAGGCGGACCGTTTGCTCCAGCCCGGCAGAAAACGCCCGGGTGTTGACCGCATTGGCCCGGAAATTCAACGCAAGATCAGCCACCGGCGTCCAGCTGACGCCAAAGCCCAGATACCGGGCCTCCCGCGCGGCAATTGCACCCATCCGGTAGGCATTCCGGCTCGATCCGGTCGCCGCGACGGCCATCTGATTGGGATGGCTGGTACCGGACTTCACGCTCGCCTTCTCCGACATTTCAATATCGGCGGTCAGCAGCGGGGGAATGGGGGATGCCGACAGCACACGCTCCGCAGAGCTGCGCAGTTCGGCCTCCGGATAGCTGGGGAAACGGTGAATGCCGCCCACACCTTGTGCCGCAAGGGCGTCCATCGCCTGATCCGAAAGGTCCCGGCTCATGGGAAGAAGCAATTGCGTAAGCTTCTCCTCGTCCGCCATTTTGCGGAACGTTGCCTTCACCCATTCAAGCCCCGCGGCATCAACATTGAACGGGGCCCCACGGATCTGCTCGTCGGTCATTGCCATGCTGGCCGTCATTGGCGGCGCTCCTCACCATCTCAGAAGGCAAATGTGACAGACAGGCTACATAAGCATGGCGGGATGGTCTGCACATAATCACTCAGTTCAGCCCTAACTTCTTGGGGCCGCCCGCCGCGTTGATTGTTTGGATGACCTGACCTGAAATGGAGCGAACCAGGTTGCCCGCAGCTTGCAAGACCCGTCCGGGCCAGGCCAACACTCCACTCGATCAGCGGAACAGGAAATGAAAAAGGCGTTTGAAGGCTACAGGATAATCGACACGACACATGTCCTGGCCGGACCGTTTGCAGCGTTTCAGCTCGCGACCCTCGGCGCAGAAGTCATCAAGGTTGAGGACCCCAACGAGCCCGATCAAGCCCGCGCCCAAGGCCCGGACAGGCAGATGAACAGCCGGGGCATGGGAACCGCCTATCTGGCCCAAGGCTCCAACAAATCCTGCATTGCCCTCGACCTGAAAACACCCGAAGGCCGTGAGGCCATGATGCGCCTTCTGGCCACCGCCGACGTGTTCATCGAAAATTACAGGCCCGGAGCATTTGAGGCACTGGGCCTGGGATATGACGATCTGAAAAAGCACAATCCCGGCCTGATCTACTGCTCCCTCTCCGCCTTTGGCGCAACCGGCCCGCGCCGCGAGCTGCGCGGCTATGACAACATCATTCAGGCGTTTTCGGGCTTCATGGCGATGACGGGTGACGACCCGGCCAAACCCTTCAAATGCGGCGCGCCCATCATGGACTATGCCGCCGGGACAACGACCGCGTATGCAATCGCCGCAGCCCTTCTGGCGCGCGAACGCAACGCAGGAGCCGGTGTCGCCATCGACGTCTCGATGCTCGATGTCGCCATGATGTTCGCGACATCGCATGCGGCAGCCTATTTCTGGAGCGGCAAAGCGCCGGGGATGAAGGGCAACACCTATCCGTTTGCAACGATCGGAATGTATCACGCCAGCGATGCTCCCATGATGGTCTCAGCCTCCAATCTGCGGCAGCAGAAGCGCCTCTGGGCCTTTCTGGGACGGCCGGACATGATCAAGCCTGGCAACAACGAACGGCTTGACGGCTATGACGAGGAGGCGGCGGTGCTGCGCACGGCATTCCTTGGCAAACCGGCCGATTACTGGGAAAAAGCCTTGCAGGATCAAGGCATTCCCTGCGCCCGGATCCGCAGGTTCGATGAGGCTGTCAATGATCCGCATCTGGCGAGCCGGGGCGTCTTCCACCGCTTTGACGGAGAGCCGGGAACCGTCGCCGGCATGGCTACGACACTGGCAGGTTTCACGATGTCACAAGCCGGGCCTTCGCTGCACACGCCGCCGCAGCCGGTTGGTGCCCAGACGGACCAGATCCTGACAAGCCTCGGCTATCAGGCGAGCGAAATCACCGGCCTGCGCGCCAGAGGCATCATCGCCTGAAAGCCGGAAGCGGCAGCCACCCGGTACAAAATGTTAGACGGGACCCAATTTGGGCGCCGTTGACGCAGCGGCGGCCATTCCTGAGGATCAATACGTAAATTCGGTTCTGGCGCTGGGAGGCAAAAGGACTGTGAACAGCGCCGCTCCGGCGCGCAGTCATCCAGAGACGGGGGATCTCCGACATGAAAATGAAGCTTACGGTACTCGGCGCCACACTGGCCGGTCTTTGTCAGCCGGCATATTCCGCAAGCCTGGAAGTAACGCATTGGTGGACCTCCGGTGCCGAAGCCGCAGCCATCAAGGTCATCGCGGATGCGTTCTCGAAGAGCGGCCACACCTGGGTGGACGGCGCCATTGCCGGCGCCGGCGGTGTTGCGCGCCCGCTGATCACCAGCCGTATCACCGGCGGTGATCCCATGGGCGCAACCCAGTTCACGCACAGCGCCGCCATGGGCGAGCTGATCGAGGCCGGCTTCATGCGCGACGTAACGGAGCTTGCAGAGGCCAATGGCTGGAAAGACAAGATCTTTCCCCCGTCCATGCTCAAGAGCTGCACGTTTGACGGCCGCCTCTATTGCGTGCCCTCCAACATCCACTCTCAGCAGTGGCTGTGGCTGAACAATTCGGTCTTCACCAAGAATGGTCTTGCCGTTCCGCGGAACTGGGAGGAATTCGTCGCCGCCGCTCCGGAACTGCGCAAGCACGGCATTACTCCTCTCGTTCAGGGGCGGCAGGCCTGGCAGCTGCAGCTGACCTTCAATGTTCTCATGGTGTCCATCGGCGGCCCGGACCTGTTCCTGCGCGTCTATCAGGACCGGGATGAAGACTTCGCCGCCGGACCGGAAGTCGCCAGGGTTTTCGCAGCCGCTGCCGAAGCACGTGCGATGATGGAAGGGATCAACGTCCAGGAATGGAACATGGCGGCACGGACGGTCATCGACGGCAGCGCCGCAGGCCAGATCATGGGCGATTGGGTACAGGGTGAGTTTACCCAGGCCGGCATGACCGAGCAGGACTACACCTGCCTGCCCGGGCTTGGCGAGCATCAATACATCACCGCCGCCGGTGATGCCTTCTACTTCCCCAAGGTCACGAACCCGGAGATCATCGCCGCCCAGGACGTTCTGGCCAACGTGATTGTGTCACCTGAAGTCCAGGTGGCCTTTACAGCCGCCAAGGGAGCCCTGCCTGTGCGCGGCGACATCGAACTGACCGATGCGACCGCATGCATGAAGAAGGGCATGGAGATCCTGCAAAAGGGACATGTCATCGAAAGCGTCAACACGCTGGTTTCCCCGGACACTGTGGCGCGCGTCACCGATCTGGTGGTGGAGTTCTTTGCAGATCCAAACTTTGACCCGGCCCGTGCCCAGGCTGAGTTTGCCGCGATCATCGCGACCGCCGATTGATGGCCGCATCGGGCGCAGCGCCCGGGCATTTCAAAGACCTGGAACATGCGATCCGGTTGATGCGCGGAGCCTGGAGTTCCGCGCAGACCAGACCTATCAACAACAGAGGGGCCGCAAACATGTCACCGCATGGCAAGCCGGCAGGATTGCTCAAAAACCTCAGCGCCAAGATAGCTGCGATCCCGATGGTCGTGACTGCTCTGGTCGTGTTCATCGGCTTCTCGGCCTGGACCATCACCTATTCGTTCACGAACTCACGGTTGCTGCCAAGGGCCGACTGGGTGGGCCTTGCACAATATGAAAGACTGTGGAGCACCCGCAGGTGGGTCATCTCCATCGAGAACCTGGCCGTCTATGGCAGCCTGATGCTCATTATGTCCCTGGTGCTCGGCTTTCTCCTCGCCGTCCTCATCGATCAGAAGATCCGCTTTGAAGACAGCTTTCGGACCATTTTCCTTTATCCCTACGCGCTCAGCTTCATCGTCACCGGCCTTGTCTGGCAATGGCTGCTGGATGCCGAGTTCGGCATCCAGGCCGCCGTGCGCAGCATGGGCTTCGAGAGCTTCACCTTTGATCCGCTCTACAACGCTGACCTTGTGCTTTACGGCGTACTGATTGCTGGGCTCTGGCATGGCAGCGGGCTTGTCATGTGCCTGATGCTCGCAGGTCTGCGCGGCATCGACGAGGACATCTGGAAAGCCACGAAGATCGACGGCATCCCCACGTGGAAGACCTATCTGTTCGTGGTGATCCCGATGATGCGTCCCGTCTTCATCACCACGCTGGTCCTCGTCACCTCCGGCATCATCAAGCTCTATGACCTGATCATTGCCCAGACGGGCGGCGGCCCCGGCCTGGCATCCGAAGTGCCGGCCAAGTTCGTCTTTGACGCCATGTTCGTCTCACAGAACCTCGCACAAGGATTTGCGGCATCCACCATGATGCTGGTCGCGGTGATTTTCGTGATCATTCCCTGGGCCTATCTCGAATTCGGAGGCAAGAAGCATGGCTGACGCAAAGCTGGCCCAGTTGCCCGCAGGCATTGCCGGCGCCCGTGGCCCGAGGCCCCGCCCGGCGCTCACCCGCCGCAACATCGTCCTGTACGGAACGCTCCTGTTGCTGGCGTTCTACTACCTGCTGCCCATCTACGTCATGGTCATGACCTCGCTGAAGGGCATGCCGGAGGTGCGGCTGGGCAGCATCTTTGCCCCGCCGCTGGAGATCACCTTCGAGCCCTGGGTCAAGGCATGGGCGAGCGTTTGCACCGGCCTGAACTGTGACGGCCTGTCGCGTGGCTTCTTCAATTCGGTGAAGATCACCGTTCCCTCGGTCATCCTGTCCATCGCGGTGGCCTCGGTGAACGGCTATGCCCTGGTGATGTGGCGTTTCAAGGGAGCGAACGTCTTCTTCACGATCCTGATCATCGGCGCCTTCATTCCCTATCAGGTGATGATCTATCCGATGGTGATCCTGCTGCGCGAGATCGGCCTTTATGGCAGCATCTGGGGCCTGGTTCTGGTTCACACCATCTTCGGCATGCCGATCCTGACCCTCCTCTTCCGCAACTATTTCTCATCCGTGCCGGAAGAACTTTTCAAGGCCGCCCGCGTGGACGGGGCCGGCTTCTGGAAGATCTATCTCAAGATCATGATGCCAATGGCACTGCCAATGTTCGTCGTTGCGGTCATCCTGCAAACAACCGCCATCTGGAACGACTTTCTTTTCGGCGTCATCTTCACGCGGCCGGAGAGCTACCCCATGACGGTCCAGCTGAACAACATCGTCAACTCGGTAACCGGCGTCAAAGAGTACAACGTCAACATGGCGGCCACGCTTCTATCCGGCATTGTACCCCTCACCATCTACCTCATTTCGGGCAAACTCTTTGTGCGCGGCATTGCGGCCGGCGCGGTGAAAGGATGACCATGCAACCGAGTGTTTCCATCAAGGATCTCAAGCTCGACTTTGGCTCAGTCTCAGTCTTGCGCAACCTTAACCTCGACATCGGCAATGGCGAGTTCCTCGTGCTGCTTGGCTCCTCCGGCTGTGGCAAATCCACATTGCTCAACTGCATCGCCGGACTGCTCGAACCAACGGACGGCAGCATCTTCATCAACGGGCAGAACGTCACCTGGACCGAGCCGTCCAAGCGCGGCATCGGCATGGTGTTTCAGTCCTATGCGCTCTATCCGCAGATGACCGTGGAAGGAAACCTGAGCTTCGGACTGACGAATGCCAAGATTCCCAAAGACGAGATCAAGCGCCGCATCGCCCGCGCAGCAGGCATCCTGCAGATCGAACCGCTGCTGAAGCGCAAGCCATCCGCCCTGTCGGGCGGCCAGCGCCAGCGCGTCGCCATCGGCCGGGCCCTGGTGCGCGATGTCGATGTCTTTCTGTTCGACGAGCCGCTTTCCAACCTCGACGCCAAGCTGCGCGCAGACCTGAGAGTGGAAATCAAGCGGCTGCACCAGTCGCTGAAGAACACCATGATCTATGTGACGCATGATCAGGTCGAGGCGATGACACTTGCCGACCGGATCGCCATCATGAAGGGCGGCGTCATCATGCAGCTTTCCAGCCCCGATGAAATCTACAACCGTCCAATCAACAAGTACGTGGCGGACTTCATCGGCTCTCCGTCCATGAACTTCCTGCAAGGGGTGCTGAAGCGGGATCCGGCTCCACGCCTCCGCCTGGGTGCAATGAACATTCCGCTGGACGGCTACGGCTTCACACGTCCCGAGGCAGAGGGCGAGGTCTGGTTCGGCATCCGCCCCGAACATGTGCTGTTTGCCGAAGCGGCCCGCAACGCGCCGGTTTCGGCTGAGGTCAAGGCGGAACTGGTGGAGCCGATGGGCGGGTTGACGCTGGTCTGGACCTCGCTGGAGGGCATGCCCTTCCGCCTGCTGATCGATGGGCAGGCCAAGGTCGCCGTCGGGGACAGCATGCTCATCGGCTTTGACCCTGCCCGCGCGTCGATCTTCGACACCCAGGAGGAACTGCGCATCTGACGCAGTCAGGGGAAACGGAAAAGGGGGCCCAGAGCCCCCTTTAAAACGTCTGCAGTCCCTTGAATTCAGGAAAGAAGCCTGCGGCGGTCCAGCCATCCGGAAATGGCCTCCGTCACTTTCTGCGGCTGCTCAAAAGGCAGCAGGTGGCCGGCGCCCTCAATGACAATGGACTCGGCATCCTGAAGCAGCGCAGCGATCTGCCCATGCGTCTCTTCCGTCGACAGATGATCCTCACTGCCGGTCATGAGCAGAACCGGAAAGTCAAAATCAGCCAGATACAGGGAAGCGTCAGGCCGGGCGAGCAAGGCGCGGTTCTGGCGCTCGTGAACTTCGGCCGGGCATTCCTCAACCATCTGGACAATCTGCTGCAGCAGGGCCGGGTTCTGGGCGTTCCCGCTGGAGAGGACTTTGGGTGCCCAGTTCCGGGCATAGGCGCCCATGCCCGCATTGCCTTCCGCGATACGGGCCAGCCGCTTGGGCTCCTCATCTTCCGAAGGGCCGTCATGGCCGGTGCTGGACAGCACCATGGCGATGATCCGTTCGGGCGCGAGCCGGCCCATTTCCATGGCAACGCGGCCGCCCATGGAATGGGCGAAAATCACCAGTCCGCCGGTCGTGGCCTCAAGCGCCCTGCTGGCCATGCCGGTCAGCATGTTGTCCTGCGTGGTATCAGCCACGTGGACAGCGTTGAAGCGGTGGCTGACGGCCTTGGCAATGGGCGCCCAGGTTCGGTCGTCCGACATGATGCCAGGAATTGTCACGAGTGTCGTCATACGGCAGTCTCCTTAATCGCTGCAGCGCGTCCGCAAAACATACCGCAAACACCCGGTCAAAAATGGACCGAAAAGTTTCGTCCAGCCTAACCGCCAGGCAGGGTCACAAGCCGGTTTTTCATGCATCGCCCGGCACATTCCAAGACGAAGCGTCAATGGGATTGAGCGCCCGCGTGGCATAATCTGCTGCCCGCAAGGACAACGGCCAGAATGCGGGAAGCATCCTGGCCGTCAGAGGCATCAGACCGGAAGGCTCCCGGTCACTTGAGCCAGCTCTTCACCAGCTCGTCGTAGTTGACGGTGATGGGCTGCTCCTTCTCGTTTTCGATGGGCAGCTGCGGGGCGAGATTGCCCTTCTTCACCGCATCCTCATGCCAGTACTGAAGGTCATGCTCTTCGGCCAGTTTCGGGCCGAGATCGCCCTGCACCCCGGCGCGCTCCAGACGGGAGAGCACCTTTTCCTGTTCGGCGCAAAGCGCATCCATTGCTTCCTGCGGGGTCTTCGTGCCCGCCGCCGCATCACCGACGGCCTGCCACCAGAGCTGGGCAAGCTTGGGGTAATCCGGCACGTTGGTTCCGGTCGGTGACCACTGCAGGCGGGCGGGCGAGCGGTAGAACTCGACAAGGCCGCCCAGTTCCGGCGCACGCTCCGTGAAACTCGGATGGTCGAGCGTGGACTGGCGCACGAAGCTGATCGCCGTGTGGCTCTTCTTCAGATCCACCGTCTTTGACGTGACGAACTGGGCATAGAGCCAGGCCGCCTTGGCACGGTCATCCGGGGTGGATTTCAGGATCGTCCAGGCCCCCACGTCCTGATAGCCGAGCTTCATGCCCTCCTTCCAGTAGACCCCGTGCGGGGACGGTGCCATGCGCCACTTCGGCGTGCCGTCCTCGTTCACCACCGCAAGGCCCGGCTTGACCATGTCGGCCGTGAACACGGTGTACCAGAAGATCTGCTGGGCCACGTCACCCTGCGCCGGGATGGGACCGGCTTCCGAGAAGGTCATGGACTGCGCCTGCGGTGGAGCGTATTTCTTCAGCCATTCCAGATATTTGGCAACAGAGTAGACCGCCGCCGGGCCGTTGGTGTCCCCGCCTCGGGCCACGCAGGAGCCGACCGGACGGGAGTTCTCGTCAACCTTGATGCCCCACTCATCCACCGGCTTGCCGTTGGGAATGCCCCTGTCACCATTTCCGGCCATGGAGAGCCAGGCATCGGTGAAGCGCCAGCCAAGTGACGGGTCCTTCTTGCCATAATCCATATGGCCGAAGACCTGCTTGCCGTTGATCTCGCGCCCGGTGAAGAACTCGGCGATATCCTCATAGGCCGACCAGTTCACCGGCACGCCCAGGTCATAGCCATACTTGGCCCTGAAATCGGCCTTGTTCTTCTCGTCGCTGAACCAGTCGTACCGGAACCAGTAGAGGTTCGCGAACTGCTGGTCCGGCAGCTGGTAGAGATCGCCATCCGGAGCGGTGGTGAAGGAGGTGCCGATGAAGTCCGCAAGGTCCAGCCCGGGGTTGGTCACGTCCTTGGCATCGCCCGCCATCCACTTGGTCAGGTTGCGGGCCTGCTGGTAGCGCCAATGGGTGCCGATCAGGTCGGAGTCATTGACATAGGCATCATAGATGTTGTCACCCGACTGCATCTGCGTCTGCAGCTTCTCGATCACGTCCCCCTCGCCGATCAGATCATGGCTGACCTTGATGCCCGTGATCCGCTCGAACGCCGGTGCCAGCACCTTGGATTCATAGTCGTGGGCGGTGATCGTTTCGGAGACGACGCGCAGCGACAGGCCCTGGAACGGCTTGGCGGCATCCACGAACCATTGCATTTCCGCTTCCTGCGCTGTCCGGTCGAGGACGGACATGTCCTTGATTTCGCTGTCAAGGAATGCCTTCGCCTCGTCCATGCCCGCCTGGGCCTGACTGACACCCAGCACGAGTGCAAGCAGGCTTGCCGATGTCATCATGTGCTTCCGCATGTTTTCCTCCCATAGCGTATGCACCATCACTCCCCCCGGCAGAGAGCTCCGCCGGGTACCTACTCGCTAAACGAAGCGGAATACGCCGATGGCGTAGACGGCCGAGAGTGCGAGAGCCCACCACAGATCCGGGCCGCCGAAGCCAAGCCAGGCTATGTTGATGAAAGCGCTGCCAAGCAGCGAAATGAACAGCCGGTCTCCGCGCGTGGTCGTCATGCGCAGGATGCCGTAGCGCGGGTTGCCGCCGGGCGAGACATATTCCCAGATGCCCATGCCGGCGAGCAGCAGCCCGATCAGGACGAAGAACGAGGCCGTCTGCCAGGTCCAGGCCATCCAGCTGAGATCGATCATGATTACACCCTCCCCAGTGCAAAGCCCTTGGCGATATGTTTGCGGACGAACCAGATCACCAGCGCGCCCGGAATGATTGTCAGCACCCCGGCCGCCGCGAGCACCCCGTAGTCGAAGCCCGTGGCTGAGCTGGTGCGGGTCATCGCGGCGGCAATCGGCTTGGCATCGGTTGTCGTGAGGGTCCGGGCGATCAGCAGCTCGACCCAGGAGAACATGAAGCAGAAGAAGGCCGTGACACCGATGCCGGACGCGATCAGCGGCATGAAGATCTTCCCGAAGAAGCGCGGGAAGGAGTAGCCGTCGACATAGGCCGTCTCATCAATCTCCTTCGGCACGCCGGACATGAAGCCCTCGAGGATCCAGACGGCCAGCGGCACGTTGAACAGGCAGTGCGCCAGCGCCACGGCAATGTGCGTGTCGATGAGGCCAAAGGCCGAATAGAGCTGGAAGAAGGGCAGGATGAACACCGCGGGCGGCGCCATGCGGTTGGTCAGCAGCCAGAAGAACAGATGCTTGTCGCCCAGGAACCGGTAGCGCGAGAAGGCATAGGCGGCAGGCAGCGCAACGGCGATGCAGATCACCGTGTTCATGACCACATAGGTCATGGAGTTGAAATAGGTTTCGTACCAGGCCGGGTCCGTGAAGATGACCGTGTAGTTGCGCAGCGTCGGCTGCTGCGGCCACAGCGAGAGCCCGCTCAGGATCTCGTTGGTCGTCTTGAAGGACAGATTGACCAGCCAGTAGATCGGGATGATCAGAAACAATATGTAGAAGGCCGGGATCAGCCAGCGCAGCGAGCGCGGGCGGCGGCTTGCACCGATGCTGTGTGCCTTGATCATGGCATCGACCGGATAGTCCGGAGCCGTCCGGCTTTCCCGTGTCGTCTGGGTGTCCTGTGTCATGGGGGGCTCCTCAGGTCCGGTCTTCATCGGGCTGGGTGGTGACGGTGTAGAACACCCAGGACACCAGCAGCACGATCAGGAAGTAGATGATCGACATGGCCGAGGCCGGACCGAGATCGAACTGGCCGACAGCAATCTTCACGAGGTCGATGGACAGGAATGTCGTGACGCTGCCCGGTCCGCCGCCGGTGACGACGAAGGGCTCGGTGTAGATCATGAAACTGTCCATGAAGCGCAGCAGGATGGCGATCTGGAGCACCCGGTTGAGCTTGGGCAGCTGGATGAAACGGAACACGCTCCAGCGCGAGGCGCCGTCGATTTTCGCGGCCTGATAATAGGCATCGGGGATCGACATGAGCCCGGCGTAGCACAGCAGCACCACGAGGCTGGTCCAGTGCCACACATCCATGATGACGATGGTGAACCAGGCATCCAGCGTGTCACGGCCATAGTTGTAGTCGAAGCCGAGCGAGGTCATCACGGAGCCGAACAGGCCGATATCCGTGCGGGCGAACAGCTGCCAGATCGTCCCCACCACATTCCACGGGATGAGCAGCGGCAGGGACATGAACACCAGGCAGATGGGCACACCTATGCCGCGCTTGGGCATGTTGAGGGCGATGAGGATGCCGAGCGGGATCTCGACCAGGAGAACAATGGCCGAGAACAGAAGATTGCGGGCCATGGATTGCCAGAAGCGGTTAGAGGCCAGCACCTCCTTGAACCATTCCGTCCCGGCCCAGAAGAACTCGTTGTTGCCGAAAGTGTCCTGAACCGAATAATTGACCACCGTCATCAGCGGGATGACCGCCGAGAAGGCGACCAGAAGAAGCACTGGCAGCACGAGGAACCAGGCCTTGTTGTTCCAGGTTTTTTCCATGGGTTAGGCTCCCAGCTCGACACGCCAGGAATTGGCGTAGAGATTGATGCCGCCCGGTACGAACTGCACATGGGGCGAGGCAGGCAGGGGTTCATGCTCATGCGCAACGGCTGCAATCTCGCGGCCATCCAGCACCGCACGCACGATGCGGCGGCGGCCCACGTCCTCCACCTTGCGGATTTGCACCGGAATGCCCTGATCCGAGATGCGGGTATATTCCGGCCGCACGCCGAGATCGGTCCTGCCCGGCGGCAGTCCTTGCGCGCCGTGGGGAAGCTCGATCTGATGCGCGCCGATGCGGGCGGTGCGCCCCTCCACGGCCACGGGCAGGAGGTTCATGCCCGGCGAGCCGATGAAATAGCCGACGAAGGTGTGCATGGGCCGCTCGAACAGCTCCGCCGGCGTGCCGATCTGCACCACCTGCCCTTCGTACATGACCACCACTTCATCCGCGAAGGTCAGCGCCTCGGTCTGGTCATGGGTGACATAGACCATGGTGTAACCGAAGCGGCGGTGGAGCTTCTTGAGCTGCGAGCGCAGCTCCCATTTCATGTGCGGGTCGATGACCGTCAGCGGCTCGTCGAAGAGGATCGCATTCACGTCCGCCCGCACGAGCCCGCGCCCGAGCGAGATCTTCTGCTTTTCGTCCGCCGTCAGCCGCCGCGCCTTGCGGTGCGCCCGGCCGGACAGGCCGACCATCTCCAGCGTCTCGCGCACCTTGGCATCGATCAGCCCCGGTTCGACCCTGCGGTTGCGCAGGGGGAAAGCGAGGTTGTCGTAAACGCTCATGGTGTCGTAGACGACGGGAAACTGGAACACCTGCGCAATGTTGCGATCCTGGGTGGACAGGTCCGTCACGTCACGCCCGCCGAACCTGAGCCGCCCATGCGAGGGATGCAGCAGGCCGGAGATGATGTTGAGCAATGTCGTCTTGCCACAGCCGGACGGCCCCAGCAGGGCATAGGCCCCGCCATCGCGGAAGGCATGATTGATTTCGCGCAAGGCGAAGTCTTCAGGCTTTTCCGGGTTTGGGCGGTAGGCGTGGCGGATGCGGTCGAAGCTGATTTCTGCCATGTCCTGTCCTCCCTTATGCGGCCCTTGCGGCCCTGTGCTCGACGGCAAGGCCATCCGCATCGAAGATCATCAGGTCGGAAGCCTCGAACCCGACCTGGATGATTTCCTCCGGATCGTGCTCCTGAACGCCCTCCGTCAGGATCACCCAGTCCTGACCGGCAAAGGTCACGTGGATGAAGCTTTCCGAGCCGGTGATTTCCGTCACCAGAACCTGCGCCTCGATGAGATGGCAGGCGGGCGTCTTGCGCCCCAGGCTGAGGTGGTGCGGCTGCAGGCCGGCGGTGTAGGCGCCATCGGGAATGTGCGAAAGCGAGCCCGGCACAGGCACCGACAGCCCGCAGGGATGGGTCAGATGACCGCCGCTCTTTTCCATCACCAGCGTGTTGAGCGGCGGGTCCGCGAAGGTCCGTGCCGAGCGCAGGTTTACCGGAGAGCGGAAGACATCGATCGTCCGGCCAAACTGGGCGACACGGCCTTCATGCAGCACCGCCGTGTTGCCTCCCAGCAGCAGCGCCTCCTGCGGTTCGGTCGTCGCATAGACGAAGATCGTGCCCGTTTCAGCGAAGATGCGGGGCAGTTCCTCGCGCAGCTCCTCGCGCAGCTTGTAGTCGAGGTTGGCCAGCGGCTCGTCCAGCAGCACCAGGCTCGCGTTCTTGACGATGGCGCGGGCGAGCGCCGTGCGCTGCTGCTGTCCGCCGGACAGGTTCAGCGGCGTGCGGTCCAGATAGGGCGTCAGCCGCATCAGCTCCGCCGCCCAGCGCACGGAGCGGTCAATCTCCGCCTTGTCCCTCTTCTGCACCCGGAGGGGCGAGGCAATGTTCTCGTAAACCGTCAGGGACGGGTAGTTGATGAATTGCTGATAGACCATCGCCACATTGCGGTGCTGCACCGGCACACCGGTCACATCCTTCCCGCCCATGTGGATGGAGCCGGATGTGGGCACATCAAGCCCGGCCATCAGCCGCATCAGGGATGTCTTCCCCGCCAGCGTCGGCCCCAGCAGCACATTCAGCGAGCCGCTTTCGAGTGTCAGCGAGATATCGGTGATATATTCGGTCGCACCGGCGCTCCTGCAGACATTGCGCAGTTCAAGCATGCCGTCCTCCTCCCAAAGGTGCTGGTGATGCCAGCGGCAGGCATGGGGTCCCTCTCCCTCCAGAAAGGGACCCGCATCCATCAAAGCTCCGGTGAAATCTTCCAGTCTCTCAGCTTGTAGACGGTGCCCGGACGCGGACGGATCTGGCCGCCTTCCTTCAGCCGCCGCTTGAAGCTGTGTATCGGCGTGGCCAGATCGTTGATGCGGAACTCCACGACCGAGGGACCGTCATAGGCAAAGGCCTGATCCAGGGCGGCCTCGATCTGATCGGGCGTCTCGACATAGATCCCGAGCAGCCCCAGACCCGCGCTGGCCGCAGCAAAGCCCGGCCGGGCACTCTGCGTTTCCAGCAAGGCCGACTGGACATTGCCGAAGTAGAGCTGCTGCCAGAGCTGGATCCAGCCGAGGCGCCCGTTGTTCAGCACAATGTTGACCACGCGCTGGTTCTGCTGCAGCTGCGTCGCAAGTTCGCCGATGGTGTAGGAGAAGGCGCCGTCGCCGGACACCGTGACCACCCGGGCTTCGGGCCGTGTCGCTGCCGCGCCAATGGCCCCCGGCACGGAATAGCCAAGCCCGCCCTGACCACGGGCATAGAGGAAGTTGCGCCCCGGCTTGCGCGCCGGAATGTATCCGCCGATCCAGCCGGCAGAGAAGCTCGCGTCGGAGACGACGATATCATCCTCGCCAAGACGCCGGCCGACAGCCTCCATGATGCGCGGCGGCGACAGCGGGATCTCCTCGGAGGCGATTTCCACCTGCTTGGCGGCCTCGCCTTCCGCCTTCACCGCTGCAATCCGCGCCTTCCACTCCGCGTTCTCACCCGGGCGAAGGCCGGCTGCGAGAAGCTTGATGGTTTCGCGCACGTCGCCGAAGAGAGAGACCGTCGGGCGGAAGGTGCGGCCATGCTCCAGCGGATCGGAATCGATGACGATCGTGGCCTGTTCCGGCAGCGGCAGCGTCCAGTTCATTGCGGTGTTCTGGCTGGCCTTGGAGCCGCACCAGATGACGAGATCGGCTTCCTTGATCAGCTCGATGGCCGCCCAGGACCCGAGCGGATTGAGGATGCCGGCCGCATAGTCCTTCGTCTCCGGCACCGAGCCCTTGCCGGACAGGGAAGTCACGACAAGACCGTTGAACCGGTCGGCAAAGGCCGTCACGTCTTCTGCGGCATCAGACCCATGCACGCCGCCGCCGCAGACCAGCGCCGGGCGCTTGGCCCTGGCGATCAGATCCAGTGCCTTGTCAATCTCGGTGGCCACCGGCACGGAGCGCAGGTAGGGAATATGGATGGAGCGCTTGTCCACCACGGGCTTCAGCACGTCCTCGTCCCATTCGGCATCAAAAATATCATGCGGGATGATGATGGCGACCGGCCCCGGCCGGGGCGCCACGGCGGTGCGGAATGCCGTGCGGATGATCTCCGGCAGGGCCGTTACCGACGGCACGAGCCAGGCATTCTTGGAGATGGACTGGAAGAACTTGAGCTGATCAAAGCCCTGACTGGCAATGCCTTTTTCCTTCAGCGTCAGCCAGTCGAGCGGCAACTCACCGATAATGCCGACCATCGGGATTGACGCATTCAGCGCCTCCAGAAAGCCGGCCGACAACAGGTTGGCGCCGGGGCCGACCGTTACGTCACAGACACCGGGCTTGCCGGTCAGCCGGGCATAGGCATCCGCCGCATAGGCGGCATTGCGCTCATCACGCATCAGCACGTGGCGGATGCGATCCGTCCGGCGGGAGATGCCGTCATGCAGTGCCGTTGTCTGGCCGCCGGGCATGCCGAACACCAGTTCGACCCCGTATTGTGCCAGCATTTCAGATATCAAGTCGCCAATATGCGCCATTGTCCGGTCCATTCATCAGAGAAGACGGGTGGGATGAGGCGGCGTCAGTGAAGCGCCGCAAGATTTTCGACGACGGACCTGTAGACCGTCATTTTCCGGGCCAGCGCCTGGCTCCGGTCCGGCTGCGGATCGTAGCTGCGCGAGACGCGCACCATCCTTTGCGCTGCCGTGCCAAGATCCGTATGGTGCCCAAGGGCCACAGCGGCGCAGATGGCGCCTGCCTTGGCACCGAACTCGGAGCCATCGGCCACCTCGACGCGCATGTTCAGCGCGTCGGCAAACATCTGGCACCACTGCGCCGATTTGGACGCGCCCCCTGCCATGCGGGCAACTTTCGGCCGCAGCGCTGCGTCCTGCGGCAGCAGGCGGTCGATGTCCGTCTTGTGGGCAAAAACCACGCCCTCGAAGGCCGCGCGCAGCACGTCGCCCAGAGTGTGGCGGGCGCAAAGCCCGATGATGCCGCCCGGCACATGCGAGGGACCGCCATAGAGGAAGGGCAGGAAAAGTATGTCATTGTCCCGCTCCATCGCCTCGGCGACGAGCTTGTTGCCCACCTCATAGATGGACGAGCCCATGGCCTTGGCTCGCGCCCCTTCGGCTTCCAGCAGGGTGGAGAAGATCCACTCCACATTGCTGGCCGACGTCGCTGCCCCTTCCGTGGCAATGAAGCGGTTGCCAACAGGGAAGGACGACTGGATGAACGGCGGCGGCGTCAGCAGCGGCTGGTCCAGAATGATGGAATTGATGCTGAAAGTGCCCGCAACCACCGAAATCAGGTCCGGGCTGGTGACACCGGAGGCAAGCGCCGAGCCGGTCACATCCACCACACCCCGTATCACCGGCGTGCCTTCCTTGAGGCCCGTCTGACGGGCAGCTTCCGCCGTCACATGGCCAGCCACATCGATGGACGGGCCGACCTCGGGCAGCTTGTCCAGCCAGCGCGGCACACCGCCGGCGGCAAAGGCATCCGTGGCATAGCGGTTGGCGGCGAGATCAAAGATACCGGCAATGCCGCCATCGGTGGGGTCTGTCGAGACCTGCCCGGTCAGGCGGGCACGGATGAAGTCCTTGCAGAAGACCAGTTTCCAGGTGCGGTCATAGAGATCGGGCTCATGCAGGTCGAACCAGCGCAGCAGTGGAATGGCATGGGTGGCAAACATTCTTGCGCCCACCAGCCGGTCAACCTCGGCCATTTCGCCCGTGCCGCGCATTTCCTCGATCATGGGAAGCGTGCGCGTGTCGGTGGAGACCAGTCCCGGGCGAACCGGCCTCAGGTCCCGGTCAATGAAATAGGCTCCCGCGCCATAGCCCGAGGGCGTCACGCCAACCACATCTTCAGGGGGTGTGCCGGTGATGTCCAGCAGGTCACGAATGGCGGTGCAGGCGGCCTGCCACATGGCATCGGGGTCCCGTTCTGTCCAGCCCGGCTTGGGGAACTGCATCCTGTTGGGGCTGCTGCGGCAGGCAATCTCGTTTCCGTCCAGGTCGAACATGGCCGCTTTGGTCATAGTTCCACCGGCGTCGATGCCGATCAGGCGCTCGCGCATGGTAGTCTCCTCCCGTGCGCCGGGGAGGCTCCTCTTCCGCCCCCGGCAATCCCTCCGCACGGCCATTTGAGGCCGTTTGCGCCCTTGCTTGAAGCAAGGTTGTTATAATAAGTTGAGGCTAGGCGAGTTGATCAGACCTGTCAATACGCCTTCGCATCACTTGTTCCGGGAGGACGGGCAAGGGACAGCGCAGCGGCAAACCGGGAGGACAGAGCATGAGACAAAGGCATGAGGCGCTGCAGGCGCTGGAACGCGGGGAGAGTGGCGATATCCTCATCATCGGCGGCGGCATCAACGGCGTTGGCGTGTTCCGCGATCTCGCCGCACAGGGCATCGGGGCAACGCTTGTCGAGATGGGTGATTTCTGCAGCGGCACATCCGCCGCGCCCTCGCGGCTGATCCATGGCGGGCTGCGCTATCTGGAGCAGGGCGAATTCAAGCTGGTGCGCGAGTCCGTGGAAGAGCGCGACAGCCTGCTGCTGAATGCCCCGCATCAGGTGAGCCCGATCCGCGTCTGGGTGCCTGCCCGGTCCTGGGCCGGGGGAACCGTGCAGGCGGGCCTGCGCTTCCTGCGCCTCATGAAGGACCCCGGGCCCAAGGGCGCGCTGATCCTGAAGCTCGGCCTCACCATCTTCGACAGTTTCAGCAACCGCAACCGCTCCATGCCAAAGCACAGGCTGGTCAGGCGGAGGAGCGCGCTGGAAACGGTTCCCGGCCTTGCCGCCAACATCAAGATCGTCGCCGAATATTTCGACGCGCGGATCACCAGCCCCGAGCGGCTGACGCTGGAGCTGGCGGCAGATGCGGAGAAAGACTGCGCGGGCAGCCTCGCGCTTCCCTATGTCAGGCTGGCGGGGATCGAGGGGGAAACGGCCCTGCTGGAGGACGTGCTCACGGGCCGGATCTACCGCAAGACCTGCCGCTTTATCATCAACTGCGCCGGGGCCTGGATCGACGAGGTGGATGCAAACCTTGGCGTTGCCGAACGGCTGACCGGCGGGACGCGCGGCTCGCATCTGGTGCTGAAGCGTCCGGATCTGGCGGCGGGCCTTGGTGACGTGATGCTCTATTTCGAGACGCCGGATCACCGGGCCTGCCTAATCTACCGGCTGGACAGCGAGCATGTGCTTCTGGGCACCACCGACATCCGCACCGAAGACCCCGGCGACAAGGACACCTCGGAGGCGGAGATCGACTACCTTTTCGAGGTTCTGGCCACCGTGCTGCCCAAGGCACGTGCCCGGCGGCAGGACATCGCCTTCGCCTATTCCGGGGTGCGCCCCCTGCCCCGGCAGACCGGCGGCGCAGCAGGCTCGATCAGCCGCGACCACACCTTCCGCATCTTCGAGCCTGCGGGCGGGCGCAAGGTGCCGCTGCTGACCCTGATCGGCGGCAAATGGACAACCTACCGGGCCTGCGCCGAACAGATCGCCGATCTGGTTCTGCCCCGCATTGGCGGGACGCGCCGCACTTCCACCGCAGACCTGCCGATTGGCGGCGGCAAGGAGTTTCCGAAGACCGCGCAGGGCCTGAAGGCACTGGCGGCCGGGATATCAGCATCCGCCGGTCTCAGCCAGGCACGGGCAATGCTGCTGATCAAGCGTTACGGCACGGCGGCAAAGCAGATTGCGCAGGAACTACAGCCGGATACGCCGCTTGAGAGTGCACCTTGCTATTCAAGGGAAGAAATTCTATGGATCACTCGTAATGAGCGCGTCACACGTCTGGAAGACATGATCCTCCGGCGCACGCTGATGGCATTCGAGGGAGTGGCCAGCGACGCCTGTATTGGCGAAGTTGCCGGCATCATGGCCTCCGCCCTGTCATGGACAGGCGAGCGGATGAACCAGGAAGCGGAAGCCACACTCCGGCTGCTGAAAACGAGGCACCGGGTGCAGCTGCAGCAGGGAAAAGCGGCGGGCCCGGCAGGATGAAGGAAATGCACCCGTGTCCGATCAGCCCCTGGATATGCCGGCCCTGCAAGGCCGCTCTTCCAGAATTCCGCTCTGGCTGCAGCTGAAGACTGCCATTGCGGACATGATCGTGCAGCGGGGCCTTCAGCCCGACGACAAGCTGCCCAGCGAGACCGACCTGTGCAACCAGTTTGGGGTGTCGCGCATCGTCGTGCGCCAGGCCATGAGCCAGCTGGTGACAGAAGGGCTCGTCTACCGTCAGCAGGGCCGCGGCGCCTTCGTGGCCCAGCAGTCGGAAGACAGCGATTTCGTCGGCCGGATCATCGGCTTCTCGGGCGATATCCGCAGCCGCAATCATCAGGTTTCACGCACCATTCTTGCCGCCGACATCCGCGAGCCGGATGCCAAGGCCGCCAAGGCATTGGGTCTGGGGCCGGACGACAAGGTGGTGTACCTGCGGCGCATCATGAGCGTCGACGGTGTGCCGCGCATTCTGGTGCACAGCGTCCTGCCCGAGGCGCTGGTGCCGGGCCTGCTGGATCATCCGCTGGAAGACCGTTCGCTCTATGCCCTGCTGCTGGAGCTTTACGGCATCGCGTTCGAAGGTGCGGAACGCTGGGTCGAGGCGGTGAATGCCAGTGCCGAGGAAGCCGCGCATCTGCAGATCAAAAAGGGCACGGCACTGATCAAGATCGAATCCCGTTCGACGATCCGGAACGGCAAATACGCGGAATATTTCTCCGCCCTCTACCGGACAGACGCAGCCCGCCTGCACTTCACCATCCGGCCTGACCACACCGCCTGAGCGGGAAGCCACTATTCATCGCCCGGCACACCGTAGGACGGGGCCGCGGCGGGATTGAGCGCCCGCGTGACGTAATCTGCCGCCTGCGGCTTGTAGATGCCCCAGGCCTTCGCAACGGCGGCCACCGGGCAACCTTCGTCCAGCCAGTCGATCCGCAGCTCCGCAAAGGGCCAGGACTGTTTGTCCACGATCAACAGCCCCGCCGAATGCACAGGGCCAGCCTCGCCGCCCGACGCAACGGCAGCGCTCAAAGCCGCGATCAGCCGATCGCCGAGTTCCCCTGATGCGGCCTCGAATGCCGCCACCATCGCTGCCGGCACGCCGTCATGGGCCAGAAGATTGCCCGCCGCCACACACTGGCGTCCTTCGGCTGAAGTCCAGATGCCCAGCGCCTTGGGACCGGAATGGATGGCCGTCCGCCCTTCCCCATCCACCGCCAGAAGCTGGCGGTAGTCCGGGAAGCCGTCGCTATCCCGTGCCGCCGCAACCGCTTCCGCTGCGCTGGTGCCTTTCGCCAGTTCCTCCAGCATCCTCGGGCCCAGTGCGGGGTCGGTGACATTCTGCGTCGCCACCGCGCCGGCTCCTGCCTGCGCCCAGGCACAGCGGGCGGCGACGGCAGGCGAGGAGGACGAGATGGCAACGCCGAACTGGCCGGTCTTTTCGCAGCGGGCGACGATGGAGAAGGTCATGGATGTTCCTTTCCGCAGGTTTCAGGCGCTCTGGCTCAATCTGGAATGACGGCGGTGGCGTCGATCTCGACCAGCCATTCGGGCCGCGCCAGCGCCACGACGACAAGGCCGGTGCAGACCGGGAACACGCCCTTGATATATTCCCCCATCGTCCGGTAGACGGCCTCGCGGTGGCGCACGTCGGTGAGATAAACCACCAGCTTGGTGACATGCTCCATGCGGCCACCGGCTTCCTCAACCAGCTGACGGATGTTCTGCATCACCTTGTGGGTCTGCTCCACCGGGTCGTGGCTGCCGATATTCTTCGCCGTATCCAGATCCTGCGGGCACTGGCCGCGCAGGAAGATCATCGTGCCCCGTGCCACCACCGCCTGACAGAGATCATTGTCGAGCTTCTGCTCCGGATAGGTGTCCCGCGTGTTGAACTTGCGGATGCGTGTATGCGCCATTGCTGTGTCCCCTCGAGTGTCAGATGCCGCAAGCCCGCTCAGGGCTGCGGCCTGTAGGCAAGGTAGTTGTCCTGGATGCGGATATGGTCCGCCACATAGCCCGCGTCATGCCAGACGCCCCAGATGAAGCTGGAGCCGCGCCCCGACAGCCAGGGCAACCCGAGAAAATAGATGCCCTTTTCGGCTGATACGCCACGCTGATGCTTGGGCCGGCCAGCCTCATCAAAGGCGTTGACCTCAAGCCAGCTGTAGTCTGAGACGAAGCCCGTGGCCCAGATGATGGTGGAGACGCCTGATGCCTCCAGATCCAGCTCCCGCAAAGGATGGCTGACGCAGTCCACCTGCGGCCCGAGGATGCGCGCCTCTGGCTCTTCCGGCAGGTCAAGGCCGTTGCGGGCGACGAAGGCATCCGCCTCCTCCAGCACGGCCAGATAGTTCCGGTCGCCCCGCTCGATGTTGCGGGCAAGGTCATCGGCGAAGGTCAGGGTGCCATCGCGGTAAGTGCCGGTCATGCCGGTAAGCACCATACCCTGTGCCGCAAGACGGCGGAAATCGATGGTCTTGCCGCCATGGGCACCACTGACGGCAATGGTGACATGCTCAGCGCCGGGGGCCTGCGCCTGCGCATCCCATTTGCCCAGCACGCCCAGCCACCAGACGAAATCCCGGCCCCGATAGGAGCGCGGCGGACGGTCATGCGGGCCAACGGAAAGATAGACCTTGCGGCCAGACAGCATCAGCTCCTCGGCGATCTGCACGCCGGAAGAGCCGGAGCCGACCACGAGCACGGCGCCCTCCGCTAGCTGGGCGGGATTGCGGTATTCGCTGGAATGAATCTGCGCCACATCAGCCTCTGCCGGCACGATCGGCGGAATGCTGGGCTTCTGGAAGGGGCCTGTCGCAGCCACCACATTCAGCGCCTCGATGACGCCATCGGATGTTTCCACCCGGAAACCGGGGCGCCCCTCCAGCCGCGCGACCCGGCTGACCTCGACGCCGCAGCGGATGGGGGCCTTCACAATATCCGCATAGGCCACAAAGTAATCCGCCACACCTTCCTTGCCCACGAAGGCATCCGGGTTGCCGGAGAATTCCAGCCCCGGAAAGCGATCGTGCCAGGCAGGGCCGTTGGCAACAAGGGAATCCCAGCGCACCGACCGCCACCGTTCGGCAATGCGGCCGCGCTCCAGCACGACATGGGCAATGCCGTTGCGGCTGAGGTGCTCGCTCATGGCCACACCTGCCTGCCCTGCCCCAACGACCAGCGTGTGGATCGTTTCGACTGCCATGCGCCCGCCCCTCTGCAGCTTGTCCCGGCTGCCCCTCTGCACCGGTCTCCTCAGGTCTAGCGGGTGGATTGAATCTGGAAAAATACGAAATCTTGCAGCATTGATTAGGAAAATCCGAAGCAGGCCATCAGGGCGCGGACAGGGAAAGCGGACGGGGAGACAGGAATGCGGATCACGCTGCGCCAGCTTGAGTATTTCATCGCGGCGGCGGAGGCTGGCAGCATCGCGCTCGCGTCTGCCCGCATCCGCGTGTCGCCGCCCTCAATCTCCACCGCCATCTCGCAGCTGGAGACCGAGCTTGGCGCCCAGCTTTTCCTGCGCCGCCATGCTCAAGGGCTGTCACTGACGCCGGCGGGGCAGAAGCTGCTGGTCGAGGCCAAGGCCGTGATCGGGCAGGCGCAGAACCTCTACACCGCCGCCTCGGAAGCCACCGGGCAGGTCAGCGGCGCGCTGTCGCTTGGCTGCCTGCTCACCTTCGCGTCCATGGTGCTGCCGGAAGTCAGTCAGAGCTTTCAGGCCGCCTATCCGGGTGTCACCATCCGCCCCACGGTCAGCGATCATCAGACGCTGCTGGCACGGCTGGAGCGGGCGGAGCTGGACATCGCCCTGTCCTATGACCTGCTGGTGCCGGAGGGGTTTGAGTTCACCCCGCTCGCCGGACTGCCGCCGCATGTGCAGGTGGCCGAAACCGATCCGCTGGCGGCGCTCACGGCCATCTCGCTGGCGGAACTGGCGGACCAGCCGTTCATCCTGCTCGATCTGCCCCTGTCGCGGGACTATTTCCTCGCCCTTTTTGCAGCCGCCGCAGTCACCCCGAACATCATTGCGCAGATCCAGCATCTCGACGTCATCCGCACCATGGTCGCCAGCCGCTATGGCTATACGCTGGCCAATGTGCGCCCGCGCAACAAGGCCGCACTCGACGGGCGCCGCCTCGTCAGCCTGCGCCTCGCCGGAGACCACAGACCGATGCGGCTCGGCCTTCTGAGCGCCGGACAGCGTGTGCCCACCCGGCTGGTGCAGGCCTTCGAGGCCCATTGCCGCCAGCTGATTTCCAGCAGCTACGTACCCGGCATGGATGCCCCGGTGCTCATGCCAAGGCGGAGGGACGTGACAAACTGAGCACGGCCGCGCTCACAGCCTAGCAGCACTCGGCACGCCGGCCACCAGATCCTCGATGAACTGGAGGGTCTGCGGGTTCAGATCGGCCGACTTGCGGGTGATCACCTCGTAAGGCTCGCTCTTGGAGCGCAGATGCATGGGCAGGACGCTGGCCATGCCGAAATTCACGAAGAACGCCGCAACATCGCTGGAGAGCAGCGCCACCGTGTTGGGCTCCGCCTGCATCAGCGACATGGTGGTCAGCGCCGAGCGGGTTTCCAGCAGGGCACGTGGCATCTCAAGCCCCGCCTGCCGGAACTCCTGCTCCAGTGACAGCCGCATGGGCATGGACGCCGTGTAGACGATCCAGCGCGCATCCACGAGGTCCTTCAGCCCCACCTTCTTGCGGCCGATCAGCGGATGGGCCGGGTTGGCCACGACGGCCAAGAGCTCGTCATGGAAGGCGGTGACATTGTAGAGCTGCGGCGTGGTGCTCATGGAACTGCGGCCGATGACGAGGTCCAGCAGCCCCCGGTCCAGCTGGCGCAGCAGTTCCACACTGGTGTCTTCCAGAATTTCCACCGAGGTGCGGGGAAAGCGCCGCAGGAAGGCGCTGATGGTTTCCGTCACATAGGGCACGGCGCCCATGATGGTGCCGATGCGCAAGCGGCCCCACTCCCCGTCAGACGCACTGTGGATTTCCTGGGCCATGGCCGACAGCTGCGACAGCATGGTCTTGGCATGGCGGATCATGCATTCCCCGGCGGGCGTTGCGATGAGCCCCCGGTTGGTGCGGTTGAACAGCTTCGTCCCCGTCAGATCCTCCGCCTCCTGCAGCGCCTTGGTGGCGCGCGGCTGGCTCATGCCGATCAGTTCGGACGCCCGTTTCAGGGAGCCATTGTCATCGATGGCGGAAATCAGCAGCATCTGCCGCATGGAAAGGCGGATCAGCGGCATGGAATGGGTGCGCGGCATCGGCTTTTGAGTTTCTATTTTGTTATATCAGTATCCGAGAATAGCGTATTTACAGCTCCGGCGCTGCCTTTATCCTGCCAGCCCAACAGGAATGCCCGGGCGAGGAACGATGTTCCACACCCTTGGGTTACCAAATGGGAATAGCCAAGCAGGGGGACGTATGAGCCTGATCAATTACGTAACGCGGGTCCAGTTCGGATACGGCGAAATCGCAACGCTTAAGGCGGAACTGGCGCTGGCCGGAATCACCCGTCCGGTCATCGTCACCGACAAGGGCGTGCGTGCACTGGGCATGCTGGAGCGCATCGAAGCGGCAACCGGCGTCACCCCCGCCGCCGTTTTCGACGAAACCCCCGGCAACCCCACGGAAGCTGCCGCCGTCAAGGCCACCGCCGTTTTCCGTGAGGCAGGTGGCGACGGCATCATCGCCATCGGTGGCGGCTCGGCGCTGGATCTGGCCAAGGCCGTTGCCATCATGGCCGCACATGAAGGCCCGCTGAAGACCTATGCCGTTGTTGAAGGCGGGCTGGAAAAAATCACCTCCCGCACCTTCCCGACCATCGCCGTGCCCACCACCGCCGGAACGGGCAGCGAAGTCGGCCGCGCCGCCATCATCATTCTGGAAGATGGCCGCAAGGTCGGGCTGTTGTCGCCCTATCTCATCCCGAAAGCCGCCATCGTCGATCCGGAGCTGACGCTCAGCCTGCCGCCCATGCTCACCGCCGCCACGGGCATGGACGCCATCTCCCACTGCATCGAAACCTATCTCGCCCCGTCCTTCAACCCGCCGGCCGATGGCATTGCGCTGGAAGGCCTGCGCCGGGGCTGGGCCAACATCCGCCTTGCCGTGGAAGAGCCGGACAACCGCGACGCCCGCGCCAACATGGCCATCGTGGCGACCATGGGCGCCATGGCGTTCCAGAAGGGCCTCGGCTGCGTGCACAGCCTCAGCCACTCGCTGGGCGGCATCAATCCGAAGCTGCATCACGGCACGCTAAATGCCATCTTCATGCCGCCGGTGCTGGCCTTCAACCGCGATGCCAAGACCTCGGTGGAGGAGAACAAATACGCCCGCCTTGCCGATGCCATGGGCCTTGCCGCTGACGCGGACATTGGCGCTGCCATCGAAGACATGACCCGCGCCATCGGCCTGCCCACCCGCCTTTCGGAACTGGGCGTGACCGCAGACTTGTTCGACAAGGTGGTCAAGGGCGCATTGGCCGACCACAGCCACCGCACCAACCCGCGTGACGCCACCGCCGAAGACTACCACGCCATGCTGCAGGCTGCGCTCTGAGCGCAAGCCTCCCCGGGGAGTGACAAGATGACTTATACGCCGCACGGCAATCACCTGATTGCCGGCGAATGGGTGGCGACGCCCGATCGCTTTTACAACGAGCCCGTTTCCGGTGAGCCCGCTGCCTTCTCGGTGGGCACTGTGGATCTGGTGAACCGCGCTGCGGAAGCCGCCGAAAACGCCTTCTGGTCCTACGGCTATTCGTCTGCCGCAGAGCGCGCCGCCCTGCTGCGCGCCATTGCCGATGAGATCGAGGCACGCGGGGCCGCCATCACCGAGGTTGGCTGCCAGGAAACCGGCCTGCCCGCGGCCCGGCTTGAAGGCGAGCGCGGCCGCACCGCCGGTCAGCTGCGGCTTTTTGCCAGCCACATCGAGAAGGGCGACTATCTCGACCGCCGTTTCGATCCGGCCCTGCCGGACCGCCAGCCCGCACCGCGCCCGGAAATCCGCCTGATGCAGCGCCCGGTGGGACCGGTCGCCGTGTTCGGCGCCTCCAACTTCCCCCTCGCCTTCTCCACAGCGGGCGGTGATACGGCCGCAGCCCTTGCCGCCGGTTGCCCGGTGGTGGTGAAGGGCCACTCCGCCCATCCCGGCACGAGTGAGATTGTTGCAGAAGCCATCCATGCCGCCATTGGCAAGCTCGGGATTGATCCGGGCGTCTTCAGCCTGGTGCAGGGCGGCAACCGGGACGTGGGCAGCGCCCTCGTCACCCACCCGCTGATCAAGGCCGTCGGCTTCACTGGGTCGCTGGCGGGCGGGCGTGCGCTGTTTGACCTGTGCGCCAGCCGCCCGGAACCCATCCCCTTCTTCGGGGAACTGGGCAGTGTCAACCCGATGTTCGTTCTGCCGGAAGCCGTGAAGGCCCGCGCCGCCGCACTTGGTGCAGGCTGGGCCGCCTCGCTGACGATGGGCGCAGGCCAGTTCTGCACCAATCCGGGGATTGCCGTTGTGGTGGCAGGTAGCGATGCGGACAGCTTCGTGGCCGCCGCCAAGGAAGCCCTGGCCAAGACCGGTCCGCAGGTGATGCTGACCGCAGGCATTGCCCGCGCCTATCAGTCCGGTCAGGCCCGTCTGCAGAACCGCGAGACGGTGCAGCCGGTGCATGAAACCGCGTCGGAAGGGCGCAGCGCCAACCCGAACCTCTATGAGACGACGGCGAGCCAGTTCCTTGCCGATCACGCGCTGTCGGAAGAAGTATTCGGCCCGCTCGGCCTCGTCGTCCGCGTGGACACGGCGGAAGAGATGCACCGCATTGCCCTGAGTTTCCAGGGCCAGCTGACGGCCACCCTGCACATGGATGACGGCGACCTGCCGCTGGCAAAGACGCTGCTGCCCGTGCTGGAGCGCAAGGCCGGACGCGTGCTCGTCAATGGCTTCCCGACCGGCGTGGAGGTGGTCGATGCCATGGTGCATGGCGGCCCCTACCCGGCCTCGACCAACTTCGGCGCCACCAGTGTCGGCACCATGGCGATCCGGCGCTTCCTGCGCCCGGTCAGCTATCAGAATTTCCCGGCAGGACTGCTGCCGGAAGGCGTGCTCTAGCACCCGAACACGGCATGCCCCGCCGGGGCATGCCTTCTACCTGGAGGAGGAAACACATGAAACTCGCACATACCACGAAAACAGCCGTTCTCGCCGGCATGGTTCTGGCCGGTGGCATCCTGACCGCTTCGGCCCAGACCACCCTGACCGTCACCCATTCCTCGCCGGCAGACAGCCATTTCGGCCTCGCCGCTGCCGCCTTCAAGACGGTGGCAGAAGAGAAGTCCGGCGGCACGCTGAATGTCGTGATCCAGCGCATGGACAACGAGCGCGAGGCGCTGGAAAGCGTGCAGTTCGGCTCGCAGGAATGCGCCATGGGCTCGGCCGGTCCGCTTGGCAACTTCGTGCCCGAGACGCGCGTCCTGGACGTGCCGTTCCTGTTCGACAGCTATGACCATGCCCGCGGCGTTCTGGACTCGGATGTCGGACAGGAGCTTCTGGCGCTGTTCCCGGCACGCGGCCTTTATGGCGTAGCCTGGCTGGAAAACGGCTTCCGCAACCTGACCACCGGCAGCAAGGCCGTCAACTCGCCGGAAGATCTGCGGGGCATGAAGATCCGCACCATGGAAAACCAGGTGCACATGCAGGCCTGGCAGGCAGCCGGTGTTCTGCCGACGCCGATGGCCTTCTCCGAACTGCCTTCGGCCCTGCAGCAGGGCACGGTTGATGGCCAGGAAAACCCGATCCCGGTGATCCTGTCGAACAACCTCGACATGATGCAGAAGCACCTCTACCTGACCCGCCACGTTTATTCGCCGGGCATCTTCGTATGCAACCCGGACTTCATCGCCGGTCTGACGGAAGAGCAGAAGGCAGCCGTGGAAGAGGGTGGCAAGGCTGCATCGGCTGCCAACCGCGCAAGGGTGGAGCAGGACGAGACCGCCGGTATCGAGACCCTGCGCACACGCGGCATCGAGGTCGTCGAAGTCGCTGACCGCGACGCCTACCGTCAGGCCATGGCTTCCGCCAATGCCGGGTTCGAAACCCAGTTCGGAGCTGACCTCATCAAGCGCATCCGGGACTGGAAAGCTCAATGAGCTCAGTGGCGGCACTGATCCGTCGCGCTGACGGACTTGTTGCAGGGGGGGGGGCGGCTGCCGCCTCCCTTGCACTGGCCATCGCCGTGGCCTCCAGCTTCTGGCAGGTTCTGGGCCGGTTTCTGTTCCATACACCTGCCAGCTGGTCGGAAGCGCTCACACGGCTTGCTCTCGTGTGGATGGTGCTGCTCGGCATTTCCGTTGCCCTGCGCAAGGGCGCACTGGTTGCCATCGATCTGGCGCGGGAGGCCACCACGGGCGGGCTGCGCCGCAGCATCGAGGCCGTCACGCTCATCTCCTGCCTGATCATGTTCGCCACCCTCTTCTGGTTCGGCATCGCCACCGCCCAACGCGTGCAGATGCAGGAAATGGCCGGTCTGGAAATTTCCATGGCCTGGGGCTATGCCGCCATTCCAGTTGGATCGCTCTTCGCCGCCCTTGGCGCCATCGTGCATTTCCTCCAGTCCGGCAAGGAGACCGCGCAATGACCGGTGCAATCGTCTCCGCGATGCTGGTGCTCTTCGCCATTTCGGTGCCCATCGCCATTTCCATCGGCCTCGCCTCGATGATCGGGCTCTTCGGCTTCACCACGCTGCCTGCCATCGTCGTGCCGCAGCAGATCTACATCGCCCTCGACAAGTTTCCGCTGGCCGCAATCCCCTTCTTCATCCTCGCCGGCAACCTGATGGAAGTTGGCGGCCTGTCGCGCCGTCTTGTGGAATTTGCCCGCGCCTTCGTCGGCCAGATCCAGGGCGGGCTTGCTGCCACCTGCGTGCTGACCTGCATGCTGTTCTCCGCCATTTCCGGCTCCAGCGTCGCCACCACATTTGCCGTCGGTGTCGTGCTCATTCCGGCCATGCGCCAGTATGGTTATCCGGTCGGCTTCGTCGCGGCCCTCATGGCCACCTCGGCGGAACTGGGCGTCATCATCCCGCCGTCGATCCCGATGATCCTTTACGGCGTTGCCACCCAGACCTCGATCCCGCAGTTGTTCCTCGCAGGCATCCTGCCCGGCCTGATGATCGCGGGCGCCCTGCTGCTGACGGCTCTCGTCTGGTGCCGGATCAGGGGCTGGGGCAAACGCGACGGCGAAGGCAGCCTGCCGCGCCTGACCGCCACGCGGCGTGCCGTCTGGGCCCTGCTGATGCCGGTGCTGATCATGGGCGGTATATATGGCGGCGTCACCACGCCGACCGAGGCCAGTGTCATCGCCGTCATCTACGCCATGGTGGTGGGCCTGTTCCTTCACCGGGAGATGACGTGGACGGACCTGATCAACGCCTTCCGCAAGTCGGTCGTCACCTCTGCCGTCATCATGTTCATCATCGGCACCGCCAGCCTGATGGGCTACCTGCTCAACCGGCAGGGCGTGCCCGATGCTGCGGCCCTGTGGCTGACGAACACCTTTGACGGCCCGGTGTCGCTGATGCTGGCAGTCAACGCGATGCTCTTCGTCATCGGCATGTTCATCGAGACGGGTGCAAGCATCATCGTTCTGGCGCCGATCCTTCAGGACGCCGCCGCCCGTGTCGGCATTGCACCGGTCCACTTCGGCACCGTGATGGTGGTGAACCTCGCCCTCGGCATGATCACGCCGCCGCTCGGGGTCAATCTCTTCGCCGCCGCGCAGATCGCCGGGTGTTCGGTGACGCAGATGCTGAAGCCCTTGATGGTGTTCGTCGGTGTCGTCGTGCTCTGCCTGCTGGTGATCTCCTTCGTCCCTGCGGTCAGTATGACGCTGCCGTCCCTGATCGGGCGCTGAACACCCCCAAACACGCCTGCCCCGCTCACGGGGCAGGCCGGATTGCTCACATCTGGAAGAGTTTGCCCACATGACCGGCTCCCTGATCCAACAGCTGCAGGATATCGTTGGCCGCCGCTATGTTCACACCGGTGCCCGGGGCACCCGGCGCTTCCGCCGGGGCTACCGCTATGGCGACGGCGAGGTTCTGGCAGCTGTCGAGCCCGGCACGCTGGTGGAACAGTGGCGCGTGCTGGAAGCCTGTGTCGCGGCAGACGTTGCCATCATCTTCCAGGCGGCAAACACGGGGCTGACCGGAGGCTCCACGCCTTTCGGGGATGGCTATGACCGGCCCATCGTCATTGTCTCCACCCTGCGCAACAGGCGCATTGACCTTCTCGACCACGGGCGGCAGGTGCTGTGCATGCCCGGCGCCACCCTCGACCAGCTGGAACGGCAGCTGAAGCCGCTGGGCCGCGAGCCCCATTCCGTCATCGGCTCCAGCTGCATCGGCGCATCGGTGACAGGTGGCATCTGCAACAATTCCGGCGGCTCTCTGGTGCAGCGCGGCCCGGCCTACACCCAGCTGTCGCTGTTTGCGCAGGTGGATGCGGAAGGCCGTCTGCATCTCGTCAATCACCTCGGCATCCGCCTTGGCGGCCAGCCGCTGGACATCCTCTCCCGGCTGGATGCGGGCAGTTACACCGAGGCGGACGTGGACTTCCCGCAAGGTGCGCAGGCGTCCGACATCGAGTACAAGGACCATGTGCGCGACATTGCCGCCCGCACCCCGGCCCGCTTCAACGCCGACCCGCGCCGACACTATGAGGCATCAGGCTCGGCCGGCAAGATCGGCGTCTTTGCCGTGCGGCTTGATACCTTCGCGGTGGCTGAAGAGGAAAAGGTCTTCTACATCGGCACCCGCGACCCGGCCGAGCTGCAGGCCATCCGGCGGCATATTCTGGCAAACTTCAAGAACCTGCCCATTGCCGGGGAATACATGCATGCGGACGCCTTCCGCGCAGCGCAGGTCTGGGGCAAGGATCTCTACCTCTTCATCCGCACCTTCGGCACCGTCAATGTTCCCCGCGCCTTTGCGGCAAAGAGCTGGTTCGACGGCCTGACGGAGCGCTTCGGCCTCGGCAAGGCCGTGTCCGATCACCTGCTGCAATTCGCCAGCCGCTTCCTGCCCGAGCAAATGCCAAAGCGGCTGATCGAATGCCGCGACACCTATCCGCATCACCTGATGATCCGGGCCGGTGACGTCTGCATCGCCGAGACGCGGGACTATCTCACCTCCATCTTCCCGAGCGGGGCCGGCAACTTCATCGAATGCACGGAAGCCGAAGGCAAGGCCGCCTTCCTCAACCGCTTCACCGTGGGCAGCGCCGTGGTGCGCTACCGGGCGGTGCATGGCCGCACGGTGGAGGATATCGTCGCCCTCGATGTTGCCCTGCCGCGCGACACGATCGACTGGTTCGAGACCCTGCCGGATGAGATTTCCGACAAGATGGCGCTGAAGATCTATGTCGGCCACTTCCTCTGCCACGTCATGCATCAGGAGTATCTGGTGAAGAAGGGCGTGGACTGCGAGGCGCTGGAGCACGAGATCTGCGCCCTGCTGGACGCACGCGGCGCGGAATATCCGGCCGAGCACAATGTCGGCCATCTCTATGAGGCAAAGCCCGCGCTGCGGGACTTCTACCGCAGCCTCGACCCCACCAACACCTTCAACCCCGGCATCGGCAAAACCTCAAAATGCCGCCACTGGCACTAAGCCCCGATTGAATGCGGCAGGGCGGCCACCCGCCCGCCGGATATTTGGCTGAATGGCCTTAATCAGCATTTTCTGCCTCCTCTGCGATGCAACACTGCGCCCAAACAGGCCAGACCGCCTTCTGCTGCAGGAGCGCGGTCTTCGGCAAGGCTGGTTGCTCCGGGCAGGACCGCGTGATGAAGACACTGCTGCTTACGAAGGAAGACGTCAAAGGCCTGATCTCCATGGCGGAGGTCATCGGCACCGTGGAAGAGGCCTACAAGGCCTTCAACAGCGGCCTCGTGCAGCAGCCCGGCTACATGGGCCTGCATCTGCCTGCCCCGCGCGGAGAGATCGATTTCAAGGCAGGATACAATCAGGCCAATGAAACCATCACGCTGAAAGCCTCCTCTGGCGGCTTCCCGCATAACCCGGCGGAGCACGGCGTGCCCAGCGGCATGGGAACCGTTCTCCTGTTTGATGCCAGAAGCTGCGCGCTGGCCTGCGTCATGGATGGCAGTCTTCTCACGGGCCTCAGGACGGGCGCATCGGGCGCCGTCTCCGTGAAGGCACTGGCGCGCAAAGATGCCCGGACGGTGGCGGTGATCGGCACCGGCAATCAGGCCCGGATGCAGATCCGCGCCATCCGCGAAGTGATGACGATTGGCGAAATCCACGCCTGGTGCCGGACACCGGAGAAGCTCGCCGCCTTCAAGGACGAGATCGAGCAGGCGTTCGGCATCCCCGTCACCGCAGCCTCCTGCGCCAAAGACGCCGTGGCAGCGGCCGACATCCTGATCACGGCGACCCGGGGCACGGGGCCGGTGGTGGAAGCGGGCTGGGTGAAGCCCGGAACCCACATCATCGCCATCGGCACGGATCAGCACGGCAAGCAGGAATTCGAGCCTGAGATTTTCCGCGGCGCCCGCATCGTTGTGGACTCCCTCTCCCAGTGCATCAGCAAGGGCGAAACCTGGCATCCGCTGAATGCGGGAATCATCACGCAGGAGCAGATCCACGGCGAGATCGGCGAAATCCTGCTGGGGCACAAGCCGGGCCGCGAGAGGGAGGACGAGATCACCATTTTTGATTCCACCGGCATGGCCATTCAGGACAATACGGCCGCCCGGAAGATCTATGACAATGCCGTCGCGCGCAACGCCGGCACCTGGTTCAGCTTCTTCCAGTAATCCATATTCCCCGCCCTCCGGACTTTCAGAAGGCCAACACCAGCATGCGAAACTACCCGACGCTCCAGGATATTCACGACGCAAGAGAGCGGGTGAAGCCGCATATCCGCCACACCCCGCTGCTGCGGGCGGACAAGATCGAGAAGAAGCTGGGCTGCGAGCTTTACCTCAAGCCGGAAACCCTGCAGGTCACAGGTGCCTTCAAGATCCGGGGCGCCCTGAACAAGGTTCTGTCGCTGCCGCGGGAGGAAACCGCCAAGGGCCTCATCTCCAGTTCGTCGGGCAACCATGCCCAGGCGCTGGCCTATGTGGCAAAGATGCTGGGCGTGAAGGTGGTGCTGGTTCTGCCCGTGACCACTCCCAAGCTGAAGATCACCAACACTGAGGCTCTGGGCGCTGAAGTCATCCTGTTTGACGGGGACAACGCCTCCCGCTGGAAGCAGGTCTACGACATCGCGGAGCGCAACAATTACACTGTCGTCCACGGCTTCGAGGATCCGCTGGTGATGGCCGGCCAGGGGACGATGGCCTGCGAGATCCTTGAGGATCTGCCCGATGTCAGCACGGTCATTGTGCCGGTGGGCGGCGGCGGTCTCATCTCGGGCGTGGCGACCGCATTGAAGGAACTCAAGCCTTCGGTGCGCGTCATCGGCGCCGAGCCCGCCCTGACCCCGAAATATTACCACAGCCGTCTGAACGGTGAGCCCACCTCCCTGCCGCTTCTGGACACCATCGCAGACGGCCTGCGGATCAGCGTTCCGGGCCGCAACCCCTATCCCATCATCGAGAAATACGTCGACGAGATCGTCCTCGTCGAAGACGCGCACATCGTCGAGGGCATGCAGGTGCTGGCAAGGGATGCAAAACTGATTGCAGAACCCGCTGCCTCCATCGGCATCGGCGCCCTGCTCGCCGGTTCTCTCAGCCTGGCGCCGGGTGAGAAGGTCTGCGCCATTCTCACCGGTGGCAACTGGGATCTGAGCAGCCTCGCGGACGTCTACAACAGGCTCTGAAACCAAAGCATGATGGACCAGACCTGCTGAAATCAGATCCCGCTGAGACCATCTCAGCGGGATCTGCCTATGGCCTCACATCCCGCGGGCCGCCCCTTCACACCGGCAGCGCAACGGACCCCATGGCGGCCCATCGGAGTGCAGTCCATCCGGCCACAGAGACAGCTGCCCGATCTTTTCCTCTGATAGACCCATGTTCAAACCAGGCCTATGATCTGCCACAGGTCCAGGCAGACTTGGCAAGACCCGCGTGGCGCGAGAGCAAATTCAAGGCATGCTGCGTCAGTGCCGAAAGGCCCGGTATTGTAAAGTCCTTCCAGAGGAAGCTCTGAATGACGAAAACAACAAGCGCCAGAATTATCGAAGCCGCCGAAGTGCTGTTCTATGAGCACGGCCTGCGCAGCGTGAGCGTTGACGCGATCGCAGAAGCCGCCGGCGTCACGAAGCGTACGCTATACTACCACTTTGAAAGCAAGGACGCGCTGATCGCCGCCTATCTGGAAGCACGGGATACCCCGACGGTGGAACGGTACCGCGGCTGGATGGGAAACCCTGCTCTGCCGGTGGCCGAACGGGTGTCCCGGATCTTTGCCTGTCTGGCCGAACACGCCCGGAAGCCCAAATGGCGCGGCTGCGGATTTACCCGCGCGGCCGTGGAACTGGCCGGGCTGCCGGGGCATCCCGCCGTGCTGATGGCGGCAAAACACAAACGGCGTTTCGAGGCCTGGCTGGAACAGGAATTGCGGGACGGGGGCGTAAACTCCCCGCAAAAACTGGCCCGGCAGATCGTGCTGCTGATCGAAGGGACGATTTCTCAGATCCTCATTCATGGCGATGTTTCCTGCGCCCTGACCGCCGGGGAGGCGGCGGCAGCCCTTGTCTTGCTGGACCTCAAGGACCAGCCGGGACAGGAGCGGAAACAGCCGGCACTGGCAGAAACCGGCATGTATACCGGCTAGTGAGTTTCCTATTTCCGGCCCGGCCTTACCGTCAGCGTTCTCTCAAAGGGGAGCGCCAGAATGCAGAAGACCGCCAGCGGGCCATGGACACCGGCCCTTGTGATTTCACTCATTGCCGCAGGGCTGATCCTGTCATTGTCCATGGGGCTGCGCCAAAGCCTGGGCCTGTTCATGGAGCCCATGGTACGCACCACCGGCATCACGGCCGCCGCCTTCGGCTTCGCGATGGCCGCGCAAAACCTTGCCTGGGGCATCGGCCAGCCATTCATGGGCGCAATCTGCGACCGGTTCGGCGGGCGTCTGGTCGTGGCGCTTGCCGCCGTTCTCTATTGTGCCGGCCTTTACATGACCGCCACCGGAGGTCCGGCCGGCCTTTATCTTGGCGGCGGCCTGCTGGTCGGGCTGGCGGTTGCGGCAACTTCGCATGGTGTCCTCGTCGGCATCATCTCGCGCCTCGCCACGCCTGCCATCCGGGCAACGGCCGTTTCCATCCTTGCTGCGGCCGGTTCACTCGGCACCTTTATTGTTGCCCCGGCGGCTCAGGCGATGATCAGCCAGTGGAACTGGCAGGCCGCGCTCGGCGGCCTTGCCCTGCTGGCCGCCACCATGGCTGGCCTTGCCCTGCTGTTCCGGCGCGGCGCGGCGCAAACACAGAGGCATCCGGCACAGGGGCATCAGGCACAGGGGCGTCAGGCACAGGGGCATCAGGATCCGCAAAAGCCCAATGCGCGCCGGGCCATTGCCGATGCTCTGGCCAACCGCAGCTTCGTCATCACCACGGCCGCCTTCTTTGCCTGCGGTTTCCAGCTGATCTTCATTGCGACCCATCTGCCGAATTTCATCGCGATCTGCGGGCTGCCGCCGTCCGTGAGTGCCACGGCGATCGCCCTGATCGGGATCTGCAATGCCATAGGCACACTTGCCGCCGGCTATCTTTGCCAGCGCTGGGGAAATGTTCTTGTGCTGGCGCTGATATACCTGCTGCGCACCTTGGCCATTGCGGCGTTTTTCGCCTTCCCTGTCAGTGTGGAAAGCGCGTTGCTCTTTGCTGCGGCGATGGGGTTCCTCTGGTTGAGCGTCGTTCCGCCCGTCAGCGGGCTCATCAACGGCCTGTTCGGCCCGGCGAATTTCGGCACTCTTTTTGGCGTGATGTTCCTCAGCCACCAGGTGGGTGCATTTCTCGGCGCCTGGCTCGGAGGCCTAAGCTACCAGCTCAGCGGCAGCTACTCGATCAGCTGGCTGTCCCTGATCATTGTCGGCCTGCTCGCCGCCCTCCTGCAGTTCACCGCGCGCGGAGAAAGAGCCACTCCTCTGCAAGCACAGTAAGCTTCGTGGCCGGGGCACGAACGCCCTCCCCGGCCGCTCCCCACTCATGACAGGACAAGACCTGCGCCGCCTGCCGCCGTCTCCCCGGCCGGGCGGATATGCCGTAGTTACAAATGGATATGCGAATGGTGTTGAAGTAATCTTGGTATCCCTGCGATGTTATTCTCCATCGCGGCGCCTGCAGCCCAAGGGGGCCCGGACAACACCTGCGATTGGCAACATGACGCAACAACTTCCACCTCTGAACCCACTCAAGGCTTTTGAAGCTGCGGCGCGCCTCAGCAGCCTCACACTTGCGGCAGAAGAACTGAACGTCAGCCAGGTGGCGGTGAGCCGCCAGGTCCGCGTGCTGGAAGAATATCTGGACGTGGCACTGTTCCGCCGCCTGCACCGCGGCATCGAAATCACCCGCGAGGGCCAGCAATTGTATGAAGGGGTGACCCAGGCCTTTCAGGATATTGCGGGGGCAGCAAGGCTCGTATCCCGGCGCGGACGGCGCGATCTGCTGTCCATCCAGTCCTACACAACCTTCTCCCAGCGCTGGCTGATCCCCCGCCTTGGCCATTTTCATGACACCCACCCGCGGATTGAGGTGCGCCTGTCCTCTTCCACCGCCCCTGTCGATTTCAACGCCCAGAATCTGGACGCGGCCATTCGCTCCGGACGGGGGGATTGGCCGCACCTGCATTCGGAAAAGCTCGTCGATATCGAGCTCATTCCGGTCTGCTCGCCGGTGCTTTATGCCAACGTGAAACTGGCAGCTCCCAAGGATCTGTCAAAGGTGCGGCTGCTGCATTCAATGGCCCGCCCGAATGACTGGGCCTCATGGCTCGCCGCAGCCTCTGCAACAGGCGTCGCCGCCTCCTCCGGTCTGCGGTTCGAAAACTCGGCCCTGGCCTATGAGGCCGCCCTGCTCGACATCGGCGCGGCCATTGCCATCAAGCCTTTTGTGCAGAGACAGCTGCAGAGTGGGGCCCTGATCGCGCCCTTCGACGTGACCTGCAAGACAGGGGAAGCCTATTACTTCACCTGGCCCAAGAACGTGTCGCCCTCAGCTCCCCTGATCAAGTTCCTGGACTGGATCAAGGCGCAGATGGCCTCGGCCGGGCAAACATGACCGTCGCCCCGGCACGCTGATACATCGCGCGTTGCCTACCGGACAGCCGTCCGGCGGACGGGTAGAACACCAGACCCCGGTGTGCCAGGCACACCGGGGTCTGGTTTGAGCCCATAAGGGCTTGTGCACCTCAAAGCCTTGGGACGGCGTCATCCGGCCTGAGGGTCACGAGAGGACCACCAGACCATCCGCAGCACGAACCCCCTGACCGGCCGGCAGCACGAAGACGGGATTGATCTCGGCTTCCGCCAGCCGGCCATCCAGCGCTCCAGCCATGCAGGCAAAGGCGAGGACGGTATCGGTGAGGGCTTCGATATCACCGGCAGGCTTGCCGCGGAATCCGGTCAGCAGCGCCGAGCACTTCAGGCTGTCGATCATCTCGCGGGCCGTCGTCCGGTCCAGCGGCAGCAGTCTTAAAGCAACGTCCTGATACAGTTCGGTGGTCACGCCCCCCGCCCCCAGAAGCACGTAAGCGCCAAGCTGCGGATCCCGGTTGTAGCCCAGGATCATCTCGACACCGCCTGAGATCAGTTCCTGGATCAGGAAACCATCGATCCTGGCCCCGGTCCTGGAGCGCACCCGCTCCAGCATCTGCAGGCAGGCCGTTTCCACATCCTCCGGCATCACGCCCACGGCGACGCCGCCGACCTCGGTCTTGTGCAGGATCTCGTTCGACAGGATCTTGATCACGACCGGTCCGCCGAAGTCCGCCGCAACTTTGGCAGCGTCAGCGGGCGAGGCCGCTGTGGCCTCCCGCGTCACCGGCACGCCGAAACGCTGGAAGAGCATCTTCGCATCCGCTTCGTTGAGCGCTCCGGTGGGCAGATCCTGTGCGTCCTGCACCGGCGGCTGAACCGCCACCGGAACCTTGGCCTTCACGGGCAGCAGCGCCAGCAGGGCCGAAGCACAGCTCTCCGGCGCCTGATAAGCTGCAATGCCGTTGCGGTTCAGGTGGCGCACGATCCCCGGCGCTTCGGGCGAAACATAGGAAATCAGCGGCTTGCCGGTCAGCGCCATCGCCTCCAGCACAGGTCCGGCGACCAGTTCAGGCTGTCCGATCGAAGACGAGCCCACCACCACCACGATGGCATCATAGCTGGGGCTTTCGGCAAGGATCTTCAGGATCGACCGGAACAGATCCGGGCGCAGGCCCGCCAGCGTCACATCAATCGGGTTCCGGTCAAGCACCGCCTCCTGAAGATCCAGCGCCAGCAGTTTGGCCGCCGTCTCCGCGTCGGGAGCCGGCATCTCCAGCCCCGAAAGGCCGAGATTGTCCGCCACAACAGTTGCCGCGCCGCCTGTCGACGTGACGATGGCGACCCGCTTGCCTGTCATGCTCCGTCCAGCGGCCAGCGCGGCCGGGATGTCCAGCAGATCGGCGAAGGTCTGGGCCCGGATGATCCCGAGCTGCGCAAAGAGGGCGTCATAGACCTCATCGGCACCGGCAAGAGCCCCCGTGTGCGAAACCGCCGACTGGGCACCGGATTCCGACCGGCCAACCTTATAGGCAACGATGCGCTTGCCCGCTGCCCGCACCTTCTCGGCCGCCTTGCGGAAGGCGCTGACATTGCGGATCGTCTCCAGATACATCGCGATGACCGTTGTTGCCGGATCATCAGCCAAGGCCTCGAGAAAGTCGGAGACCTCCAGATCGCACTCGTTGCCCGTGGCCACCAGCTTCGAGAAGCCGATCCCGCGCCCGGCGGCCCGGGACAGAAGCGAGCCCATGATGCCGCCGCTCTGCGACAGAAGCGCAATCGGGCCGTCCGTGAACTCTTCGCTTTCCATTGCGCCGGATGCGGTGAGCATGATCCGGTCCGTCAGGTTGACCAGGCCGATGGTGTTCGGCCCGAGGATCCGCATGCTGCCGGCGGCAGCTCTCAGTTCTGCCTGGCGGGCACGGCCTTCTTCACCTGCCTCACCGAAGCCCGAGGCCAGAATGACCGCTGCCTTGGTGCCTGCTTCGGCCAGCTGGCGGACCGCTTCGATCACCCGGTTGGCTCCCAGCAGGATCAGCGCCAGATCCGGAGCTTCCGGAAGGTCGCGCGGGTGGGCATAGGCCTTCAGTCCGGCGACCATGTCCGACTTCGGATTGATCGGATAGATCCTGCCGGAAAAGCCATGGCGCTGCAGATAAGCAATCGGACGGCCTGTCAGCTTGGCCGGATCGTTCGAAGCGCCGACGACAGCAACGCTCTTTGGGTTCAGAATGTCATTGATGACGGACATGACGGGCCTCACTTGCCGGACTTGTTGAGGAAGTCTTCAACCGACTTGCGGTGCTCGGCGGTGGTGTAGCAGATCGCCTGCGCCTCACGGCCCAGGGCGAAGACCTGCTCATCCGTGCTTTCAAATGTCTTGTCGATAATCGCCTTGGTCAGCGCGATGGCAGCCGGCGAACCGATGGTCAGCTCTTCGGCCCAGGCCTGCGCCTCATCCAGCAGCGCATCGGGAGCGGCCACACGGTCGATCATGCCGATGCGCAGCGCCTCATCGGTTTCAAGCACCCGCGCAGTCAGGATCAGTTCCTTGGCCTTGGACAGGCCGACACGGCGCGGCAGGAAATACATGCCGCCGCCATCGGAGACGAGCCCGCGCTTGACGAAGCTCATCGACATCTTCGCCCCTTCCGCCGCGATGATGAAGTCGCAAGCCAGCGCCATGTCGAGCCCGAGGCCGAATGCCGCCCCATTCAGTGCCGCAATGACCGGTTTGGACAGGCCATGGATTGCCGCCACACCCCGGTGAGTGCTCTGCTGGCGCTTCCAGCCGTTAAACGCGACTTCGCCGGCCGGCGCATCCAGACGCGCCCGCATGCCGCCAATGTCTCCGCCCGAGCAGAAGCCTTTGCCTGCTCCCGTGAGAATGACCCCGCGCACGGACTTGTCCGCCCCCGCCGCCTCAAAGGCCGCGATCAGTTCGGCGCGCATCTGGTCATTGATGGCATTGCGCACGTCGGGCCGGTTCAGAGTGATCCGGGCGATACCATTTTGATGGGAAACAGTGATGAATTCTGCTGCGCTCATGGCGGCTCCTCTCCTGAAATATTTAGCTGGCCGCAGATGCGCTTCGGCGGCGGTCCCGGCTGTGACACTCAGATGAAGAATGCCGTTCCGCGCCGCAACCGATCATCAGGCGACCTATGACTAACAAAATGTCAGCCTCGCTTTAGCCTCGCCTGACCCGGCAGGACGTCCCCCTGCAGGATCGCAGTGCGAAGGGCTGCGGCCTCCTCCGGCAGCATCACAGCCGCCGTCAGTTCATCGAACTTGGCAACGAGCTCTGCCTGGGTAAGCGGATCTTCCGGGTCGCCTTTCCGGGTCTGCTGGAAATGCTCCAGCACCCGCCCGTCCGTCAGCGTCACGCGCAACCGCGCCATGCGCTGGCGGGGATAGGCCGCGGCCAGTTCCACGTCGATTTCGACCGAGATCTTCGGCATCAGGCGGCGCAGGCGCGTATCGGCAAGCGCCTCTGGCGAGAAGGCCGCCAGCCGCACGCCGCCCAGGACCATGTCGGCGGCAAGGCAGTGCTGCAGACTGAAGCGCGCCTGCTGCGCCGTCGTCGGATCAGGGTTGTCGCACAGGGTCTTGGTGCCGCCGTAGCCGCGCACGTCAATCGCGGCAATATCGTCCGGACCAAAGCCATACTGAGCGCGCATTGCACGCATGCCGTCGAGCGAAGGAAAGATATGCCCGCAGCATCCGTGGTTCTTCACGGTCATCCGGGTGATGGGCGTCCAGTCTCCGACGCCCTCGAGTGCGGCATCCCAGTTGCCTGTGCCATCACTTGTGGCCGCCGCATAGCCCACGGCCCCGGACAGCGCCTCCGGCGAGGCAGTGGCCCCGCCCGCCGCCGCATAGGCCGCCAGCATGCCCGCCTCGGCGGCATGGCCCGGGTGCATAGCCTTGACCATGCCTTCCCCCTGCATGTTCTGCTGATGCCCGCCAGCAAAACTGGACGCAATGGCAACGGCCGCCGCGATCTTCGCCTCGTCACATCCCAGCAGCATCGCAGCCGCGGCAGCTGCTCCCATCGTGCCTATGGTCGCGGTGGTATGCCAATAACGGTAATGGCTGGGCTGAACGGCCAGCGACAGGCGGCAGCCAAGCTCATACCCTCCGATGACTGCGCGCAGGAACGGCTCCATCCCAACGTTGCGGTGCTGGGCGAGTGCCAGCGCAGCAGCAATCGTCGGACTGCCGGGGTGGTAGCCGCCATCGCGGAAGATATCGTCAAACTCGACGATATGACTGGCCGTGCCATTGATCAGCGCAGCCGTCCTCGGGGCCATTGTCCCGCCCGTCACATAGCAAAGCGCCCGGCCATGCCCCCCTTCGGCTTCAAACGCTTTGGCGAGGATCGTTGCGGGCGGATGGACGCAACCGGCCAGCATCGTCGCAAACCAGTCCAGCACCGCATTGCGCGCTGCCTGCTGCAGGTCAGGCGTCAGCGGGCGCTCATGCCATTGAGCTGCGGAATAGGCGAGATGTTTCAGCGGAGAAACAGCAGTCATAAGCGGTTCCTTTCAGTGCCCGGTCCGGCCGGACCTGACATCGTCATGCTTGGGGCAAACCGTCAGCCGGCCGGAGGCTGCATCACAAGGGGTGAACGGCAGGCCACACACAGATCAGACACAGATCGGGCACTGGCCGTTCACGAGCTTTGAAGCGCTTGCAGGCGATCACATTGCTTCCCGTCTCCAGCGGCGGCGCAGAGCTCCAAATGCCGGCAGAACAAAGGTCAGAACGGCAATGGACAGCAGGATCACGGTCAGCGGATGGGTGTAGAAGATGTCGTAGCTGCCACGGGAGATCACCAGGGCACGGCGGAAATTGGTCTCGATCATCTCACCGAGGACCAGGCCGAGGATGATGGGCGCCAATGGAATGCCAACCTTGCGCAGCCCGTACCCCACAATGCCGAATGCTGTCATCACATAGACCGGGTACATGGAGTTCTGGGACGCATAAGCGCCGATCAACGAAATCGAAGCAACGATGGCGGCGATGGCCGGACGGGGAATATTGGCAACCTGTGCCCAGAGCTTGGCCCCGGCAAGACCGATCAGAACCATCAGCGGCACGCCGATGAACAGGGAGGCAAAGATCGAATAGGGGATCTCCGGGTTCTTGGTGAAAAGCAGCGGCCCGGGCTGGATGCCCTGGATCATGAGCGCGCCGATGAGAACTGCGGTGGTCGCCGAACCGGGGATGCCCAGAGCCAGCAGCGGGGCCATCGCACCCGATACAGCGGCATTGTTTGCCGTCTCGGAGGCCGCCACGCCTTCGATGCTGCCCTTGCCGAATTTCTCCGGCGTCTTTGAGGTCTTCTTCGCGACGGCATAGGAGACAAAGGAGGCGATCGAAGCCCCGGCTCCCGGGATGACACCGATGATGTAGCCGAGAACCGAGCTACGCAGGATGTGCCACTTCAATGTGTAATAGGTGCTCAGCGGAACAGCCATGATGCCATTGATCTTGCTGTTCTTCACCTTTTGCGCCGCTCCCTGCTCTATCATGAACAGAACTTCGGAGAGGGCATAGAGTCCGAGCAGAACCGGCACGAGCGGCAGGCCTTCAAAAAACTCCGGGCTGTAGGTGAAGCGCGGCACCCCGGTCTGTGTGTCCAGCCCCACCGTTGCAAAGGCAAGCCCCAGGCCCATGGCGATGAGCCCCTTCAACGGAGAGCCGTCAGACAGGCCGGAAACGAGGCTGAGACCAACCAGAGCCAGCGCGAAATACTCGCCCGGCCCGAAACGCAGGGCCAGTTCCGACAAGGGGATTGCGGTCAGCACCAGCAAGGTGGCCGACACCAGGATGCCGATACCCGACCCGATGATCGAAACATTCAAGGCAACGCCCGCCTTGCCCTGCTGCGTCAGCGGATAGCCGTCCCAGGCAGTCGCTACGGCAGCAGCCGTGCCCGGGGTGTTGATCAGAACCGCCGTGATCGCTCCGCCGTACTCGGCAGCAACATACAGGCCGACCAGCATGACGATCGCCACAACCGGGTCCATGCCATAGGTGAACGGGATCATCAGGGCCACACCCAGGCTGGGCCCAAGGCCGGGAATGGCGCCGATGAGATATCCAGCAAGGGCCCCGAAGATCAGCCCCAGCCAGACATATGGATCCGAGAAGGTGCTAAAACCGAACAAAAGTGCATCAATCATGTCTGGCCTCAGGGAAGCTGGATGCCAAGGGCATAGGTGAAGAGGCTGTAGATCACGGCCGTCAGAGCCACCGGCGTGAGGATCAGGTGAAGGGGCCGGCGCTCACCGCATGTCAGCATGATGAGGCACGAGAAGATCAGGATGACCGGGATCGACCCCGCAGCTTCAAACAGCTTGGCCTGCGCGATCAACAGGATAAGGCAGACGAGAACCCAGAGAGGCCTGCCGATGACGACCGGCGCACGCACCTCGCCGCGAATGTGCCGGATCACTCCGGCCAGCAGCATCACCGCAGAGGCTACGAAAACAAGCCCCCCGGCGATCGACGGAAAACGCCCCGCTCCGACGTCAGCGCGGTTGAGCGATGCAGGCAGTGACAGAGCTTCAGACCAGTAGAAGCCTGCAGCAGCCAGCAGGATCAAACCGGCAGCGATTTCCGCCCACAGAATGGGGAACTGAGTATTGTTTGCAAGCGCCGGACCGGCCTTCGCCGCGTTTCCTGCGTGGCTCATGATCATCCTCCTCGAGGGCAACACCGTGGGGAGGGTACCGCCAGCCCGATGAGCTTGCGGTACCCTTGCGCCTTACTGCACCAGTCCGGCGTCCTTCAGCGTTTCAGCGGCAACCTCGTTCATCTGCTTGATGTATTCGCGGTACTCGGCAGGCCCTGCAGTCGAAGAGACGACGCCGCTTTGCGTTTCAAAGTTGCGGAACTCCTCCGTCGCCTGCGCCTTGTGGAACGCAGCCGCAATCTTCTCCTGCAGGTCCTCCGGGATACCCGGAGGGCCGAAAAGACCGCGGAGCTGCTGCCAGTCGGGGCTCACGGCAAAGCCCTGTTCGGCAAAGGTCTGCACCTCGGGCAGCGATTCCAGACGGCCATGCCCCAGAATGCCGAGACCAACCACCCGGTCTGCCTCGAAGAACGGCAGCGCCGGCCCGGGATTTGCGATAGCTGCATCCACATAGCCACCCAGCAAACCGGTGATGACCTCAGGCGTGCTGTTGAAGCCAACCCAGTTCACGCTGAACCCGGCCTCCTTCGCCAGCATCGACACGGCGAGGTGCTGTACTGAGCCAGCCGAACCGAAACCGCCAATTGTCACCTGCCCGTCCGGCGAAGCCTTTGCTTTTTCCACCAGGTCCGAAAGCGAGGTCATGCCCGACTGCGGATTGGCCATCAGCACGTGCGGATCAAACTGAAAGATCGCAATCCAGCTGAAATCCTCCGGCGCAAAGGTACCTTTCAGATTGGTCTGCATGGCCGTGAAGTGGCTCATCGTGTTGACGCCGAGGGTCAGGCCATCGGCCGCCGCCGCACGGATGACAGCCATTTGCTTGGCGCCTGCCGCGCCTTGTGCATTGTGAATGACGAGCGGCTGGCCGATGACAGGCTCCAGAGACCGCGCCAGCGTGCGGGCGAAGATATCGGAAGCTCCCCCTGGGCCGGTGTGAAGAACCAGTGTGACCGGGCCCGCAGGCTTCCACTCTCCCCCGTCCTGCGCCAGGGCAGGCGCTGACAGGGCCAGTGCGGCCAGCCCGCATGCGAACGCAGAATATCTTATCCATGCCGAAGACATGTGCTTTCCTCCCGAAACAAGTCTGTTTGGATATGCGCCCCTCAGGCGGGGCCACCGGCTGGCCGGGCCGTCAAAACGGCCGCCGGCCTTACTGGGACAGCGCGCCGGTTGCTTCCAGTCCCTTGCGGGCCAGCTCAATCATGGAGTTGACGCGTTCGGCGTATTCCTGCGGGCCAAAGCGCGTGCCCGTAATGGCCGACTGTTCCTGATACCGCTGGAACTCTTCGCTCTGCATCGCCTCGATCAGCCCGTCGGCAAGCTTCTGCTTGATCCCGTCCGGAATGCCGGCCGGGCCATAGATGCCGCGGATCTGCTGCCATTCAGGATCTGCGTCATAGCCCTGTTCGGCGAAGGTCTGCACTTCGGGGAAGGTCGGCGACCGCTCTTCTGCCAGCACCCCAAGAATGCGCACGCGCCCGGCCTCCGCGAATTCAGCCACCACACCCGGATTGGCAACGGCCAGCTCGATATGCCCGCCGAGAAGACCGGTGATTGCTTCGGTGGAAGCGTCGTAGCTGACCCAGTCCATTTCCACGCCGGCTGAATCGATGACCAGCTTCGTGGCGATGTTGGCAATGGACCCGACGGCACCATAGCCGCCAGCCGTCACGGGCTTGCCGCCGGTCTTGGTGGCCTCGATGAACTGGGCGAATGTCTCATGAGGACTGTCGGCACGCACGAACAGCACATGCGCATCCTGCTGAACCATTGCAATCCAGCTGAAGTCCTCCGGCGAGAACACGCCCTTCAGATTGGTCTGCATCGCCGTGAAGTGGCTTAAGGTATTGACCCCGATCGTATAACCGTCCGGCGCCGAGGCCTTGACGGCGGCCATTTGCGCGGCGCCCCCGCCGCCTGCCCGGTTGACCACAACGAGTGGCTGTCCGAAGACCTTTTCGGCAGAGCGGGCCAGCGTGCGGGCGAAAATGTCGGATGCGCCGCCGGGGGCATTCTGCACCACGATTTCGATCGGCTTCGCCGGAAAATTGGCCGCGTCCTGCGCCGATGCCGGCAAAGCCAGCAGCATGGCAGACACAAGTGCCCCGGTAACTCTCTTCATTGAAAATCCTCCCAGTCCTGCGCCAGTTCCCCTCCCGGGACCGGCGTCTGAACAAAGTAAGGATTATGCGGCGGCGTTGACCTGACGAAATGTTGGGCAAGCCAAAACATTGCAGGCGGGCAGGCTTGTAATTCAACCTGTTTTCACGATCCGCCCGGATTTGTGGGGCGTGCCCCAACAAATCATCAGGCAGCACGGAACCACTCCCGGCGTCAGGTAAACCGCCGCATTCGTCATGGGACGGTCAAGCCGGCTTGCGCAGAGTTGAAAACTCCGGCGGCTCATTCACCTGTTCGAGCAGCCAGTCGATGAAGGCCCGCGTCTTGGGCGCGACGGAAAGGGTGGTCGGCCAGACGATGTGAAAGGCCGCGCCCGTAGGGACCGGGCTGCGAAGCGGCTGGATCAGCCTTCCTGCAGCGAGTTCCTTCTCCAGCAGTCCCATCTGGCCGATGGCAAACCCCAGCCCTCTTTGAGCCGCGCTGTAGGTCAGCAATGAGCTGTCGAACTCCACACCTTCCCGGAACGGCAGATCGACCCCTGTTGCTTCCGCCCAGTCCTGCCAGGCGCGGCGGCGGTAACGCGAGTGCAGGAGTTCGGCTCCGATCAGATCCGCCGGCCTGGAGACCGGATGCTGCACCAAGTGCTCAGGGCTGCAGACCACGTCGATTTCCTCATCAAACAGGCGGCGGCTGCGCGCTTCACGCCAGGTTCCGGTGCCGAGCTGGATGGCGGCATCAAGATAGGTGCCACGGAAGTCCAGCGGCTCGACAACCGTATCCATGCGCACCCGCAGGCCGGGATGGCGGGCCTGAAAATCGGGAAGGCGCGGCATCAGCCAGAAATGCGCAATGCTGGGATAGAGCCGCAAATGGATCGTGCGCTCCGTCTCATGGCTCAGCATCCGCTGGGTACAGCGCTCAAGCTCATCGAAAATCGTTGCGATCTCCGCCCCGAAAGCCCGGCCGACTTCGGTCAGCCGGGCCGAGCGTGAGCCCCGTTCAAACAGCCGGACATTGAGGTAGTCCTCAAGGATCGCAATCTGGCGGCTGATCGCGACCTGACTGACGCCCATTTCCTGAGCCGCGGCGGTGAAGGTCTTGTGGCGCGCTGCGACAGAGAAGGCCCGCAACGGATTGAGCGGAAGATTCAGACGGCGATTATCCATAACTTCTAGTTTTCCTTATGTGAGAAAACATCAGTTTTTCAGAGTCGAGAGCAGCATAAACTAAGCCAACCGCGAACCCAAGGATTGAAAATGGACTTCACCCTTAGCAGCGAACAGCATCTGTTCCAGGAGACCGTGAGGCGCTTTGCGGCGAACGAACTGGCCGCAGGCGCGGCGGTGCGGGCCCGCAACCCGGCCTATCCCTGGGATGTGGCCCGCAGGATGGCTGCGATGGGGCTGATGGGCATTGCCCTGCCGGAGGAAGATGGCGGCATGGGCGGCACGCTGCTGGACTCCATCCTGGCCATCCAGGCGGTAGCGGAAATATGCCCGCGCAGCGCCGATACGATCCAGGCCGGGAACTTCGGCCCCGTCCGCACCTTCGCTGAATTCGCCACACGGGAACAGAAGGCAAGGTATCTCGGCCCGATCCTGCGCGGCGAGACGGTGATTTCCCTTGGGATGACCGAGCCCGAAGCCGGCTCGGCTGTGACGGACTTGCAGACCTCCGCGACACCCGATGGCGAAGGCTTTCGCGTCAATGGCACCAAAGTCTTCGGAACCCACAGCACCGAGGCTCAGGTGTTCCTGGTCTACGTGCGGTTTGGCCCGGGTCTGGATGGCATCGGTTCGGTGCTGATCGAAAAAGGCGCACCCGGTTTCACCATCGGCCAGCCCTCCGCCTTCATGAACGGCGAGACATGGGCACAGCTCTATTTCGACGATGTCCATGTTGCCCCGCAGGACGTGCTGATCGGGCCCGGAGGTTTCCGCAAGCAGATCTCAGGCTTCAATGTGGAACGGCTCGGAAATGCGGCACGCGCCGTGGCTGCGGGGCGCCATGCGTTCAACATTGCCCGTGACCACGCCCTGCACCGCAGGCAATTCGGCCGGCCGCTCTGCGAGTTTCAAGGCATTCAGTGGAAATTCGCCGAGATGGCCATGAAGCTGGAAGCGGCACAGCTTCTGCTGATGCGGGCAGCGGTCAACGCGGGGCCGGGGCTGCCAAACGCCAATGAAACGGCACTTGCCAAACTCGCCTGCAACGAGGCTGGCTTTTTCGCCGCAAACGAGGCCTTGCAGGTGATGGGCGCAATGGGCTTCAGCGAAGACAGCACCGTGCAATATTGCCTGCGCCGCACCCGCGGCTGGATGATTGCCGGCGGTTCGGCCGAGATCCTGAAGAACCGTGTGGCCGAAGACATCTTCGGGCGCAGCTTCCCGCAGCGCCCTCCCCGTTCCTGAAAAGGCTCCCTAACCGGCGGCTTGCAGCCACGGCCATCATGCGAAAACGGGCAAGAGCGCGCCGGTCAGGTGCGGGCGAGGAACATCGGCCCGCCCTTGTGCCTTGGAAAGCCGTAGCCGGCGGTCATCACCACGTCGATGTCCGCCTCGCTTTCGGCAATCCCCTCATCCAGGATTGCCTGACCTTCGGCCTGCATGACGCGCAAAATACGGCCCATGATTTCGGCTTCGCCGAAAGTCCGGCGCTCAAACCCTGCCCTGGCGCTTTCTTCTTCAATGATTTTCGTCACTTCGGCATCGATCTGCGGCGTGTTACCGGTGTAGTCATACCAGCCCTTGCCAGTCTTGCGCCCCAGACGGCCTGCCTCGCACAATCTGTCTGCAATGCGTGAATAACGCTCGCCTGCAGGACGGTGCCCGGCTCTCGCCTTCCGCTGGGCCCAGGCGATGTCCAGCCCGCTCATGTCCTGCACCTTGTAAAGGCCCATGGCAAAACCGAAGGCCTCCATGGCGGCATCGATCTGATGGGGCAGCGCCCCCTCTTCCAGCATGAACTCACAATCCCGCCGGTAGGCACTCATGATGCGGTTTCCGATGAAGCCGTCACAGACGCCCGAAACGACGGCAATCTTCTTGAGATGCCGGGCCAATGCTCCGGCCGTTGCCAGGGCCGTCGAACCGGTGTTCCGGCCGCGCACCACTTCCAGAAGTTTCATCACATGGGCCGGAGAGAAGAAATGCAGGCCCAGCACACGGGCAGGATGGGCGGCTGCATCTGCCAGGACATTCACGTCCAGGTATGAGGTGTTGGTGGCCAGAACAGCCCCGGCGGGCATCACCCTGTCCAGTTCCGCAAACACTTCGCGCTTCACGGCCATGTCCTCAAACACCGCTTCAATCACGAGGGGGCAGTCCGCCAGAACAGCATAGTCAGATGCCGTGGCCAGCCGTGCCAGCGCTGCGGTCTGCTCCCCGGCCGGAATTGCCCCCCGGGCGGCACTGGCCGCCAGCGTGCTGGCAATGCGTTCCCGCGCCTTTTCCGCCGCCTCTGCGTCCCGCTCGATCAGCCGGACGCTTGAGCCCGCCAGCAGCAGCGCCGTGGCAATGCCGGCCCCCATTGTGCCGCCACCAATCACACCGGCCTGGTCAAGGCTGACGGGAGTGGCCTCCGTATCGCGCAGACTGCGACCCGCATTCCGTTCGGCGAAGAAGACATGGCGCAGCGCCCTGGACTGATCGCTGAGGGACAGGCGCAGGAAACGCTCGCGCTCAGCGGCCAGAGCCTCAGCCGCCGGCAGCCGCGCGGCAGCACGCAGCGCCGCCAGCGCCTCCAGCGGCGCTTCGGCTCCCCGGCTCTTGCGGGCCAGAGCCCGTTCTTCCACGTCCCAGTCAATGGCCTCTGCGCCGCGCACCGGCCTCTCCAGCAAGGGCAGGCCCGGGACGAAGGTCCGTGCCATGGCTTCGGCCGCTTCGATCAGATCGCCCTCCGCCAGCTGGTCCACAAGCCCGGCCTGCAGCGCCTCAGCCACATCGACGGGTTTGCCGCCGGTGATCATCCGGATCGCAAGATCCATCGGCACAAGACGGGGCAAGCGCACCGTGCCGCCGGACCCAGGCAGGATGCCAAGGTTCACTTCGGGCAGGCCCAGGCGGGTTTGCGGCTGGGCAATCCGGCCGTGACAGGCCATGGCCAGTTCCAGGCCGCCGCCCAGCACGGTTCCCTTCAACGCAGCGATCCAGGGCACGCGCGAGGTTGCAATGGCCCTCAGCACCTCCGGCAGAAAAGGCTCAAGCGGATTGCCAAGCTCGTTGATATCGGCGCCGGACACGAAGGTCTGGCCCACGCAGGAAAGCACCACGCCGGTGATGACAGCATCGCGCTCGACCTGCTCTGCCGCAGCCGCCAGCTCTTGGCGCACAGCCTGATTGAGTGCATTCACCGGCGGATTGCCGATGACGATGTGGGCAATGCTGCCGTGAACGGTCAAGGTGACGGGGTGCATGTATCCTCCGGTGACAGGTCTGGACGGGCGCAGGGACAGGCCGGCGTGAAAGCCGCAAATGGCACATGCTGAAAGACCGCAAGCATGCTTTCTTGCTCTGCTGCACGGCAGCACGCCCCGGCTGAACGCCCCCGTCCACAAAAGAAAGAATGCTGCGCGGGACCCTGCCCCACGCTGCCGGACTGTATATAAAAGGCGGGTCCGAAAGCTGTAACATAACCATTCGTCAGGCTAAGCCATGCCTAAAGACAGTTGATCATGCCGGGGGAACGGCCGAACCTCGGCAGCAGGGAGAGGCTCAATGACTGACCTTCATTTCGAAGCGGACCCTGCAGGGCATCCGCCTTTGCTGCTGGTGCATGGCTTCCTGTCCAGCAGAAACCACTGGCTTGCGAATGCAAATCTCTCCAGACACTTCCGTCTGATCCGGGTTGATCTGCCCGCCCATGGCAAGAGCCCGGCACCATCCGATGACCTGGCCTATACACCTGAGGCAATGACCCTCGCACTGGACCGGCTGCGCCAGCACCTCGGCATTGAGCGATGGTTCATGTGCGGCCAGAGTTTCGGTGCCGGACTGACGTTGCGCTACGCACTGGACCATCCCGAAAGGGTGATCGCCCAGGCCTTCACCAATGCAAATGCGGCCCTGCGCGGCGCGTGGGATGACGCGCGTCTGGCCGCACATCAGGCGAGAATTGACGATCTGCGCGAAAACGGGCGGCCCGCACTGCGCCGCTTCGCCTTCCATCCCTGTCATGCCCGCCGGTTTCCGGAAGAGATCCGCAAACAGCTCGCCTCGGATGCGGACAACTGCGATGTTGAAGGGATCATCCGGATCATGCGCATGGGCACGCCCCGCCTGTCCGTCATCGGCCGTCTTTCGGAAACGCAGGTTCCCTCGCTTCTGATCAACGGCCTGCGCGAGCGGGCCTTTCAGCCGGTCCGGGATCTGGCGCTGGCCACCTTGCCCGGCCTTCAGGTCATCGATCTGGACGGCGGGCACTCCATCAACATCGAACAGTCCGAAGGCTTTGACAGCGCGGTAACCCGCTTTTTCACCGCCTGTCTGGCTGGAGCTGACCCATTCCATGCCCGTTAGATCGCTTGCAACCTTGCCGCTCATATATCTGGCAGCGGCCTGTGGCGGCTGGGTGATGACACGCATCGGCGCGCCGCTGCCCTGGATGATCGGGCCGCTGATTGTCACCGCTCTCCTTTATGTCAGCGGTCTTGCCACGCTGGTCATTCCCGTGAAGACACGCCCAGCCGGGCAGATCATCGTCGCGGCACAAGTGGGCCTCTTCTTCTCACCAGCCGCCTTCGGCAAGCTGATCGAGTTGTCGCCCCTTCTGGTCGGCATGGCCCTGGCCACCGCCGTTTGCGCCTGCCTGACGGCCTATGTTCTGGCCCGGCTGTCGGGCATGGGCATGGTTCCGGCCTTCCTCTCCACCATTCCCACCAGTCCGGTTGAAGCTGCCGTCATTGCCGAGAAGCTCGGCCTGCCGCATGGACCGGTGATCTTTGCCCAGACCCTGCGCATCGCCTCCATTGTCGTGCTGGTGCCGGTGGCACTCTACGCCGTGGACGGCTGGCCCGACCGGAGCAGCGCAGGCGCAGCCGCACCTGTCAGGCCGTTTGAGACGCTTGCTCTTTTTGCCGCGGCGGCTGCAACCGCTCTGGTTTTCCGCAAGCTGCGGATCTCCAATCCCTTTTTCCTCGGGGCGCTTGCCGCATCTGCGGCAATCACCGCAGCTGGCGTGACGCTGGCTCCTTTTCCGCCTGTGGTCCTGTCCATGGCCCAGATCCTGCTCGGCACCTGGCTGGGTTCGACATTCCGCCGGTCGCTCTTCACTTCGGCGGGACGCCTGGTTGGATCGATCGCCCTGTCAACGCTGCTGTTTGTCCTGCTCAGCACCGCATGCGGCCTAATTGCAGCAAGCCTGCTGGGGATGGGATGGGAGAACCTGGTCCTTGGTGCGGCTCCCGGCGGCGTAACGGAGATGGCTTTGACGGCCAAGTTCCTCGAACTGGACGTCGCCCTGATAACCGCATTTCACCTTGTCCGCATATTCCTGATCGTGCCCTTCATCCCTGCGCTCAGCAGGCTGATGCACCGTCTGGAGCAGCGGGCTCCGGACCGCTGACCGCCAACGAGGGCACAGCTATGACAGACTGGCCGCCGCAGCGCCTGAACGCCCCGGATCCATCAACCTACACAGCGCGGCAGCAGGAGATTCACCACACGATCGCCTCCGGCCCGCGCGGCGGGGTTCGCGGACCGCTTGCCGTGTGGTTGCACCGCCCCGAACTTGCCGCTCTCGCCCAGGATCTCGGGCGCTACTGCCGCTATGACAGCACGCTGGACCCGTGCCTGTCTGAACTGGCGATCCTGGTCACAGGCCGCATCTTCGGGTCGGAGTATGAATGGCAGGTCCACAAGGAACACGCTCTCAAGGCCGGTCTTTCCCCGGACATCATTGAGGCAGTCCGGCTGAACCAGCGCCCCGCCTTCGCCAATGAAAAGCAGGAGGTGGTTCACGACGTGGCCCGTGCGGCACATGAGACACGGACCGTGGATGATGCGCTTTATAGAAGGGCTGTGGCTGTTCTGGGCGCGCAGCGCATGGTCGATCTGACCGGGCTGCTTGGCTACTACACCCTGATTTCCCTGACGATCAACATTTTCCGGATCCCGCCTTTGGGCAACACGCCTCCGGATCTGCCGGGCACCTGACCACAAGGAAACAAGGGAGGAGACTGACATGGCAAGACGTCTGGAGAACAAGGTCGCGATCATCACGGGCGCAGGCTGCGTTGGCCCTGGCTGGGGCAATGGGCGTGCGGCATGTGTGCGCTTTGCCGAAGAAGGTGCGAAGATCTTCGCCGCCGATCTGAAGCCGGAAACGATGGAGGAAACGCTCGCCCGCACCCGTGAGGCTGGCGACGAGATCGAGCCCTATCTTTGCGATGTTACCAGCCAGAGCGCAGTGCTCGACATGGTCGAAGCCTGCATCGACCGTTTCGGCCGGGTGGACATTCTGGTGAACAATGTCGGCGGCTCCGCCAAGGGAGGAGCGGTAGAACTGGACGAAGCCACCTGGCACCGTCAGCTGGATGTGAACCTGAAATCGGTCTTCCTCACCTGCAAGGCCGTTCTGCCGCATATGGTGGCGCAAGGGTCCGGCTCGATCATCAACACATCCTCCACCTCAGGGATACGTTACACGGGCTCCCCGCAGGCCGCTTACGCCGCTGCCAAGGCTGCGATCATCCAGTTTTCACGCGTCACCGCCGTCGAATTCGCGCCAAAGGGTATCCGTGTCAACACGGTCGTGCCCGGACAGTTGCACACGCCGATGGTCGAGACACGGCTGGCAGGACAGCGCATGGGGGGCGATGTCGATGCGCTGCTGCAATCGCGCCTCAAAAGGATCCCCATGGGCTGGATGGGCGACGGGCGCGACACCGCAAATGCGGCGCTCTTCCTCGCCTCGGACGAAGCGCGCTTTATCACCGGCACAGAGATCATCGTCGACGGCGGCATGAGTGTCCGCTGCGACTGAATACCAAGACGTGATGCAACGGCCCCGAAAACCCTGATAGAATTGTGGCTGGCCCGGGCTTCGAGCGCCGCATTTTTTGAAGGATCTTCATGGCATTGGCTGGCAAGGAGACAGAGGCAGCCAGGAGCGGCTGGACGAAGCCGAAGCGGTTCGACCGCAACCTGATCGTGATTGGCGCAGGGGCCGCCGGGCTGGTGTCATCCTATATTGCGGCAGCGGCAAAGGCGAAGGTCACGCTTGTCGAGGCGCACAAGATGGGGGGCGATTGCCTCAATTTCGGCTGCGTGCCCTCGAAGGCGCTGATCCGGAGCGCAAAAGCCGCGCATCAGATGCGCCACGCAGACCGCTACGGCCTTGAAGCGGTGGAGCCCAAGGTCCCCTTTGCCCGTGTGATGGAACGCGTGCATCAGGTGATTGCCGCGATTGAGCCCCATGACAGCATCGAGCGCTACACCAGCCTTGGCGTCGAGGTGCTGCAAGGCTATGCAAGGCTTGTCGATCCGTGGACGGTAGAGATCGCCCTGAACGGCGGCGGAACACAACGGCTGACCACGCGCGCCATCATCCTTGCCACCGGCGCACAGCCCTTCGTGCCGCCCATCCCCGGCCTCGACACAACCGGTTATCTGACGTCCGACACTTTGTGGGAGAAGCTGCGCGGCAGGGCTGAGGCACCAAAGCGCCTTGCCGTGCTTGGCGGCGGGCCCATCGGCTGCGAGTTGGCACAGAGCTTTGCCCGGCTCGGTTCTGCCGTGACGCAGATCGAGATGGCGCCCCGCCTGATGATGCGCGAGGACGAGGATGCAAGCGCCCTCGTCACGGCATCGCTGCAAGCCGATGGCGTAACGATTCTGACCGGCCACAGGGCAGCTGCCTGCGGCGTGGCGGACACCGGGGAGAAGTGGATCGAGGTGGAGCACGCAGGCGGCACAAGGCGCATCATCTTTGATGAGCTGATCGTCGCCGTGGGCCGCGCCCCGCGTCTCAAGGGTTTCGGGCTGGAGGAGCTCGGCATCCGGGCGGAGCGGGTGGTGGAGACCAATGAATATCTCCAGACACTCCACCCCAGCATTCTGGCGGCAGGCGACGTGGCTGGCCCCTATCAGCTTACCCATGTGGCCGCACATCAGGCCTGGTTTGCGGCCATCAATGCCCTGTTTGGGGACTTCAAGCGCCTCAAGGCCGATTACAGCATCATCCCCCGGGCGACCTTCACCGACCCGGAAGTCGCACGCGTGGGTCTGTCCGAGGCCGAGGCAAAGGCGCAGAACATTCCCTATGAGGTGACGCGCTACGGGCTTGATGACCTCGACCGCGCCATTGCCGACGGCTCGGCCCATGGCTTCGTCAAGGTGCTGACGGTGCCCGGCAAGGACAGGATCCTTGGCGTCACCATTGCCGGGGAACATGCCGGTGATCTGCTGGCGGAATTCGTCTTTGCGATGAAGCACGGGCATGGCCTCGGCAAGATCCTCGGCACGATCCATATCTATCCAACGCTGGCAGAGGCCGGGAAGATGGCGGCGGGCCAGTGGCGGCGCAACCATATCAACGGCTTCCTGCTGTCCCTTCTGGAACGCTTCCACCGCTGGAGACGCGGATGATCGATGCCCGGCTGCTGCCGCTGCAACGCGCTGCCCTACAGCCTCTGGCCAGAATTCTCGCCCGCCGGGGCGTCAGCGCAGACAGGCTCAGCATCACCGGTTTCCTCGCCGGGCTAGCCGCCTTTGCCGCACTCTGCTTCGGCCAGTGGCTGCCAGCGCTGCTGCTCATCCTGCTGAACCGCCTGCTCGACGGGCTGGACGGGGCCGTGGCGCGCATTCACGGCCCCACGGACCGGGGCGCCTATCTCGATATTGCGCTGGATATGGTCTTCTATGCGCTGATCCCGCTCGGCTTTGCCATTCAGGCACCGCAGGACCATGCCCTGCCCGCTGCGGTGCTGATTGTGTCCTTCGTCGGAACCGGCTCGTCTTTTCTGGCCTTCTCGGCTGTTGCGGCAAAGCGCGGGCGCAAGGCGCCGGAGTTCCCCACCAAAGGCATCTACTATGCCGGGGGCCTTGCCGAGGGCTTCGAGACAATCGCCGTCTTTGCCGCCATGTGCCTGTTTCCCGGCCATTTTGCTGTGATCGCCTATGGCTTTGCCGCCCTCTGCGGCCTCACCACGCTCATTCGCTGGCGGCAGGGCTGGGTTGCCTTCTCTCAACCCGGACAATGATGCGAAGAGCTTCCGCCGGGGGCTGGCGGACGGCGCCGATCAAGCCATAGTGACCACACGGACGGATGGCTTTGCGCAATATGGCAGGGCAAAGATACCCGCACAGACAGGGAACCATGAGCGAACCCCGCACAGACACGCAGCCGCCGCCCGCGCAGCGCAGCCCATGGCGCTTCGCACCTGCCGTGCTGGTCGTGGCGGGCCTCGTGACCGGCTATGCGCTCGGGCTGCAAGACTATCTGAGCCTTGACTATCTTGCCGGGCAGCGGGAGGCACTCAGGGCCTATGTGGAGGCCCATATGCTGTGGTCTGCCGCCCTGTTCCTGACGGTCTATATTCTCGCCGTCGCCTTTTCCTTTCCAGCAGCATCGATCCTGACCGTGTTCGGCGGCTTTCTTTTTGGCTGGCTGGCGGGGGGCGCGCTGGTCGCCGCCGGCGCAACGATTGGCGCCTCGCTTCTCTTCCTCGCAACACGTTCGGCCTTCGGCGGCTTCCTGCGCCACAGGGTCAAAGGCGTCCTGAAGACGCTGGCAGACGGTTTCCGGGAGAATGCCTTCGGCTACCTCTTCGCCATCCGCCTTGCCCCGGTCTTCCCGTTCTTCATGGTCAACATAGCCGCCGCCCTTTTCGACATCAGCCTTGGCCGGTTCGTGGCGGCGACGTTCTTCGGGATTTTGCCCGGCACCTTCGCCTATGCCTATTTGGGTCAGGGCGTGGACAGCGTGCTTGTGGCCGCAAAGGCATCCGGCCGTGAGGCGCAACTCTCCGATCTAGTGACGCGCGAGATCACCCTCGCGTTTTTCCTGCTGGCCGCATTTGCCCTTCTTCCCACACTGGTGAAGCTGATCCGCAAGCACGGGGCGGGCCGAGGCTGAGCTGAAAATGAAGGGTCTGACCGCCTTGGCCACACGGGAGCCCTGGATGCCTGACGCAGCACCCGAACCCGCCCCGATTGTGCTTCTCGGCGGCGGCCACGCCCATGTGGAGGTTGTCCGCCATCTGGGCGGCATGCGCCTGCCCCGCAAGGTCACGCTCGTGTCTCCGGCCCGCCACACGCCCTATTCCGGCATGCTGCCGGGCTATGCCGCCGGAGAGTACCGCTTCGAGGATTTCCATATCGATCTGGCGAACCTGTGCGGGCGCTGCGGTGCAACGTTCCTTGAAACCGCAGCCACCGGCATCGATCCCGCAGCAAAGACGGTGACGCTTGCGGACGGAGGCACCCTTGAGTACAGCCTCCTGTCCATCGACACAGGCTCAACACCCCAGCTCCCGCAAGGCCTGTCCGGCGGCATACCGGTGAAGCCGATTTCAAGCTTCACGCAGGCACTGGCGCAGCTGGACGCACTGGCCGCGAGCGCTGAACCGCCGCTGCGGATCGCGTTGGTTGGCCAGGGGGTGGCAGGTGTTGAACTGGCCTTTTCCCTGCAGCAGCGCTTCGGGCATCGCGGGGTGCAGATCGCACTGGCCGGGCGCTCGCACCGCCCTTTGCCGGAGCGCAGCAAACTTGCACAGCGGATGGTGGAACGAGAGCTGCACAGGGCCGGGATCAGCCATCATCCGGATTTTGATGCCATTGCCTTTTCAGATGGCCGGCTGACGGCGCGCGACGGCAGGCAGCTCGCGGCCGATGAGGTGGTCTGGGCCACCTCCAGCGGAGCACCTGGCTGGCTGCAGGGCAGCGGACTTGCCCTCGATGCGGCCGGCTTCATCCGGGTGGACGCCACGCTGCGCTCTGTCTCGCATCCCGATGTCTTCGCTGCCGGAGATGCCGCCTCACTGCCCTGCCCGAGGCCGAAGGCCGGGGTGTTTGCCGTCCGGCAGGGGCCGGTACTGGCGCAGAACATCCACCACAGTCTCACAGGCGCAGCGCTGAAGCCCTACCGCCCCCAGCGCGCCTGGCTCGCACTCATCTCCCTGCCGGGCGGGCGGGCGATTGCCGACAAATGGGGGTTTGCCGTATCTGGCCGCTGGGTGCGGCTCTGGAAGCATCACACCGACACGCGCTTCCTCCGGCGCTATCAAACGCCCCGGACTGAATAGACGCTTGCAAGCCAGCGGACCGGCGCAAGCGTCAGAAACACGAACATTCAGAAACATGAAAGAATCAATTCGATTGATTTTTTCAAATCTGATTGACGAGAATCAAAGAACTCTCGAGCCCGGTTGACCTAACTCGGGCTATGAACACCCGTGTCCCCCGGCCCGTCTTTTCCGTTCTGCTCGCCTGCCTGCTGGTGGCCGTGGCAGTGCTGACGGGCTTTGGCATGGGCGCAAAGGCCGGGGTGCCCCATACGGGCCAAAGTGCCAAGGTCATCGAATTCGTCATCTGCACCGACGATGGCATGCGCATCGTCAGGATGGATGAGCACGGGCAGGTGCTGGACGAAGACGCGAGAACCAGCCACCCGGCGCCCTGCTGCGACGGCCAATGCCTCGGCTGCACCCTGTGTTCTTCTTCGGCAGGAAACACGCCTGCGGTCTTCTCCCTTCCCGCCCCCGCCTCCAGCCAGCCCGCGCCCGCATGGGCCGCCGCGTTTGCACCCGGTTCGGTGCTGACACGCGCCTCCCAGCGCGCACCGCCAAGGACAGGCCGATGACAGACTTGCGCTTCCGCACCTCCCCTGCGGCCCCTCCCTCATTCGTCCGCACTCTGCTCGCCGGACTTCTGACCGCCTTCCTGCTCCTGATCACACCGGCCGGGCCGGTGATGGCTCAACAGATCAAGGACAGCTCACAGCTTTCCCATTTCCTGCCGCAGGTCACCCCGGCCTCGCTGGTGGAAGGGGCAGATGCCTTTGGCCCTGTCCGGCCGGATCTTGCCGCCGCGCCCGTGCTGCGCGGGGGACAAACGATCGCCTATGCTTTCGTCACCTCCGACTTTGCCGGCACCACAGGCTATTCCGGCAAGCCCATCCACGTGATGGTGGCCATCGGCACCGATGGGCTGCTGAAGGGCGTGAAGCTTCTCAAGCATTCCGAGCCCATCGTCCTGGTCGGCATTCCCGAAGCGCGGATGGTGGAGCTGATCGAGGGCTACAAGGGCCTCGACATCGCAAAGGAAGCCGCATCCGGCGGCTCCAGCCACGATCTCAAGATCATTTCCGGCGCCACGGTCACGGTGATGGTGATCGACGATTCCGTCGTGCGCGCCAGCATCAAGGTGGCCCGCAGCCTCGGCCTCGGCGGACTTTCCACGGAGGCCCCCGCCGCAGGCCCGCTGCGTGTCATCGATCCGGAGGTGAAAGCCGCTGACGACTGGCTGACGCAAACAGGAGACGGCACCCTCCGCCGCCTGTCGCTGGACGTGGGGCAGGTCAATGCCGCCTTTGCCGCCCTGCCCGACCAGCGCGCTGCAGAGCGCCCGGAGGAAGGCCCGGCGGATGCCACCTTCATCGACCTCTATGCCACGCTCGTCAGCATTCCCGGCATTGGCGAAAGCCTGCTGGAGCCGGGCGAAAAGGCCGCCATCGACGCCTGGCTGAAGCCGGGGGACAGCGCGCTGCTGCTGACCGCCAGAGGCCGTTATTCCTTCAAAGGCTCGGGCTATGTACGCGGCGGCATCTTCGACCGGGTGCATCTGATCCAGGGCGACATGTCCGTCCGTTTCCGCGACAGGGACCACAAGCGTGCAGGCCCGCTGGCTCTTGCCGGGGCGCCGGAGCTGAGCGAACGCGACATCTTCCGCATTCCGGCAGACTCCGGCTTCAACCCGGCCGAGCCCTTCCGCATCCAGCTTCTGGTCCAGCGCAATGTGGGGCCGATCGAGAAGCTGTTCACCACCTTCGATCTCGGCTGGCAGCCCCCAGCGGCCTTCGTCAAGACGCTGAGCCCCGCACCTGCGGAAGCCCCGGAAGCGTCAACGCCCGTAGCCGCAGATACGCCGCTGGCAGGCCTTGATGACGAAGCCAGCGCCAAGGCGCAGCTGTGGCAGCGCATCTGGCGCGGCAAGACGCTGGAAATCGCCGGTGTCACCATCATGCTGGCGGTGCTGACCTTTGCCTTCTTCTTCCAGACCTTCCTCACCCGGTCGGCGCGGGTGACGCACTGGTTCCGGATGAGCTTCCTCACCGTGACGCTGGTGTTCCTCGGCTGGTACGCCAATGCGCAGCTGTCGGTGGTCAACATCTTCGCGCTGGCCGCCTCGGTGAAGTCCGGCTTCACCTGGGAAGCGTTCCTGCTCGATCCGCTGACCTTCATCCTGTGGTTCTCGGTCGCTGCTGCGCTGATCTTCTGGGGCCGGGGCGCCTATTGCGGCTGGCTGTGCCCCTTCGGCGCGCTGCAGGAGCTGACCAACCGCATTGCCCGTGCCTTCCGCGTGCCGCAGATCACCCTGCCCTGGGGCCTGCACGAGCGGCTGTGGGCGGTGAAATACATCGTCTTCCTCGGCCTTTTCGGCGTCTCCCTCGCCTCGCTGGAGCAGGCCGAGCATCTGGCGGAAATCGAGCCGTTCAAGACCGCCATCGTGCTGAAATTCGCGCGCGGCTGGCCCTTCGTCCTTTATGCCGGCACGCTGCTGGTGGCCGGGCTGTTCGTCGAGCGTTTCTACTGCCGCTACCTGTGCCCGCTGGGCGCCGCCCTCGCCATTCCGGCCCGTGTCCGGATGTTCGACTGGCTGAAGCGCTACCACGAGTGCGGCAACCCCTGCCAGACCTGCGCCAACACCTGCCCGGTGCAGGCCATTCATCCGACCGGTGAGATCAACCCCAATGAATGCGTCAACTGCATGAATTGCCAGGTGCTCTACCAGTCCGAAACGAGATGCCCCGTCGTCATGCGCAAGCTGAAGCGGCGGGCAGCGGCCGGCACGGGCGAACGCCCGGCCCCGTCCGAGGGCCACAAGCCCGTGATCAACACGCCAAGCCAGCAAAAAGGACAAGCACATGTCTGATACGAATGAAACCGGCGGCCTCACACGCCGCCAGCTGATGGGCGCCACCGCCGCGGGCGGCGCGGCCCTGGGATCCGTGGCGGTAGGGGGCATTGCCCTGACGGCCGGCGGCACCGGCGCGCTGCTGACCAGCACCGGCGAAGCGGCAGCCGCCGCCACCGGAAGCAGCAGCGGCGCTGCCTCCGGCCATGTCGCGCCGGGTGAGCTCGACGAATATTACGGCTTCTGGTCCTCCGGCCAGACGGGCGAGCTGCGCATCCTGGGCATTCCGTCCATGCGCGAGCTGATCCGCGTGCCGGTGTTCAACCGCTGCTCGGCCACCGGCTGGGGCCAGACGAACGAGTCGCTCAAGGTCCTGACCGAGAACATGACCGAGAAGACGAAGAAGTTCCTCGCCGCCAACGGCAAGAAGATCCATGACAACGGCGACCTGCACCACGTCCACATGTCCTTCACCGAGGGCAAGTATGACGGCCGCTTCCTGTTCATGAACGACAAGGCCAACACCCGCGTCGCCCGCGTGCGCTGCGACGTGATGCGGGCCGACAAGATCATCGAAATCCCCAATGCCAAGGCCATCCACGGCCTGCGCCCGCAGAAGTGGCCGCGCACCAACTATGTCTTCTGCAATGGCGAAGACGAGGGCCCGATGGTCAACGATGGCAAGATCCTCGATGATCCGTCCCAGTACGTGAACTTCTATACCGCCATCAATGCGGACGACATGACCATCGCCTGGCAGGTGATGGTGACCGGCAACCTCGACAACACCGATGCCGATTATGACGGCAAATACGCCTTCTCGACCTCCTACAACTCCGAAATGGGCACCACTCTGGCGGAAATGACCGCCTCCGACCGCGACCATGTGGTGGTGTTCAATCTGGCCGAGATCGAAAAGGGCATCGCTGCCGGCGACTATACCGAGCTGAACGGCGTCAAGGTCATCGACGGCCGCGAGGGCAAGAACAAGAAGTACACCCGCTACATCCCGATCCCGAACAATCCGCATGGCTGCAACATGGCCCCGGACAAGATCCACCTGTGCATCGGCGGCAAGCTGTCTCCGACCGTCTCGGTGATCGATGTGCGCAAGCTGGACGCCCTGTTCGAGACGGATGCCGATCCGCGCTCGGCGGTGGTGGCCGAACCGGAACTGGGCCTCGGGCCGCTCCACACCGCCTTCGACGGCAAGGGCAACGCCTATACGACGCTCTTCCTCGACAGCCAGGTGGTCTACTGGAACATCGAAAAGGCCGTGCGTGCCTTTGCCGGCGAGAAGGTTGACCCGATCATCTCCAAGACGGATGTGCACTACCAGCCGGGCCACAACTCCACCACCATGGGCGAGACCCTGGAGGCGGACGGCAAGTACTTCATGTCGATGAACAAGTTCTCCAAGGACCGCTACATCAACGTGGGGCCGCTGAAGCCTGAGAACGAGCAGCTCTTTGCCATCGATGGTGACAAGCTGACGCTGCTTCATGACGGGCCGACCTTCGCCGAGCCGCATGACTCCATCGTCGTGCACCGCTCCGTGGTGAACCCCGTGCATGTCTGGGACCGCAACGACCCCTTCTGGGAAGATGCCCGCAAGCAGGCCGAGGCCGATGGCGTGGACATCGACTACGCCGCCGACGTGATCCGCGACGGCAACAAGGTGCGCGTCTACATGCACTCGGTTGCCCCGGCCTTCAGCCTGGAAAGCTTCACCGTGAAGGAAGGCGATGAGGTCACCGTCTATGTGACCAACATGGACGACATCGAGGATCTGACCCACGGTTTCTGCCTGGGTGACCACGGTATCGCCATGGAAGTGGCGCCGCAGGCGACCGCATCGGTGACCTTCACGGCCGCCAAGCCGGGTGTCTACTGGTACTACTGCCAGTGGTTCTGCCATGCGCTGCACATGGAAATGCGCGGCCGCATGTTCGTCGAACCGAAGGAAGCCTGAGATGCAGCGCGTCCCGGTACTCCTCCTGCTGGCGTTCTGTCTCGCTGCCGCCCTTCCGGCGGCAGCGGAAACGCGGCAGGTTGCGCCTGTGCCGGGCGCGCTGGCGCAGGCAATCGCCGGGGCCAGCCCCGGCGATATCCTCGTGCTGGAGCCGGGAGACCATCCCGGCCCCGTCACCCTGGACTTCCCCCTGACGCTGCAAGGCAAGCCAGGCGCCCGCCTGACCGGCGACGGCACCGGCAACACGGTCACCATCACCGGCCCGGATGTGACGGTCAAAGGCCTTGCCATCAGCGGCTCGGGCGATGATGCCACGGCAATCAGCAGCGGCATTTTCGTGGCCAGAACCGCCAGCAACGCCCGGATCGCGAACAATCATCTGACGGGCAATCTGCACGGCATCACCCTGCATGGCGCGGCGGACAGCCTTGTCACCGGCAACCGGATCGACGGACGGCAGAGCGGGCGCGTCAATGACCGGGGTAACGGCATCTATGTCTGGAATGCACCGGGCACCGTCGTGGAAGGCAATGACATCCGCTGGGGGCGGGACGGCATCTTCGCCAATGCCTCGAAGCAGAACGTCTTCCGCAACAACCGCATGCGGGACCTGCGCTTTGCGGTCCACTACATGTACACCAACAACAGCGAAATCTCGGGCAATGTCTCCATCGGCAACACGCTCGGCTTTGCGCTGATGTTCTCCAACAGGATCACCGTGACGGACAACCAGTCGCTGGCCGACAGGCGCCACGGGCTGATGCTGAACTATGCCAACAATGCGGTGGTCTCCGGCAATCTGGTGCGCGGCGGACGGGCCGAGAAATGCACCTTCATCTACAACGCCCACAAGAACCGCATTTCCGGCAACCGCTTCGAGGGCTGCGAGACAGGCATCCACTTCACCGCCGGATCGGAGCGCAACGTCATCACCGGCAATGCCTTCATCGGCAACCGCAATCAGGTGAAATATGTCGGCACGCGGCATGTGGAGTGGAGCGAGGCGGGACGGGGCAACTACTGGTCCGACCACACTGCCTTTGACCTCAACGGCGACGGCATCGCCGACAGCGTGTTCCGCCCCAATGACCTGATGGATCATATCCTCTGGTCCCAGCCGGCCGCCAAGCTGCTGCTCGGCTCCCCGGCGGTGCAGCTGGTGCGCTGGAGCCAGGAATCCTTCCCCGCCATCCTGCCCGGCGGTGTCACCGACAGTGCGCCGCTGACCCGGCCCTTTTCCATTCCCGTGAGCGCAGAAAACGCCGCGCTCGAACAGCGCGCGCTTGAAGCCGCAAGCCAGAGACAGCAAGCCGATGACGATCCTAAAGATCTCGCAGCTCACTAAGACCTTCGGGTCCTTGACCGCCCTTGCCGCCGCCAATCTCGGCGTGGCGCGGGGCGAGCGGGTGGCCCTGATCGGCCACAATGGCGCGGGCAAATCGACCCTGATGAAGATCGTGCTCGGGCTGCTGCCTGCAGACAGCGGCACGGTGACGGTCAATGACCACCGCCCCGGCAGCCAGGAGGCGCGGGAGGTGACGGCCTATCTGCCGGAGAACGCCGCCTTTCATCCGGCGCTGACCGGGCGCGAGCAGATCGGCCTCTATCTGCGCCTGCGCGGCGAGCCGGCCGCCAAGGCCCCTGCCCTGCTGGAGCGGGTGGGGCTGGCGCAGGCGATGAACCGGCGCATCGGCACCTATTCCAAGGGCATGCGCCAGCGTGTCGGTCTGGCACAGGCGCTGATCGGGCGGCCGCAGCTGATGGTGCTGGACGAGCCGACCAGCGGGCTTGACCCGCTGTCACGGCAGGAGTTCTACGCCATTCTGGACGAGCTGGCACGGGAAGGCACGGCCATCCTCCATTCCTCCCACGCCCTGACCGAAGTCGAAGCGCGGACGGACCGGATCGCCATCCTCTCGCAAGGGCGGCTGATGGCCCATGACACGCTGTCGGCCCTGCGGCTCTCCGCCCGCCTGCCGGTGCGCTTCCACCTCACCCTTGCGCCCGGCCAGCGGGACGCAGCGAGCGCTGCGCTGGCTGCAAGGCTGGCGGATGGGGAGATGGCCGCCGCAGCCGTGACCGGCGGCCCGCGGATTGATCTGGCCTGCGCACCGGAGCGCAAGCTCGCCGTGCTGCGGGCGGTGACGGAACTGGGCGCGCTTGTCGAGGATGTCGAGATCATCCCGCCCAGCCTTGAGGATATCTACACCCATTTCAGCAAGAGGAGCGAAGGATGAGCCGCCTTCTCGCCGCCGCTTCGGCGGAATTCCGCATCGCCCTGCGCAACCGCTGGGTCGCGGTCGCCATGGCCATCATGGTGCTCTTTGCCGCTGTTCTCTCGGCGGCTGGCTCCGCACCGATGGGAGAGCTGGGCGCGAACAGGCTCAGCGTCACCGTCGCCAGCCTCACCTCGCTCGGCGTCTATCTGGTGCCGCTGATCGCCCTGCTCATGTCCTTTGATGCCATTGCCGGAGAGGTGGAGCGCGGCACGCTGGCCCTGGTGCTCGCCTATCCGGTCAAGCGCTGGCAGCTGGTGGCAGGCAAGTTCGCCGCCCATCTCGTCATCCTCGCCCTCGCCGTCGTTGCGGGCTACGGCATCGCCGCCGCCATGGCCTTTTCCGGCGGAGCGGACGCCGTGCGGGGCCTTCCCGCCCTGTGGCGGCTGACATGGACATCGCTGCTGCTGGGCGCAGTGTTCCTCGGCGCCGGTTACACAGTGTCCGCACTGGCCCGGCGGCCCGGCACGGCGGCCTCGCTGGTCATTGCCCTGTGGCTCGTCATGATCGTGCTCTACGACCTGGCACTGCTGGCCGGTGTTGCCGCAGATGGCGGCGGCTATTTCACCACCCGCATCTTCCCGCTGGCACTGCTGGCCAACCCCGCCGACGCCTTCCGGCTGTTCAACCTCGCAGCATCCGAGGCCACCGCCGCCGCCTCCGGCATCAGCGGTGCCGCGGACGCCATTCCCCCGGCCCAGCCGCTTCTCTCCCTCGTGCTCTGGGCCTTCGCCGCCTTTGCCGCGGCCATCGCCGCCTTCCGGAGGATCACCCCATGACCCGCCAGACATGTTCCCGCCCGCGCCTGCAGTTTGCCCTTCTGCCGCTTGCCCTGCTTCTGGCGGCCTGCCAGCCGGAAGCCGCCACCCAGCGGCCGGAGCCGGTGGCGATGACGGCCGCCTCGCTCGGCCATTATTGCCAGATGAACCTGCTGGAGCACCCCGGCCCCAAGGCGCAGGTGCATCTGGCGGGCATGGACGGCAAGCCGCTGTTCTTCAGCCAGGTGCGCGATGCCATCGCCTATCAGCGCATGCCCGAGCAGAGCGGCGTCATCACCGTCATCTATGTGAGCGACATGGGCAAGGCCGAAAGCTGGGACGAGCCGGGCGCGGACAACTGGATCGCCGCGGATGCCGCCTTCTATGTCACCGGCGCCACGGTGCAGGGCGGCATGGGCGCGCCGGAACTGGTGCCCTTTTCCAGCCGCGAGAAGGCCCAAGCCTTTGCGGCCGGGCATGGCGGTCAGCTGGTGACGCTCAAGGATATCCCGGACGAAGAAATTCTGGCGCCGGTGGAATTTGCAACGGACGCGGACGGCAACTTCCTGCCGCCGGAAAATGCAACGCTGAACTGAAGGAGACGGGATCATGACCGCCCTGTCACGCCGCCGCTTTCTCACCATCTCCGCCAGCGCTGTGTCCGCTGCCACCCTTGCGGCAAACCCGGCGCTGGCCGCAGCCTCGCCCATGCCGGTCAGCACCTGGCGCGGCACGGCCATCGGCAGCGCCGCCCGCATCACGCTGGCCCATCCGCAGGCAGACAGCCTCTTCGCGGACATCGAGGCGGAACTGAACCGGCTGGAGAACATCTTCAGCCTCTACCGGTCCGGCAGCGCCCTTTCCCGCCTCAACCGCGACGGCGAACTGGCAGACCCGGCGCCGGAACTGCTGGAATGCCTGAGCATTGCTGGTGCGGTTTGTCGGGCAACGGAGGGCGCCTTCGACCCCACGGTGCAGCCGCTCTGGGCCGCCTATGCGCAGGCCTCGGTTGAAGGCAGAACACCGGATGCAGACGAACTGGCAGAGCGCCTTGCCCTCACCGGCTGGCCGCTGGTGGAGCTGGAGGCAGATGCCATCCGCCTGCCCCGCAAGGGCGCGGGCCTCACCCTCAACGGCATCGCCCAGGGCTATATCGCCGACCGGATAGCAGCATGGCTGAGCGCTGCAGGCCTCACGGACATTCTGATCGACACCGGCGAAATCCGCGCACTCGGCGGACAGCCCGGCGGCGGGGACTGGGACGTGACGCTGGCAGGCGGGCGGGGATCGCACAGGCTGCGCGACCGGGCGCTCGCCACATCCGCACCGCTTGGCACCACCTTCGATCAGGCAGGCACCACGGGGCATATCCTTGATCCGCGCAGCGGCCTGCCCGCCCAGCAGGGCTGGACGCAGGTCAGCGTCACCGCCCCAACCGCAGCTCTGGCCGATGCGCTCTCCACCGCCTTCTGCCTGATGACACGGCAGGAGATTGATGCCGCACTGGCGGCCGTGCCGCAGGCAGACCTCGTCAACCTGAGCTGACGCGGCTGAGCTGCGCTTCGCGAGAGGCGGAGAGAACCCAGCTCACCACCGCCTCCACCTCGCAGGGCAGCCGCGTGGCGAGGCCTTCGGCGAAGGCCTCAAAGGCGGGCAGGTTGAGCCCGTTGATGCCGGTGACGACCGGCCGCCCGGCCGCCAGATGCCCGGCGATGAGATCCCGGAAGCCCCTGCCCTCGCCCTCCTGCCTGCCGAACTTGTTGAGCAGGAAGGCCCCGGCTGGCTCTTCGGCACAGGAAAGCTGCACCTGCATCACCGCCTCTTCCAGCGCTGCCGGGTCAAGCCGGCAACCGCGAGAGTGGCGGCCCAACTTCTGCGAGATGCAGATCTGCGGCCCATCGGGCAGCACCAGCAGGTCGGTTTCGCACGGATGACCAGCCTCCGCAGCGGACGGCAGGGCCACCGTTCCGGCAAGCCTCACCCCTGCCGCTTTGAGGCGGGCAGAGGCTTCCAGCAGGACCGGATCAACGGACCCGGCTTCCTCTGCGAGGATATAGGCGAGCGGAAAATCCATCACGGCCTCCTTCATGGCGACACCTCGTGTGCTGCGGCCTGCATGGCAACCTGCTGCGGACGGGCCATGGAGCAGTGAAGATCGCGCAAGAGCCCGTCCGACAGATCATAGATCAGGCCATGGATGGCGATATCCTCGCCCCGGGCCCAGGCCCGCTGCAGGATCGGCGTTTCGGCAATGCGGCGCACACCTTCGATAACGTTATATTCCGCCAGCCGGTCGCGCCGGGCAGCCAGATCCGGCTCGCAGGCAAGATCCAGCGCATGCAGCCGCTCCAGCCGCCGGACTGGCTCCAGCCAGTGATCGGCCAGCCCATGCGGCAGATCCTCTGTCGCCGCCCGCACCCCGCCGCAGCCATAATGGCCGCAGATGATGATCTGGCGGATCGACAGGGCTTCCACGGCAAATTCCAGCGTGCTCAGGAGGTTCATGTCGGAGGAGTGAACCACATTGGCGACGTTGCGGTGGACGAAAACCTCGCCCGGATCAAGCCCTGCCACCACATTGGCCGGAACGCGGCTGTCGGAACAGCCGATCCAGAAGAACTCGGGCGCCTGATGGCTGGCGAGGCGGGCAAAATAGCCCGGCTCCGCCGCCTGCCGCTGGGCCGACCAGACCCGGTTGCGCGCCATCAGCGCATCCAGCGCCACGGCCGGAGGGTGAGCTGACCCGCCGCAGCAGCCGCAGCCATTCCCATGACTGCCGGCAGGCGGGAGGGGTTCGGACTGGCCCATCAGCTTTCCTCCATGGCAATGCCTTCGATCCGCGCCGCGCTGACAAGCTGCGCAACGAGATCGCGCGAGGCCCGTGCCCAGGCCGCCCGCTCCAGCGCTTCTGCGATGACAGGCCGGACCGTGGCAAAGGGCAGAGGCTGGCCAGGCGCATGGGCATGCACCTTGATGATGTGAAAGCCGAAACGGCTCGCCACCGGCTCACTCGACAGACCGCCCTCGGGCACAGCAGCAAGCGCCGCCTCGAACTCCGGCACCATCTGGCCGGTGGCGATCTGACCCAGGGCGCCACCCGCCTCACACGAACCGCAATCGCTTTCGCTCCGCGCCAGCACAGCGAAGGCCTCCGGCTCGCGCTCCAGCCGGGCGAGGATCTGCCCGGCCCGGTCTTCCGCCGCCGCCCGTGCCTTGGCATCGGAGGGAGCGGCGGCACACAGGATATGCGAGGCATCCCAGAGATCCGGCGAGCGGTAGCGTTCCGGATGTGCCTGCCATTCGGCCATCACTTCGGCTTCGGTGGGCGGGGCCACATCCAGCGCCACGTCGAGAAGGGCACGGATGCGGGCCTCTTCCTCCGTTTCGCGGCGGGCGCCGCCAAGGTCCTCCGGCTCGGCGGCAACGCCGCGCCGGAGGGCTTCGTCCAGCAGCAGCTGGCGGATGGCGAGCGCCCTTGCGGCGGCGCGCCAGGCATCTCCCGGACGCCCTGAGGCGGCCGGATGGTTCTGCGCTTCAGCCGCAATGCGGCTGGCGGGAATGACGGTTCCGTTGACCGTGATGACGGGGGCGGCAACGCTGGCCATGGTCACTCTCCCGGCACATGGGGCAACTGGCGGCGCGAGCGCACCACCTGATAACCCGGCCGCCACAGGTAGCGCACCGGCGCGGACAGCATGTGCACCAGACGGGTGAAGGGGAAGAGCAGGAAGATGGTCAGCCCCAGGGCCAGATGCAGCTTGAAGATCCAGTTCACATCAGAAATATGCGCCGCCGCATTCGCCTCGAAGGTGAAGATGCCCTGCGCCCAGGCCATGAACTTCGTCATCTCGTGCCCGTCCAGATGCTGCAGCGAGACGAAGATGGTGCCAAGCCCCAGCAGCAGCTGGGCCATGAGCAGGATCAGGATGCCCGTGTCGGCAAAGCTGGAATTGGCGGCGATGCGCGGGTCCATCAGCCGCCGGTGCAGCAGCATCAAACCGCCCACAAGCGCCATGACACCAGCCACACCACCGGCCACCACGGCCAGGATCTGCTTGGCACCGTGGCTGATGCCGAGCGCATCAAAGATCCAGATCGGCGTCAGCAGGCCGAAGAGATGGCCGAAGAAGATGACCAGCACACCTACATGGAACAGCACCGAGCCGATGACCAGCTGCCTGCGGCGCAGAAGCTGGCTGGACGAGCTTTTCCAGGTGAAGGGATCGCGCTCATAGCGGGCGATGCAGCCGATGGCGAGCACCGACAGGGCGATATAGGGATAGATTCCGAAGACAAAATTGTGCATGTGAGCCTCCATCATCCGGCAGCGCCAGCCGCCGCGAGCCGGGCCGGTTGATCCATACGGGAGAGCATGTCGCGGACCTGCGGACAGCCTGCATTGGGGTCCGGGCCGAAAGTGACCTGCGTTTCCTCCCAGACCGCATCAAGGGCTGCGAGATCCTGCGGGTCATCCTCGGGCGCCGCCATCAGCGCCTCGACGGTTTCAGCTGCCGCGGCCGTGCCGGACAGGGCCTCAAGCGCGGCAAAGACGGCGGCATAGGGGCTTTCGCGGCCCGACAGGCGGCGCTGCAGCACCGCCAGGATCGGGGCGGCATCGGCAAGGATAGCGCGTGCTTCTGCCGGAGGCTGGGCTGCCAGGAATTCCAGCAGCACCGGCAGGTGATCAGGAAGTTCGCCCGTCACCGGCTCGAAGCCGCCAGCCCGGTAGGTCTCCAGCAGATCCACCATGGCGCTGCCCCGGTCGCGGCTTTCGCCGTGCACATGCTCGAACAGGTTCAGCGACAGGCTGCGGCTGCGGTCGAAGAGCCCGACATAGATCTCCTGCAGATCGTAGATGTCACCCTCTGCCAGTCCGCCGCACAGGGCGGCGAGCTGGCGCCGGGCCAAGGCGGTGAGGCGGCTGTCTGCCACCAGCACCGCTGTAATCTCGGGCATCGCGGCCTGAAGCTCCGTGGAGGGATAGGTCAGGAGCAGCGAGAGGGCTTTCAGGGAACGGTCCATCATTGCACCTCCTCCGGCATGCGCAAGGGGCGCTTGGACGCGCCGAAGAGCGAGGTTTTGGAGATACCCGTCGAGCAGCCGTTGCCATCGGTGAAGCCGCAGCCGCTCTTGAGGTCATAGGCCTCTTCCACCTGTTCGCGGTGCGTGGTGGGGATGACGAAACGGTCCTCGTAGTCGGCGATGGCCATGATCTTGTACATGTCCTCGATCATGGCGGCGGAGAGGCCCACCTTTTCCGCGATGCCCTCATCGATGATGCCGTCGATGGTCTTGGCCCGCATGTAGGCGCGCATGGCCAGCATCCGCTCCAGTGCCTGCACCACCGGCGCTTCGTCGCCGGCCGTCAGCATGTTGGCGAGGTAACGCACGGGGATGCGCAGGGAGCGCACGTCCGGCATTTCGCCATCCTTGCCGATCTTGCCGGCCTGCGCGGCGTTCTGGATCGGCGAGAGCGGCGGGATGTACCAGACCATCGGCAGGGTGCGGTATTCCGGGTGGAGCGGGAAGGCCACCTTCCAGTCCATCGCCATCTTCCACACCGGGCTTTCCTGCGCAGCCTTGATCCAGTCCTCCGGAATGCCGGCCTTGCGCGCTTCGGCGATCACCGCCGGGTCATTGGGATCAAGGAAGACGCCGAGCTGGGCATCATAGAGATCCTGCTCGTTCTCCACGGAAGCTGCTTCAAGAATGCGGTCAGCGTCATAGAGCATCACGCCGATATACCGGATGCGGCCGACGCAGGTTTCCGAGCAGATGGTCGGATTGCCGCTTTCGATGCGCGGATAGCACAGGGTGCACTTCTCCGACTTGCCGGTAGACCAGTTGTAATAGACCTTCTTATAGGGGCAGCCGGAGACGCACATGCGCCAGCCGCGGCACTTTTCCTGATCGATCAGGACGATGCCGTCTTCCTCGCGCTTGTAGATCGCGCCGGACGGACAGGACGCCGCGCAAGCCGGATTGAGGCAATGCTCGCACAGGCGCGGCAGGTACATCATGAAGGTGTTCTCGTACTCGCCGTAGATATCCTTCTGCACGCCCTCGAAATTGTAGTCCTTGCTGCGCTTGGAGAATTCGCCGCCGAGGATTTCCTCCCAGTTCGGCCCCTTCTCGATCTTCTCCATCCGCTCGCCGGTGATCTTCGAGCGCGGGCGGGCGGTGGGGAAGGCCTTCATTTCCGGCGCAGACTTCAGGTGGTCGTAGTCGAAATCGAAGGGCTCGTAATAGTCATCGATCTCCGGCAGGTCCGGGTTGGCGAAGATATTGGCGAGGATGCGCCACTTCGCCCCCTGCTTGGGCTGCAGCTTGCCGGAGCGGCTGCGGGTCCAGCCGCCGTTCCAGCGCTTCTGGTTTTCCCAGTCGGTCGGATAACCGGTGCCGGGCTTGGTTTCCACGTTGTTGAACCAGGCGTATTCGACGCCGTCGCGGGTGGTCCAGACGTTCTTGCAGGTGACGGAACAGGTGTGGCACCCGATGCACTTGTCGAGGTTCAGCACCATGCCGATTTGAGCGCGAATCTTCATTCCGCAGCCTCCTTGTGGATGGCGGTTGCGCTGGCGGGTTCGTCAAGCCAGTCGACCTTGTTCATCTTGCGGACGATGACGAACTCGTCCCGGTTCGAGCCGACGGTGCCGTAGTAGTTGAAGCCGTAGCTCTGCTGGGCGTAGCCGCCGATCATGTGGGTGGGCTTGAGCGTGGCGCGGGTGACCGAGTTATGGATGCCGCCGCGCAGGCCGGTCTTCTCCGAGCCCGGCGTGTTCACGATCTTCTCCTGGGCGTGATACATGAAGAGCGTGCCGTCCTTCATGCGCTGGGAGACAACCGCACGGGCCGTCAGCGCACCGTTCGAGTTGTAGACCTCGACCCAGTCATTGTCGGCGATGCCCGCCTTCTTCGCATCGCGCTCCGACAGCCAGACCACCGGGCCGCCGCGGTTCAGCGTCAGCATCAGGAGGTTGTCGGAATAGGTGGAGTGGATGCCCCACTTCTGATGCGGCGTGATGAAGTTCAGCACGATATGCGGCCGGCCATCGCGGGCGCTGTCATTCACCTCCGGGGTGATGGTCTTCAGGTCCACCGGCGGCCGGTACTGGCAGAAGCCCTCGCCGAAGGCGCGCATCCACAGGTGATCCTGATAGAGCTGCTGACGGCCGGTCAGCGTGCGCCAGGGGATCAGCTCATGCACGTTGGTATAGCCGGCGTTGTAGCAGACCTCCTCGCTCTCGATGCCCGACCAGGTGGGCGAGGAGATGATCTTGCGCGGCTGGGCGGCGATGTCGCGGAAGCGGATCTTCTCGTCTTCCTTCTTCGCCGCCAGATGCGCATGCTCGCGGCCCGTGGCCTTGGACAGGGCGTCCCAGGCCTTCACGGCCACTTCGCCATTGGTCTCCGGCGCCAGCATCAGGATCACCTCGCAGGCGTCGATGGCGGTGTCGATGCGGGCAAGGCCCTTGGCCGTGCCGTCCCGGTGCTCGCCGTTCAGCGCCTTGAGGTGATGCACCTCGTGCTTCGTATCCCAGGCGATGCCCTTGCCGCCGTTGCCCACCTTCTCCATGAGGGGGCCAAGGGCGGTGAAGCGGTCGTGGATGGCGGTGTAGTCACGTTCCACAGCGATATAGGCCGGAGCCGTCCTGCCGGGGATGAGGTCACATTCGCCCTTCTTCCAGTCCCGCACATCGGTCTGGGCAAGTTCCGCCGCCGTGTCATGCAGCAGCGGCAGGGCCACCACATCGGTTTCCTTGCCAAGAACCTCCGGCGCGACCTCCTGGAATTTCTTCGCGATGGACTTGAAGATTTCCCAGTCGGAACGGCTTTCATAGGCCGGATCCACCGCCGCCTGCAGCGGATGGATGAAGGGGTGCATGTCCGAGGTGTTCAGATCGTCCTTCTCGTACCAGGAGGCCGTCGGCAGCACGATGTCGGAATAGACCGCCGTCGTCGACATGCGGAAGTCGATGCAGACCAGAAGGTCGAGCTTGCCCTTTGGCGCCTCGCCGTGCCAGACGGCTTCCACCGGCTTGACGCCGCCTTCCTCGCCCAGATCCTTGCCGAGCACGCCGTGATCGGTGCCCAGAAGGTGCTTGAGGAAATATTCGTGCCCCTTGCCGCTGGAACCCAGCAGGTTCGAGCGCCAGACGAAGAGGTTGCGCGGCCAGTTTTCCGGGGCATCCGGGTCCTCGCAGGACATCTGCAGCGAGCCGTCCTTGAGACCGCGCGCCACATAGTCCTTTGCTTCCATGCCTTCCGCCCTGGCAGCACGGCCCACCTCGAGCGGGTTCTGCTTCAGCTGCGGGGCGGATGGCAGCCAGCCCATCCGCTCGGCGCGGATGTTGTAGTCGATGAGGCTGACGTTCCAGTCACCCTCAGGTGCCGTGGGCGAGAGGATTTCGGAGGCGGTCACCGTCTCGTAGCGCCACTGGTCCGTATGGGCATACCAGGCGGAAGTGGAGTTCATGTGGCGCGGCGGGCGGGCCCAGTCGAGCGCGAAGGCAAGCGGTGCCCAGCCGGTCTGCGGACGCAGCTTCTCCTGCCCCACATAATGCGACCAGCCGCCGCCGGACTGGCCGACGCAGCCGCACATCACCAGCATGTTGATGATGCCCCGGTAGTTCATGTCCATGTGGTACCAGTGATTGAGACCGGCCCCGAGAATGACCATGGACTTGCCACGGGTCTTCTCCGCGTTGCGGGCAAACTCCCGCGCCACATGGATGATCTTGTCGCGCGGCACACCGGTGATGCGCTCGGCCCAGGCCGGGGTGCAGGGCATATCCTCGTCATAGGAGGAAGTTGCCCAGCTGCCGCCAAGGCCACGGTCGAGGCTGTAGTTGGCGCAGAACAGGTCGAACACCGTCGCCACCAGCGCCTCGCCATCCGCCAGCTTCAGCCGCTTCACCGGAATCGCGCGGGTCAGCACATCCGGATGCTGGCAGACCTCGAAAGGCCCGCTGGCCTTGCCGCCGAAGTAAGGGAAATCGACGCTGACCACATCATCCTGATCCTCTTCCAGCACGAAGGACAGGCGCAGGTCCGTGTCTTCGCCCCGGGCCCGTTCCTCGAGGTTCCAGACGCCCGTTTCGCCCCAGCGGAAGCCGATGGAGCCATTCGGCACGACCATCCGGCCGGACTTGCGGTCATAGGCGACCGTCTTCCAGTCCGGATTGTTGGTCTCGCCCAGCTTGCCGTCGAAATCATCGGCGCGCAGGAACCGGCCGGGGATCAGCCGCCCGTCCTTTTCCTCCAGCCGCACCAGCATCGGCATGTCGGTGTATTTGCGGGCATAATCCTCGAAATACTCCGCCTGCCGGTCCAGATGGAACTCGCGCAGGATGACGTGGCCCATGGCCATGGCGAGCGCAGAATCCGTGCCCTGCTTGGGCGCAAGCCACACGTCACCGAACTTGGCCGCTTCCGAATAGTCCGGGCAGATGACCGCAGACTTGGCACCGCGGTAGCGGGCTTCCGTGTAGAAGTGCGCATCCGGCGTGCGGGTCTGCGGCACGTTGGAGCCCCACAGCAGCAGGAAGCCGGCATTGTACCAGTCGGCCGATTCCGGCACGTCCGTCTGCTCGCCCCAGGTCATGGGGCTGGCGGGCGGCAGGTCGCAGTACCAGTCGTAGAAGGACATGCAGGTGCCGCCCAAAAGGCTCAGGTAGCGCGAGCCGGCGGCATAGCTGACCATGGACATGGCCGGGATCGGCGAGAAGCCGAAGATCCGGTCCGGGCCCCAGGTCTTTGCGGTATAGGCATTGGCGGCGGCGATGATCTCCGTCGCCTCGTCCCAGGAGGCCCGCACGAAGCCGCCCTTGCCGCGCGTGGTGACATAGCTTGCCCGCAGCACCGGGTCCTGCTGCAGCTTCGTCCAGGCTGCAACGGGGCTCATCGTCTTGCGCAGCTCCCGCCAGGCGCGCATCAGGCGGCCCCGGATCAGCGGGTTCTTCACCCGGTTGGCCGAGTAGAGATACCAGCTGTAGGAGGCGCCGCGCGCACAGCCGCGCGGCTCATGGTTCGGCAGATCCGGCCGGGTGCGGGGATAGTCGGTCTGCTGGGTTTCCCAGGTGACGATCCCGGACTTGACGTAGATCTTCCACGAGCAGGAGCCCGTGCAGTTGACCCCGTGGGTGGAGCGCACGACCTTGTCGTGGCGCCAGCGGTTCCGGTAGGTCTCTTCCCAGCCGCGGTCTTCGCGCGTCGTCTGGCCGTGGCCTTCCGAGAAGGTGTCCAGCTGTCTGGACTGGAAGAAGTTCAATCGGTCGAGCAGATGGCTCATCTGGCTTTCCTTTCAGGACCGGTCATGCAGGGTGGGCGGCACGGGGCGCCGCACGGCGGGTTTCGATGGCGTGCAGCAGCCCGCCGGGCCGGGTGTAGGCGGCCCAGGTGATGACGAGGCAGATCACGTAGAAGGCGAGGAAGCCCCAGAGCGCGGCCACCGGGCCGCCGGTCATCTCGATGGAGGTGCCGTAGGCCTTGGGGATGAAGAAGGCGCCATAGGCCGCAACCGCACTGGTGAAGGCGATGATGGCAGCGCTTTCGCGTTCCACCTGACGGCGGCGGCTCGCCTCATCCAGTTCCGGCATCAGCCGGGGGATTTCCGAGGCCATGATGGCCGGGATCATCTGGAAGGTGGAGGCATTGCCGACACCGGTGAGGAAGAACAGCGCCATGAAGCAGGCGAAGAAGCCTGTGAAGCTGCCGCCTTCACCACCCTGCGGCAGGAAGCTGATCACCCCGAAGACGGCGATGATCATGCCCGCGAAGGTCCACAGCGTCACCCGCCCGCCACCGAAGCGGTCGCTGATCCAGCCCGTACCGGCGCGGCTGAGTGCACCGACGAGCGGCCCGAGGAAGACGAACTGCAGCGCATTCACCTCCGGGAACTGCAGCTTGGTCAGCAGCGGGAAGCCCGCCGAATAGCCGATGAAGCTGCCGAAGGTGCCGGTATAGAGGATGCACATCAGCCAATTTTGCTTGCGCGAGAAGATGATGGCCTGTTCGCGGAAGCTGGCCTTGGCATCGGCGATATCATTCATGCCAAGCCAGGCCAGGGCGGTGGCCGCCAGAATGAAGGGCACCCAGATGAAACCGGCGTTCTGCATGAACAGCTGCGTGCCGTCGCTCAGGGTCTGCGGCGCCCCGCCAAGGACACCGAAGACACCCGTGGTGATAACGGCCGGCACCAGGAACTGCATGACCGAGACACCGAGGTTACCGAGCCCGGCATTCAGGGCCAGCGCGTTGCCCTTCTCCGCCTTGGGGAAGAAGAAGGCGATGTTGGCCATGGAGGAGGCGAAGTTGCCGCCGCCGAAGCCGCACAGCAGCGCCAGCACCAGGAAGATCAGGTAAGGCGTCGAGGGGTCCTGCACCGCGTAACCGATGCCCATGGCAGGCAGCAGCAGCGAAGCGGTGGACAAGGCCGTCCACAGCCGCCCGCCGAAGATCGGCACCATGAAGCTGTAGAAGATGCGCAGCGTTGCCCCCGAGAGGCCCGGCAGGGCCGCCAGCCAGAACAGCTGCGAGGGCGTGAAGTTGAAGCCGATGGCCGGAAGCCGGGCGACCACGACGGACCACACCATCCAGACCGAGAAGGCCAGCAGCAGCGCGGGGATCGAGATCCACAGGTTGCGGCGGGCAATCGCGCGGCCCTTTTCCTGCCAGAACTGCGGGTCCTCCGGCCGCCAGTCATCCAGCACCTTCTTCATGACGGTGCGGTCCGGCTGGTGGATTTCCTGCATTTCCGGCAGGGCGGGCAGCTTGTCGAGTTCCGCGCCATGGGCTGCGCGCTCCATCCGGCGGATCGACATGTGCATCCAGCCAAGCGACACGGCCACAAGCAGGAAGAGAAGGGCAAAGCAGCTGGTGTAGATGCCCGTGACATCCAGCAGCGCGCCGAAGATGATCGGCAGGATGAAGCCGCCGAGGCCGCCGATCATGCCGACCAGGCCGCCGACCGCGCCCACATGCTGCGGATAATAGACCGGGATGTGCTTAAACACCGCCGCCTTGCCGAGGCTCATGAAGAAGCCGAGGACAAACATGGTGATGACGAAGGGCCACAGGTCCATCTGGGTGGAGAAGGTGATCAGCCCGTCCTTGCCGCGAATGACGTAGTCCGTTGGCGGATAGGACAGCATGAACAGGAGGACCAGCGAGAAGCCGAAGGTCCAGTACATGACCGACCGTGCGCCGAAGCGGTCCGACAGGTGCCCGCCATAGGCGCGGAACAGGGAGGCGGACAGGGAGAAAGCCGCAGCCGCCATGCCGGCCGTCTTCACATCCACGCCATAGACGGAGATGAGATAATGCGGCATCCACAGGGCCAGCGCGACAAAGGCGCCGAAGACGAAGAAGTAATAGAGCGAGAAGCGCCAGACCTGCAGGTTCTTCAGAGGCGCAAACTGCTCGGCAAGGGACGGTGCCTTCACACCGGACTTGCGGCGCGCCACCAGCTGCGGGTCATCTTCCGCCAGCAGATAGAAGGCGATGCCCATGAGCGCCAGACCTGCCGCCCACACATGGGCAACACCCTGCCAGCCATAGGCCACCATGACGAAGGGCGCGATGAACTTGGTGACCGCCGCCCCCACGTTGCCCGCGCCAAAGATGCCGAGCGCCGTGCCCTGATGGCCCGCATCATACCAGCGCGAGACATAGGCAACGCCGATGATGAAGGAGCCGCCGGCAAGGCCGATGCCGAGCGCGGCCAGCAGATACATCGGATAGGTGCTGGCGAAGGTCAGGATCCAGGTGGCCGCTGCCGTCAGCAGCATCTGGGCGGAAAACACCAGCCGCCCGCCGAATCTCTCGGTCCAGACGCCGAGGAACAGGCGCGTCACCGAGCCGGTGAGGATCGGCGTCGCCACGAGCAGGCCGAACTGGAACTCGGAGAGACCCAGCTCGGTCTTGATGGCCACACCGATGATGGAAAAGATCGTCCAGACCGCAAAGCAGGCCGTGAAGGCGATGGTACTGAGTGCAAGCGCACGATTCTGCGCCCCACCCGTTACGGAGGGGGATGTAATCACAGGAAACTCTCCCGGTTCCGGCATCTATTCGCGTCGTGATGCCGAGGGGAGACTGCCAATGACTGCAGATCATAAACTTGACCTGCATCAAAACACTTCACAAGAAGGCCAAAATAAACGAGAAACAAAAACTATTAATACATGTAATTGACGATTTAATACAGACCAATAATTTTAGTTTGACATTGTGATTGACAATTATCAATCAACGAGACACTATTTGCGAAGAAAATTGAGGCGCGACATGAAAACAGCCTATCTGGACGAAATCCGGCAACTCGACCTGTTCCACAGCATGCAGGACGAAAATTTCGAAGCCGTCATGCGTGGCGCCTATGTACAGTCCTTCCCGCCTCTGGTGGATCTGATCCATGAAGGCGACAGCAGCGATTTTCTGCATGTCATCATTGACGGCAGCGTCGAGCTTTACGCCACATGGTCCGGCAAGGAGACGACAATCAGCATCGTGCGGCCGGTCTCAACCTTCATCCTGGCAGCCACCATCCGCAACGCGCCTTATCTGATGTCGGCGAAAACCCTTGAGCGCTCACGCATCGTCATGCTGCCTTCCGAGGACGTGCGCCGCATATTTGATGCCGACAGCGGTTTCGCCCGTGCGGTCGTGCGTGAGCTTGCAACCTGCTACCGGGCCTCGATCAAGCACACCAAGACGCTGAAACTGCGAACCTCGCTGGAGCGGCTTGCCAATTACATTCTGCAGGAAAGTGCCGCCCGCAACGGTGCCGATGCCTATGTGCTTGACCTGGAAAAGCGGAAGCTTGCGTCTCTCCTCGGCATGACGCCGGAGAACATGTCCCGCGCCATCAAGGCCCTGTCACCCTATGGCGTGCATATCGACGGCAGCCGCGTGGTGATCGAAAAGCGCGCAGAGCTGGAGCGCTTTGCAAGGCCCGCGCCCCTCATCGACGATCCATCGTCCTGAGGCAGCCGTGGACTGCAGCCTCGTTTACCCCAGAAAATAGGCATGCAGCGGATCAACGCCGAACAGGACCGGATGCAGCAGCAGCATCAGGTAAAGCAGCACGGCGGCCACACAGCCTCTCAGCACCGTTTCCCGCAGCGGCAGAAGGCAAGCCAGCAACGGCCTTGCGGCAACGGCTGAATCAAGATCCAGCCAGCGCGCGCCCATCTGCCGCTGTTTGCGCCGGTTCAGCATGCGCATGCCCAGAAACGAGAACGCAAGAAAACTGCCGAACATCAGCACATGGGCGGCATTGCCCTTGACCACGAGATGCGCAAGCGACCAGAGCGCCAGCGCCACCAGCAGCGGATGGCGCGTCAAACGCACAATGCCCGGCCGGGCGGGATCAAACAGCCCGTTGTTCATGCCCCCGAAGGAAAACGGATTTGGGCGCCCGAGCGCCAGAGACGCAATCAGGAACGCGGCCAGCATCAGGGCGAGCGCGAAATGGGCGAGAGCTGGAACCGTATCCCAGAGATGCACGTAAGGCGCACGCCCGGCCGCACCAATCACCCAGGCCAGCAGCAGTAGGGAAAGTGCCGAATAAGCCAGGGTGAAGCCGCGCGGCCCAAATGTTGCAACACATGTTGAGCGGACCACCGGAATGGTTGGTATCCGGTGTGCGAGCAGGAACACCATGAAGGCAAGAATGAACTCTCCGGCGCCAAGAACAGCACTCATTCCTCAGTCCTCCGCAGACCGCCAGCGCCAGCGGCCCTGACCTCGTCATGTGTAGGCCGCGTCTCTCCCCCCGTCCACGCCGCCGCACGCGGCGGGCCGAGGCGCAGGAGATCGATGGCGCGGGCGGCAATCTGGGCGGTCACCTCGTCAAGGCTTGCCGGGCGCAGATAGAAGGCCGGAACCGGCGGCAGGATGATGCCGCCCATTTCGGTGATCAGCGTCATGTTGCGCAGATGGGCAAGCGTGAGCGGGGCTTCGCGCGCCAGCAGCACCAGCGGGCGGCGCTCCTTCAGTTGCACCGAGGCCGCACGCACCAGCAGATTGTCATCCAGCCCATGGGCAATGGCCGCCAGGCTGCGCATGGAACAGGGCGCCACGATCATGCCGTCCACGGGGAAGGAACCGGAGGCAATGCGCGCGCCCACATCATCAGCCGAATGGCGGCAGGCAGCCAGAGCTGAGAGGCTTTCCAATGCCCCTGCCCCGCATTCCAGCGCCAGCGTGCGCTCCGCTGCCGGGCTCGTCACCAGATCGATGCGGATGGACCGGGCCACAAGCTCCCGCGCCGCCGCCAGAGCCAATGCCGCGCCCGATGCCCCCGACACGCCCAGAACCACGTGGCTCATGACAGGCCCTCCGCCGCCAGAATGCGCTGAGCGGCAGCCTCGGCCGCAGCGCTCAGCTTCATCACCTTACCAAAGGGGCGCTGGGTTTCAGAGCCGGTCTTCACCGTGGCATCGAGGCCGATCTTGCCCGCCAGCCCATCGAGGGGCGAGGCGAAGTCGAGGTAATCCATCGGCGTACGGTCGAGGATCATGCTGTCGCGGGCGGGGTCATAGCGGGTGGCGAGCGCCCAGGCGATGTCATCCCAATTGCGCGGATCGATATCCTCATCCACCACCACGACCATCTTGGTGTAGCTGAACTGCGGCAGCATGCCCCACAGGGCCATCATCACCCGCCGCGCCTGCCCCGGATAGCGCTTGGCGATGCTGACCACGGCCATGCGGTAGGAGCAGGCAGCCGGCGGCAGCCACAGATCGCGCACCTCCGGGATCTGCTGGCGGATGACCGTCAGGGCCAGATCATTGAAGACCTCGCCGATGACCGAGGGCTCATCCGGCGGGCGCCCCGTCCAGGTGGAGAGATACAGCGGATCGCGCCGGTGCGTGATGGCGCTGACGGTCAGAACGGGGAAAGGCTCGACCGAATTGTAGTAACCCGTGTGATCGCCGAAGGGGCCTTCGGGCGCCGTATCGCCCGGCTGCACCCAGCCTTCGATGATGATCTCCGCATCCGCCGGAACCAGCATGGGAATGGTGCGGGCAGGCACGAGACGGGTGCGCGCCCCGCGCAGCACACCGGAAAAGGCAAGTTCCGAAACGGTTTCCGGCAGGGGCAAGGCAGCCCCCAGCAACAGCGCGGGATCGGCGCCCAGCACGACCGCCACCGGCATCGGCTTGCCGCGCCCGGCATCGGCCTGCATGTAGTTGCGGTGATGGGCGGCCCCGCCGCGATGGGCGAGCCAGCGCAGGATCATCCTGCCGCTGTCCAGCACCTGCGCCCGGTAGACCCCTGCGTTATAGGCGGCCGTATCCGTCAGCGCAGAACCTTCCGGCCGGGTCAAAACCACCGGCCAGGTCACCAGCGGCCCGCCGTCTTCCGGCCAGCAGGTCTGCACGGGAAGAAGCGAGAGATCGGGCTCTTTCATCACCTCGTCCTGCACCGGCGCCCGGCTGGTCAGCCTCGGCCGGTTGCGCAGGGCAGCGGCCAGTTGCGGCCAGCGCGAGAGCGCGTCCCGCACCCCGTCCGGCGGCACCGGATTGCGCAGGGCCGCCAGAAACTGGCCCAGCGCCGGAATATCCGTAAGCCCCACGCCCAGCCCCGCCGCCACCCGCTCCCGCGTGCCGAAGAGATTGGCGACAACCGGCACCGGACTGATCCGCCCGTTTGCATGCACCGGCTGGTCAAACTGCAGCACCGGCCCGCCCTTCAGCAGCACCTGCCGGTGCACCGCCGTCATTTCCTCGGCCAGAGCGACAGGCGAGGCAATGCGCCGGAACGTGCCTTCCCCGGCACACCAGCCAAGGAAGGAGCGGAGATCGGGAAAGGGAGGAAGCGTGCGCATGAGGGCCCGGGCAAAAGACTGCAAAAGACTGCAAAAGACCGGCAAGGCTTAGCAGCCCTTCTGCCCCCGAAGGTTGATGCGCATCAATCTGGCGGACGGGAAGTTCACGCCCCCTTCGGACGGAAGGCCGCGACCACATCCGGGTTGGTTTCGATGCGGGCCGCACCGATGAGGTCGAGGCAATAGGGAACGGCGGCAAAGATGGCATTGAGTGAGGTGGCGATGGCCGCAGGCTTGCCCGGTAGGGTGATGATGAGGCTGGCGCCGCGCGTCACGGCCTCCTGACGGGAGAGAATCGCCGTCGGCACTTCGGCAAGATTGGCCCGGCGCATGGTCTCGCCGAAGCCCGGCAGATGCCGTTCGGCAATGAGGCTGACGCCTTCCGGCGTCTGGTCGCGCGGTGCTGGGCCTGTTCCGCCCGTCACGAGAATGAGACTGCAGCGCTCGACATCGCACAGCGCCTGCAGCGTTGCCGCAACGCTGTCCGCACCATCCGGAATGAGCCGGCACACCACTTCAAACGGCGGCAGCACCGCTTCCTTCAGCCAGTCGAAGATGGCCGGTCCGCTGAGGTCCTGATAGGTGCCCGCACTCGCCCGGTCGGAGACGGTGACAATGGCAATCTTGGGCAGGGGCATGGGGTCTGTCCCTCTTGAAAATCATCTGCGGGATAAGGCTTAGCATTGCGGGCGAGTGGCCAGTTTGCGTCCGCGCAAAGTGATATGCAACCTGCAAGGACGCTGAAGTTTGTTCCGCAACAACGTCCCCCGCCCCCGAAGACCTTAGCTGTGAGCCCACCGCTGGCAATCGCCAATAACGGGAGACCACAGCATGTCATCACCTCATGAACCGCACCGGCCGCCTGCCGGGCGTTTCACGAAATCGGCCGCACGCAACATCTTCTACGGCGGGTCGATCTTCTTCTTCCTTGTCTTCGTCGGGCTCACCGCCCAAAGCCACTGGCACATCGTCACCAAGTCCACGGACGAGGCAACACTGACCGAGGGCGTCATCCGCGGCAAACACGTGTGGGAAAAGCACGCCTGCGTCAACTGCCACTCGATCCTCGGTGAGGGCGCCTATTTCGCGCCTGAAGTCGGCAACGTCTGGGTCCGCTATGGCGGCAAGGACGATCCGCAGGCCGCCCGCGAGGGGCTGATTGCCTGGATGCAGGCCCAGCCTTCCGGCATCGAGGGCCGCCGCCAGATGCCGCAGTTTCACCTGACCGACCAGGAACTGAACGACCTCGTCGATTTCCTCGAATGGACCAGCCGCATCGACACCCAGGGCTGGCCGCCCAATGACGCGGGCTGAGGAGGGACAACCATGAAATACGCTTCCCAAAGAGTGGCCTACTGGTACTTCGTCTGTGCCATGATCCTGTTCGGCGTGCAGATCGCCGCGGGCGCTCTCGCCGGCACGGTCTATGTGCTGCCGAACACCCTGTCCGAACTGATGCCCTTCAACATCATCCGCATGATCCACACCAACGCGCTGATCGTGTGGCTGCTGATGGGCTTCTTCGGCTGCGCCTATTATCTGGTGCCGGAAGAGGCAGAGCGGGACATCGAGAGCCCGCTTCTGGCCTATATCCAGCTTGGCCTGCTGATGTTCGGCGCGCTTGCCGCCGTCATCGGCTATACGCAGGGCATCCATGAGGGGCGCGAGTTCCTGGAGCAGCCGCTCTGGATCAAGATCGCCATCGTCGTGGTGGCGCTGATCTTCCTCTACAACGTCTCCATGACCGTGCTGAAGGGCCGCCGCACCGCCGTCACCAGCGTGCTGCTGCTGGGCCTTTGGGGCATCGCCGTCTTCTGGCTCTTTGCCTTCTATGCGCCGGACAATCTGTCGCTGGACAAGGTCTACTGGTGGTACATCGTCCATCTGTGGGTGGAAGGCGTGTGGGAACTGGTGATGGCTTCGGTCCTTGCCTTCCTGCTGATCAAGATGACCGGCGTCGACCGGGAAGTGATCGAGAAGTGGCTCTATTCCATCGTCGGCCTTGCCCTGTTCTCGGGGCTGCTGGGCACCGGTCACCACTACTACTGGATCGGCGCGCCGGGCTACTGGCAGTGGGTGGGATCGATCTTCTCCGCCCTTGAGATTGCCCCCTTCTTCGCCATGGTCATCTTCGCCTTCTCCATGGTGTTCAAGGGCCGCAAGGACCATCCGAACCGGGCGGCCATGCTGTGGTCGCTGGGCTGCACGGTGGGCGCCTTCTTCGGGGCGGGCGTCTGGGGCTTCCTGCACACCCTGTCTTTCGTGAACTACTACACCCACGGCACGCAGGTGACGGCCGCACACGGGCACCTCGCCTTCTATGGCGCCTATGTGATGCTCAACCTCGCGCTCATCAGCTATGCCATGCCCTATCTGCGCGGCAAGGCGCCCTATCACCAGACGCTGAACATCATCTCCTTCTGGATCATGAGCGGCGCCATGATGGTGATGACCTTTGCCCTCACCTTCGCCGGTGCGGTGCAGGTGCATCTGCAGCGGGTGATGGGCATGTCCTACATGGACGTGCAGGACGAGATTGCCCCGTTCTACTGGGTGCGCCTCGGCTCCGGCGTGCTGGTGCTGATTGCAGCGCTGATGTTCCTCTGGTCCGTCTTCGGCCCCGTCCGTGACCGGCGGGTGGCCGCCCAGCGAAAGGCTCAGACAGCAGTCCAGCCTGCCGAATAGGCCTGCCGAATGAGCCTTGCTCCGGGCGCAGTGGTGGGCCGCGCCCGGAGCCCCCTTCACGCCAGCGCCGAGATCCCAAAGGCGTGATCCCAGAGGCGTGATCCCAGAGACGTGAGCCCAGAGACGTGAGCCCAGAGACGCAAGCAAGGAGATCTTCATGACCGTCCCGCACTCCATGCCAGCAGCATCCGCTGCGCCCTTCTACGCCCCTTCCGGCAACGAATGCCTGCTGTTCGAGCAGGCCTACCGCAACCGCCTGCCGGTGCTGCTGAAAGGGCCGACCGGCTGTGGCAAGACCCGTTTCGTCGCCCATATGGCCGAACGCCTTGGCCGCCCGCTCTATACGGTTGCCTGTCACGACGACCTGACCGCCGCCGATCTGACCGGCCGCTATCTGCTGAAGGGCGGAGAAACCGTCTGGGCCGATGGGCCGCTGACCCGCGCCATCCGCGAGGGCGCGATCCTCTATCTCGACGAGGTGGTGGAGGCGCGCAAGGATGTGACCGTGGTGCTGCATCCCGTCACCGACGACCGGCGCATCCTGCCGCTGGAGCGAACCGGCGAGATGCTGAGCGCCCCGCCGGAGTTCATGCTCGTGATCTCCTACAATCCCGGCTACCAGAATGTGCTGAAGGCCCTGAAACCCTCCACCCGCCAGCGCTTCATCGCGCTGGAGTTCGGCTATCCCGATCCGGACACGGAAGCCGCCATTGTGTCGGCCGAAAGCGGCCTGCCGAAGGACCGCTGCGTGCCGCTGGTGCGCGTCGCCAATGCCCTGCGCGACCTCAAGGGCCAGGACGTGGAGGAAGGCGCTTCCACCCGGCTTCTCGTCTATGCCGCGACACTGATCCGCGCAGGCGTAAAACCCGCCGCCGCGCTGGAAGCTGCCCTGCTGCAGCCGCTCAGCGATGATGCCGATGTGCAGGCGGCGCTGGCACGGGTGGCGGAACTCGCACTGGGGTGAGACATGTCGATCTTCGAACCGGAGGAATTCGTCGGCTCGCACTGGCACGCGCTGGTGGGCAGCCTCACCACCCTGCCCCGTTACCCGCAAGCAGGCGTGCCGCTCACAGACATGCGCCTGCGGCTCGGCGTGCTGTTCCGGGCTTTTGGCGGCAGCGGCGCCATCCGCATTGCCGAAGCTGCCCCCGCCGTATCCGGCCACCGGCTCAGCCTGCTGCGCCGCGTGGGGCTGGGGCAGGAAAAGCTGGAGCGCGCCGTTCTGGACACTGCAGCCCTGCGCCTGCCGCCGGTGATCGACTGTTTTCCGCAGAAGGAAGACAATGCCGCGCTCTACGAGTGGCTCGCCGCCTGGTTTGCCCATGCGGAGCCGGTGGCAGCACATGAGGATCCTTTCGTCAGCGACCTTCTCTCCCTGCGCGCTGCCGTTGCCGCCACGCGGGAGGCGCTGAACACATGGCCGGGCCTGAGGGCGCTGTTTCACCGGCAGCGTGCGGCCGCTCTTTCCGTCCGGCCCGAACGCCGCCTGCCGCCCGTGGAAGCAAGGCTGGAAGAGACCATCTGCGCCCTTCTCGGCGGCCGCCGCCCGCCGGACACCAGCCTTCTTGCCGCCATCGAGGAACCGGATGCAGATCTTCGCCAGTTCCACGCCCCGCGCGGCTACCGGCCCTTCCTGCCTGTGCCCCTGTTCGGCGAAATCCGCCTGACCGCAGGCGCGCCCCAGCCGGACGAACGGGATGAGGCAAACGGGCGATCCGTTTCCGCCGACGCGCGCCGGCGGCAGGCCGAGCGGCGGCAAACGGACCAGAGCGACCGGGGCGACCCGCTCTGCTTCCACCGTTTCGAGACGATCTTTTCACTGGCCGAGATGGTCAACGTGAACCGCCGCGTCGATGAGGACGACGAGGACGGCGCCAGACAGGCCGCCGAAGACATGAGCGACCTGACCATCGGCAGCAACCGCCAGCGCACAGCGGCAAGGCTGAAGCTGGACCTCGACCTTGCCCCAGCAGAAGCCGAAGAAGCCAGCCTCACATCGGGCCTGACCTATCCCGAATGGGACTGGAAGAAGCAGACGCTGCGCCCGAACCACTGCCGGGTCATCGCCGGACGGGCCAGGGAAGACAGCGAAGGCTGGCAGCCCACGGCGGAGATGCAGCGCCAGATCCGGGCCGTGCGGCGCCACTTCGAGGCCCTGCGCCCGCGCCGCGTGGTGCTGCATGGCCAGCCGGATGGAGAAGACCTTGATCTCTCGGCTCTGGTGCGCGCCGCCGCCGACCGCAAGGCCGGTGGCGCTGGCTCGGAAAACCTCTTTCTGGCCGGGCGCGCCATCGAGCGGGACCTGTCCATGGCCGTGCTGATGGATGTATCCCTGTCGACGGATGCCTCGCTCGGCACCCACCGGGTGATCGACGTGGAGAAGGCCGCGCTTCTGGCTCTGACGCAAGGGCTGGATGCCTGCGGGGACGAGCATGCGATCTTCACCTTCACCTCCCGCCGCCGCAGCGCCGTGCAGGTGGATACGGTGAAGGACTTCGGCGATGCCGTGGACAATCGGGTGCTGCGGCGGATCGAGGGGCTGAAGCCGGGGCAATACACCCGCATGGGCGCCGCCATCCGTCATGTGAGCGCACAACTGGCTCAGCGCCCGCAGCGCCACCGGCTGCTCCTGCTGCTGACCGACGGCAAGCCGAACGACATCGACTATTACGAAGGCCGCTATGGCATCGAGGACACGCGCTCGGCCATCCGGGAAGCGCGCAAGCAAGGCCTCAAGGTGTTCGGCGTGACGGTGGACGAGGAAGCGCGGGACTATTTCCCCTGGCTGTTCGGCCGGGGCGCCTATGCCATCATCACCCATCCGGACCGTCTGCCCTCGGCGCTTCCGGCCATTTACCGGCAGCTGGTGGGATAGCTTGCAACAAGCTGAAACTTTGCGCCCGCGCAACGTCGCCCGCCGCCTGCAGGCGCAGCATGAAGGTTGCAGGCATCCACCCGAAGGAGGCCTCGCATCAGCCAGGGAGGCAGAAACATGGTCACGATCCTGAGGGGCCCGGTCTGCGCGGAAACCATCCTGGACGGGATGATGGAGACCTACAAGGAAACCATCCCCGTCTTCATCCGCCGCAAGATGCGGTGCATCGGCTGCCCCATTGCCCATCTGCATGATGTGCGGGAGGCCTGCGAGGAGCATCATGTGCCGCTTGAGGAGTTCCTGAGCGACGTGAACCGGGCTATCCTCGGCGCCAGAGGAAAGATGCCATGACACGCGAAGCACCGGAAATCGACCTGAAGGATATCGCCGCCGGCTTGCAGATGCCGCCGGAAGAGGCCTTGCGCCTGATGCGGGCCGGGGGCATCACCTGCCGTCTGCATGAGGGGCGCAATGAAGACGAGGGCCGGTTCGCCTGCCTGTTCTTCCACGGCAACAAGCGCCTGACGCTGATCGCCGATGCCGCCGGAACCATTCTGCGCCGCAGCCTCGTCGACTTCGGCCAGCATCCCTTGCCCCCGGCCATGCGCCAGGGCCCGCAGCTGCGCTGAACCCGGCCCGCATCTGCGGACCGGGCAAGCAGCATTCCAGTATCAGCCACAGCCGCCCCGGCCGGAAGAGCCGCAGCCGCAGCTGTCCGAATGGCTGTGATCCACCTCGGCAACTTCGCCGTCCCGCGGGCGGCCGACGACGACATGCCAGTCGGAGGGGCCTTCCACCCGGTAGGTCCAGGTGAACTGGCCCGGCAGGTAATGCTCGAACTGATGCAGCAGGCCGAGCGGATTGTGGTCGTTGATCAGCTCGAAGCTTTCGCCCGGCATCAGCGCCTCGAACTGGCGGAAGACCAGCATGTGGCGCTGCGGGCGCGGCAGGGGGCGCAGGTCGACGGTGACGGGGGGAACAGGATCGGACTGGACAGCGGAAAGGGTCATCAGAGGCTCCATGACAGAGGTTGAGGCCTCAACAGCTAGAAGCTTCGCATGCTGCCTTCCTTGTCGGGGAACAAACTCCGGAGCGCCTCTGCCCGGCCGGGCTCAGTCGCCGCTGCTTTCCGCCAACAGATAAAGCCGGTGCGGATCGACCACCACAACCCGCTTGCGGCTGGACTGGACAAGCCCCTTGGCTTCCCAGGCGGTCATCACCCGGCTGACCGTGTGCAGCGTCGTGCCGGTCATTTCCGCAATGTCCTGCCGGGTCACCGGGAAGTCGATGAGAATGCCCTCTTCCGTCTTCTTTCCGGCCTGACGCACCAGCCGCAGCACCGCATGGGCAACGCGCCGCTCCACCTCTTCCGTCGAAAGCTCCAGAATGCGCGTGTGTGCATCCTGCAGGCGCTGGCCCACGGTCTGCAGCGCATTGAGCGCCAGCGTCGGGCTGCGGGCGATGAAGGCCTCCCACTGGTTCGAGGGCCAGGCCAGCGCCAGACTGTCGACGATGGCGGTGGCCGTTGCCGGATAATCCGGACGCCGCATGGCCCGCGCGATGCCGAAGATGTCGCCCGGATTGACGTGCCGCACCACCACCTGCTGGCCATCCGGCGTGGTCTGGATCACCTTCAGCCGGCCGCTGAGCAGGCAGAAGAACTCCGTCGCCTCGATGCCCTGCATGAAAGCCGTGGCCCCATCCGGCAGCTGGCGCACACTGGCCGTAGACAGGACATTATCAAGATCCGCATCACTCATGTACTGGAAAATACTTAGATTGCGAATGAGCGAGCGATCCAGTCGATGCACGGCCATTGAATTTCTCCAGATCACTTTTCAAAGCCGCAGCAATGACTTGTTTCATCGACTGCGACCAAATGGCATCCCCGGCAACCACCGCTGCACTGTTTGCCTTTTCGCAAACACCTCTACTGCCCTTTGTTCTGTAATCCAGTCAACACCCAAGGCAACCTGAATGAAAGGAAATGCCATGTTGACCCGCCGTGAAGCCCTGTGTGGTGCAGCCGCCATCGCCCTTCTGATCGCAGCGCCGCTCCATGCGGAAGAAGGACCCAACCCCACGCTGAAGGCCGCAACCGGACAAACGGACCTGACCGTTGGCCTTGAGCGCGTGAAAGCCAAACTCGTCGCCCCGCCTTTCGTCATGGAGCATGATCAGGTGGCCAAGGGCGGACCGAAGGTCGTCCAGTTCACCATGACCATCGAGGAAAAGAAGATCGTCATCGACGGCGAAGGCACCACCTTCCAGGCCATGACCTTCGACGGCTCGATGCCCGGCCCGACCATGGTGGTGCATGAAGGGGATTATGTCGAGCTGACACTGATCAACCCCGAAACCAACTCGATGCCGCACAACATCGACTTCCATTCGGCAACGGGTGCCCTCGGCGGCGCGCAGCTGACCTTCGTCAACCCCGGCGAACAGGCCACCTTGCGCTTCAAGGCCACGAAGAACGGCGCCTTCGTCTATCACTGCGCCCCCACGGGCATGGTCGCCTGGCACGTGGTCAGCGGCATGTCGGGCACCATTCTGGTGCTGCCGCGTGACGGGCTGAAGGATGAGGCGGGCAACCCGATCCACTATGACCGGGCCTATACCATCGGCGAGTTTGATCTCTACGTGCCGAAAGACGAGAACGGAAAATACGTGGACTATGACAGCCCCGGCGAGGCCTATGCCGATACGGTCGAGGTGATGAAGGGGCTGGTACCCACCCATGTCGTGTTCAACGGCGCCGTTGGCGCGCTGACGGGCGAGAAGGCCATGAAGGCCAATGTCGGCGAGACCGTGCTGATGATCCACAGCTCGGCCAACCGGGACACCCGCCCGCATCTCATCGGCGGCCACGGCGACCACGTCTGGGAGCGCGGCAAGTTCGACAACCCGCCGGAAAAGGGGCTGGAGACGTGGTTCGTGGCAGGCGGCAGCGCCGCCGTGGCGACCTACAAGTTCCTGCAGCCGGGCATCTACGCCTATGTGAACCACAACCTCATCGAGGCCATGGAACTGGGGGCAGCAGCCCACTTCAAGGTGGAAGGCGACTGGGACAATGACCTGATGATGCAGGTCTCGGCCCCCGGCCCGATCCCCAGCAACTGACAGCATGCCGCGGCAGCCCGCCTCTCCGGGCTGCCGCAGCTTCCCTCTACTCTCCCTCTCTGGCGATCAGGAGGTCATCCATGGCCTTGATCAGATACACCAGCGCCGCCGTTGCAGGCCTTGCCCTCCTCACTCTGCTGCAGGGCTTTGCTGCCGCACCAAAGGCCCCGCATCCCGCACCGGAGACAGTCAGGCTGGAACAGGCCGCCCTCGCCTACCGGGAGCCCGGCGAGTTTCTGGACCGGGGCACGCCGGTCAACGGCCCGCGTGTGCCGCTGACGCTGGAAGCCCCGCTCACCATCATGCGGGCGCAGGTGACGCGCGGCGCCTATGATGCCTGCGTGGCCGACGGAGCCTGCCTTGCGCTCGGCACACAGGGCACGCCGGATCTGCCGGTCACCGGCGTCAATTTCATCGATGCGGAAGCCTATGCCGCCTGGCTGTCGGCCAAGACCGGAGAGACGTGGCGCCTGCCGACCGACCGGGAATGGGCGCTCGCCGCCGGATCGCGCTTCAAGGACGATGCCTATACGGAGATCAGCGACCCGGTCAACCCGTCGCGGCGCTGGATTGCGGTCTACGATATTGAATCGAAACTGCAGGAGGAGATCGACCCCAAACCCATGCCGGCCGGACACTTCGGCACCAATGAGCATGGCCTATTGGATCTTGCCGGCAATGTCTGGGAATGGACATCCACCTGCTACCGCCGCCACCATGTGCTGCCCGGCGGAGAGGTGCGGGAAACGGAGAACTGCGGCATCCGCGTCGCCGAAGGGCGCCACCGGGCGCTGATGACAACCTTCTTCCGCGACCCCAAGGCCGGGGCCTGTTCGGTGGGCGTGCCGCCCGCCAATCTCGGCATCCGGCTGGTGCGCGAGGAAACAGGAGTGCGGCAATGGCTGGGCTTCTAGAGCCGGACTCGATGCCCCTGGCCGCTGCAGCAGACACCGCCCTGCTGCAGCGGCTTGCGCATGTTCTGCAGGACATGGGCCTGCCTTGTGCCTGTCAGGAGGAGGTGGAGCGGACGGTCGCCGTCTTCACCGAATTCGAAATCCGCCGCACCCGCCGCCGCCTGCTGGAAAGCGCAAGGGAGCGCACGCGCCAGCTGGCCGGTTTCCTGCCCTATCTGCAGGATCTTGAATCCCCCGGTGCCGCCGAACTGGATGCCGCCGACCTTGCCGTTCTCGCCGATGCCTTCCGCCAGATTGCCGCTGCCGCCGCGCAAGGGGTGGCAAGCCTTGAGCTTCTGGCCGCAATGCAGCCGGGCGCTCCACGGCAGGACGGCTGACAAGCTGCGTCAAAGCTTGTGCCTGCACAAAGAGGCGGAGCAGCAACTGCCACACACTTCCTGCAACATCCATCCGCAGGAGCCCCACAGGAGCAATTGTCCCATGACCGGCGAAGCCTCCATCCTCGCAGCCCTCACCACCGTCGATGATCCGGAACTGGGCGTCAGCATTGTGGATCTCGGGCTTGTCCGGGAGATTTCCTGCACGCCCGGCCGCATCCGCATCACCCTCGGCATGACGACGCCCACCTGTCCGCTGGGCGGGCTGATCGCCGAAACCGCAGCCATCGCAGTGGAGGAGATTGCCGCGCCGCAGACGGAAGTGGAAGTCACGCTCGACCGCGCCTTCCGCTGGACGCCGGACCTTGCAGCGCCGCATGTGCGCCAGCGCTTCGGCGGCGAAAACCCTGTGCCCGCCTCTGATACCGGGGCCGGCCTGTGGCAGCAGTTGCGGGCAAGGCTGTGGAGCTGACCATGCTCCACTCCATGGTGCAAGCAATCCGCCTTCTCACCGCCGTGCTGGCGCTGGCGAGCCTTGTCACCGGCCTTGGCGCCGGACTGGCGCGGCTGGGGCTTTTCGATCTTGCCCTTTCAGTTTCGGACCGGCATTCGGTCTTCATGCTCTGCGGCTTCTTCGGCACCCTGATTGCGCTGGAGCGGGCGGTGGCGCAGGGCTCGGCTGCAGCCCTCGCCGTTCCCGCTGTGTCTGGGTTCGGGGCCGTCCTGATCTGGTTCGAGCCGCAGTCAGCCGCCCTCGCCTTCGTCGCTGCCGGGGCAGGCCTTGCTGTGCTGAGCGCGCAGGCGGCGCTGGCGCTGCGCACCCTGTTCAGCGCCGTCTTGCTGGTGGCTGCAGTGCTATGGCCCATCGGCACGGGCGTGTGGCTTATCACCGGTGACCCGGCCCTTGCCGCCTATATCTGGCTGGGCTTCCTCATCCTCACCATCACGGCCGAACGGATCGAACTGTCGCGCCTGCGCCAGCGCGGGCCTCTGCAAGCCGGATTGCTGGTCCTGCTGGTTGCCGTCTTCTGCCTCGGGCTGCTGACAGGCGAGCCCTTTGCCGGAACGCCCTGGCTGACGGGCACGGCCCTCGCCGGGCTTGCCCTGTGGCTGACGGTCAATGACGTGGCGCTGATCACCATAAGGGGCGAAGGCCTTGCCCGCTATTCCGCCGCCGCCCTTCTGTGTGGCTACGGCTGGCTGCTTGTGGCCGCAGCGGCACTCTTGATGCTGCCGCCGGGAACGTCCGCGGCGGGGCATGACATTGCGCTGCATGCCATCGGTCTCGGCTTCGTGCTGTCCATGGTCTTTGCCCATGCCCCCATCATCCTGCCCGCCGTCGCAGGGCTGCGCATCCGCTATTCGGCCGCGCTCTACCTGCCGCTTGCGCTTCTGCAAGGCGCAACGGCGCTGCGGGTGGCGGGCAATCTGCTGGAACAGGACGGCCTGCGCAATGCATCCGGCTGGCTCACCATGGGCGCTCTCGGCCTCTACGCAGCGGCACTTATCCTCTCCAGCCGGCACCGCCCGCACAAAGCCTGTGCAGCGCACAACAACCGTCATCCAGTTTGACCTGGCTCAACGTCGCCCGCCGTGCCGGAGGCTATTTCTTCCACATACATGAATTTAAAATTCAACTTTGGAGAATATCATGTCCATGAAGTCCCTCATCCTCGCCACGGCTATGGTCGTCAGCCTCACCGGCATGGCCGCAGCAGCCGATCATGAAGTCAAGATGCTGAACAAAGGCGAGGCCGGCGCCATGGTCTTCGAGCCGGAACTGATCACCATCGCTCCCGGCGACACCGTCACTTTCAAGGCGACGGATGCCGGCCACAACGCTGAAACCATCCCCGGCATGCTGCCGGACGGCGCCGAACCCTTCGTCGGCAAGATGGGCAAGGATGTCACCGTCACCTTCACTGAGGAAGGCGTCTACGGCATCAAGTGCAAGCCGCATCTGGGCATGGGCATGGTCGCCGCCGTCATCGTCGGCGCCCCGGTCAATCTGGAAACCGCCAAGACCGTCAAGACACCCGGCAAGGCCGGCAAGAAGTTCGAAGCCCTGCTCGGCGGGCTTTGATCGCATTGGGACGAGGCGGCAATCTGGCCGCCACCGCACGGCTTTTCAGCGCTCCTCTCCCCCCTTGAGGGGGAGATGTCTGCGTCAGCAGACAGAGGGGGTAGCAGCGCCTCAATACGGCAGGCCCTCTCTTACAACCGGACAGGCTGCATACCCCCCCTCTGCCCCCTGCCGGGGGCATCTCCCCCTCAAGGGGGGAGAGGAGTTGGAGCCTAACTGGCTGTCCGTTGTAAACATTGCCGCCTTGAGAGGAGGGGAAATCACCAGCCTCGGCCCAAGCAGGCAGAAAAATGAGTGCCTGACCGGCTGTCCCCACAGAACGCAGTTGCTGAGACGCATTCAAAATCCCGCAAGGCACCACCAGGGAGATCATCACATGACCAGTCCGCACTGGCTTTCCGGCGGCTTCAGGCCGTTCTTCTTTCTTGGTGCCCTTGCCATGGCAGCTTCCGTGCTGATGTGGGTGCCGGTCTATTCGGGCCTCTTCTCCCTGCCCACCTTGTTCGTGCCAAGGGACTGGCATGTGCACACGCTGATCTTCGGCGGCGTGATGGCCATCATCGCAGGCTTCGGCTTGACGGCGGTGGCCAACTGGACCGGCCGTCCACCGGTTTCGGGCGCGCTGCTGCTGGCGCTGGTACTGCTGTGGCTGGCGGGGCGGGTGGCCGTCACATGCGGCGCCGGTCTTGGGCCCCTTCCGGTGGCCGTGCTGGATGTGCTCTTCCCCCTCGCCCTCGCTGCCGTGATGGCGCGGGAGGTGATCGCCGCCCGCAATTTACGCAATCTGAAGATCGTCGCCGTGATCGGCCTGCTGGCCCTGGCGGACCTCGGCTTTCATCTGGAAGCAGCACAGACCGGCGTGGCAGATGTCTCGCTCAGGGCGAGCCTATCGCTGGTGATCCTGCTCATTCTCATGATCGGCGGGCGCATCATCCCCGCCTTTACCCGCAACTGGCTCAACGCCCGCAAGGCGACGAAACTGCCGGTCATTTTCAACAAGGCAGACGCCGCCATCATGGTGCTGAGTGGCGCCGCGCTTGCGCTCTGGACCGTGCTGCCCGACGCTCTGGCAACGGCCGTCCTCATGCTGCTGGCGGGAGCGGGGCAGATCTGGCGGCTGACACGCTGGTGCGGGTTTGCGGCAAGGCGTGAGCCGCTGCTGCTGATCCTCCATATCGGCCACCTCATTCTTGCCCTCGGCTTTCTGGCGGTGCCTTGCGCCGCGCTGCTGCCGCAGATTGGCGATGCAACGGCATCTGTGCATCTGTGGACGGCGGGCGCCATCGGCATCATGACGCTGGCCGTCATGACCCGCGCCAGCCGGGGCCACTCGGGCCATCCGCTGACGGCAGACAGGCTGGATCTGGCCATCTTTGCGCTGGTCATCCTCGGCACGATCGCCCGTGTCGCCTCGCCGCACGCCGGAGACGCGGCACGCGCGCTGCTGGACACGGCGGCTCTCGCCTGGGCCGGGGCCTATCTCGCCTTTGCCGCCGGTTATGCCCGCCGCCTGCTGCTGCCCCCGGCCAAGGCGGGATGAAGGGAGAATTGCCCGATGGACCGGCTGGCGCCGAACAGGACCGGGGATGGCCTGCAGGCCGCTCTTGCCTATGGCCTGCCGCTGTCCGCCGCTTACATCGCCACCGGCCTCACCCGCACCCTCTGGCTTGACGCCCATGCGGGTCCGCTGCCCGGCGCCTTGCTGGAGGCGGCGGTCTTTCTGGCTCTCTGCCTTGCAATGCTCGCCAGCGGCTGGCAGGACCGGGCGATCCGGCGGCATCCCATAGCAGCCGGGGCGGGCATGCTGCTTCTGTTTCTGCTTCTGGACGCTGCCATTGCGGCCGGGCTGTGCGGTGTTCCGCTCGCCCGCCATTTCGGCCGGTTTACGGAAGCGCAGGGGCTCGTCCAATTCACTGCCCTTATCTTCTGCGCCCTGCTGCCCCGGTTCTGGTACAGCGAAACGTGAGAAATGCAGGCCACCAGCTGAGAACCCGTCACTTTGCGGCGTGAAGCACAGGCTTATGCTCCGTGTTCCGGTCTCATGCGGAGAGCACTGCGCAATGGCAACCCTGAACACTCTTCCCAAACTCATCCTTCCCGGCATCGGCGGCTCCGGCGAAGCCCATTGGCAAAGCCATTGGGAGGCTTCGGACACATCCTTCCGCCGCTTCCGGCCCTCAAGCTGGGACGCGCCAGAGCTGGAGGACTGGACAATGGCTCTGGATGCGGCCGTCTCGCAGGCGCCAGCCCGGCCGGTGCTTGTTGCCCACAGCCTTGCCTGCCTGCTGGTGGCCCATGCCGCTCACATGCTGGGAAGCAGGGTGCGCGGCGCCTTTCTCGTGGCCGTGCCGGATCCGGACGGGCCTGCTTTCCCGGCAAGGGAAGCGGCAAGCTTTGCCAACCCGCCAGCCCTGCCCCTGCCCTTTCCGGCGCTGATCATCGCAAGCGCCAATGATCCCTATGGCACACCGGACCATGCCCGGCGCCGTGCGCGGGAATGGGGCACAGGCCTGATCGAGGCTGGCGCCCTCGGGCATATCAATGGTGCCAGCGGCCTTGAAGACTGGCCGCAGGGGCGGATGCTGCTGGAGGCCTTTTGTGCGGGGCTGCCGGACTAGAGCCGGATCTCATGCCTGAAAGGCCAGCGGCCCGGCAATGGCTCCGCGCAGATTGGCGAGAAGCCCGGCAATGGCCTTGAGCGCGCTTTCGAGCTCCGCCTGCGCCGGGGCGCCGATGCACAGCCGCACGCCTGCCGCCCCGTTCTCCGGAGCGGCGGCGGTTGCCAGCGGATCGGTGACGAGAATGCCGAGCGCCCGGGCAGCCGCCGCCAGCGCCTGCGCCTCCTGATCTGCCATCGGCAGCCACACGTGATAGCCAAGGTTCGGATGCGGCGGCAGCGCATCGCCCAGAATGCTGGCCGCCAGCGCCCGGCGGCGCGCCGCCTCTTCGCCGATGGCATCGCAAATGGTCTGAGCCGTGCCATCCATGATCCAGTGCTCCATCACCAGACAGCTCAGCGGCGAAATCATCAGCCCGTGAGCGTAGAGGCAGGCTTCCGCCCGCTCCTGCCAGGCGGCAGGCACCACCAGCCCGCCAATGCGCAGCGAAGGATTGAGCGTCTTCGACAGGCTGTTGATGTAGAACACCCGCTCCGGATCAAGGCTGGTGAGCGACGGCAATGCGGGATCGGCACCCAGCGCATAGACATCATCCTCGATGATCAGCGCCCCGTGGCGGCGGCAGACTGCCAGGATATCCTCGCGCCGGGCGCGGCTCATGCAGGTGGCCACCGGGTTCTGCATGGTCGGCATCAAATAGACCGAGGCCCGCACATCCGGCCCCGCCGCCTGCAAGGCCCGGTCCAGCGCTTCCGGCATCATGCCCTCATGATCCATGGCAACGGCCGCCAGCCGCACTCCGGAGTACCGGGCGAGTGTCAGCAGACAGGGATAGGTCTGCGCCTCCACCAGCAGCAGGGAGCCCGGACCGGACAGCATCGACAGGCACACGGTGAGCGCATGCTGCGCGCCACCAGTCAGCAGCAGGCGGCCGGGACCGGTCTCCGTGCCCAGCCGCCCGAACCAGCGGGCAAGGCCGGTGCGGAAGCGCACATGCCCCGGCACCGGCGGATAGGAATTGAACAGGGCCGGCTCAGTCTGCCGGGCCAGAGCGGTCAGCGTGCGGGAGAGCAGGCGTTCGCTCATGACGGCGGGCGGAGCATTCTGCGACAGGTCGATCACCGCCCCCTTGCGCCCGCCGGTGTCCGCCACGAAAGTGCCGCTGCCCTTGAGCGCATGCACAAGGCCGCGCCGCTCCAGAATGCCATAGGCCTTGGTCACGGAGCCAAGCCCGATGCCCAGCTGCCAGGCAAGATCCCGGTGCGGCGGCAAGCGCTCGCCTGCGGCCAGCTTTCCATCGAGGATGTCTTCCGCCAGCGCCGCCGCCAGCCTGTCGCAGGGCAGTTGCGCTTCACCGGAAAGGCGCGGCTTCCAGGGCGACTTGAGGCGCATCGGCACTCTCCAATTGCGTCACGTGACGCTTTTGCATTTTACCACGAGTGTCACGAACTCTACGATCCTCCTTCCGGGACAGCAAACAGAACCGGAGACAGGATCAGAGCCATGCAGCAGGATAACAAGGCCTTGCACGGCGGCCCCGTGCGCCTTCCCGTTCCGCTCAACGCCCTGAGGGCTTTCGAGGCGGCGGCGCGGCATCTTTCGGTCAAGGGTGCCGCTGCAGAAATCGGCGTCACGCCCTCCGCCGTCAGCCACCAGATCCGCCTGCTGGAAGACAGCCTGGGCGTGGAACTGCTGCGCCGGACGGGCGCAAGGCTGGAGCTGACGCAGGCCGGGCGGACGCTGACCCCGGGGCTTTCCGCAGGCTTCCGACAGATCTCGGAGAGCGTCGGCAGTTTGCAGACCGGGCGCAAGCTCGGCCCCTTGCGCCTGTCGCTGCCGCCCGGCTTTGCCGCCCACTGGCTGCTGCCCCGCCTTGCCGCCTATCCGGCGGCCCGGCCGGGGTTTGAACTGGAACTGCAGACCACGCAGGAGGTGGCCGATCTGGCCGCAGGCAGCGCCGATGCCGCCGTGCGCCATGGCAAGGGGCACTGGACCGGCACGGTGAGCGAGCACCTCTTCGACGAAACCCTGACCCTGCTGGGCCGGGCAACAGCCGGAGAGGATGCCCGCGCGCTTGTCGGCCGCAGCACGCTCTTCATCTCCGGCCACCGGCATGAGGGCTTTGCCCGCTGGAATGCTTCCCTGCCCGGCGGCCCGGTCCAGCCGGCGGCCATCATCACCGTCGATTCCACCAGCCTCAGCCTCAAGGCGGCGCTGGATGGCACGGGCATCACCTTTGCCGGGCCGGAACTGGCGGCTGAGGACATTGCCGCCGGGCGGCTGTCCCTGATCTTCGCCCACCGGGTGGCGGCAGAGGCCGGCTATTACCTGTGCTATCCGCCTGCACTGGAGCGCGACCGGCGCATCCGCAACCTCAGGACATGGCTGCTGGCGGAAACCGGCGATCTGCGCCGCGCCGGCTGAAGCCCGGTCCCGGCGGGATGGACACGCCGGCAACCTGGCAAGCATGCTCAGTCCTCGCCGTCCCAATATCCGGCGGCGGCAGGGCGCTGGAAGGTGAGCGCAAGACGGCGCGCCCTGACATCGCCGCCCGGCGCGGCCCCGGCATAGACCGCCATCTTGCCGCTGTCGGGATATTCGACAATGTCCGGATCATGCATGCTGCTCACGGCCAGATAGCGCAGCGCTTCATCCGGCCCCGCAATCAGCTGATGCGCGGTCTCTGTCCCGCCGGCAGGGCAGACGGCTACATCCCCCGCCGCCAACGGAAATTCCTCTTCGCCGTAGCGCAAGATGCCGCTGCCGGAGAGGATGACAAACATCTCGTCATTGGCCAGATGGCAGTGATAGGGCCAGCCCTTCTTGCCGGGCGGGATCTCGACATAGCGCGCGCCGAGCCGCGTGGCGCCCAGCGGCGCGGCCACCGCCGCCTTGCGCGCCTCAAAGCTCTCCCCATGGGCCTGTGTTTCCATCGGCAGGGTGGCAAGTGTCACAACCGGTTTCATGTTGCAGTGTCCTGTCAGGTTTCCTCGCCATGCAGAGGAACCCGCAATGCAGCCCAACGCAAGTGAATGCTCTTCAGTCCTCCCGCAGCTATGGTCAATCGACAGGCAGAAGCTTCAGGCGGAGACTTGCGGTTGAACGCAATTTCAAACCGGAGACCCGGCCTTGCACAATTGCCAAGCGCAGCATCAGGAGATCACACGCCCGGCACCTGCCGCCAAAGAGGGTGCACGTATTCGCCTGCGTGCCCCCGATGGGGTGCCGCTCGGCGGGCTTGTCTGGCGCCATCCGGCCCCGGATCCGCGCCGTCCCGTTGCCGTCATCGCCCCTGCCACCTCCGTACGCTGCAGCTACTATGGGCGCTTTGCCGGCTATCTGCATGAGCATGGCTTCGAGGTGCTGACGCTCGACTATCGCGGCATCGGCTTTTCCCGGCCCGCGAACTTGCGCGGCTTTCAGGCGGACTGGGCCGACTGGGGCGATCTGGACGTGGAAGCAGGGCTGCGGCTGGTGGAACAGCAATGGCCGGGCCAGCCTCTGCATCTCATCGGTCATTCCATCGGCGGGCTGGCCATCGGCCTTGCCCCCTCCGCCCGCAACGCCGCACGTTTGCTGACCGTTGGCGCACAGCATGCCTACTGGCGCGATTACGACCCCCAGCAGCGCCGCCGCATGTATCTGAAATGGCACGTGTTCATGCCGCTGGTGACGCGGCTCTTCGGCTATTTTCCGGGCAAACGCCTTGACTGGCTGGAGGATACGCCCGCAGGGGTGGTGCGTGACTGGAGCCGCATGGGGCCACAGCTTGCCGAGCACCTGCGGCAGGACATGTTCATTGGCGGCGAGCGGGAGGGCGAGATCCTGACCCGCCGTCTTGCAAGGATCACCGCGCCGCTGCTCGCCATCGGCCTTGATGACGACCCCTTCGGCACGCCACAGGCACTGGAGCGGCTGCTCGCCTGCTACAGCGCCAGCCCCCGGCAGCATCTGCGCCTGGGCCCGCAGCACAGCGGCGGCGAACCCATCGGCCACTTCAACTTCTTCCACACCCGCTTCCGCCCCACCCTCTGGCCCATTGCCCTCAGGTGGCTACAGGAGGGAGAGATTGTTGCAGACGGCAGGACCAACGGCTGATCACTTCCTTACAGACGCTGGCCCACAAGTTCCTCAACACTCGTCCGGCTCCAGGTGTCTAGTCCAGCATGTAACAGGCAAGGCTTGAGCCCTCCCGCAGCCCGGAAGCTGGCAACGGGAACAAAAAGCAGCTGAAACAGTTGGCAATTCAGAAATGAAAGCCCGCAGCGGCGGAACCAGCCAAAGCGATCCAGAGCGGTCCGGCCGGTTCCGCCACACGCGCAGCTTTCCTTTGTCCATCTGAAACGGGTCAGAACCCGGCCGGTTCAGTGTCTGCTGCAGCCCTTCCGTTCGACGGCGCGCGCCTGCGCCGGGCGGGCATGAGCAACGGGCCGGAACACCGGAGAAGGAGAACACCATGCCGGTGGCTACACGTCTTTTTGAAGATCAGGCAGCGGCCGCCAGGGCAGCCTGGCAGCTGGACGCTCTGGGCCTTTCCTCTGTGAAAGCATCCATCATCGGCAAGGATGACCTGCCGGACTACCGCGACATGCGGGTGGAACAGGACCCTGTGACCGGGGAACGCACGCAGGTTCCCGAACCTGCCCCCGGCGCGGCGAAAGGCACAGCCGCCGGCGCGGTGGTTGGAGGCGGGGCCGGACTGCTTGCAGGCCTCGGTGCAGCAGCCGTCCCGGGAGCCGGGCCCGTTGCGGCTGCCGGGCTTCTGGCTCCGGCACTGGCAGGCGTGGCGGGCGGGGCCCTCGCGGGCTGCGCCATCGGAGCACTCACGGATCTCGGCATTCCGGCCAAGGAGGAAGGGGCTTTCCGCGAAGCCATCCTGCACGGCGGCGCTGCGGTCAGCGTCCGCTTTGCGGAGGAGCACCGTGAACAGGTGGAACGGGTGCTGGCAGGCGCCGGATCCCGCCCGGCAAGCAGCGCCAGCCGCCAGTGACTCCCGACAGAGACACCCGTCAGTAACACCCGCCGCAAATCCCAGCCCCGGAGACATCCCGAAACGCCCGGCACAGCCCCATGAGGAGAGACATGGACACAGCAGCAACCGGCCCCTCAATCCCCTACTGCGGCGAAGCACCGTCTCCGGCAACGTTTCTGAGCAGCTGGAACCTTGATCCGGTGCTGATCGCCGCCCTCCTTGCGGCGCTGGTTGCGGGAGGCAAGGCGGCGGTAAACCGGCCCGCCTTTCTGCTGGCCTGGAGTGTTCTCGTTCTCGCCTTCGTCTCACCGCTCTGCGCCCTGACCAGCGCCCTGTTCAGCGCGCGGGCGCTGCATCACCTGCTTCTGGTCAGCGTCGCGGCACCTCTTCTGGGCCTTGCCCTGCCACTGCGCGGCATAGCCGTGCCCGCAGCCCTCGGGATGACCGGGGCAGCGCTGGTGCTGTGGCATGTGCCGGTGGTCTATACGGCGGCATGGGACAGTCCTGCAGTATACTGGCTGATGCAGGCGGCTCTTTTGATCCCGGCGGCAGCCTTCTGGTCGGGCGTGTTCGACTGGCGGGAACAGGATGCCGGAGCGCTCCTGTCCAATGCCCTGATGACCGGGGCGCTCGCGGGCATCATGGGGCTGACCGGCGCCGTGCTCACCTTCGCGGCAGAGCCGCTCTACCTGGAGCATCTGCCCGTCACCCTGATGTGGGGACTGGAACCACTGGCTGACCAGCAGGCAGCGGGCCTGATCATGTGGGTGCCCGGACTGCTGCCGCTGGCCCTGGCCGCCGCCGTCATGGCCCGGCGGGCCTGGGCGCAGGGGCTCGCAGCATGATCGCTGCGCTGAAATTCCTGCATATTGCGGGTTTGGCCTCGTGGAGCGCAGCCCTTCTTGCGCTGCCCTTGCTGATGCGGGCGCATGGCAGTGCAGACAACCAGCGCCAATATGCAAGGTTCCGCCTGATCACCCACATCGGCTACATCGGCTTTGCCACACCTGCGGCTCTCATCACCATCATCGCCGGCACCGGCCTGATCTTTGCGGCAAGGATGTTCGAGCCCTGGCTGCTGCTGAAGCTGTCATTCGTTGCGGCCATGGTGCTGGTGCATGCCTGGATCGGTCATCTGATCCAGCGGTCCGGCGAAGAGCGGCGCAGCCACTGGCAGGCCGCCCCCCTTGCGGCCCTGCTGATGGTTCTGCCGCTGATCGCGGCCATCGTCGCTTTGGCGCTGGTCAAGCCGGATCTGGGCGGGGTCTTCACCGCCCTCATCCCCGATCAGTTGCTGTCACCGCGCAAGGGGGCATCATGATCATTCTGCGTCCCCAGCCCGTAATCGAAGACCAGCTTGCCGCCGTGCCAGCCGGTCATTCCGGTCATGCCCGTCGCCAGCAGGGAGGTCAGGAAGCCCCAGGGCAGCACCGCCTGGACCGGATCGCCAAAGCGAATGCCCCAGTTTGCGCCGAGTATCGAAAGCAGCATCACGGCCAGGATGAAATGGGTCCAGCTGGCCGCCCGGATGCGGATGCCGGGCACCAGCAGCAGCTCGGCGGTGCCTGCAATGCCGGCCAGTATCCCCATGAGGAAGCCGGTGCCGGACGCCCAGAAGGCAACGCGCGGCCAGAACAGGTCTCCGGTCCACCAGTAGAGCGCGTCGGCTCCAAGCGTGCTGACGCACATGGCAATGGGAAAGGTCACCAGCATGGCGTGGATCGGGTGGCCGGCGATGGCAATCTTCGAGTCCGTGCGGTGAAAACTGCGGTGCTCGTGGATCGGGTCATGGAGACGGCGGCGGAACGCTCTGGTCCGGGGCATGTCTTTTCCTCCTTAAGGCTGTCTTTCAGGCAACTGGCAGCGGCGCTTATGGTTCCCGCCCTTGCCGCCTGCGAGGGACCTCTGTCCACGCTCTCCCCGCAAGGACCGGCCGCCGCAGACATCGCCACCCTGTGGTGGGCAATGCTGGCAGGGGCGGCGCTGATCACCTGTCTTGTGCTGGCGCTCGTCTGGCGCGCCTTCGTCCGCACGCCCGGCAAAGCCCCCGGCAAAGCCCCCGGCAAAGCCCCCGGAGAAGCCCCCGGAGAAGCCCCCGGAGAAGCCCCAAGAGAAGCCCTCGGAGAAGCCTTCTGGATCAAGGGCATGGGCCTTGGTTTCAGCTTCACCGTGCTGTTTGCTGTGGTTGGTGCCGGAATCTGGACCGGCGAGCGGCACCTGCCCCGTCCCGGCACGGAGGCAATGCGCGTCGAGGCCACTGCCCGGCAATGGGCATGGCGCTTCCGCCAGCCCGGCCCGGACGGCACCATGGTCGAGACGGAGGGACGCCTGCACATTCCGGCCGGGCAGCCGGTGGATGTGGTCATCCGCTCGCAGGACGTGATCCATTCCTTCTGGGTTCCGCAGCTTGCAGGCAAGATGGATGCCCTGCCGGGCCGCGACACCCTGTTGCGCATCGAAGCCTTCAGACCGGGCCTTTACCAAGGCCGCTCGGCGGAGTTCTCGGGCACCGGCTATGCCGGGATGGTGTTCGAGGTGCTCGCCTATGACCCGGCCTCGCCACCAGATTTCACCAGCACAGACGGGAGAGGCGCAGAATGAGCGGGCCAAACCCCAACCCGCCGCAGAATGCCCTGCGGCTGCACCGTGACCTTGACCGGATCTGGGGCCGTCCCGAAGGGTTCCGGGGCTGGATCATGACGGTGAACCACAGCGATCTCGGGCTGCGGTTCATGATCACGGCATTCGTGTTCTTTGCCATAGCCGGATGCCTGGCCATGCTGATCCGGGCCCAGCTGGCCACGCCGGAGGGCGCCTTTCTGGACACCGCGCATTACAATCAGATCTTCACGATGCACGGCAGCCTGATGATGTTCCTCTTTGCCATTCCGATGCTGGAAGGGCTGGGGATGTATCTGCTGCCGAAGATGCTGGGATCGCGGGATCTGGCCTTCCCCCGCCTCTCCGCCCTTGGCTGGTGGTGCTATCTCTTCGGCGGCCTGATCATTCTTGCCGCGCTCGTCGCCGGTGTTGCACCGGATGGCGGCTGGTTCATGTACACCCCTCTGTCGTCCAAGACCTACAGCCCCGGCATCAATGCCGATGTCTGGCTGCTGGGCGTCACCTTCGTGGAAATCTCGGCGCTTGCGGCCGCCATCGAGATCACCGTCACCATTCTGCGGATGCGCGCGCCGGGCATGAAACTGACGCAGATGCCCCTCTTCGCCTGGTACATGCTCGGCACCACGGCCATGATGCTTGTCGGCTTCCCACCCCTGATCCTTGCCTCGGTGCTTCTGGAAATCGAAAGAGCCTTCGGCTGGCCCTTCTTCGACGTCACGCGCGGCGGTGATCCGCTGCTGTGGCAGCATCTGTTCTGGCTGTTCGGCCATCCGGAGGTCTACATCATCTTCCTGCCGGCGGCCGGCGCCATCTCCACCATCCTGCCGGTGATGTGCCGCACGCAGATCATGGGCTACAGCGCCATCGTTGCGGCGGTGCTCGGGCTGGTGTTCCTGTCCTTCGGCCTGTGGGTGCACCACATGTTCACCACCGGCATCCCGCATATGGCGCTGGCCTTCTTCTCGGCCGCCTCGGCGCTGGTCGCCGTGCCCACGGCCGTGCAGATCTTTGCCTGGATCGGCACCATGTGGAAGGGCCGCCCGCAGATGCACCTGCCGATGCTGCATCTGATGGGTTTCTTCTCGACCTTCGTCATGGGCGGGCTGACCGGGGTGATGCTCGCCATCGTGCCTTTCAACTGGCAGGCCCATGACACGGCCTTCGTCACGGCGCATCTGCACTATGTGCTGATCGGCGGCTTCGTCTTCCCGATGATGGCTGCCGCGGTCTACTGGATGCCGCTGTTCAGCGGCAGGCAGGCCATTCGCGGCCTTGGCACAATGGCCTTCTGGCTGATCCTCATCGGCTTCCACGGCACCTTCTTCATCATGCATCTGACCGGCCTGCTGGGCATGCCGCGCCGGATCGATGTCTATCCGGACAATCCGGAATGGCTGTGGCCCAATCTCGTCAGTTCGTTCTTCTCCTTCGTCATGGCGGCAGGCTTTGCGCTGTTCGTGCTCGATCTTCTGCTGCAGATGCTGTTCGGCCCCAAGGCAAGGCGTGATCCCTGGCAGGCGGGGACGCTGGAATGGGGCATGGCAACCCCGGCCCCGGCCTACAACATCGCCTCCCTGCCTCTGCCGGACCAAAGCGCCGTGGAGATTGCACGCGGTGAAGGCCTGCTGCCCGGAGCGCCCCGCCACCGGCGGGAAACCCTGGTGGTGGATGTGATCAGCGGCACGCCACGGCATGTGGCGGTCCTTCCGGGCAATTCGGTCCTGCCGATTGTGACGGCCGCCGCCATCGGCGTCTTCGTGCTGCTGATGCTTGCCGGGCTTTACTGGCTGGCGGCAGCAGCGCTGATGGCCGTCGCTGCCACCGCCTGGAGCTGGCAGCGCTTCATGGGGAGCACGCATGACGAGGGACCGCTGAACGTGGCACCGGGGCTCAGCCTGCCGGTCAATCATGCGGTGCCGGACGGGCTTGCCCGCACCGGATTGACCTGTCTTCTGATCGCCAACGGCACGCTTTACGCCTGTTTCCTCTTCGCCATCGGCTTTCTCTCGGTGATTGCCCCGAACTGGCCCGCCCCGGACAGCGGCATTGCCACCCTGCCTGCGGGCGTGCTGACGGCCATTCTGTGCCTGGCGCTGGCAGGAGCCTGCGGCCTTGCGCGCATTCCACAGGCGCAAGGGGCAAAACTCTCTCTCTTTCCGATGCTGGCAGCTCTCGGTGTCATCGCAGCGCTTGTGCCCCTGCTGGATGACCCCACCCGGCATGCGCGCGATGCGCTGCGGGCGGCAGGTCTCGGCTATGTGGCGCTGCATTGCGTGATCGCAGCGCTCCTCGCCCTTGTCTGCGTGGTGCAACAACGGGACGGGCGGATCGGAGAGGGGCGGGAATCGGCCTGGCCGGTCTGGCGCATCTGGCAGGACTACACGCTCGCCACCACCCTCATTCTGGTTCTGCTTGTCACACTACAGGAGGCACTCCAGTGAAATGGCCTTTACGTACCCTGCTTGGCCCCCTGTTCTGGGCCGCCGCCTTTTCGCTCATCTATGCGGCGCACGGCCTTGGCTGCGCCTGGGGATGGCCCGCCCAGCCGGCTCCCATTGCCGACCTGCAGCGTTTCACGCTGTTTGCCCTGTGGCTCGTGGCTCTGGCCGGGGCCGGGACCATCCTCCTGCTGTCCCCCGACGGGGACAGCAGGGAAGAAACGCTGGTCAGGGCCGGCGCCTGGATCGGTTTTGTCTCCGTCACCCTGACGCTGTTCCCGGTCGTGGGGCTGACCACCTGCGATGCGGGCAGCTAGTCCCGTTTGTGATCGTCTTCCAGCTTCTCCGGAAGATCCTTGCGCGGCGTGGAGGCAAGCTCCTCCAGCTCCGCTTCCGTCATGCTGTCGAACATCTCCCGCGAGGCGCCGAACAGGTCCTTGCGGTCCGTTTCGCCGCGCTTGGCGGACAGGGCGGCACCTGCCGCCTTCTGCTGTGCTTGTGATCTTGCAGGCATGGGTCTCTCCTTTCAGTGGTTGGGGTTTCATGTGTCCTCATCCGGCCCGCCCTTGTGGCCGATACGCCGCGACATACGCCTGAGCAGCCAGAGCACGGCGATGGCCAGCACCGCCGCCAGAATGGCAAGCGGCAGAAGGCCGCTGCCGCAGGCAAGGCCGATGGCGCCTGCCATCCACATCCCCGCTCCGGTGGTCAGACCGGTGATCCGGCCGCCGGAGGTGATGATCGAGCCCGCCGCGAGGAAGGCGACACCGGCCGTCACCGCCTCGATCAGACGCAAGGGATCTGTCTGCAGATGCGTTGCACCCTTGAACTCGTTGGCCATGATCTCGGCGGCGATGATCGTGAAGAGGCAGGCCGCCATGGACACAATCATGTGGGTGCGCAGCCCCGCAGCACTGGAGTGGATCTCCCGCTCAAAACCGATCGCCGCGCCCAGCACCGCCGCAAAGACCAGCCGCAGCAGGGCCACCTCGAAGCGGACGGCAACGAAGGGATCGCGGAACTCCCCGGCAATCAGCGCCACTGTGCTGTCGATCATGAACTTTCTCCCGGCCAGACGCCGGATCAACCCTGCAGCCGGCCTCTGTGTTCCAGAACATGCCCCCTTGGTCAGCCTTGCATGCCTGCCGGCAGGCCCTTCGGGAAACTCAGGAACAAACGGCAACGGCAGAGGTTGACGGCACGAAAATGCCGCTGCGCCTGACAGCCTGCCCTGGTGAAGCGAAGAATCTGGTGGTCTTCCGAGCTTCCCCTTTTGGCCGCTGACACAGGCAGCCCCGCTTCTGCCCCTCCCAGCGCAGCGGCATTTTCGCCCCCTTCCCCTTTGCGGGAAAAACACGAACAACACCAAAGGAGAAACTCATGGATCACAGCAAGCACACCCCGCTGCCCCGGCAGGACCTGAATGAAGCTGTTCTGGCCGACGCCCCGATTTACGACACAGCTGACCGCAAGGTCGGCACCATTTCCCATGTGCACCGGACCGGTGACCTGACCGAGGTCGTCGTCGATGTCGGCGGTTTCCTCGGCATCGGCGCCAAGCCGGTGCTGGTGCGTGCAGATCAGCTCAACCTGATGCGGGATGAGAAAGGCAACGTGCACGGCGTCACCAGCTGGACCAAGGATCAGCTGAAAGACCTGCCCGAGCACAAGCACTGACACCAGCCGGTGCGGCGCCTGAGCCGTTTCAGGGCAGAATGGCACGTGAAATTTGCAGGCGGCGCGGACCTTCCGGGCCGCCTTTTCGCATTTTCCGGACCCCGCACAAAAAAAGCGGCGCCCACCGGAGCGGGCGCCTGAAGTTCCAGTGAGAGACTGGGTAGGCGTGAGATCCGGCCCTGAGGCAGGGACCTCGGATGTGGCAACCTGTCCGGCGGCCTGATGTTCCCGCCCTTTTTTCAATTGCTGCATGACGATGATGCGGCCGGACCTGTCAGAGCATGGTTTCGCCGACCCAGTGGACCATCAAGCCCAGTCCGGCAAGGCACAGGCTGGCCAGCAGCAGCAAGAGCCCGTCGCGGGTGAGGATTGCGGCCGCGACCAGGGCAATGAAGCCGGAGGCGACCGTGCCGCTGCCGGGCACCAGCTCCATGAAGGGCATGAAGAGGGTCAGCGCCATGATCATCATCAGCCAGACATAGAGGCAGGGCTTTTCCGTCAATGTGCTGAAACGCGGCTGCAGGATGTGATCAACGAAGGCAACCGGCTTTCGCAGCCAGGAGACCGCCACACGCAGCCGCGCCCCTGCGATCTCCCGCCGTTCCAGAATGCCGGGAAGCCAGATGTGCCGGCGCCCGAGGATCATCTGCGCGGCCAGAATGAACTCAAGCAGGGCAACAAGGGTCGTCACCCCCGGCAGGATGCTGGCCGGAGACACGGAGATCAGGGCAAAGACCAGCATCAGCGTTGCGAAGGAACGGGCGCCGATAGCTTCCACCATCGTGCCGATACTGACCGCTTCCGCCTTGCCTGCCTCCTCCAGGTGGTCCAGCACCGCCCCCAGCACAAGGTTGTTGTCCTGCATCTCCAGCGCCGTCCTCTTCATCTGTTGCAGACAGGAAACCCGGCTGGGGCCGGACTGTTCCACGCGGGACTGGAACATTTCGGCGGCCTGCCGGTTCCTGGACCCCAGAACATGCAGCAAGAGCATCCCTGATGCCGCTTCCAGCCAGTTCCAAGCCAGGGAGACGACATGACCACCCCGCCGCATCACCCCGCTTCCTTCCGCACCGGCCGCAGGCAGTTCCTGCAATTGTCCGCCGGCAGCCTTGCCGCAGCCGGATTTTGGCCCGCCACCGCCCTGGCGCAGGAGCCGCTGCCGCCGCTGGAAGACTATCCAAGGGCGTTTTTCACCGATGCGGAATGGGCCTTCGTGCTGGCGGCCGTGGCACGGCTGATCCCCTCCGAAGGCGATGGCCCGGGAGCGCTGGAGGCGCGGGTGCCGGTCTTCATCGACCGGGAACTGTCCGGTGATTTCGGATCGGCGGCCGACTGGTACATGGCAGGACCGCACCAGCCCGATGCCGAACCGGAATTCGGCTGGCAGTCACCACTGGCTCCCGCTGATGTCTACCGGCAGGCCATCCCCCTGTTTGACGCATGGTGCGAGACCAGCTTCGGCGCGGCCTTCACTGCCCTGCCCGCCTCAGCCCAGGATGAGGCCCTGACCGCACTGGAAGAGGGCACCGTGCCCTTGCCGCCGGAGTTGCGGGACTTCTTTGACCTGCTGCTCGCCAACACCAAGGAAGGATATCTGTCCGACCCGATCCACGGCGGCAATCACCAGATGGCGGCATGGGTGCATATCGGTTTTCCCGGTGCCCGCGCCCATTACCGCGAATGGGTGGAGCAGCACAACGTCCCCTATCCGCTGGGGCCGGTTTCCATCTCCGGCGAAAGGGCCTGAGTGATGGCCCGGCAGGAGACGAAGAAGGACGCCGTGATCGTTGGCCTCGGCTGGACCGGAGCCATCCTCGGAATGGAGCTTGCCAGTGAGGGTCTTGAGGTCCTGGCGCTGGAACGCGGCCCGGACCGCCGGACAGTGCCGGAAATGCGCTATCCGCAGATGATCGACGAGTTGAGCCAGGGCGAGCGCCACAAGATGATGCTGCGCCCGGCACAATCCACCGTGACCTTCCGCCGGGACCTGTCAGAAACGGCCTTGCCGATCCGAAAATGGGGCTCCTTCCTGCTCGGCAACGGCGTGGGCGGATCCGGCGTGCACTGGAACGGCCAGAACTGGCGCCCCCAGCCGGAGGAACTGCGGCTGCGGAGCTACATCACTGAGCGCTGGGGTGCGGGCATCATCCCCGAAGACATGACCATTGCCGATTATCCCGTCACCTATGACGAGCTGGAGCCCTTTTTCGACCGGTTTGAGCGGGTGGCGGGCATCAGCGGCATCGCCGGCAACATCCGCGGGGAAATCCGGGACGGCGGCAACCCGTATGAGGGCTGGCGCTCACGCGATTATCCGATGCCGCCTCTGCCGATGACATGGAACGGTGTCAAATTCGCCGAAGCCGCAAAGGCCATGGGCTATCACCCCTTCCCCCGTCCCGGCGGCAATGCCTCCACATCCTATGTCAACGAGTACGGCATGCAGATGGGCGCCTGCAATTTCTGCGGCTTCTGCGAACGCTACGGCTGCTACCAGTATTCCAAATCCTCACCGCAGACGACCATCCTCGCCGCCCTGTTCCGCAAGCCCAACTTCAGCTACCGGACCGGAGCGGAGGTGCTGCGCGTGGAGATGGCAGCGGATGGGCGCACGGCCACCGGCGTGACCTATTACGACGAAGCGGCGGGCGAGGAGGTGTTCCAGCCCGCAGATCTGGTGATCCTGGCGGCCTATCAGATCGAGAATGTGCGCCTGATGCTGTTGTCCGGCATCGGTCAGCCCTATGACCCGGCGACGGGCGAAGGGGTGACGGGCAAGAACTACGGCTATCAGATCACCGGCTCCACCTCGCTGTTCTTCCGCAACGAGCATTTCAATCCCTTTGTCGGCTCCGGCATCAACGGCATGTGCATCGACGATTTCGGCATGAACGCCATCGACTTCGGTGCGGAGGGCTTCATTGGCGGGGCCTATATTTCCTCGGCGCAGACCAATGGCCAGCCGATCCGCAACATGCCCCTGCCGGAAGGCACGCCCGAATGGGGGGCGCGCTGGAAGGCCGCCATTGCGGAATGGTATGGCCACGGGATGAACATCTCGCATCATGGCTCGGTCATGTCCTACCGGGACCACTATTGCGATCTCGACCCCACTTACCGCGACCGGCACGGCAGGCCGCTGATGCGGATCACCTTCAACTGGCACGCCAACGAGCTGCGGTTGAACGCCTTTCTGCAGGAAAAGATCGAGGCGCTTGCCCGGTCCATGCAGCCGGACCTGATGCATGGCGACTACAAGGACGAGGAGTCCCTTTACGACATACGGCCCTATCAGACCACGCATAACACCGGCGGTTCGATCATGAGCGCAACTCCGGACGGCGGGCCGCTGAACCGGTATCTGCAGGCCTGGGACAAGCACAATGTCTTCGTCATGGGCGCCGGCGCTTTCGTCCAGAACACCCAGTACAATCCCACAGGGCTGGTTGGCGGGCTCGCCTACTGGGCCGCGGATGCGATCCGGAAGCAGTACCTGCCCAATCCGGGCCCGCTGGTCTGAGGGGGCAAGAGATGAGGATCTTTCTTCAAATTCTGCTGGCTCTCGCTGTCACCGGCGGGCTTGTCATGGCCGCCATCATCCTGATCCCGGTGAGCCGCACCCCGATGTCGCAGCTGCCGCCGGAAGGCTGGGAGCCGGAAGCCGGCGCGGGCGAATATGTGATGCGTGCCGGTGACTGCATCGCCTGCCATACGGCCGATGGCGGCGCGGATCTCGCGGGCGGACGGCCGATCGAAAGCCCGCTTGGCACAATCTATACGGCCAATATCACGCCGGACCCGGAAACAGGCATCGGCGGCTGGACGCTGGACCAGTTCCGGGCGGCACTGGTGGATGGACTGCGCGCCGATGGCAGCCATCTCTACCCGGCCATGCCCTATGAGAACTTCCGCTTTATGACCGAAACGGACATCCGCGCGCTGTACCGCTTCTTCATGGAAGAGGTGCCGCCCGTGCGCAACGCGGTGAAAGAGCCGGAACTGCCCTTCCCCTTCAATCAGCGCTGGGGCCTCAGGGCCCTGAACTGGCTGACCCTGCGCCATGACAGCGGCTTCACCGGCACCATGGGTGATCCCGTTCTGGATCGCGGGCAATATCTGGTGGAAGGCCCCGGCCACTGCGCTGCCTGTCACAGCCCCCGGACGGTCTACATGGGGCAGGACGGCCTCAAGGCGGATGAGCCTGCCTTCCTGACGGGGGGATATATCGAGGGACAGGAAGCACCGCCCCTGCGCGGGCCGCAAAGCGTCATCCGCAAATGGCCCATCGGTGAACTGACAGCCTTTCTCGCCACGGGCCGCAACTTTGCCTCCACCGCCAATGGCGAGATGGGCCTCGTGGTGGAGCATTCTCTGCAATACCTCAGTGACGAGGACATCATTGCCATGGCGCGGTTTCTCAAGGCGCAGGATGACGAGCCGCATGATCCGCCGGAAACGGCTGTGCCCGAAGGCCCGCTCGCCCTGCCGCCTGCCGGCACGGATCAGGCAGGGGAGGCAACAACGCGCATGCTGAGCATGGCCCCATCCTATATGCCGCTGGGTGCAAGGCTTTATCTGGACAATTGCGCCCAGTGCCATTTCGTCACCGGACGGGGATCTCCGGATATCTTCCCCGCGCTTCAGGGCAACAGCCTCGTCGTGTCGGAGGAAGTCACGCCGCTGATCTCCATCATCCTGCATGGCGCGAAGGTGGAGGGGACGGAAAAGCGGCCGATGCCGCTGGTGATGCAGGGCTATGCGAACCGGCTGACCGACAGCGAAATTGCTGAACTTGCCAGTTTCGTGCGTCAGGCCTGGGACAATGACGGCACACCGGTCTCGGCGGAGGACGTGAAGGAGATCCGCGCACAGGAACCAGCGCTTGCGCAGCAGAAAGACGGCAGCGGCAGGCCTTAGGAAAGCGGGAACAACGCAGGCGGGAGACGGTTCCCCAGTCCTCAACAGGAGGACAGACCGATGAGACACCTGACCCGCATCCTGCTTGGCACGCTTCTGGTGCTGCCCCTTCCTGCCGCTGCGCAGGAAGCAAGAACCACTTTCGTCAATGGGGAGGGCACCGAAACCGGCACCGCCACCCTGACTGAAACTCCAAGCGGCGTGCTGATCAAGCTCGACCTCGGCGCCCTGCCGCCCAACCAATGGCTCGGCTTCCACATTCACGAGACGGGCAGCTGCGATCCCCATGGCGGTCATGAATCTGCCGGGGACCACTTCAATCCGGAAGGTGTGGAGCATGGATACCTGTCAGAGACAGGGCCGCAGGCCGGAGACATGCCCAATATCCGGACCGACGCGGAGGGCATGGCGCGTGTCGAGGTGCACAATCCGCTTGTGACCCTCAACGAAGGCGGAAACTCGATCCGCGGCCGGGCGCTGATGATCCATGCGCAGGCCGATGACTATCGCAGTCAGCCCTCTGGAAATGCCGGAGACCGCCTCGCCTGCGCGGTCATCGAGTAAGGCCGTAATCCAGGAACATTCCCCATCCCGCATGGTTGACGCACAACGCAGAGGCCCTCTGCGGCAACACCCCGCCAGCCACTCCGGAGGGCGGGCAGCACAGGAGGAAAAGCAATGGCAGACCGCCGTTATGAAGAGCGTTACTACGATGAGCGCAATGATCAGAGCCGTGGCAGACCCCGCTATGGCCGCGAAGGCCGCTCCATGGAAGACGAGCGCTCGCTTTACTGGCCCACGCGGGAATATGATCGTCCGCAGGCCCGTGACGATGATGACGACCGGTACGGCAGCAGCTACCGCCGCGACCAGGATCCTTACGAGAACGGCAGCATGTACGGGCGGATGTATGGACGTGAGCCGGGCCGCGCGCCGGGGCGTCTGCCGCAGTCCTATGGCCGTCAGGATTACGGCCGTCCGGACTATGGCGTGCAGGACGACGGCAACGCCTTCGGATTTGCCCGTCACGACCAGCGCCACGATGAACAGATGCGCGGCTGGGACGACGAGCGCCGCTGGGGCCGCAACAGCGAGAGCGGCATGTATGGCGGCCCCGGCTACGAAAACGGCCCGGGCTTCCCCCCACGCGTCTATGACCCCGGCATGCTCTCGGCCCTGCAGGGGCAGGGCCGCCAGGAAACCGGGGCACGCGGCTTCCGCGGCCATGGGCCGAAGGATTACAAGCGCAGCGACGACCGCATCCGGGAAGATGTATGCGACCGGCTCGTGGACGCCGATACGGTGGATGCCAGCGGCATTACCGTGGAGGTTTCCAACGGGGAAGTGACACTCAACGGCCACGTCTCGTCCCGCCAGGCCAAGCGAGCCGCAGAAGACTGCATCGAGGACTGTTCAGGCGTGCAGCACGTCCAGAACAATCTGCGGGTCCAGGAGGCGTCCGGGGACAGCGATGAATCGTCCGGCACCGGCACAGCGGGCACCAGAACCGCCGCACGGACGCGGCCCAAGGAAAGCTGAGTGACTGAGTGAAAGCATGAAACGATCAACCGGCGGCGTGCACTTCTGCACGCCGCCGGTTGCTTAATGTAAACCATTTATTTTAGAAACGCTCAACAATGTGACCGTGCCGGGCTCGCCGACCTGCGGGAAAAGGGTATATGATACTTCAAGATACCCGAAAGAACCGGAACCCCGCGATGTTCAGCGAAGACAAGACCCAGCAGCCGGACGGACCGGCCGGTTCCCCTCACGAGGGACATGAAGAGCGCGAGGCCTTTCAGGAGGAAGCGCGCGAAATCGTTGATGCCGCAGAGGCAGAACCGGTGCCGGAAAGGCTCCAGGATCTGGCCCTTGCACTGGGCGAGGCGCTTGAAAGTGCCCATGACGGTGCAGCGCTCCTGCCGAGAAGCTTGCGCGACACGCACTGAAGTCCCGCGCACACGTGCAAAAGCGCCAGTACGCAGCCCCTGGAAGACCGCGTCTGCAAAAATGGCTGAAACCGCCTGGGCTGAAAGGCCTATGGCCGGTTAGATTTCATCAAGCTTGTCCCGCAAGGCAGCTCTCGCCCTGTTTACCCGGCTTTTGATCGTGCCGATGTCGCAGCCGAGGATCTGCGAGGCGTGAATGTAGCTTTCGCCGAGTACCGCCACGAGAATGATGGTCTCCCGGTAATGGATCGGCAGCTGATGAAGGGCTTCCTCCATCTCCTGCATGCGCAGATGCCAGATCTGGGTGTCGGCCACCGCCACCGGCTCTCCGGAGACGCAATCCTGATCACCGGTGCGCTCGCGCGACCGCTTGGCCCAGTTGGAATAGAACCGGTTGCGCATGATGGTGAAAAGCCACGCCCTCAAATTGGTGCCGGGCTCGAACTGATTTACCCTTTCGATGGCCCGTAACAGGGTTTCCTGCACCAGATCATCAGCCTCAACCGGATTGCGGCATAAAGACCGCGCGAAAATACGCAGTGCCGGAATGTAGCTGACGATCTCCTCCCCGCAGCGCTTTCCTGCCGCTGTCGATCTGGGTCTGCGCCCGTCCGGCTTCAGCCGGATGATCTCCTGCTTGCACGTTTGCCCCGATGCCCTGCCTCCCCAGGAAGGCGCACGTGTGCTTTCAGCCCCCGCGATTGTCATCCAGTCGGTCATGAATTTCTCCCTGGTCGTGTTCTTGCCAGCGGCTGCGGGTGTGAGGAATAGGTGTGCGGCCTGCGGCTTGTGGTCACGTCGATTGCAATCCACGGACGGGCAGATTGTTCCCAGCAATCTGAATGTAGGTGTCATACAAGTTGATTTTGTGGCCGGGTCCGCCTGCATCCGAAAAAGCAATCCGGGCAGACCGGGAACAATCCTTGAGGGCAGAGGTTCATGGGCCGGGAAGCAGCCGGCGGGACTGTCTGGACCAGCGGACACCGCGGGCAGGAGCCGCGGCCGCACGTCCTGACAGACCGAAAGGAGACCTTCCTCATGGCCCGGTTCCTGACCGCCATTCTCTTCGTTCTTGTTGGCCTTGCCCTCGCCCTTCCGGGCGTCCAGCTCGTCTGGCTGGGCGGAAGTCCCGCCTATCTGCTCATCGGGCTGGGCCTTGCCCTTACGGCTCATTGCCTGCTCCACCGGCCGCAACATGCGCTGACCGTCTACGCCGCCATCCTCGCAGGCACGATGGTCTGGGCGCTGTGGGAAGTAGGGCCCGACTGGTATCAGCTCGCGCCGCGCGGCTGGCTGCTGGTGCTGATGGGTCTGTGGCTGATCGGCCTGGACAGGTTCCGTCCGGTCGCCGGCGGTGAAGCAGACGCAGCCGGACGGTCTCCGGGTGCGGCTTGTCTTGCGGTTGTCCTGCTGGCCTGCGGTGCCGTGGCGCTCGGCTCCGTCCTGCGTGACCCCAAGAATATTTCGGGCACTCTGAGAGCGGACACGGTCAATCCCTCCCCTGCCGGAGGCGCGGATTTTGCCGATGAGGACTGGCGGCTTTATGGGCGCGGCAGCTACGGCCAGCGCTACTCACCGCTCGATCAGATCACGCCGGAGACTATTGGCTCCCTGACCGAGGTCTGGCGCTACCAGACCGGAGATGTACGCCTGCCTGAGGATGTGACCGAAACCACCTATCAGGTGACGCCGCTGAAGGTCGGAAACAATCTGTATCTGTGCACGCCGCATAACATTGCCATCGCCATCAGCGCCGCAACGGGACGGGAAATCTGGCGTCATGACGCAAAATCCGGAATGGAGCCGGACCGTCAGCATCAGACCTGCCGGGGTGTGACCTACTGGGAAAATCCGGCGGCCGCACCCGGTGAAGCCTGTGCAGCAAGGGTCTATATGCCCACCGCCGATGCCCGTGTGGTCGCGCTCGATGCCGCCAGCGGAGAGCCCTGCGCCAGCTTTGGCGAGGGCGGAGAAATCTCGCTGCTCCCGGGCATGCCTTACCAGCCGCCGGGCTATTACTACTCCACCTCGCCCCCGGTCGCAGTGGACGGCAAGCTGATCATCGGTGGCGCAGTGAATGACAATTTCTCCGTAAACTCGCCTTCCGGCGTGATCCGCGCCTATGACCTGCTGACAGGCCAGCTGATCTGGAACTGGGACAGCGGCAACCCGGACAATACCGCCCCGATCGACATTGCCGGCGGCGAGACCTATACCGCCAACTCTCCCAACAGCTGGTCCATCTTCTCCTATGACGAGGCGCTGGGGCTGGTCTATATCCCGCTCGGCAACGAGGTTCCCGACCAGCTGGGCACCGGGCGCAGCGCCGCCACCGAAGCGCATTCCTCTTCCGTGGTGGCCCTCGACATCCGCACCGGACGCAGGGTCTGGGTGTTCCAGACCGTCCGTCACGACCTGTGGGACATGGATGTGCCCGCCCAGCCCGTTCTGATCGATCTCGACATGCCACAGGGCCGCGTGCCTGCTCTTGTCCAGCCCACGAAACAGGGCGACATCTACGTCCTCGACCGGCGGACGGGCGCGCCGCTTCTGCCCGTGGGCGAGCGCGCAGCCCCTGCCGGGGCGATTGCAGGCGAATGGACCGCACCCACACAGCCGGTCTCCGCGCTGTCCTTCGAGCCCCCGAAGCTGCGCGAGGCGGATATGTGGGGCATCTCCCTGTTCGACCAGCTCGCCTGCCGGATCCAGTTCCACACCCTGAACTATGAAGGCCGCTACACGCCGCCCTCCATCGAAGGCAGCATCGTCCACCCCGGAAACTTCGGGGTCTTCAACTGGGGCTCCATCGCGGTCGACCCGGTGCGGCAGGTGATGTTCGGCATGCCGACCTACCTGCCCTTCACCGTCAGGCTGGTTCCGGCTTCGGAAATTCCGCCGAAAGGAGAGGACGAGAAAGCCTCCGAGCAAGGTCTCAACCGCAACGAAGGAGCTGACTTCGGCGTCTTCATGGGGCCATTCCTCGGCCCCCTCGGCGTGCCCTGCTCTGCTCCGCCCTGGGGTTATGTGGCCGGAGCGGACCTGCGCAGCGGCGAGATCGTCTGGATGCGCCGCAACGGCACCGTGCGCGACATGACGCCCCTGCCCCTGCCGTTCAAGACCGGCGTTCCCGGCATCGGCGGCCCCATCATCACCGCTGGCGGCGTCGCCTTCCTCGGCGCAACGGTGGACGACTATCTGCGCGGCTATGACCTGACCACGGGCGCGGAAATCTGGCGGGCGCGGCTGCCCGCAGGCGGTCAGGCCACACCGCTGACCTACGCCCTCGACGGGCGCCAGTATGTGGTGATGGTCGCAGGCGGCCACGGCTCGGTCGGCACGAAGGCCGGGGACTATGTCATCGCCTATGCACTGCAGGACGAAAATTCCCCGCCGCCCCCCGCCAACTGATGCGGGCTGGAACAAACCGCCGAGGCTCCGGTTACTGCACCTGAGCCCGGCCGGCCAACTCACCAGCAAAGGAGAAAGCCATGAAGACCAAGACCCTCGAAGACCTGTTTATGGACCTCTTGAAGGACGTCTATTACGCCGAACGCAAGATCCTGAAGGCCCTGCCGAAAATGGCAAGAGGCGCCAATTCGCCGGAATTGAGCACTGCTTTCGAGAAGCACCACGACGAGACCCAGACCCATGTGGAACGCCTGCAGGAGGTGTTCGACATTCTGGGCAAGCCCGCCCGCGGCAAGACCTGTCAGGCCATCGAAGGCATTCTGGAGGAAGGCGAGGACGTGCTTGAGAGCTTCAAGGGTTCGCCCGCCCTTGATGCCGGGCTCATTGCCTCGGCCCAGGCGGTCGAGCATTACGAGATCTCACGCTATGGCACGCTGCGCAACTGGGCAGAACTGCTTGGCCAGCGAGAGATCGCAAAGATCCTTCAGGACACGCTGAACGAGGAAGAGGCCACCGACGGCAAGCTGACAAAGCTGGCGGAGGGCTCGCTCAACAAGGCCGCGCTCAAGGCTGCCTGACGCCGGAAGAAAACGACAGGGCTGGCTGCGTCCCATGCGCAGCCAGCCTCTTTATATCAGAGGAACACATGACCTGCGTATTAGTGACATCGGCCTGCAGCTACCACGGGCGCCATCTGGTGGCCGGGCTTCGTGCGCAGGGGCATGACGTGATCGCCTGGGATGACGGCCTGCCCGGCACCTGGGACGGAGACCTCTGGCCACCGCCGCTGGATGCGGAACTGATCACCAGCGAGCTGGATGACCTTGACCGTCTCGATCAGGCCCTCAAGCGGGCCAAGCACGTGATCCATCTGATTGATCCGGTGCACCCGCTCGACCGGGAGCGGCTGCGCCCGCCCCCTCCTCTGGCCCAGACGGTGACGCTGTTGCGGGCCGCAGCGGCAGCCGGGGTCGAGCGGCTGGTGCTGCAGTCCAGCCTGACGGTTTACGGCGAAGGGCGCTACATCGATGAAGACGGCGTGCCGCAACCGGCACGGCGCACGATCTACGACCTTGAAGCGGGAAGATGGCAGGCGCGCTGCCTGAGGGACCAGCCCATCGCGGCCATGCCCACCCCGGAAGACACGCCCCCTGCCCCTTTGACCCATGCGGCCAAGCTCTGCGTGATGCGCGAAAGAATGGTGCGCAAATGGAGCGCGGTTACGGGCGCGAAAGCGGCAGTGCTGCGCATGGGGCGCCTTTATGGCCCGCCGCTCCCGGGCGGCGGCACCTTCTGCGGCGAAACCGGGCTGATGGCCAGCCATCTGCTCGCAGGCAGGCGCCCGCCCGTGCTGGAGGATGGCGGGCAGACGGACGACTGGCTGCATGTGCATGACGCCGTCCGCGCCTTCCGTCTGGCGCTGCTCAATTGCACCCGGGACATGCTGCCGCTCAACATCAGTTCAGGCATCGGCCACAGTGCGGCGGACATTGCCGGAATGCTGGCAATGGCTGCCTATGCCGGAGAAAGGGCAGCGGCCCCGCTGCAGATGGCCTGCAAGGGCACCGCACGGCACCTTGTTGGCGAACCGGGCACTGCCGAAGACCGGATCGGCTTCGTGCCCGGTCTTTCCCTGTCGCGCAGCCTTGCAGACCTGATCCTGTGGACTGCGGAAGCCGGGACGGAAGACCGCGCAAGCCATATCCTTGAGAACCTGCACCGGCATGCCGGCCTGGTCGGCCCGGGCAGGAGACGGGCCCGGCGTTCATTGTCGTGACTCCAAGGCACATGTGAAGGGGACGAAGCAAAGGGCTATGACACTGAAGCTTCAGTCCCATAGCCCTTTTTCCATTCGATCAGATCAGAGGCTTGCCGCCAGTTACGGCAATGGTCGCCCCCGAGGTGTAGCTCGACACCGGTTCGGCCAGCATCACATAGGCAGATGCCAGCTCTGCCGGCTGTGCCGGGCGTTTCATCGGAGTGTCGCCGCCGAACTTCGCCACCCTGCTGCCGGACATGCTGGCAGGAATGAGCGGGGTCCAGACCGGCCCGGGCGCGACACAATTGACCCGGATCCCCTTCTCCGCCAGCAACTGAGCCAGCCCGCCCGTGAAGTTCTGGATCGCTCCCTTGGTGGTGGCATAGGCCAAGAGGGTCGGGTTGGGCATGTCGGAGTTGATCGAGGCCGTGTTGATGATGGAGCTTCCCGGCGCCATATGCGGCACCGCCGCGCGGGTAAGCCAGAACATGGCATGAATGTTCACCGCGAAGGTGCGCTCCCACTCCTCGTCGGAGATTTCGCTCAACTCGTCGAACGTGTCCTGATGCGCGGCGTTGTTCACCAGAATGTCGATCCGTCCGAAGGTATCGACCGCCTTGCGGACAATGGCCCGGCAGAATTCCGCCTCCGCAATGTCACCCGCAATCGACAGGCAGCGGCGGCCGCTTTCCTCGATGAGCCGGACAGTGTCGGCAGCGTCATCACTTTCGTTGAGATAAGCAAGGATCACATCAGCGCCTTCGCGGGCATAGGCAATGGCCACGGCCCGGCCGATGCCGCTGTCCCCGCCGGTGATGAGCGCCACCAGCCCCTTCAGCCGGTCAGCGCCGCGCCATGTCTCCTCGCCGTGATCCGGCCGCGGATCCATTTTCTGGAAACTGCCCGGCAGGTCCTGGGTCTGTTCGGGAAACGGCGGGCGGGGGAAGGACCGGTGCCCCTTGGCCGGGGCACCGTTGTCCTGCTGCATGGAGCGGCCTTCCTCCGGGTTGCCGGAAGACCGGGCGGCGCGGCCTGCGCCGCCGTGTGTGGAATGGGTCATCTCAATGCCTCCGCTGTTATGGACCGGTCAGCAACCGGCAAACAGCGGGCATGTTCCCGGCGGGTGGCAGCTTATGACCTGCCACCCCGTCTCGTGCGGTCAAATCCCTGAAGGGCGCCGCCACCGCCCATCCCCGAGAATGCGGCTTCGCGGCGGCCAGGAGGCTTTGTCCGTTGCAGATGCGCCCCATCTCCGCCGTGGCGGATATCAAGGGCCTGCCCCAAAGCCATTGCAGCTGTCTGGAGATGCTCCGGCACAGAGCGATCGGCCTCTGCAGTCCCAAAGACCCTCTCCGCTTCGAAGAAAATATCCTCCCCGTCGGAGAACAAATCCACGCGCTGTCCGATAAAAAAGTTGAAGGAGCTTCCCATTTTCCCGTTCCAGTTTGCAGTTCATCATGATGCGTGTCGACATTTCTACTCCCCACTAAGTTCGGCACATCTACATCAGGAATCCGTTTCATTGAGCGCGTGATCAGGATCAACGCACCAGTCCAGAGGCTACGCACCACCGGCAGCTATGGATGACAGGGTTTTGAATCGTCCCCCCTGGAGACGTTGAGCCCGCCACAGCGGCACGGGACATCCGCAACCTTTTGCGCTGGCGGGAAAGTGCCTGACATCGTCAGGATCGCTCCCGCCAGGGCGGAGGCAGCCTGCAATTCCCCTATTCAGCAAGATCTTGCGTCAGCTGGCCGCCAGAGATGCTGCGCCGGATTCTCCGGGCTGCCCTTACGAAGTCTCTCTTCAGTAGATCCCCACCGGACAGCCGGACTGCTGCAGCCCGTCAGCACTCGGGAAGGCCAACTGCCAGGACTCTGCATTGTTCCCCAAGATTGTTGCCGGAGAGGCAGAAAAGCGGCCTCAGCGTGGCGCTGGAACATTTCGCCCGGGGTCAGGTTCACCAGCGCACCGGCGGACCAAACCGCCGCATATCCAGGAGGACCAAAATGACACGCCACGGTTTTGCATTCACGGTGATCGCAGCGCTCGCCTTTCCGTCTCTGGCATCGGCGCAGGATACGGTGCCGCCTTCGCAAGGGGCCGACCCGCTCACCGGCCGGGACGCTGTGCAGGTGGACTGCCAGGCGCAGTTCGATGCGCTCGATCTGGATGGAGACGGCTTTCTGAGCCAGAGCGAGGCCGCTCGCGAAGAGGCACGGACAATGATCGATGGCATTGTCATCGGCGAACAGGGCCTGACCCGGGACCAGTTTCTCGAGGTCTGCGACTCCCACACCTGGTCTCAGTCCGCACCGGAATCGGGTGCTCCGTTTGAAGGTGCAAACAGCTTCACCGAAGAGCAGGCCCGCGACCGCGCCATGGCGTGGAATGTCGCGAATGTCTCCCAGCTCACTCTGGATGATCAGGGCATCTGGCGCGGGACCGGCACAGTGGACGGACAGCCGGTGTCGGTTGCCGTCGACTACCGGGGCAACGTCGTCACCACTCCGGCAGCCCAGTGACCAGGCCAACCCGTAATGAAACGCACTTAACAACCAAGGAGAATTGCAATGCCTGTCGTAACACGAGTTTATCCGGATCTCGCCACCGCCGAACGCGCTCATGCCAAGCTGACGGCGCTCGGCCGCAACCATATTGATGTATCGCTGGTCGGCGGCAGCAGCCTGCAGGAGCGCTACGAGCCAGCCGGAGTGCCGAATGATGAGGCTTCGGGGACGGCAACTGGCGCGGGGATCGGATCGGTCGCTGGCGCCGGCGCCGGGCTTCTGGCCGGACTTGGCGCCATTTCCATCCCGGGCATCGGCCCGCTTGTCGCCGCCGGCTGGCTCGCAACGGCAGCTGCCGGCGCAGTCGGCGGGGCAGTCGCCGGAAGTGCCATTGGCGCTTTGACGGATATGGGCGTAAGTGACAGCGATGCTCCGGTTTTTGACGAGGCCATGCGGCGCGGCAACGTGGCGCTGACCGTCCGGTTCCCGGAGGAGCGGCGTGCCGAGGTCATTGCCGCTCTCGATCAGGTGCCGACGGTCGGCTTTGGTGATCTGAGAACCCGGTTCGAGGCCGAAGGCTGGGACTATGACACTGCCGAAGCAACACGGCGGGAACGGCTGCGCACCCGCTCTCCCCTGCCGCCGATCTGACCTGACCTATAAGCGGGCTCTGCGGTTCGCGAAAATTCTCAACCGGCACAGACGGCGGAGCAACAGCTCTGCCGTTTCCGTATGTAAACGGGGCAGAGCTTCCAGGCGTCCTCCAGCCGAAAACCTTTTTCTTCAGATGAATAAGCAAGGTCCGGCATGCCGGCGCAGGGTGGACAGACCGATTTTTCCGGCTTTCTCAAATGATCTGCCCGAACTCAGGAACATCCCGCCCAGCTGCCTGTTGAACCAGTCGCATGCCGGACATGGCAGGCACAGACGGAAGCAGACAGACAGGGCAGGCAAGGGCAATTAGGCCCTGCACACCTGCCATCCAAGGTCTCCGGCTTCCGTCCTATTCCGGCATGGTGCCGGACCCGGACCTTCCCTCCCGCACTTTTTTCCGGCGCGGTTTGAGGAGCGAGGCCCGAAAACTCCGAAGGAGGATAGAATGCCGAGATACAACGACATGCCCGAACGCGACTCCCATGGCCGCTTCGTGAGTGACGACGATCACCGTGGCTATGGCCGCCACGGCGGCAGCACCTACCGTGAGCGTGACAGGTATGGCCGCTTCATGAGCGAAAACGGCCACAATGGGCGCTACAGCAGCCGTCACGACGAAGACGACCGCCGCTACTCCAGCCACCGTGATGACGACTATGGCCGTGAGCACAGCCATGGCGGCTGGTTCGGCGATCCGCGCGGCCATTCCGAGGCTTCCCGCCGCGGTTGGGAACACCGCCGCGAGGACGACGGACGTGGCTCCTATTCCCGTTCATCCAGCCGCTACGAGGATGACGACGACGATCGCCGTTCGTCCCGCGGCCACTATGACGACTACTCCCATGACCGCGGTCAGGGTGGCTGGTTCGGTGATCACGAAGGCCATTCCGAAGCCTCGCGCCGTGGCTGGGAGCACCGCCGCGGACAGGATGAGCGCGGCACCTATGGCCGGTCCTCCAGCCGTTATGGCGATGATGACCGCCGCTATTCGCGCCACCGGGATGATGATCATTCCAGGGACCACGGCCAGGGCGGCTGGTTCGGTGACTACGAGGGCCACTCCGAGGCCTCGCGCCGCGGCTGGGACAACCGCCGCCGCTGACCCGGAACGCAGGGGGGCCCTCCCCCCCTGCGGCCTGCCCCACAGAAACGGCAGCCAACAAAGGAACACCCTATGGAAGAGATCCGCGAGAATTATCTCTCCTGGCTGCGCGACGCGCACGCCATGGAGGAACAGGCCCTGACCATGATGCGGGGCATGATGTCGAGGCTGGAGAACTACCCCGAGCTCAGCGCCCGAATCCGGCAGCACATCACAGAGACCGAGCGTCAGGAGGACGCCCTGCGCAAGCTCCTGGAGGACCGCGCTACAGACACCTCCACCGTCAAGGACGTGATGGGCAAGGTGGCAGCCAGCGGCCAGGCTTTGAGCGGGCTTTTTGCCAGCGATGAAGTCGTGAAAGGCGGCATGGCCAGCTACACGTTCGAACACATGGAGATCGCGGCCTACAAGGTGCTGATCGCCGCAGCCCGCGAGCTGGGTGACGAACCTGCCATCGCCGTTTTCCAGCAGATCCTCACGGAAGAGCAGGACATGGCCGACTGGCTTTTCGAGCACCTTGATGGAACCGCACGGCGTTTCCTTGAGCGCAGTGCCGCTGATCTGACGGCCGGCCGCTAGGCCCTGACACACATTCCGGTGCTGGACCATCCCCGCGCAAAACACGGGGAGAGAGGCGGCTTGCGCCCGCCGTCATGTCCTTGCGCCGCAACCCCGCGCTGCCGCCGCGCTGCGGCAGTCTCACCAAGGAGATACCAATGAAAAAGCTGCTTATGACAACCATGCTGGTTTCGGCCTTTGCCGCAACCTCCGCCCTTGCCCAGACCGGTACGCAGCCGGGCACCCAGCCCGGAATGCAGCAGACGGCGCCGGGCACCGGCGCAGATACGGGCGCAATGCCGGGCTTCACCGCGCCTGAAGGCTATGCCCGTCAGGATATCGTGCTGACGGCCGAGGACCTGCTTGGCGCCACCATCTATGACGCCACGGGTGACTCCATCGGCTCGGTGCAGGATCTGGTGATTGACTCCAGTGCTGCCGGTGCCGCTCAGCCCCCGGCCAGCACCAGCCCGGGCGGCACGGCCGGCACGCCTCCGGCGGCAGGCACAGATACCACCACCGGAACCGGCATGTCGCCGGACAGCCAGACGGGTGGCACCGGCAGCATGCCGGGCCAGCAGGCACAGCCGGGTACCGGTGGCGCAACAGGCGGTTCCGTAACCGGCCAGTCCGGCGTCACGCAGCCGACGCCGGCCCCCTCGGCCACGCCTGAAACAATCACCCACGTTCTTCTGGATGTGGGCGGCTTCCTCGGTATCGGCCAGCGCCGCGTTGCCGTGCCGGTGTCCGATCTGACGGTCTATGCCAACAACACCGAGACCCGGGTCTATCTGCCCTGGACCCGTGACCAGATCGAATCCCTGCCGGAATACGACCAGACCAATCCGGAGACGCTTGGCCGTCCGGTCGCCCCGCAGGCGAACTGACCTTGCGGTGCCCGTCCCCGCCCCCATCAGGGGGCGGGCATCCCGCCCTCAACTGACGCCGCCTTTCCGCAGCAATGGGAACGGCAGACCTCTTTCAAGCCAGCGAGCGGAGAAAACCGATGAGCCAGCAGCATCCACCCGCACGGTCCGCGAGGATCCATGACCAGACCCTCACCCGGGGCCACGGCGGGGAACTTCATCAGACCGCCGAAGAGGGCATGGACATCCTGACCACGGCACAGGGCACGCCGGTTGGAGACGACCAGAACACGCTGCGGGCCGGCGCACGCGGGCCGGCGCTGATGGAAGACCAGCATTTCCGCGAAAAGATCTTTCATTTTGACCATGAACGCATCCCCGAGCGCGTCGTCCATGCGCGGGGCTATGGGGCTCATGGCTATTTCGAGACCTACAAGTCGCTTGCCGAATACACCAGCGCGGATATTTTCCAGCGCGCGGGCGAAATCACGCCCGTCTTTGTACGTTTTTCCACGGTGGCAGGCTCGAAGGGCAGCTTCGATCTTGCGCGCGATGTGCGGGGCTTTGCCGTCAAATTCTATACGAAGGAAGGCAACTGGGATCTGGTGGGCAACAACATCCCGGTCTTCTTCATTCAGGACGCGATCAAATTCCCCGATGTGATCCATTCCGTGAAGCCGGAACCCGACAGGGCCTTTCCGCAGGCGCAATCGGCGCATGACAATTTCTGGGATTTCATCTCGCTGACGCCGGAATCGATGCACATGATCATGTGGGTCATGTCCGACCGGGCCATACCGCGCTCTTTCCGTTTCATGGAAGGCTTCGGCGTCCACACCTTCCGTCTGGTGACAGAGGAAGGTAAATCAACCTTCGTCAAGTTCATCTGGAAGCCCAAGTCCGGCATGCAGTCGGTGCTTTGGAACGAGGCGCTGAAGATCAACGGCGCCGATCCGGATTTCCATCGCCGCGACCTCTGGGAGGCCATCACTTCCGGACAGTTCCCGGAATGGGAGCTCTGCCTGCAGCTGTTCGACCAGGATTTTGCAGATAGTTTCGATTTCGACGTGCTGGATCCGACCAAGATCATTCCGGAGGAAATCCTCGCGCCTGTCCCGGTGGGACGGCTGATCCTCGACAGGATGCCGGACAACTTCTTCGCCGAAACCGAACAGGTCGCCTTCATGACGCAGAATGTCCCGCCGGGGATCGGCTTTTCCGATGATCCGCTGCTGCAGGGGCGCAACTTCTCCTATCTCGACACCCAGCTGAAACGGCTTGGCAGCCCGAACTTCACCCACATCCCGGTCAATGCCCCCAAATGCCCCTTCGCGCATTTCCAGCAGGACGGGCACATGGCCATGCACAATCCGAGGGGACGGGCCAATTATCAGCCGAATTCCTGGGGTGAAGGGCCGCGCGAAGATCCGGTAACCGGCATCCGCACCTATCCTGCGCAGGTGGAGGGCCCCAAGCAGCGCCTGCGCCCGGAGAGCTTTGCCGATCATTACAGCCAGGCGCGGCAATTCTACCTGAGCCAGACGGCCGTGGAGCAGAAGCACATTGCAGACGCGCTCATCTTCGAGTTGTCGAAATGCGAGATGCCGGTGATCCGCGAACGCATGGTGGCGCATCTGCTCAACATCGACGGCCCGCTGGCCGAAAGGGTGGCCGGCAAACTCGGCATCGAACCTCTGCCGGACCCGGCGGACGCTGCCGTGCCGCCGCGGGATCTGCCGCCCTCGCCCGCCCTCAGCATCTTGAAGAATGCCCCGGCGAGTTTCGCCGGACGCAAGGTCGGCGTGCTGACCTGCGACGGTGCAGACGGCAGGCTGCTGCAGGAACTGAAGGCCGCGCTTGAGGCCGAAGGTGCAAAGCTTGAAATCATCGCCCGCAAGGCTGGCGGGATCACCGCTGGTGACGGCAGTTTCGTTCCCGTCACACATCTCATCGACGGTGGCCCCTCGGTGCTCTTCGATGCGGTGGCTCTGATCCTGACGCCGGAGGGGGCAGACCTCCTGGCACAGGAAGCGCCGGGCCGGGATTTCGTCACCGATGCCTTCGCCCATTGCAAGTTCATCGGCCACACACCGGGCGCAGCGCCCCTGCTTCAGGCCGCCGGGATCGCCCCGGATGCTGACGAAGGCATGATGCCGCTGGAGACAGGCACAGGTGCCAGCTTTGTCGTCCGCTGCCGCAAGTTGCGGCTGTGGTCACGCGAGCGCGTGCTCCTGTCCTGAGGGGCAAGAAAGGCCCGGACGATGCCAGAGCCACGCCCACGGAAAGACCCGAGGACGCGATGAGCGGCAAGCAGGGACTGCTTCATGGCCCGCTTGGAAGCGGCTGCATCCACATCTGCGTGGACATGCAGCGCCTGTTTGCGGCCGGTTCGCCCTGGGCGGTGCCCTGGCTGGAGCGGATCGAGCCCACTGTCGTACGGCTTTGCGAGCATGCTCCGGCGCATACCGTATTTACCCGGTTCCTGCCTCCTGCATCTCCTGAAGATGCAGGAGGTGCCTGGCGGCGCTATTACCGCAAATGGCAGGACGTGACGCTGGACCGGATCGGGCGGCAGGCGGCGGATCTGGTCCCTGCCCTTGCCCGCTTCGTGCCCCCGGCCCATGTGGTCGGCAAGCAAGTCTACTCCCCCTGGCTGACCCCGGCCCTGGATGGGCTGCTGCGCAAGATCAAGGCTCACACTCTTCTTCTGACCGGTGGAGAAACCGATATCTGCGTGCTTTCCACCGCCCTCGGCGCCATTGACCGGGGGTACCGCGTGGTGCTGATCCGCGACGCGCTGTGCAGTTCCTCCGACCGCAGCCACGACGCCCTGATGGATCTGTGCCTGCGACGGTTCGGCACCCAGGTTGAAGTCGCCCTTGCGCAGGAAGTGCTGGAAAGCTGGCGCCCCGGATAAGCCGCCCTGGACGGCACTGTCATCCATTCCACCGCCAGACAGGCGTTTATCCCGCCGGAAGTCACAGAGACTTCATTCACCGGAACATTCCCTGCCCCTTTCTGTTGAACCTCAGAGGAAGCCGCATATGCATCGCTTCACTGTTCCAGAAAAGGAGAGGACTTCACCATGAACAACATCATCTATCTGGTCGGACTGATCGTGGTCATCGTCGCCATCCTGTCGTTCTTCGGCCTGCGGTGACAGAACAGCATCGAACATAACATTTTCGTCTGGCCAATGCAGGCCAGTGTAACCTTCCAACAGGGAGATCTCTTCATGCACAGCATGTCCAATCTCTGCAGGCTTGGCTTTGCAGCCCTTGCCGGGTTTGCATTCTACCGGGCAGCAACAGCGCCTGCCTATACCGGCGACTATCCGGATATCCGCAACGCCGGTCCGCAGGAGATGAAAAATCCGCCGGAAGACTGGGACAAGGTTGATGAGGAAAGCGACGAGTCCTTTCCGGCGAGCGATCCGCCCGCGAATTATTGACTGACAGGCCGGCGGGCCGGGAGACGGCAGGTAGACGAAGCAGCCGGTCTGCCTTTAAACCTCATGCGTTCAAAACCTGACAGGTGCGCGCATGAGGATTCTCCATACGGCAGATCTGCATCTCGGGCGGCAGTTCAACGGCCTGCCGCTGGAGGCAGATCATGATGCCATCCTTGGCCAGATCCTTGATGCGCTTGTGTCCAGAGATGCGGATGTCCTCGTCATCGCCGGGGATATTTTCGACCGGGCCGCCCCGCCTGCCCCCGCCGTCCGCCAGTTCAACACCTTCCTCTCGCAGGTTGCCTCGCAAACCCGCGCGGCTGTGGTGATGATCGCCGGAAACCATGATTCCGGTGACCGCATTGCCGCGATGTCCGTCATGACCGACACACGACGCGCCCTGATCCGGGGTGTCATCAGCGCCAGCGAGATGCCGCTCGTTCTGCAGGATGCAGCAGGACCGGTGGCCTTCACCGGCCTGCCTTTCGCCTATGAGCACGCCGCCCGCGAGTGTTTTTCCGACGATACTCTGCACAGCCCGGAGGACGTGCTGCGCGCCCAGATCGCCAGCGCCCGCAGCCATCTGCCCGAAGGGGCGCGCTGGGTTGCCGTTGCCCATGCCTTTGTGGCCGAAGCCTCCAACAGCGAAAGCGAACGGCCCCTGACCCGGGTCGGAGGCATCGAGACGGTCAGCACGGAGGTGTTCACTGGCGCCCACTATGTTGCGCTCGGGCATCTGCACAGGCCGCAGGAGGTGGGAGCACCCCATATCCGTTATTCCGGATCGCCTCTGGCTTTCGGTTTCGATGAGGCAGACTGTGCGAAATCCATGAGCCTTGTCGAGCTGGATGCCGCAGGCCGGACCATGGTCGAGGAAATTCCCTTCACCCCGCTGCGCCGCGTGCGCGTGCTGAAGGGTACACATGCGGAGCTGCTCCAGGCGCCGCCCTCGGGCGATTTCATCAAGGCCGTTCTCACCGATGAGGCACCGGTCATCGATGGCATGAAGCGGCTGCGGGAGGTGTTTCCCAATGCCTGCGAACTCGTCTACGAGCGCCACCAGCGCGCACCGGAGATGAAATCCGCCAGCTACACGGTGGCAGCGGCCGACCCGGTGACGGTGATGGGCGATTTCCTGGAGCAGGTGCGGGGCAACCGCCTGTCTGAGGCGGAACTGAAGGTTCTCGGCGCCGCGCTGGAGCGCCTGCGCATGAAGGAGGACGGGCAATGAGACCGGTCAGGCTCACCCTTCAGGCCTTCGGCCCCTACCCCGGCCGGGTCACCATTGATTTCCGCAAGGCTGTCGATGCTGGTCTTTTCGGCATCTATGGCCAGACGGGCTCGGGCAAATCGACGATCTTCAGCGCCATGACCTTCGCCCTTTTCGGTGAGGCCGCCAAGGCGGAGCAGGACGCCTCCTCGCTGCGCTCGGACCACGCCGATGCGGACATGCTGACCGAAGTCGAATTTGTCTTCGACATCGCAGAGCGCCGCTACACCGCCCTGCGCCGCCCGGAACAGATGCGCCTCAAGACCCGGGGCGGCGGCGAAACCCGCAGCGCGCATGAAGCCTATCTTTTCGATGCCACCGGTCTGGAGCCGGAGGAGATTTCACAGGCGCAGCGCGGCCGCATCATCGCTGAAAAGAAGGTGCGGGATGTGGATGCGGCCATCGAGGATCTGCTCGGCTATGGCGCGCGGCAGTTCCGCCAGATCGTGCTGCTGCCGCAGGGCCGGTTTGAGGAATTTCTGGCCGCCAAGACAAAGGAGCGGCTGGAGATCCTGCGCGAGCTCTTCGACGTCTCCCGCTATGAAGCGCTCATGGCGGATCTGAAATCGGAAGCCGAGGCTGCCGAGCGGCATGTGCGCGAGGAGCTTGCCCTGTCCGCCCGGCAGTTGAATGCGGAGGGCTTCGAGAGCTTCGATGCACTGGATGAGGGCATCGAAGCGGCTCAGGCCCGCCTTGCCGGGCTTGAGCTTGCCCTTACGGCAGAAAAAGCCGAAACGGAGGCCGCCGAAAAGCGCCTGCGGCTTGCTGAAGCCCTTGAGGAGAAATTCGCCGCTGCAGATCAGGCGCAGGCACGGCTGGCGGAACTGGAAGCCCGGCGCCCGCAGATTGAAGCGCTGGCCGGACAAGTGCGGCAGGCTGATCTTGCGCGCAGCCTCCTCGACCCGGAAGAGCGGGTGAAAGATGCAACGGCGGAAACCGAAAAGGCCGCCGGAGCTCTGCGGCTTGCAACAGAGAGCGCCGGGAAAACCGCGAAAGCGGCGGCGGACGCAGAGGCGGCGCTGCAGCGTGAGGAGGCGCGGTCTGACGAAGTGGAAACACTGCGCCGCCAGAAGGATGACCTTGGCCGCTATGGCCGTGTTCTGGAAGCGGCCGCCGGAAGCGAAGAGACAGCCTCCGCCGCGCTGAAGGCCCAGGAAGAGGCCGCAGCCAGGCTGGAGACGGCACAAGGCAGGCTTGCCGGCCTGCGGCAGGAGCGGGACCGGGCGCAGGAATCCTTGAAAGTGCAGCGCGAGACGGAAAAGCAGCGCGCCCTTCTCGCCGGACAGCACCGGGAGCTTGACGCAAGACATGCGGCTGCATCCGCCTATGCCAGAGCGCTTGAGGAGGTGTCCGAAGCCCGTAGCGCGGAAGAGCGGCAGCGGCTTGTTCATGACGCAACCCAGGAAAAGGCCGGACAGGCGCAGCGGGATCTCGATGCCGCTGAACGGAGCCTTTCGGGCGCACAGGCGCTGCATCTGGCCACCCGGCTGGAGCCGGGCGCGCCCTGCCCCGTCTGCGGCGCCACCAAGCACCCGGCTCCCGCCACGGGCGAAGCCGCCAACGCAGGGCTGGACGCAGCCTTCCGGACGGCAAAGGCCGCATGGGAGGCAGCCAGCCGCGAGGTGGGCCAGGCGGCTGAAAAGCTGGCAGGCCTCAAGGCAACACGGGCGGAGCGGGAGGCGCGCCTTGCCGCGCTTTCACAGCCCGAAGAGCCCGCGCAGCTTCTGGCCGGACGCTTGAGACAGCTGGCAGACGCGCTCGCTGCGCTCGGGCAGGAGGCAGATGCCGCTTCCGCCGAAGACGGTCTTGCCGCGCTGGACCAGCAGCTTGCCGCCCTTGAACTGGAGCGCGACAGCCTGCGGGATCAGTTCGAAGAAAGCCGCAACAGGGCAACATCCGCCATCAGCGCCAGAGACAGCCAGCTTGCAGACGTGCCCGCAGACCTCCGGAGCCCGCAGGCCCTTGCTGCGGCCCTTCACAAGGTCTCGCAGGCGCTGGACAAGCTTGTGGCCGGGCGGACGGCAGCCGCCGCAGCTGACCGGGCAGCGCGGGAAAAGGCCCTTGCTGCCGCACGCGACCTCGAAAACGCCAAGGCGCAGCATCTGAGCTGCCAGGAGCGGCAGCAGAAGGCCGAGGAAGCATTTGCTGCAAGGCTTGCCGGAGCGGACTTGAGCCTTGAGGCTTTTCAGTCTCTCAAACCGGCGATCGCAACGCTTGATGCCGACAGGCAAGCCGTCGAAGCCTTCTGGCGCGAGCACCGGAGCGGGGAAGACGCCGCCAGCGCAGCGGCGCTGGCAACCGGCGATGCCAGCCGCCCGGATACCGCCTCCTTGCGTGAGGCCCATGCTGCCTTTGCTGAAAAGCTGGCGCTGGCATCGGAAGAGCGCGCCGCGGCAGCCAGCCGGGCGGCCCACCTCGAGCGCGTCAAGACCTCCCTGTCTGAGATGGTCGGGAAGGCGAAGGCTGCGGAGGCTGAAACTGCCCCCTTGCGGGCGCTTGCAGCTCTGGTGAATGGCGGCAACCCGCAGAAGCTGACGCTGGAGACCTTTGCCATCGGCGCCATGTTCGATCAGGTGCTCGAGGCGGCCAACCTGCGGCTGGCGCCGATGACGGCGAGCCGTTACCGGCTGGAGCGCGACATGGACGGCACGGGCGCCGGCAAGCGCGGCCTTGGCATTCAGGTCTTCGACATGCACACGGGCAAGGCACGGGGCACAGGCACGCTCTCCGGCGGCGAAAGCTTCATTGCTGCCCTCGCCCTTGCACTTGGCCTTGCCGATGTGGTGGAAGGCGCCAGCGGCAAGGTGCGGCTCGACACGATCTTCATCGACGAAGGCTTTGGCAGTCTCGATACGGAAAATGGCTCGGGCACACTCGATCAGGTGCTGCAGGTGCTGGGCGCGCTGGTCAGCCAGAACCGGGCCGTCGGCCTGATTTCCCATGTGCCGCAGGTGCAGGAAGCCATTCCCAACGGCTTCCACATCCGCAAATCCGCCGCCGGCAGCAGCATCGAGGAACGCAGCCTGCCGTGATGATGTCCTTCCTGACGCGCGCCATCGTTTGCATGTGACGCAAGCGGGAGGAAGGCACTCTCCTTTTGCCGCAGCCGCCTCTCCCCCCTTGAGGGGGAGATGTCTGCGCAGCAGACAGAGGGGGGTAGCAGCGCTGCAGTACGGCAGGACATCTCTCATACCCGGACAGTCCGTTACCCCCCTCTGCCCCCTGCCGGGGGCATCTCCCCCTCAAGGGGGGAGAGGAGTTGGTGCCTGACTGGCAGTCCGATGGAAACATTTTCCTGAAGGGCCGGGCCCCGGAGGATTGCCTCTCCGGGGCCTGGCCCTGAACTCAGTCCTTTCTGAGCGTCAGGGCCGGATTATGGGCAAAGAAGTTGTGCGGCATGATGTGGACGGTCTTCCACTCCGTCGACATGACCGGCCAATCCTCCATGCGGGGAATGTGGTGGAAGCCGGCGGTGAACCAGGTCACGATGTCCTGGCCCATCAGGCTCCTGTCCTTCTTCACCCATTCGGCCAGCGTGTCGGAACCGTCGCTCTGCATGGCGAACTTGCCGCCCGCATAGCGCTGCTCAGGATCATAGACCGTATTCCAGACCGAATATTCAATATAGGCGTTGCGCTTCATCGGCGGATCGTTGGCGAAGTCGAACGGCCCGTAGGCAACATTGCCGTGATGGATCATCCAGCCCGGCTCATGGCCGAGATAGCCCTCGCGTGAGGGGTTCGAGATATGGAAGTAGCGCGGCTGCATGGCCGAAATCTTGTAGCGCGCCTCCAGCTCCGTGTGCGGCATGTTGTGCTCGACCGTCCACATCGACTTGCGCGGGGAAGACGGGTCAAGCTTCGCAGGCACGATGTCCATGGTGGAGAAATGGTTCACCGGCTGATCGACGTCAAAGTCGATGCGGAAGTTGAAATAGTGATCGTGATTGGCCGCAACGAGATTGGGCGCGATCAACGTGCCATATGCCGTGTCCTCCTTTGCCGTCGCATCCTTCATTGAGGTTGAGACAACCCCCTTCACGGCATCAAGCCCGGTGGCCCCGACATAGATGTTGATCTGCCCGTTCTGTTGCAGGCGGTAGTCGATCAGATAGTCGTAGTTGCCCACTTCCGAGGCGGTGCGCACCACGAGCTCCGTTGCAGGCCGCCCTTCCGCCGGAACAGGCGTCTCCGGGGTCTGGGCAAAGACCTCGAAATGCCGCCAGGCCGGATCACCGGTGTTGCGCTCGAAGACGCAGATGGCATCGGGAATGACCAGCGGTGCCCCCTTGTCATCGGCAATGGTTGCCGGAAGGAAGGTGGCGTGCCTGGGGCAGTCGATCCCGGCCCGCAGCGGGCTCAGGAACAGGCCGAAGCCATATTCGCCGCTGTCCATGTAGGTGCGCCAGTACCAGCCCTCGGTCGGGTCCATATAGGGCACGAAGACCTCGGACAGATGCGCCTGATAGATGACGGACCGCCATGTTCCCTGATCGTTGACATCAAGGTTCGAGATCACCAGGCCCGGGCGCTTGTCGATGCGGAAATTGAAGCGCCAGATGTCCCATTCAAGGTGACTGCCCTTGACCGTGAAGTTCGGGCCGCCCTCCTGCGACAGCGTGGCGGGATTGGACTGCGGGCGCAGCGGCAGGCGCGCGGCCACTTCCTCCTCCGTATAGCCCCAGCCATCCTGAGGCAGCGCAATGGTGCCGGTGTCGATGACGCGCTGCACCTCCTTCTTGCCGATATCATAGATGGCGAAAAGCCCCTCGATCGGCTTGGCATAGAAGTTGGATCCGTCCGGCACCTTGTAGCAGGGCACCTTCATCAGCCGGGAGTTCGTGTATTCCTCGGTAAAGAAATTCCCGCCCGTCAGCGGCAGGCAGAAGGCCTCTTCCGGCGTCACCCCGCGCCGGGCAAGGCCCGCCACCATCTCCGGATGGCTGAGAGCGCCCTCCAGCGCGTCGATGAACTCCGTGAAGAGCACCATCGGCTGGCCTGCCGCCTGCTCGTTGCTTTCGACCGTGCCTTGGGTGATGTTGACAACCGCCTCGCCAAAGCCGCCGGCGTTGGTGAAGTAGACGGTTGCCTTGCGGTCGAGGCTGGAGCCTTCGGTCCAGGCCAGAACATCCGCTTTGGGCGGCTCCTTCAGCTCGATCAGCGGATAGAGCGTGTCATCATCCGCGACTTTCTGATCGCGCAGGATCTGGTTGATCTTCTGGTATTCCTCCGCCGTCAGCCCGTCGAGCGGATGGGCAGCAGCTCCTGAGGCCCAAAGCCCCGCGCCCAGCCCCAGAGCCAATGCTCCGGACGCCAGATGTCTTGTCAGTTTCATCCGTGTTCCCTCTTGTTTTTTGCTGTTGTCCCAAGGCCGCTGATGCTGGCGCATCACGCCTTGAAAAGCTCAAGCTTCCGCACCCCGGAAGACTTCAGGGATCCGATTGTGCAAGCGGGCTGGCCGTCAGACTTGGACGAAGCCGACAGGGCCATTGAAAAAACCGTCAGCTGCCGTTGGCGGCAGTCCTTGGAGTTGCGCCGTACTTCCTGCGGAACTCGCGGTGGAAATAGGACAGGTCATTGAAGCCGCAATCCAGGGCAATCGAGGTGACCGTCTCGCCCGGACGGCGGCGCGCACCGGTCAGCCTTGCATGGGCAAGCTCAAGACGGCGCTCAAGCAGGCGCCGGCCCGGCGTTTCGCCAAGCGGCTGAAAATGGCGCTGCAACGTGCGTTCGGACACATTGAGCCGCATGGCCAGTTCCCGCGGCCCGAAGGCCGGATCGGACCTGTAGCGGTCGATCAGTTGCAGGGCACGGGACAAAAGCCCGGTGCCGCGTTCCGGCAGGCCGCCTGCCCGCAGGGAACTGACATAGGCACCTAGCAGGCTGAACATCGCCTCGCCCAGTTCCATTTGAGCGTCCGAGCCCGCCGACATCTTGGAAAGAACCGCCCGCATCGCCAGCCAGAGCGGATCGCTGCGGGAGATGGGCAGGCCGCCATCGCAGGCATGGCCGAAACGCCCGGCAATCTCCTCCTTCGGCAAATGCAGGGAAATCTGCCGGGACTGCACGGCGCCGTATGAGAATTCCGAGGGCCTTGCCGCATCGACCAGGACCATGTCCCCGGCCGACAGCAAGGTGGAGTGGCTTTCCTGAGCGATCCGGCAGCAACCGCTCTCCTGCACGATCAGGAAGAAATACTCGCCCGGCGCCTGCCGGATCGCCCGGGCATCGCGCACGACGGCCGATGCATCGAGAGCAACGGCGGCTGTGTCGAATGGACCCGTGCGGCGGCCCGAGACCGCGCCATGGATGACGCCGCCCGGCCGTCTGGTTTGCAGGGAAAAGGCGCCGCAGACCCTGTTCAGGTCCGCCTGCAGTTCCTCGACAGGCACCTGCCGGTGCTGAGGCGTCGTCAGCGGCTCCATGGCGTCCTCCCCGTTTCCGCAAAGCCCTTCAACCTGCCCAGTTCACCACAGATCGGGGGCTTTGCCTATCACCGGGCCTATCACCGGACCTGCCGCAAGGCCTACGGCCCGGAGGGGAACGCTCAGGCTGGCCCGCTGGCGAGGGTCTTGCGGTACTCGGCCACCGGAAGGCCGCCGATGCCCCAGTCTTCCATTGCCACCTCGTCGATGACGACAAAGGTGGTTGCCGGGTTCTTGTCCAGCACATCAGCAAGAAGACGGGTCACCCCTTCGATAAGGCGGGCCTTCTGGCCGGCCGTTGCCCCTTCGCGGGTGATCTTGATGTTCACATAAGGCATGGCTGCTCCTTTGAGTTTGCCCGGAAAGAAAACGAAATCAGGGATCAAGGCTGGCGTTCGATGATCTGAAAGACCTTGGCGATGATCCGCCACTGCCCGTCGCTGCGCACAAGGGTGAGAAAATCCACGAAGTCCCGCGGCCCGATCGAGCAGCGCACCCGGGCAAAGGCCGTGTTGTCCCCGGCCAGATCGATGGCATCGATGTGATCGCGGCGCGGCTCGCCCCGTGACGCCGGAGACTGCCGGGCCGCGACAACCGGGACATACTCTTCCATGGTGCGGTAAAGCAGCGGCGTCTCATCGGCGGTGGCATAGATTGCCCTGGGATGAAAGACGCGCTGCAGGATGCCTGTGTCGCAGAAATACAGGGCGTCGAAATAGTCCTGCAGAACAGCGGAGACTTCGTGAAAAGCCTGTGTCATGCGGCTTCTCCGTCCAGAAGGCCTTCTTCCTGCATCGCCTGCCGCACCGATGCGCGCTCCGTAATCCGGGCGAGATAGGCGGCCGCATGCGGCCATCGGGCCAGATCCACCCCGATGAAACGGGTCCAGTTCAGCACCACGGCCAGATAGGCATCTGCGACGCTGAAACGGCTGCCCAGAATGAAGCTGCGGCCATCGGCCAGCCCGTGCTCGACATCGCCGATGCGCCGCTCCAGCTGGGCTGAGGCCGTCGCCTTCTCCCCATCCGTGAGCGGCTTGCCACGGAAATAGGGACTGAATGCCTTGTGCAGTTCCGAGGCGGTGAAATTCAGCCATTCCTGCAGGCGCGCGCGCTCCACGGTGCCCGGCGCAGGCGCAAGGCCGGCCTCAGGATGGCTGTCGGCCAGAAACTGCAGGATCGCAGGGTTTTCCGTCAGCACCACACCGCCCTCGATCTCCAGCGCGGGCACATAGCCCTTCGGATTGATCTGGCGGTAGTCAGCTCCAGAGCCGGTCAGGCCGGCTTCGGTATCGACCTTTTCGGCCGTGAAGGGCAGTCCGAGTTCATGCAGCACGATCCGTGATGACATGGAACAGGCGCCGGGCTTGTAATAGAGCTTCATGAGAAGGGTCCTTGCTGTTGATGGCTGGAGGGTAGGCATTCTGGTTTCCCTTGCCAACCTGGTTTCCATCAGTTACCTGATTATCAGGTTTCTCCGCAGTAACCCCATGAACAGTCATGGCAGGAGCCGGTTCCAGACATGAGCCTGAAACGCCGCAAGAACCACAGCGCACGGCCGCCCACACCCTGCGCCCTGACCGAGTGCATGGCCATCATCGCCGGGGCATGGGCGCCGAATGTGATATGGCATCTGCGTGCCGGGCCGCGGCGGTTCAGCGAATTGCGGCTGGATATCCCGCCGGTTTCCGCCAAGGTTCTGTCGCAGCGCCTGCGTGAGCTGGAGAGCAAGGGCGTGCTCACCCGCACCATCCAGCCCACCTCGCCGCCTTCCGTCGAATATGCGCTGACGCCCCTTGGCGAGGAACTGGTTCCGGCGCTGGATGCCATCGTCGCGGTCGGCCACAAGCTGAAGGTAGCCGCCGGGAACGGGGCTGATCCCGCCTGAAGGGATCAGCCCTTTGCAGCATTCCCTGCTGACAGGCCAGGCAGACAGTTGCTATTGGTTGGGGATGCAGAATGAAACCCGGTTCATCGAATGGCAGCATCATGCGGAAGCGCCGGAGAAAGCGCCCATATTTCCGGATGGATGCCGCGACCTGCTGATCATCCGGAATACGGACGGGCCTGCAGACATCGTCTTGACCGGACTGGATTTCCGGCCCCGCATTGCCGCTCTGCGTCCCGGCGTCCGGATCACGGGCTACCGCCTGCGCCCGGGTGCTGCCCTGTCGCCCAAGGCCCTTGAGGCGGTTGCCGCAGATACCAGCCGCGCACAAGCCATCGTGGAAGAGGAATGCGGCGGGCACACCGGTCTGGATGACGCCATTGCGGCACTCGCCGCCCCTTGCGCCACCGTCGGGTCCGCCGCGCGGGACCTGGGCGTTTCCCTCCGGACCATGCAGAGGCTCTTTCTGAACAGGCACTTGCCGCCGCCGGACTTCTGGCGTCTGCTCGCCCGGGCGCGTCATGCGGCCACCCTGCTCGCCACCACTGCGCCGCTTGCGGACATCGCTGATAGATGCGGCTTCAGCGATCAGGCCCACATGACCCGGGAGCTCGTCAGGTGGTTCGGGCTGAGCCCGGGTCATCTGCGCCGCAACACGGCGGTCATCGGTCTGCTGTCTCAGCCCGCGCTCGGCAACTGGACCGGCGAACAGATCTCGACAAGATAACCGTTCAGGTCGCCGGCATAGGCGGTAGTCTGCCCCCACGGCTCGTCGCGAACCTGCTGCACCGGCTTTGCCCCTGCTGCAACCGCACGGTCGAATGCAGCCTGGACATCATCTGTCTCAAAGGCGATTTCGAACACCGGCGCTTGCAGCACTGGCTTTCCAGGCTTCTTGCCGAGCTGTTTCATCAGTTCAACCGACGAAAACGCGAGTTTCGTGTCCCCTGTCGCCAGTTCCCCATAATCCCCCGATGCGTGCAGGAAGCTCCGCTTCAGACCGAACGCGCGCTCGTAGAAATCAAGCGTTGCCGCGACATCTTCGACATAAAGGATCGTATATCTCAGGATCATCCAGTTCCTCCAAGGCATGTGGTGCCAGAGGGACATCTGAACATGAGCGGCAGATTTGTCTTGAAGGATCACGCCAGGCCGGCATTTTCCCATCGGCATTTCACCGCCTGCATTTCCCCGCAGGGCCCAGTACAGCGCCTGCACCCAGCATTCGGGACTGGACCTGTGCCTATCGGTCCAGTGAAAATCTGTTCATCGCCCCGCCATGCAAATCCTTGCCGACGCAAAGGATCCAAACCTCGGCCGAGACGCAGAGCTTCAAACAGTTGCGCCCTGAAACATGGGGAACCATCAGGCCCGGGCCGAAGAGCACTGAACCATTCAGAAGTGCCTTATGGTTCGCGTGGCCGCCTGCAGACTGAGGAAAGCTTGATAGCGGTGTTCGTGGATCTCGGCCCAATCGCAGGTAACCGGCTCGTAGACGGCATCAATGGCTGACATTGCCCCCATCGCATGGCGAATGTCGGGAAATGCCCCGGAAGCAACGCTCCCCAGCATGGCGGCGCCGAGGAGGACCGGCTCGGCAGCGGCAGGGCTCAGAACCGGCTTGCGGCACGTATCGGCCAGGATCTGCCGGACCAGCGGACTTGCACCCGCCCCGCCGCTGATGACGGCACGCTGCACCGGCGCGCCTGCCCTCGCCTGCGTTTCGATGATCTGGCGCAGCCCATAGCCGATCCCGCAGAGACCGGCGATATAGAGCGCAATCAGGCTTTCGAAGTCCCGTTCCATGCCCAGCCCGGCAATGATGGCGCGGGCATGCGGATCGGCGAAGGGCGCGCGGTTTCCCAGGAACTCCGGAACGACATGCAGACCGGTGGCAAGGGTCACGGCTGCGGATGCATCGGATACCCTCTCAGCAGCCGCAGCAGCCATGAAGGCCGGGAGGGGTTTACCCAGTTCGCGCGCCTTCATCGCCGCCTCACCGGCAGCCGGGTGGAAGGAGAGCAACTGGTCGATCGCGGCTCCCGCGGCACTCTGCCCGCCCTCGTTCAGCCACATGCCGGGCACCATGGCGGAGTAATACGGCCCCCATATACCGGGCACGAAGACCGGCCCGGCAGTCGACGTCATGGTGCAAGAGGACGTTCCGAAGACATAGGCCAGAGTGTCAGCCGGGTTGCCGCCGGCCCCGACCGTGCCAATCCCGCCCGCATGGGCGTCGATCATTCCCGCGGCAACCGCGGTGCCAGGCCTCAGCCCCATTGCGGCAGCAGCGTCCACGGTCAGACCGGCGCCCAGCCTGCTGCCCGGGTCCACGATATCCGTACCGATGCGGGCAAAGCCCTCGTCGGCCAGTTCACCCAGCCCGATCTTCCGGAAGTAATCACCATCCCAGCGGCGTTCATGGGCAAGATAGGTCCACTTGCAGGTGACCGTGCAGGTCGAACGGGCCAGGCTGCCCGCCGCCTTCCACGTCAGAAAGTCCGCAAGGTCGAAGAACTGCCAGGCGGCTGCGAAGGTCTCAGGGCGGTTTTCCTTCAGCCACAGGATCTTCGGCGTTTGCATTTCCGGTGAAATGCGGCCGCCGGTGTAGCGAAGAACGTCATGTCCGGTTGCGTTGATGCGCTCGGCCTGGGCTATGGCGCGGTGGTCCATCCAGACAATGATGTCCCGTTCCCCATCTCCGGAAGGACCGGCGGCAAGCGGCCTGCCGCCCTCACCCAGAACAACCAGCGAGCAAGTGGCATCAAACCCGAGCCCGGCGACATGCGCCGGATCTATGCGAGCCGTGGAAACGGCTTCACGGATGACGGCGCAAACCGCATCCCAGATCTCCGTGCTCGACTGTTCGGCGATCGAGCCGGCTTCCCGGAACAGCGAAATGTCGCGTTTGGCGGCCGACACCATATGACCACTCAGGTCAAAAACACCTGCACGGGCGCTTGCCGTCCCCACATCAATACCGATGACGTAACGCGGGCGCCCCTCGGACGGGGTATGTGCTGATGTCATGGTTCTCTTCTCCGCGGCGGGTGTTCAGCTCTGGGTACGGGGCCGCGCAACATCATTCGAGCCCTCCGCCTCAGGGCCAAGACCATAGCTCATCCGCTTCATCTGGCCGATCACGCGCTCCATTTCATCGTCGGACAGAACCGGCGGCGTCCCGAGCGTCAGCACCTGCACATACATGCGCGACAAGGTTTCCACCTCGATCGCGAGCCACAACGCCTGCTCCAGATCCTGACCCAGCGAGATCTGGCCATGCTGGCCGAGCAAGCAGGCAAGCCGGCCATCAAGTGCTTTCAGGGCGTGATCGGAAAGCTCCTGTGTGCCGAAAGTTGCATATTCCGCACAGCGGATCGTCGTGCCCCCGGCAACACCAACCATGTAGTGAAAGGCCGGAATGGTCTTGTGGTGGCAGGCAAGCGTCGTGGCATACATCGAATGGCAATGCAGCACGACATTGATGTCAGGCCGGTTCTTCAGGATATCCCGGTGGAAGCGCCATTCGGAGGACGGCCTCCGGCCAGCATAAGTGCCGTCAAAGTCCATCTCCACCAGATCGTCCGGTGTCATCAGATCATATGGCAGGGACGATGGCGTGATCAGGAAGCCGCCGCCGGTCCGGACCGATAGGTTGCCTGCCGTGCCCTGGTTCATGCCGCTGGAATTCATCCTGCGGCAGATGCCGACCATATTGCGGCGCAGATCGTGGATATCAGTTTCGCTCATGACATGTCCTTTCTGGAAGAGTTGCCGGCCTGGCGGGCCTGTTCGCGCCAGCGCTGATGGTAAGACCTCATGAGGCCAGCTGGCGCTGCGACGGCAGCAGCGGTCCGCAAATGCAGACTGTCCAGAGCCCGCGCCGTGCCGTGAGACGCCAGCAGCGCCGCACCTGTTGCCACGCCATAGGCATCGAGGTTGAAGAGGGTTTCGCCGCAGCCCCGGAATGCGGCAACCAGTCCGGCAAACAGCGGATCCCCGAGGTAGCTTCCGTCGAGCACCGCCGTCCCCTGGGCCTTCAACGCATCGAGGCATTCGGCTGACAGCTGCGCAACGAAGATCAGGGCAAGGGCGCGCCGCTCGGCCGCATTCTGCGGGGGAGGACCGGCAATATGTCCTCGCCCCGCACTGCCGGGGAAGAACCCGTCACCGTCGCCGAAACTCGGCAGTGCCATGGTGCCGCGTGCAATCAGCGCCATCGCCACATCCGGATCAACGGCGGTTCCCCCACCCTCGCCCGCAAGAAGCGCAAACTCACGGCCACCCATGGCAAGGGCGCCTGCGACAGGGCGGCCGTAGACGTCGCTGTTGATCGTCATGCCGGCCATCTCATCGAGCCCGTCAAGCGGCGTCATGCGGCTCATGCCTGCGATCCAGGTGCCGGTCGAGAGAATGGCAGCCCCGGAAAGCCCGGCGGCCTGATAGCGGTAGAAATTGGCGCTGCTGTCATGAATGCCGGCCAGCACGTCCAGTCCCTCCGGCAAACCGAAACGGCGTGCAAGGCCGGGGCGTACCGTCCCAAGACTGGCCCAGGCCGGAGCAAAGGGCGGCAGCAGCCGCTCCCAGCCGCGCATGGCGACAATCGGTGTGTGGCAATTGTCCGGCGTGTTCCAGAGATGGGACTGCGCGCCGAGACAGGTCTTCTCCGAAACCGCAACCCCGGTCATCCGCCACGCCCAATATTGCGGCAGGGACAGAAACCAGCGGCCTGCGGCAAACCGCTCCGGCTCGGCGGTTTCCATCCACAGAAGCTGCCGGGCCTGGTGTGTGGCACCGTGCATGATGGCGCTGCCGCGATCACGAAAGGAGCCGGCCAAAGGCACATAGGCCTCGCGGACCGCGGACGGCAGGGGCTGCTCGTAGTCGATCATCGGCAGGGCAGCGCCATCTCCTGCATCAGGATCCGGACCGGTCAGAACTCCGCCGGAACCATGCGCGGTGCAAACGAATGTCTGGAGCGGATGACGCCGGGTGAGCGCCGCCAGTTCTTCAAAGATCCAGCCGCCGAGCCCGGCCAGGTCATGATGCTGCCATGGCGGGCCCGGACGAACCGGATTTGCAATGGCCACGGTCTCCACCACACCGCCCGCGGCAGTCATGGCATTCAGCTTCACGTTGGTCTTGCCAATATCGAGGACGCAGATGCTGGCAAGGGGCTCCGGTTCAGCCATTGACATTCCTCCTGGACGGCACCGCGGCCAGTCTCCTGCATCAGTTCATGAGGCGGATATCCGGCTCGGCACTGCCCTCAATGACCGCAATTCCATTCGGCACGTCGTTCTGCTCAACCTTGAGCCGGATCTGATCCTCCGGCAGGCCGTAGCTCCGCCACCGTTCCGTCAGCCGGCGCTTCAGCTCCTCTGGCGGCACATCGGCAAAGACGGAAAAGTCGAAGAGCGGCTTCAGTCCGTTCCAGGGCGGCTGGCGCAGCAGCAGATAGTTGCCCTCGCAGATGATGATGTCGGTCTGACGTGGTATCAGCCGCGCCCCGGCCCGCGCGATCTCGATCCCGCGATCGAATACCGGCACCGCAATCGTGTCTTCGGCATTCTCCTTGAGCCGCAGCAGCATGTGCCGGAGCCCGTGAACATCGAACGTATCAGGCGCCCCCTTGTGCGCGCGGCGGCCCATGGCCTCCAGCACATGATCATCATAGTGATAACCATCCATCGGCAGCACCGCAGCAAGACCCGGCTGTCTCCGGTTGATCCAGGCCGCAACCGCCTCAGCGGCGGTGGACTTGCCCGCTCCCGGTGCACCGGCAATGGCCAGCAGCACGCGGGCTCCGCCCTTGGCTTCACGGCGCGCCAGAGCCTCCCGGCCCAGCCTCTCTGCATTTTCATCCAGCGTTGTCATCAGCCACGCTCCCCGGCGCGCATGGGCCCGGCCAAGGGCCGGGCACCGGAAGCCGGTCAGATCAGACCGTATTGCTCGGCCTTGTTGCGCAGGAAGGGAAGGCCATTGCCCATCACTTCCTCCATGTCCCGCGCCACCGGACGCCAGACGGCAAGTCCATAGGCCACCTCAGGCGGCATGTTGATGAAGCTTTCCATCGCGAGCCCGCCCTTGAAGCCGATCGCGGCAAGGGTCGCATAGATCTCGTCCCACGGCACGTTGCCATAGCCGGGGGTTCCGCGGTCGCTCTCCGAAAGATGAATGTATTTCAAATGGTTGCGGGCAATGAGAATGCCGTTCGCGGCACCCTTTTCCTCAATGTTCATGTGATAGGTATCGAGATGGACGAAAACATTGTCCGCCCCGACCCGCTCGACCACATCCACCGCCTGCTGCGCCGAGTTCACCAGATGGTTTTCGTAACGGTTGACGGCTTCGACGCCGAGCTGGATGCCGAAGCGTTTGGCGTGTTTGGCAGCGGTGTCGAGAACCCGGGTGATGTTGTCATACTCTGCCTGCGTCGGCGGCACGCCGGTGCGCTCGCCAATCCCGCCGTAGATGACACCGGAAAGCGCCTCCCCGCTCATCTCTGCTGTCTTCTCGATCGCGGCCTTGAGATGCTCGATTGCCGCATCAGGGCGCACCGAGGCCCAGGCAGCTTCCGGCAACCCAAGGGAGCAGACCGCCCTTAGCTTGTTCTTTTCCAGCAGGTCACGGGTATGCCTGGCATCAACCGCAGGGGCATTGAGGAGTGCGATCTCGATGAAGTCCATCTTGTAGCGGACAGCGCCCGCAATCGCCTTCTCCGCGCCTGCACGATCCCAGTTCATGGTCCACATGCTTGTGTGAACGCCGAAGCCTTCCATAATCGTACTCCCTATCTGCTTGTCTTGATGAACTTGACCGACACCCAGCGCAGTATCATCACGGCGATGAGCAGCAGGCCCCAGAAGGCGGTTGCCAGGTGCTGGTTGGCACCCAGAAGATTCAGCCCCGATGACAGCAATTGCAGGACGATCAGGGCGACGAAGACCGGAACCACCCGCCCAAAGCCGCCAAACGGATTGATGCCGCCAAGGAAACACGCCAGCACGGTGATGAGCAGGTAGGATTCACCGTGCCCCACACGCACCGAGTTGAAGCGCGCCAGCATGATGATGCCGGCAATCGCGGCAATCACTCCGGAGAGGACGTAGACCATCACCAGCACCTTGCGCGTGTTGATGCCGGAATAGCGGGCGGATTCGATGTTCGAGCCGATCATGTAGGCCGCAAAGCCGAGCCGCATCCGTGACAGGAAGACATGCATGACGGCGACGCAGGCAACCAGGATCAGCAGCGGGACCGGGACGCCAAGAATGCTGCCGTGGCCGATCGGAGCGACGAAGGCGGGAAAGCCCGAAATATCTCCGCCGCGCGTCAGGAATTCGCCAAGGCCACGCAGGAAGATCATCATCGACAGCGAGACCAGGATGGGATGCGCCCGCGTGAAGGCGATGACGAGCCCCATCACCAGCCCGCTCGCCGCCCCCGCACCCACAGCAAGCGCGGAGCCCAGCAGAAAGGCCATGGGTCCGGCATCGGCACCACCATGCGCCTGCAGCACCCAGGCCAGTGTGAGCCCGGCAATATTGGCCGTGAAAGTGATAGCCAGATTGAGCCCGCCGGTGAGGATCGGCAGCAGCATGGCAAGCGTCAGAATGCCGAGTTCAGGCAGCTGAAAGGCGACAGACCCGAAGGTTGCCGCGGTGAAGAACTGCGGCGTGGCAAGCCCGAAGATCACCAGCACCATGATCAGTGCCGAGAGGGGGCCGGCCATGTCCGCGCCGAAAACAGAGTTGAAACGTGCGGCGAGCTTAGTCATGCCGCCCCTCCCTTGCATCCTGGCCGGACAGGCTTCTTTGGCGCGGCGCGGCAGAGCCGAAAAGGGCCTCGATGCGGCTGCTCGACAGCGTGATGGCAACGAGGATGATCGCTCCGACAATCATCTTGAAGGCGAAGGGGGAGACCCCCATCAGGTTGAGGCCGTTCTGCGTGATGGACACCAGGAGCACACCAAGCACGCAGCCAAGGACCGTTCCCTTGCCTCCGCCGAGACGCGCCCCGCCCAGAACCACGGCGGCGAGAACGTCCAGTTCCCGGCCATAGAGTGCATTGGGCACCACTTCCTGGGCATAGTGGGCCTGCATCAGCCCGGCGATCCCGGCCATGAGCCCGAGCCAGCCAAAGGCGATATATTGCATGGCGCCAATATTGATCCCGAAACGGCGCGCGCCTTCAGGATTGTCGCCGAAGGCATAAAGCTGACGCCCGATGGTGGTGCGCGTGATCAACAGCCAGGTGACCAGCACACAGACCAGCATGACAGCAACCGGCAGCGTGATCTCGGCCCAGCTGCCATCTGCCATCTCGCGCTCATACAAGATGACACGCGTTGTCAGCCAATCCGGCAGATTGTAGATCGACACGCCTTTGGTAAAGAACATCAGCAGACCGAAATAGACATTGAATGTCGAGATCGTCGCAACGATGGAGATGATGTTGAACCGGTAGATCAGGAAGGCGTTGATCAAGCCGAGGCCGATGCCAAACACTGCGGCGATCAGCAGTCCCGGCACCCAGCCGCCGCCACCGGCCTGGGCCAGGGTAAGTGCCGTAGCATATTGCACGACCGAGGCCGCCACGGCGAAGGAGATGTCAATCCCGCCCGCGATCAGCACCACGAGCAGCCCCACCGCAAAGATGATGTTGACCGCACTGATGTTGAGAAGGTCGAAGGCATTGCCGAGCGTGAAGAAGCGGTCCGTGAGCAGCGACAGAGCCAGGCTCATCACCGCGATCACCAGAAGCAGGACAAACTCGGTTGGATGAGAAGTCATCAGCTTACGCATAGACGGCCGCCTCCATGCCGGTGAGGGTCATTGAGCGCGGATCGTAACAGGCACGGATCCGTCCCTTTTCCATGTGCAGGACGCGGTCTGCATTGAAATAGACCTCCGGAACCTCATCCGAGATCAGGATGATCGCGAGGCCTGTTTCAGCCAGGCGTGCCACAATCTCGAAGATGCCGGCACGCGCGCCGACATCCACACCGACAGTGGGCGCATCAAGGATCAGGACGCGCGGATCGGTTGCCAGCCACTTGGCGATCGCCACACGCTGCTGATTACCGCCCGAAAGGGTCGAGATGGCGTCTTCCGGCAGGCCGATCTTCACGCCAAGATCGGCAATCCACCGGGTGACCAGCGCTCTTTTACGGCCAGGTGAGATCAGACCGCCCCGCATGATGCGGTCCAGCGAGGCCATGACCAGATTGTCGGCGATGGATTGCGGCTGATTGAGGCCGAGCGACAGGCGGTCCTCGGACAGATAGGCAATACCGGCTGCGATCGCCTCCCGGTTGGAAGCAAAGGCGCAAGGCTGGCCATCCAGCCGGATCTGCCCGGCGCTGGGGCGGCGCATGCCGAAAAGAGTGAGGGCCAGTTCCGTCCGGCCCGAACCGAGAAGGCCGGTAATCCCGAGCGTCTCGCCGCGGTGCAGCTCGAAACTGACGCCGGAGAATTCGCCGGAGCGGGCAAGTCCTTCGACGGACAGCACGACAGGCTCCGCGCTCTTGTCCCGGGCCCGCACGGTCTGATCGAAGGTGCGGCCGGTCATCAATTCCGTCACCTTCGACTGGGTCATTCCCTCCACCGGATAGACACCCACAAGCCGTCCATCGCGCAGCACGGTTATGCGCGACGAGATTTCCAGCACCTCGGCGAGCCGGTGACTGACAAAGACCACAGCCACGCCGCATGAGGAGAGATGGCGCACAATCCCGATCAGATGGTCGGTTTCAGACTGGGTAAGTGATGCCGTCGGCTCATCCATGAAGACGATGCGAGCCTCGCCGACCAACGCCCGGGCGAAGGCAACGATCTGACGCTGGGCGATGGCAAAGTCCTTGAGCGGCCGGTCAACATCCAGAGTGACACCGAGCCTGGCCAGCGCCTGTTCGGCGGTCCGGCGGATCCGCGCATAATTGACCAGTCGCGGCCGGGCACCCGCCAGCGTTTGAAAGGCAATGTTCTCGGCCACCGTCATCTCCGGAAACAGGGCCAGATCCTGCCAGATCACCTGAATGCCGAGCGCCTGCGCCTTGCCGGGGCTCATCTGCGGAACAGCTTCACCGTCGAAGATGATCTCGGCTCCCGGCGCCGGGCGGTAGACGCCGGTAATCACCTTGATGAGCGTGCTCTTGCCGGACCCGTTCTCTCCGGCAAGACAGTGGACTTCACCGGGCATCACCTCGAAGGCGGCATCCTTGAGCGCTTGCACGCCGCCAAATGTCATGTTGATGCCGCGCAGCGAAAGGAGCGGCCGGGCCCCCGCGCCCTGATCCGTTGCGGTGTTCATTACAAAGCCTGCCTGCTTGCAAGTCGGGTCGGGTCCGGTGTCCAGCTTTGAGGTGGCCGGACACCGGTTTGTCAGCAGCGATCCGGAACTGCAGGGACTGCGCGCCCGGAAACCTTGAAGGTTTGCGCTGGTTTCAGAGCCCCATGGCCGCGAGTTCGGCGACCGTATCCTTGTTGATCGCAAGCAGCTGATCGACGATGATGTCATTGCCGGTTGGCGTGATCACACCCAGCCCCGGAATATCGTCACCTTCCTTGATGCTTTCGCCCTTGATCAGCCGGTCGGCCATGGTGACGAACACCTCGCCGGCCTGCTTCGGATTCCACATGAAACCGCCCGTGATGGCGCCTGACGTGATCAGCTTCTGTCCCTGGCCGGGCGAGAAGGGGCCAACCACAAAGATCTGGCCAGTCTTGCGGCGCTCCTCGACGGCACGGCCAGCACCGATCGGCCCCTGGCTGCCAAAGGCGAGGAAGCCCTTCAGGCCAGGATTGGCGGCAATCAGGTCGAGTGCGGTCGAGCGGCTCCTGTCGACATCCTCAGCAACGCCATAACGCTCGCCGACGAGCTTCATGCCGGGATGGTTCGTCTTCAGATACTCGATTGCCGCATCGGCCCAGGCATTGTGAAGCGGCACGGTGAGCGAGCCGACATAGACGGCATATTCGCCCTCACCGCCCATCTTTTCGGCCAGAAGCTTGGCATGCGCCTCGCCGAAGCCGGTGGACGAAGCCAGCTCGAAATTCCAGTCCGCGCCCTTCTGCGAGGGCGATTCATGCGTGATGACCTTGATACCCGCAGCCTGAGCCTTCATCAGAACCGGCTCGAGAACCGTCGCATCGTTCGGAACGACGCCAATGACTTTCACGCCCTGGGCAATGAGATCCTCGATCGCGCGCACCTGCAGCGCGGGATCGGCACTGGTCGGACCAACCATGAAAGCATCCAGACCGAGCTTCTGCCCCTGCTCCTTGATGCCGGCATCCATGGCATTGAACCACGGGATGCCGCCGATCTTGACGACGACACCGACTTTTGGCGCATCAGCCGCATAAGCAGCAACGGCGCCCGCAAGCGAAAGCGATGCGGCAAGAGCCGCCACGATAAGGCCTTTCATGTTTAATCCTCCTCACAGACCGTTGCTGTGAACGGCCCCGGCCCGCGCTCCCGCTTCAGGCCACCCATGGTTTCCTCATGGTCAGGGAAATCCCTGCCTCCCATCGCCTCCTCCGGCGAACCATCCTGCACAATCGATCTTTCGTTTTTGCACAATCGATGGTGCAAACAATATCCGTCAGAGATACACTTTCGTCAAGAGGACAATTTCCTTATGGAGACAGGTCAAGGAGACCTACATGACCGAGTTCGGAAAAAAGAAGGCGACCATCTACGATCTTTCCGTGCTGTCGGGATGTTCGGCATCGACGGTGAGTGCGGTTCTGAACGGCAGCTGGCGCAAGCGGCGCATCAAGGAAGCGACCGCGCTGTTGATACAAAGGCTTGCAGAGGAACATCAGTACACCGCCAACATGCAGGCGCGGGGTCTGCGCTCCTCCCGCTCGGGCCTGGTGGGGCTGCTTCTTCCGATCCATGACAACCGGTATTTCTCGTCCATGGCGCAAACCTTCGAGGCCGAGGCCAAAAGCCGCGGGCAATGCCCGATCGTCGTCAGCGCCTGCCGCGATCCTGAGGAGGAACGCCAGATCGTCGAGACATTGATCTCCTATTCGATTGACGAGCTGTTCATCGCCGGCGCGACCGATCCGGACCGGGTGCACGAAGTGTGCCTCAAGGCGGGTCTCCGGCACGTCAACATCGACCTGCCGGGAACCCTTGCGCCGTCGGTGATTTCCGACAATTTCGAAGGCGCGCGCATGCTGACCCGCGCCATCATAGAACATGCCCAGCAGGATGGCCCGGTCCTGCCGCATGAGGTCTATCTCTTCGGCGGCCGCGATGACCATGCCAGCCGCGAGCGTATCCGCGGTTTCAGCGACGTGAAGCAGGCCATGCTGGGAGGCGATCCCAAAGCCTGCATTCATCCAACCGGCTATTCACCCGCCATGACGGCACGGGCCTTCGAGACCTTCTATGAAGCCCACGGAAAACTGCCGCGCTGCTTCTTCGTCAACTCCTCCATCAATCTCGAGGGGCTCATGCGCTTCCTGGGGCAGCATCCCCACGAGACTTTCGCGGACATCATTGTCGGCTGCTATGACTATGACCCCTTCGGGTCGTTTCTGCCCTTCCCCGTCTACATGATCCGTCAGGACAGCGAAGCGATGATCGCCCAAGGGTTCAGGATACTCGAAACCACCCGCCCTCCGGTGGTGACGCATCTCGTTCAGCCGATGCTCGTGCCGCCGCGAACGGCTTTGACCGGGCCGCTTGATGCTCTGAAGGATCTGGATTGACGGCTTCAAGCAGGCGTTAGCTGCGCGGGTGAAACATGGCACGGGAAGGAGACAGCACAGCCCTGCCCTCAGGCCCGCACAGCGGACAGAGTGATCCGGCCTCCTGAATATTGGGTCGTGTGCGTCGGTGAGGGCTGTTCAGCTCCCCCCTGCAGCTGGAGAAATATGCTGCAAAAACAACAACACCCGAATGTGACCGAGGAGCGAACACTCTTTCATTTGTGCTTGTAGGGAGGCCGGGAGCGTCTACCCTTGCTCGATGACTTGGAAATATTGCGCGGCGAGCAGCAACTGCCAGCGCGTGAGTTTTTCCAAGCACGCCCAGACTTCATGGGCATGTGAGGGAGGGAGAAAACTATGCACAAGGGTACAAGGTTCGGGCGGCGTGCGTTCACAAATGGACTGCTGGGATGTGCCGCGGTTGCGTTGTTTTCGTTGACGTCAGGGCAGAGCACCTTAGCCAAGGAAACACTGCGCTTCACCACGAGTGTTCCTGCGAAGTCGTTCATCTACGCTGATATTCTGTCCGTCTGGGCTGAGCGTGTCGTTGCAGATTCTCAAGGCACACTGGACATTCAGATGTTTCCGGCAGGAACGCTCGGCCGGGATCCTGCGACACATCTCGACATGGTGCGCGAAGGGATCACAGATATCGCATATGTCGTCCTCGGCTATACGCCCGGCGCGATGAACGAGGCCACCATTCTCGAACTGCCGAACTCCACACCGAGTGCAACGGCGGGATCGGTGGCTGCGACCAAGATGGCCGAAACTGGCCTTTGGCCGGGGCGGGGCATGGAGGGAGTGAAGGTCCTTGCAATGTTCTCGACAGCGCCGACTTTGCTGACCACGACCAAGAAGGTCGAGACCCTGAGTGACGTTGCCGGATTGAAGCTGCGCGGCGCCGGACCGACCCTTCTGGCCTCAATTGCCGCAATCGGCGCGATACCTGTCGGCGGCATTACCTCGCCACAGATTGCTGAAAGCATGTCGCGGGGACTTCTGGACGGCACGGTCAACGAATGGGTCGCCCTGACGATCTTCGGCGTCGCCGAGACAGCCCACTACCATCTCGACGTCAACCTGGGCACGTCCCCGATCATGGTCGCCATCAACAAGCAGAGATACGACAGCCTGCCCAAGGAGGCGCGGGACGCGATCGACAAGAACTCCGGCGAGCCATTCGCCCGTCTTTGGGGGGAGCAGTTCGATGCGGCCATCGAGAAATTCCGGTCTGCGGCGATGAAGGACGAGAAGCGAACCTTTACGGCGCTGTCCGAGGAGGATCAGGCGAAGTGGAACGGCAAGCTTCAATCCGTCATCGACAGCTGGATTGCACAGACGCCGAACGGACAGGAGCTCTACGACTCCTTTTCAAAGGCAGTGCAAGAGGCGGCTCACTAGCTGGAACCGGCGCCGGGGCGGTCAGCCAGGCAACGGCCGGCGAACGGTCATCTGACAATCGGGCGGCGGACATTGATCGCCGTCCGTTTTTTTTGGCGCTGTCCGGGCAGAAGCTTTGATCACACGGCAACAGGGCATTGAGCAGCGTGCTGTCAAATGCCATTATTGCGGCGCGGTATCGTTTCCAAAACGCAAGGCACTGATCTTGAAGGCGAATGAAATATATGGCCAGCCTGGCTATCTTCTCCGGCGCACGCATCAGCTTGCAACCTCGGCTTTTGGTCAGATCAATGCCGACGTGGATCTGACCGCCGTCCAGTTTGCGGCTCTGCTTCATATCCGCGATACGCCCGGCATAGATGCGACGCGGCTGGCGGAGGCGATCCGCTTCGACAGGACGACGATCGGCCATGTCATCGGCCGGCTTGAGCACAAGGGCCTTATTCTTCGAACCGAAGGCAGCATCGACAGGCGCACCAAACAGCTTCGGATAACAGCGAAAGGATCCGATCTTCTGGCCAAGGTCGAGCCGCGTGTTCCCGATGTGAACGAGATCATCCTCGCTCCGCTGGAACCGGCCCAGCGCGAAGAGTTTCTGAAGCTTCTGGGGATCCTGGAACGGAACGCGTCCAGCCAGATCAGTCAGGATAACTCATCGCAGCCTGTCTGATGAAACGCGTCAGGCTGAAGCAGGCGCCCTGAAACGGCCAGCCATACGCTCCCAGCGCTTTCGGGAGGCGTGTCACCGCGCCAGCAAACGTGACCATCCGGCCGAACCAGAACGAGTGCGCATTCGTACAGCTTGCGCAGGGCCGCATCAGTGTAATGGACGGCACGCACCGGAATTCCGAGCGCCTTTCCAGCCGTGACGAAATCGTCGGCTCCGGAGACATTCCCCGTGACGACGAGCGTATAGCCTTGGCCGTAGTGATCCAGAATGGAGCTTCCGTCCCCGAATTCGAAATGCGGTGCACGCGCTCCGGGATAGGTGGTGGGTATGTAAACCATGTGGTCGTCCGGCCCTTCCAGACTGCCATCCGGCACGATGACCGGAGAATTCCGGTAACGGTGCCCCAGCTGGATCCCCGGCGTGTTGAATTCGCGCAGGCGCAGCGCGAAGAGTTTTTCGTGCATTGCCTTGCGCGCCACCTCTCCGGCCGGGCTCTCTTCGTCCAGAAGCGGGCTGGGCTGGATCATATGGTCGAGAACCCGGTTGTTCGCCGCTTCGTTTGTGTTGCGGATGGCAACCGGCCGCCGCTCGGTCTCGTAGGTGTCAAGAAGAGCCTCCGGCGCCCATCCCTCTGAGACGGCAGCCACCTTCCAGCCGAAATCCACCGCATCGCCGAAACCGGTATTGGCCCCGAAGCCGCCCTTGGGCCAGCGCAAGTGCGCCGCATCGCCCAACAGAAAGACCCGCCCGTCCCGATATCTTTCGGCCACCACCCGATGGCCAGACCAAGGCTGGGCCTGGATCACTTCAAAGTCGAGCTCCGGCCCGATGACCGGGCGCACGATCTCCGCGGGATCGAGCGTTTCGGCCGCCTCCGTATAGATCGACAAACGCCATTCGGCATCCCCGTCCACGGATGTCAGATAGGCGCGCCGGTCGTCGGAGAGGGTATGAACCTGCGCCATGCGATTGCCGAACATGGCATTCAGCCGCTCGCTCAGGCCATGACAGCGGAAATAGGTGGCGAAGTTGTACCCTTCGCCGAAGGTGCCGGCGAAGCGGATACCGAGCGCCTTGCGCACGCCGCTGCGGCCACCATCGCAGGCCGCCAGCCACTTGCCGCGAATGACATAGGTCTCTTTGTCCGGCCCTTCGACAGTGCAATCGACATGGCCGGCGTCCCGCTCCGGCTTGAAGAACAGGAGCCGCGTCTGATAGCGCAGGTCGCCGCCCCGGGCCTCGGCTGCGCGGCGCAGAGCCGGGTCAAACTCCTTTTTCGGGTAGAAGAACCCGCCTTCGGGCGAATAGGGATCGGCCGCCGGAGCCCCTGCATTTGACGTTCCGGGGAAGAACGCCAGCGGCTTGCCGCCGATCCGGGTGCAGAAGCCGACGTTCCGCGCCATGCCGGGTGGGAACCCCGTGCCATTGCGGAAGCTGCTGGCGATGCCCCATCGGCGCATATGCTCCATGGTCCGGGAGAAGAAGTTTTCTCCCGCCGGAAAATAGACCTTTCCCTCGCCCTGCTCGATCAGAATGTAATCTATGCCGCGGTAGCTCAGTTCATTTGCGAGAAAAAGGCCAACGGGTCCCCCACCGAGGATGACGACGGTGGTTTCTTCGGTACGTTCTGTCTGTCCGGCCATCGTCATCCCCGCCGTTCGCCATGGGTTTCACGATAGAACCCGAAGGCCTGCAGGATTGGGCGGTCGCTGTAGGAAAACAGCACGGCCTCCCCCTCGGTGCTCCAGTGTTCGTGTTCCATCCATGACGGGATCACGAAGGTATCGCCTTCCTGCCAGTGGAACACCTGATCGCCGATGAGAGAACCGCCTCCGCCTTCGGCCACGTGATAGATCGTGCTGGCCGTGTGCCGGTGGGACCTGGTGTGCTCGCCTTTGCGCAGAAGCTGGAGATAGGCAGAGATCGTCGGCAACGTTGGTCCGCCGTTATGCGGATTCACATATTGCATGATGATGCCGTCGTAGGGGCTGCCTTCTTCCTCCCGCAGGGCATGGAGGTTGGAGCGGCAGTCCGTCCAGCGGTAGTTCAGAACCGGCGACTGGCGCGGATCCTTCGGAGCCTCCCATGCGGGCTTCATTCCGCGCCCCCATCTGTAGAGGCTGTCTTCATTCTTGCGGTAGACCGGTTGGGTCTGCCTGTTGCCGTCTTCGTAATCTTCGAAGAAGTTGGCATCCAGCAGATTGACGAAGGGCAAATCCAGTCCGTCCAGCCAAGCCATGGGCTGCCCGGACTCGTTGCCATGGTCATGCCATTTCCACGCAGGGGTCGTGACGAAGTCCCCCTTGCGCATGATCGTCCGCTCTCCGTCCACGACCGTATAGGCCCCTTCACCCTCTATGATAAATCGATGGGCATTGGGGGAATGCTGGTGACTGTCAGCGATTTCGCCGGGTAGCAGAAACTGGATACCGCCGAAAATCATCCCCACGGTGCGGGCACTTTTCCGGTCATAGCCTGGGTTGATCAGCATCATCGGCTTGATCTCGCTCCACCTCCAGATATGCGGAACCGCGGCGACATTGGGTTCTGCCTGGGCTGCAGTTTCGAGGTTGAGCCACAATGGAATGATGCTCATGGCATCAAGCTCCCGGTGAAACATGTCCCGTTGCGTCTGTAGATCATTCGTGCGGTCGGTCACGGTCTGCATGAGATGTCTCCGCTGGCTTTTCGACGAGTGGGGAGAGCACGCACGATCTCTCGCAGCTGAGCGGCGGCTTCGGTCCGCACGTTGCCGTGCAATTGACGCCCCGGTAGCCCTCTCTGATTTTGACAGTATGCTATCAAATTTGTCAGGAGCAATCACATTGGACAACCTGTCCGATATGCGAACAGGGGCGGGCCTTGAAAGCGGGAAGGGATGCTGCGGGGCTTTCGGCTGCCTGCAGCATCTTGGTTCGGTGTTTTCAGCGCTCAGAGCAGGCCTTCCAGCTCCATCGCTCTTTTCGCCGCGGGACGCATCGATAGACGATTGAAATACGCGACAATGTTCTCCGGCAAGTCGAGGTTCAGGCGCGTAACGCCCCAGAACAATGTGTAGAACATCGCGGCATCTGCGATGGTCATCCGCTCACCCATGATAAATGGGCGGTCCTTCAGCTGCTCCGACAATAGCTTGAATGCTTTCACGACAATCGCCTTGCCATTCTCACGAACCCAATCGAGATCCGCTTCAGTTGGTGAGAATTTTTGCGGGCGCAGCAAGCGTGAAAAGCCCTGCATGTGAACCGTCGCCACCAGATAGTCGAGTGTCTCCATGATCCGGAGCTCGTCCTCGAAGGTTCCGGCTGCGAGTTTGTCCTTGCCGCAGGTATGTGACAACCAGTGGGCAATGACGCCAAACTCGGTCAGAAGCGAGCCATCGTCGCGGATGATGGCCGGGACCTTTGACTTCGGGTTGACCTTTACATAGTCCTCCTTGAGCTGGTCGCCGTTCTTGATGTGGATCGGGATACCCTCGTAGTCGGCACCAATTTCCTCGAGCAGAAAGTGGATACCGAGCGAACAGGCTCCGGGCGAAAAATAGAACTTCATGACTGGCCTCCCTTTATCTCTCAGTCGTGAGTAACCCTGAGCATGATCTTGCCGATATGACTGTTGGCCTCCATCAAGCGATGCGCCGCAGCAGCATCCCGGAAGTCGAACTCCTGAGCGATGACCGGGCGCACCTCGCGGCCAAGCAAGGGCCAGACCTCTTTGCGAATGCTTTCCGCCACAAGGACTTTCCTGTCGAGCGGCAACGGGCGCAGCAAGGACCCGGTGATGCGGATCCGTTTGGTCATGACATCGCGAAGAGGGATGGCGAGCGCCGCCCCGCCGCCACCGGACAGGTGTGCGATCTGTCCGTCATCGGCCATCATCTTGAGATCCTGTTCCAGATGTGCGCCGGCGGACACGTCAAGCAGAGCGGAAATCCCGGCACCGCCCGTTGCATCCATTACCTTGGCGGCCAATTCCGGATCCCGGTAGGAAAACGCGGCATAGGCGCCAAATGCCTTGGTCGCAGCAACTTTCCCGTCACTTCCAGCTGTGGCAAGCACCTTGTAGCCCAGCGCCGACATGGCCTGCAGCGCGATATGGCCAACCCCGCTGGTGCCGCCGTGGAACAGCCCGAACTGGTCCTTTCCGAGCGACATCAGATGGAAAAAGTTCCACCAGGCCGTGAAAACGGCCTCTGGAATGCCGGCGGCCTCACTGTCCGTGAACTCATCCGGTACAGGCATCGTCAGCGCGGAACTGGCAACCGCATATTGACCATAGCCGCCGCCCTGGACCAGTGCCATGACGCGGCCGCCTGCCGGGAGACCTTCCACGCCATTGCCGAGCGCGGCGACCGTGCCGCAGACCTCAAGTCCCGGCACCGCATTACCGTCACTATGCCGGCCGCCTGCCCGCTGATGCACATCGTGACGGTTTATCCCGGCCGCCGTGACACGGATCAGAACCTGTCCCGGTCCGGGCATTCCGACCGGGACGCGCTCCGGCACGAGAACATCGGGACCACCGGCGGCGGTGATGACAACAGCTGTCTGGGTTTCAGGTATCGTCATCTCAGCCGGCACCTTCCAACTGACCCTTTTCCGCAGGCTTTTCCGCTGCGGACCGTCCGATCGCGCAGGCTGCTGCCGCGCGAAGCTCATCCGGCGTTCCGGCGCCGGCCGATCTCCAGGCCACGTGGCCGTCAGGCCTGACAAGGACGGCGCCGTCTTTGGAGACGCCATAAAGCCTGCACCATTCGTCTGCGTTCACGGCCACATCTGTGCCGATCGCGTAGCAGGAGATGGGGAGGTCCAGGTCCTGCGCCGCCAACAGGCCGGCTGCCGTCCAGGCATTGCCACCCGGACCGGTGAGCAGCGTGAAGCCCCGATAATCGAAGAGGTCGATCAGCGACCGGCCTACTTGCCCTTCGATCTCCATATGCGGCGCACGATGTCCCGGCCGTGCCGACGGTTCATAGGCCGTGACCGAGAACGCGGGCACAGGCGTGCCATCAGGGGTGATCAAGGAGGACTCGTAGTGAAACCCGAAGGTCTGGCCCGGATAGTCGAAATGCGCGCGTTGCTCCGGGATCCCTTCAGCCAGCTTGCCGCGGTTTTCGGCCCCCTCCGGTCCTTCCAGGTTCGCCAGCAGCAGGCTGTCGTTGGCCAGAATGCCGGAGAGCCCGCGCTCAACCATGGCCAGGGCATTGCGGGCGCTCTGCTCGACATTGAACTTCGCCACGGGCCGCCGCTCAATGTTGTAACTGTCCAGGAGAGCTTCGGGCGCCGTCTTTTTCAGCACAAGGCCCAGCTTCCAGATCAGATTGTGCACATCGGCCACACCGGTGTTGAAGCCCTGCCCTCCGGTCGGCGGAAGCGGATGTGCCGCATCGCCTGCGATGAAGACGCGCCCCTGAGAAAACCGATCCGCGATGCGCGACTGCATGCGCCACGGCATGATGTTCTGAATCTCGATCGGGATGTCTTCATCTCCGATGACCGCCCGAAGTATCTTCAGGCAGCGTTCGGCCGTGAAGTCATCACGGGATTCATCTTCCCTGTAGCCGAAATTATAGGTCCAGCGGCTGCGGCCATCGAGTGAGATGAGAACCCCGGACGTGCGGGCATTGTAGATCCACCACAGCAGATAGGGCCGGTCTTCGACCAGCGCCCAGAGATCGGCATGGAAATAGATGCCGATCTGCTGCCCGATCGACCTTCCCTCCATTTCGATCCCAACCGCATCCCGCGTGCTGCTGCGCGGTCCGTCGGCGGCAATCAGATATTGTGCACGGGTGCGGCCGGTCCTGCCGGAACTGTCTGTCCAGTCCAGGGTCACTCCGGTGCCGTCCTGGTGAACAGCGGTGACCGTGTGCCCGAAGCTGACACTGACGCCGTCACAGGTTTCCGCATGCTCGCGCAGCACCGGCTCCAGCCGGTCCTGTGGGCAGGAGCGCTTGAAGACCGGGCTTTGAGAGCGCTCGATCCTTGCCCATTCCGGGTTGCTTCGGGTCTCGATGACACCGATCTCGTCACCAGTCAGGCTTGTGACGAAAGCGATGCCTGCGTGCCGCTCGAGCGGAAGGGAAACCGCATCGACCGCATCGGCCACGCCGAGCATCCGGAGGATTTCCATTGTCCGCGTGTTTACAACATGTCCGCGGGGATGAAACGATGTCGTGGCATTCTTTTCATAGAGTGCGCACGAGATCCCGAGATGCCCCAGCAGGTTTGCTGCGCTCAGCCCGACTGGGCCGCCGCCGATGACGGCGACGCCGGTCCGTACCTCAATCATGGGCCTGCTCCTGTATTTTGTTGGCTTAGCTCTCGTCCACGATGGTGTTCGACAGAGTTCCGATCCCATCGATTTCGACTTCGATCAGATCGCCGGGCTGCATGAAAACCTTCGGATCGCGGAAGTTTCCGACCCCGCTGGGCGTTCCGGTGGCGATGATGTCGCCAGGGACGAGATCGATGATGGCCGAGAGGTAGGAAATCAGGTCAGGGATCTGGAACGCCAGGTCACCAACCGACGTGTCTTGCATGACCTCGCCATTCAGGCGGGTCACCATCCGCGGCTTTGCCGGATCCCCCAGTTCGCCGGCAGTGGTGAGGCAGGGCCCCATCGAACCGGAACGCCAGAAGTTCTTGCCGCCCCAGAACTGGGTCGTATGACGCTGGAAGTCGCGGATCGAGCCGTCGTTAAAACAGGTGTATCCGGCGACATGTTCAAAGGCGGCATCCCTGGAGATATGGCGGCCGGCCTTGCCGATGACGACTGCGAACTCGCCCTCAAAGTCGAACATGTGTGAGGCGGCAGGACGCACGAGGGGCTGGCCATGACCAACGACAGAAGACGGATAGCGTGTGAAAATCGAAGGGTATTCCGGCCGGTCCCGGCCGGTTTCCTTGATGTGTCCCAGATAATTGAGACCGATGCAGATGATCTTGTCCGGATTGGGGATCGTCGGCAGCATCGTCACGTCCGCCAAGGCCAGGGTATCGCCGCCAGCGGATGTGAGCAACGTGAGCGCATCGCCCGCGATCAGGGCCCTCAGATCCGCAAACTGTCTGCGCAGGGCCTCGCCCGCGTCCACGACAGTATCGCCTTCGAGGCGGCCGTAGGAATGGATGCCGTTCGGCAATATATATGATGAAATCCGCAAGGATCGGTCTCCCCTTCATGAAGTCGCACGGAATGGCAGGTGAATGCCGGCATCATTCGCGGTGCACGACAGTGTCGAGCCACGCACAGTTCGGCCGTGGATTTGGGGCGCGAAAGCCCGTGCGGGCATTGTCCAGCCGCATCTTGCGCATCCGGGCCCGGATCTCGTCATCTTCGGGAAGATACAGCCGCTCGTGCCCCCAGGTCGAAGGGCCTTCATGTGTCTCGAAAGGCTGCCAGGTCACGGGATCGACGACTTGCGCCCCCCAGCCGTATTCAACGAAGAAGTTGGAAGGGGTGTGCGTGTAGAAGCTCAGCATATGGTCATTGGAATGGCGGCCAAGCGAATAGGCCACGCCTTCCTCGCGTTCCTGGGCAAGGTCGTATCCCTGCCCCACATCATCCAGAGAGAGCAGCTCGACCATGAAGTGGTGAATGCCCTTGCGGCCGGAACCGACCATCGCAAAGCTGTGATGCCGGCCGTTCACGTGAAAAAAGTAGAGCGGATAGGGCGTCAGGCCGAAGTCGGTGACGCGAAACCCCAGCAGGTCGCGGTAGAAGCTCAGGATGCCTTCGACATCGGCGACATGCAGCACCGCATGCCCCATGCCGAGGGACCCGGTCTTGAACCCGGAAATCGGGCGCCCCGAGAGAAACGGGTCGCTTGCGATCTCCGGCCCGCAGAAGACCTCCAGCCGGTTGCCGTCGGGATCGCAGAACGAAATGAGGCGGGCAACGTGCCGTTGACCGGCAAGGCCAGCGTCGTGCCAGGTGACCTTGACCCTGTTGTTCTCAAGCCTGGATGCCAGAGTGTCCAGATCGTCCGGTGTGTTCACCTCCCAGCCCATGAAGGCCAGGTCCTCTTCACCTTCCCCGGTCACGATGAGCCGTTGTTTGCGGTCATCCATGCGGTAAAGGCTCATGCTGCCGCCCTGATCCACTTTCTGCATGCCGAGAAGATCTGTGGCGAAGCCGTCCCAGTCGCCGAGTTTCTTGGAGTTAATACCGATGTAGCCGAGTGACGTGATGGGCATAGGCTGTCTCCTCCTCGCGTGTGCAGGCGGCCGGATATGGATCGCCCAGCGCACCACCGGTTCCGAACAGCCCGTCCGGCGGTAGCGGGCACCGTCTTGCGACATCTAGCTCCCCATCTGCCGTGATGCTCTCACAAAATAGATTTTGTCCGGCCAGCGAACATTTTGGACGTCCTGATGGCTATGCAGAGGCTATTCTGGAGAAGATAAAATCACTAACATGATGTTTTTATTATTTTTATTCAGGAAAAGCCCTTACGGAAAGAGCCTCAAGATCTGACAGCATACTAAACAAATCGCTTTACTCCCCATTTTTCAACGTGCAAGCTGAGCGGGCTGGAAGTGAAATCAGGTTATGGGAGGAACCTATTTCTGAACCATCGATCAAAGCGTTAGAGCGCGGTGTTGCCGTGCTTCGGGCCATCAACCAGTTCAACGGGGCAAAGCCGGGCGAGATTGCGAAGGCAACCGGGATTCCGCGTCCATCCGTCTACAGGCTCCTGAAAACGCTTGAGGAGATGGAGCTGATCTCGCGAGACCATTTCTCGAACCGCTGGCGTCCAACTCTTCATGTGAAGTCGCTCAGTTCCGGGTATCGCGAGGAGGACTGGGTTTGCCAGATCGCGGTTCCCCATATGATCGAACTCGGCCGTGACGTGCTTTGGCCGCTTGATCTCGTGACCTTGAGAAACAGTCACATGGAAGTCCGTGAATCGACGCACAAGATCAGCCCCTATTCCGTGAACCACGGCATGGTCGGCAGACAGTTGCCATTGGTCGAAACCTCCAGCGGACGGGCGCTGCTTGCCTACATGCCGGAAGAGGACCGGACGGCACTGCTCAATCTTCTGACGGAGACGAACGGGCGGACTGCCCCCTTCATGACCAGGGATGGCCCGCTGCACGCCATTCTGGCGAAAGTCCGGGAACTGGGTGTGGGCTACCGGATCGCGGATTTCACACCTGAAACCGGCAGCATTTCAGCCCCGATCTGGTACGAGGACAAGGTTTTCGCCTGTCTCACCCTGATCTGGCTGACCAGTGCAATGCCCTTCAGCAAGGGCCTTCAGCTTTACCGCGAAAAGCTCTTGCGCACCGCCGATGCCATAACGCGCGACCTGGTTGGACGGCTGTCCTCGGCCGAGGTGAAACGGCTTCGGGCCGGAGGCTGACTTGTTTTGGAAGTGTTCGCTGTCCGAACACACACAAGAAAGGGGTAAATCGGGATCCGTTTGACCGGTAAAGCGGCAGTTGGGTTGTTCTCAGGGAGGGAGACAGATGAACAAACTGGATGCCTATTTGCGCCGTGGCGCGAAATGGCTGGCACTGCTCGGGTTCGCGGGACTGTTGATGCTGGCGGTCATGACCACGGTTGATGCCTTGCTGCGATCGTTCTTCTCGGCCCCGATCCATGGTGTGAACGACGTCAGCGCCGTCGTCATGGCTGTGGTCATCGCCAGCTGTATCCCGGCCAATCTCGCAGACAGACGGAACATCTCGATCGAAGTTCTGGGCGCGATGCTTGGATTTCGGGCCAACAAACTGCTCCAGCTGTTCTCCAGCCTTGTCGTCTTCATGGTCATCACGGTGATGGCTTGGCAGTTCATTCCCTTCGTGGAAGGCACTTACACAAGCGAACGGCGGACCTGGGTGCTGGCATGGCCGATCTGGCCCTGGTGGAGCGTCGCCACCGCGTTCCTTTACTACGCGGCGCTCATTCAGGCCTTAAACGTTATCAAGGACATAGCCAGTTTGTTCGATCATCGGACGGCCAAAGATCTTCACGGTTTGAACGATACGGCACCGGGCGAGGGAGCATAAGGATGGATCCTGTAACGATCGCCGTCATCGGGCTAATCTGCATGTTCGTTCTGATTTTGCTGCATGTCCCCATTGGTGTGACCATGGCAGTTGTCGGGGTTGGCGGCTTTGCCGCGATTGCCGGATGGGCGCCTGCAGTCAAACTCCTGGCCTCCGAGCCGGCGGCAACAATGGCCAATCTCGATCTGGCGGTCATTCCGCTGTTCATGTTGATGGGAAGCCTGGCCGCCACAAGCGGATTGGCGAAAGACATCTTCGAAACGGCGGAAGCTCTGGTTGGCCATCGCCCCGGAGGGCTGGCGGCTACGACCATCGTTGCCAGCGCCGGGTTCGGCGCGGTCTGCGGATCTTCGGTGGCAACGACAGCCACATTCGGACGGGTCGCCCTGCCGGAAATGATCGCCCGCGGATATTCCAAGGGAAGCTCGGCCGGTGCGGTTGCGGCCGGGGGCACCTTGGGGATCATCGTGCCGCCTTCGAGCATCATGGTTCTCTATGGCGTCCTGACCGAAGTGTCCGTCCTGAAACTCTTCTCCGCTGCAATCCTCCCTGCCCTCTTGTCTGTCTTGCTGTATCTGACAGCCATCTGGATCGTCGCCTGGCGCAATCCTGATGCGATGCCGGGGTCGGACAAACTGCCCCTGCGCGACCGTGTTCGTGCATTGGGCCGGTCCTGGGGGGCGATAGCTCTCGCGGTGATCGTTCTGGGAGGGATCTACTCCGGCGTTTTCACGGTGAATGAGGCGGCGGCGGTCGGTGTGGTCTTCGCCTTCTTCTTCGCACTCGGCCGCGGCAAGCTGAACCGCACCACCTTTCTTTCGGTCCTGTCAGAAGCCAGTTCTGCCACTGTCATGATCTACATCATCGTGTTCGGCGCGATGATATTCTCATATTTCGTGAGCATCAGCGGCGTCAGCCAGGAGATGATAGGAGCCATCGAAAATCTCGGGCTCCCGCCGCTCGGCGTCATCTTGTTGCTAGTGTTTATTTACCTGATCCTCGGCGCATTCTTTGATGAAGTGGCAGCTGTCGTCGTCACCTTGCCCTTCGTGCTTCCGGTCATCCTGTCGCTTGGCTACGATCCCATCTGGTGGGGCATCCTGAATGTTGCGTTGATCGGGGTCGGCATGCTGACACCGCCGATCGGGATCAACGTGATGCTGTTGAACGCGATGCGGCGGGATATTCCCCTGTCAACAATCTACAAAGGAGTCCTGGCCTTCTTTTTCGCCGATTGCGTTCGCATCCTCATCCTCGTGCTGTTCCCGCAGGTAACGCTTTGGCTTCCCGCCAGCATGTAGAGGCATCAACGCCGGCAGGCTCCTTGCCGCACACGCCCTTACATCCGATCCCCGCTGCGATACGCTCGACCATAGCGGGGATCAGATGTAATTCTTGCAATGCGGCGGCAGGACTGGGCTACGGCGCCACGCTGCCGGCCGGAGCACCCGCCGGCTTGCGTTTGCGCAGGCTGCCATAAATCCCCCAAAGCAGCAGCGCCAGCGTGATCAGCAGCACGGTTGCGCTGATCGGACGTTGCAAGAACGTCATCGGATCCCCCCGGCCCAGAAGCATCGCGCGACGGAAATGTTCCTCCATCAGCGGTCCCAGGACAAAGCCCAGCAGCATCGGTGCGGCGGGGAAGGAGAGGTACCGCAGCCCGTAGCCCAGAAGCCCGAAGAACGCGACCAGAAGCACATCGAAGGCGCTGTTGTTCACGCTGTAGGTGCCGATGCAGACGAACATCAGAACAGCAGGGAACAGCCATTGATAGGGCACCGTCAGCAGCCTGACCCAAAGGCCGATCAGAGGGATGTTCAGCACCAGAAGCAAAAGGTTTCCGATCCAGAAGCTCATCACCAGCCCCCAGAACAGCGCGGGCTGTTCGGTCATCAGTTGCGGGCCCGGTGCGATGCCGTGGATCATCAGCGCCCCCAGCATCAGCGCCATTGTCGCCGATCCGGGGATGCCGAGCGCAAGGGTTGGAATGAAGGCAGTCTGGTCAGCGGCGTTATTCGCCGATTCCGGTCCCATGATCCCCTCGATCGCGCCGTTGCCAAAGCGCTCGGGCTCTTTTGCCACGCGTTTTTCCAGCGCATAGGACATGAAGGCGGCAATCGACGGGCCGGTTCCGGGCAAGGTGCCAAAGAAGGAACCGACGGCCGAGCCGCGCAGCATGGGGAACCACGAGCGGCGCACATCATCGCGGGTGGGCTTCATGGCCTTGAAACTCACCGACTCGGGGCTGACACTCTTTGCACTGACCTTGCCAACGCTGGCGATCACTTCGGACACACCGAACAAGCCCAGCGCCAGCGCCACCAGGGCAATTCCATCGGCCAGATCGATCATCCCGAAGGTGAAGCGGCGGGCGCCGGTATAGATATCGGCGCCAACCAGCCCGAACAGCACCCCCAGACAGACCATGATCAGGCCCTTGATCATCGCCCCGCTGGACATGCCGGACGCGGCGATCAACCCCAGAAGCATTAGGGCGAAATACTCGGTGGATGAGAACTGCAGGGCCATCCGGCTGATCACGCCCGAAAAGCCCATCATCAGGATGATCCCCACCGATCCGCCGAAGAAGGAGGCCAGCGTGGTCATCAGCAGCGCCACGCCCGCGCGGCCTTGTTGCGCCATCGGATAGCCGTCCAGCGCGGTGATGGCGCTCGATGGGGTACCGGGCACGTTCAGCAGGATCGATGCCGTGCTTCCGCCATAGGTCGTGCCGTACCAGATCCCGGCCAGCATGATCAGCGCAGCCGTAGGTTCCAGTTGAAAGGTCAGCGGGAACAACATGGAGATCGCGGCCAGAACGCCAATGCCCGGAATGACGCCCAGCAGGGTTCCCATGAACACACCGACGAAACACCACATCAGGTTGTTCAGCGACAGGGCGGTTTCCAGCCCCAGCAGGATGTTGCCGGCAAAGCTCATGACCAGTTCCACGCGAAAAGGGGGAACGTCATCCCAAGCCCAAGCTTGAAGATAAGCACCGCGAGAACTGAAAGGAAAAGAACGAGGGCCGCTATGGCCCGCAGTGTGTTGCGCCGGTCAGACAAGGCAGAAATGCCAACCACCGCCAGCACGGCCGGAACAAGGCCCAGGGGCCGCAGAAGCAGGGCGAACGCCACCACACCGGCCACGCACAGGAAGGCTGTGCGAAGTTCGAACCGGACGGGCATTCTGGCGCCGCCCGATACCGCGCACAGGCTGCGCCAGCTGTTGAATGCCAGCACCAGCCCCAGAAGCGCCAGTGTCACCCCCAGCCCGGTGGGAAACATTCCCGGCCCCATCCGGCGCAACGTCCCCAGCGGATAATTGCCGGCGGCGTAAACGGTGACGGCAACGCCGGCGCAGGCGATCAGCAGGCCGGAGACCAGATCGGCGCGGTCATTCTGGATCATCTCTCCCTCCCTTCAGGTCCTGCGGGCACGGCTTTGCAGCCACCGCCCGCAGGTTTGCTTAGGCCTTAACGCAGGCCTGCAGCGCGCACCACCTCGGCCCAGGTTGCGGCTTCCTCGGCGAGATAGGCCTTGAACTCTTCGGCCGTGCCCCCCAGAACGACGCTGCCTTGTGCCTCCAGCGCTGCACGCAGATCAGGATCGGCAAGAGCTTCGTTGATCGCGGTGTTCAGCGCGGTCACGGCTTCTTCTGGCATCCCGGCAGGACCGACGACCGCTTTCCAATCCGTCGCCTGATAGCCTTCAAACCCAAGCGAGGCCACCGTCGGCACGTCAGGCGCCAGAGGGTGCGGCTCCAGAGAGGTGACAGCCAGCAGACGCACATTGCCAGCCTCGACATGCTGCATGACGCTGGGCAATGAGCCGATATAGATATCGACCACGCCCCCCATCACATCGGAGATCGCCTGCGCGATCCCCGTGTAGGGAACATGCTCGAACTTCAAACCGCCCTGCAGCATCAGCCGCTCCACCGCCATATGCGAGACGGTGCCGGTCCCGGGCGTGCCATACATGATCGAGCCGGGTTCAGCACGTGCAGCGTCCAGAACAGCGCCGAAATCGGCGTAGGGGCTGTCATTGTAGGTGATGATCCCCATCGGCTGTGTATTGACCAGCGCGATGGGCGTGAAGCCCGCCTGCGGGTCATATTTCACTTCCGGGTTCAGCGCCGGGTTGACCGCCAGGTTCGACGTCTGGCCCATGCCGATGGTCTGCCCGTTGGCGTTAGCGCGCGACAGCTGGTCCATCCCGATCGTCCCGCCAGCTCCGGGGACGTTCAGAACCACGAAGTTCCATCCCGTCTTCCGCGCGATCTGGTCATTGAGCTGCCGGGCCAGCACATCCGTTCCACCTCCGGGCGGATAGGGCACGATGTAGTCGATGTTCCCGCTCGGCCAGGACTGGGCAAAAGCCGCACCTCCGCAGGCAAGGAATGCGGCCACGGCCAGCGATGTCAGGTGATGTTTCATCTTGTCTCCTCCTTTGATGAATGGCTTGTTTTTGTGTCACGCGCCCGGCAAGGCACAGCCAAGCCGGCGCAGGGCATCGTCGATCCAGCTGCGGTCGTTGCTGCGTTCGCCAATCTGCGCCATCAGCCGGGTCTCGGCGGCCTGCTTGGCCACCGCCTTTTCGAGAACTTCCTCCGCCGCCGCATAAGGGACGGCCAGAACGCCATCACCATCGCCGATGATCAGATCACCGGGTTCGATGACCATGCCATCCAGCGCGACCGGCACGTTGATTTCGCCCGGCCCGTCCTTGTAGGGGCCGCGGTGGGTGATCCCTGCGGCCCAAAGAGGCAGGTTAGCCTCTGCAATTGCATCGGCATCACGGACTGCACCGTTCAGCACAAACCCCGCCACGCCCCGGTTGATGGCATGGGCCAGCATCAGCTCGCCCATCAGCGAGTTTGTCAGATCGCCGCCGCCATCCACCACGATCACGTCACCGGGCTCCGCCATGTCGATGGCTTTGTGCAGCATCAGATTGTCGCCCGGACGCGCCTTCACCGTCACGGCGGGGCCCGCCATGCCGCCGCTGCGGTGCATCCGCATCAGGCCCGGCCCGCCCCCCGACATGCGGTGCATGGAATCGCTGACAACGGCAACGGGCAGCGCAGCAAAACGCGCCACCAGAGCGGCAGGCACCGCGCGCTCACGGGTGAGGATGCGAAAACCGATAGACATCTTATTCTCCTGTCGCCGGGGTGAGTTCAGCCAGCAGCTGCCGGTTCATGATGCGGTGTTCGGGAACATGGCGCCCTTCCAGCATGTCTATGATGCCGCGCAATGCTTCCTGTCCGACGCGGGCATTGGCCTCGCGCGTCACGCCGCCGATGTGCGGGGTCAGCACAATGCGCAGCTCGGTCAGGAACGGGTGGTCTGCGGCCGGGGGCTCCACCGCGAAAGTGTCCAGCCCCGCACCGGCCAGATGTCCCGACCGGATCGCCTGCAGCAGGGCCGGCTCATCGATCAGCCCGCCCCGCGCCGTGTTGACGATGTAGGACTGAGCGGGCATCTGCGCGAGGCTTTGCGCATTGACCACCGCCCGCGTCGCATCGGTCAGCGGGCAATGCAGGCTCAGGATGTCCGAGGTGCGGAACAGGTCCGGCAGGTCCGCGCAGCGGCGGACGCCTGTGCGGGTGAATACCGCATCTGCGGCGAAGGGATCATGTGCCTGCACCTCCAACCCCAGCCCGCGCGCCATCTGCGCCGCCGCCTGGGCGATCGCGCCCATCCCGAGCAGCCCCAGCCGCATGCCCGCCAGTTCACGCCCGGCAAAACCGGGCTTTTCCCAGCGCCCGGCGCGCAGGCCCGCATCCAGCGGCAATAGGCGTTTTACCGTTGCCAGAACCAGCGCAATGGTGTGTTCGGCGACAGAGACAGCATTCGCACCCGTTGCGGCAAGAACCGGAATGCCCCGGGCCGCGGCGGCAGCAAGATCGATATTATCGACCCCTGCCCCATGCTTGGAAATCACCCGCAGGCCGGGAGCCGCATCCATTGCCGCGGCATCTAGCCGGCCCATGCGCGAGACCACGGCCACAGCACCGCTGCCGCGCAGAGCGTCCTGAAGGTCCCCGGCCGAAGCATAGGGCGGCGCGTAATGCAGCACATAGCCCGCCGCCTCCGCGATCTCGACAGCAGTTTGATGCAGTTCCGGTCCGGTGACCAGGATGGACTTCGACATAGCATTCCCCCGATGCGGGCAGCAGGCTGCCCGACGGCTTCAATCGGATTGATGGTAAGGTTTTTGCCCCCTCTCCCAAGGGGGCAGGCAAACTCCTCGAGCCGAGCATATGACAAAGCAGCGCTTTACAAAAATGCCAATATTGATATCTTAAATTAAGAAAAACTGTATTATCATGGACACACGACAACTTCACACCCTTCTGGCGATTGTTCAGCACGGCAGCTTTGCCAAGGCGGCGGAGGTTGTTCATGTAACGCCTTCGGCTGTCAGCCAGCAGATTCAGGCGCTGGAGCAAGAGCTTGGCGCAACGCTGTTTGAGCGCAGCACCCGCCCGCCCGCGCTGACGCCTCAAGGCGTGCAGGTGGTCGAGATGGCGCAGGACATTCTGCGGCGGGTCAGCGAGGCCCGCTCCGCGCTGTCCGGCGATCAGGTGACGGGAACACTGTTGCTGGGGTCGGTGCGCACCAGTGCGCTGGGGGTCCTGCCCCGCGCCATCATGAAGATGCGCGAGCACTATCCGCAGCTCAGGATCAACCTGCAGGTGGCCAATTCGTCCAGCCTGATTGCGGAAGTCGCCGCCGGGCGGCTGGATGCGGCGGTCGTTGCCGAAAACATGAGCATCCCGCAGCTCATCCGCTGGAGCCCGTTCCTGCGCGAGCCGCTTTGGGTCATTGCTCCGGCCAGCATGGGTAAGGACGCGGCCTCAGGCGACGCGGCCGCGATGCTCCGGACCTTGCCGTTTGTGCGGTTCCAGAGCCCCGTGCCACTGGCTGGCCTGATCGACACGGAACTGGCCCGCTTGCAGATCACCACACAGGATGTGGCCGGAATGGATTCCATCGCGTCCATCATCAATTGCGTGGCCGAGGGGATGGGAATATCCATCGTGCCCAACATCGCCCTGCGCGAACCGCAGGCCGAAGGACTGCTTTATCTTCCCTTCGGCCAGCCGCAGATCTTCCGGCAGATCGGGCTCATCGAACGCATCAATGCGGTGCGGGCCGATGTCATCGACCAGTTTCACGGGATCCTGGCAGAAACCTGCGGCGAGCATGGCGTCAGGCGCAACGAAGAAAACAAGCGCCGGTGATCCTGCTTCGAACTGCTTTGTCCATCGGGTCCATCCCTTGACGGGTTAACGCCCCCTACCGCCACCTTGGCTCGATCGGCGAGCATCTTCGCCGTCCAACCGGCTACAGTGCCTGCGGCAAGTGACGAGGCAGTCATGCGCCGCGTTTCCTCTGCGCCTCCCGCCGCATCAGATAGCTTGCTGCCCCGACGATGATCGCGGCCCCCGCTGTTGTCGCTGTGTCCAGGACTTCGCCAAACAGCACAAAACCAAGAACCACGGCATAGACCAGCTGAGTGTATTGCAGGTTTCCGATGACGCTCACCTCCCCCAGACGCAGCGCCTTGACGCCGGCCCATTGGCCAGCAGTGGCCAGCCCACCCATGGTCAAAAGCAGGATCAGGCCGTGCAGGTCTGGCGGGACCCAGACCCATGGAAGCGGAACAGCAGACAGAAGCCCGATGAAGCCAGCCTGATACACCAACAATGTCGCTGTGCTTTCCGTCTGCGACAGCCGCCGCACAGCAATGACCGCGACCGCAGCACCGGCACCGCCGAACAGCGGAATCAAGGCATGAAATGAGGTGAAGCCTTCGATCCCCGGACGCATCACAACGACGACACCCAGGAAGCCGGCCATCACCGCCCCGATCCGGTGCCTGCCTACCGGCTCGCCGAGAACCCACATGGCCAGAAGTGTCACGAAAAACACCTGCGAAAAGGAGAGAGTAATCGCCGTCGTCAGCGGCAGAACCGCGACGGCCCAAATGCCTGACGACAGGGCGATGAACGCTCCAGCAAGGCGCACCCCATGCCAGCCCGGATGGCGTGTTTGAAGGCTCTGCGGGAATGCCTTGATGAGGGCGGGCAGCGATAACAGGAACACCACGGCCTGGCGGATAAAGAGAATTTGCAGCACATGAAACTCTGTCACGGTAAGTTTGGCCAGAGCGGCGACGGCGGCATAAAGCCCGGCAGCCAGCAGTGCCCAGAGAATACCCTGCACATTGTGAGGCACCGGGGCTCGACCCCTGCCATTGGCGGCTGTACGGGTCATGGCATTCGGCCCCTTGCTGGTGTCCTGCCTTGAGAGAAATTTGGTACCGTGGTACCAATTCATTGTCAAGCTGCAGAGTATGGGGATACGATGGCTGCGAAAAAAATTGAACGCGTTCAAACCGGGGTCCGGATCGAGAAGCGCGTGCTTCAGGTTCTGAAGGCCATCGCAGCCCAGAAGGGGATCGGCCTTGGCGATCTGATTGAAGGAATTGTGCTGCATAGCTTTGAAGGCAAGCCGCCCTTCGGACCGGAGACCCTCGATTTCATCGCGCAAATGCGAAAGGCCTACGGGCTCGATCTCAGCGCCGAAGACAGCCATACCCTCTCCGAAGAGTAGCCTTTGAACAGCGCCCGGCCGGCACTGTCACCTGCTGGAGATTGTGCCGGCCGTGATGCTGGATGTAATCTCCCGATCCACGCTGATTGCAGACGGGCGCCTGCCGATGACCCTTGCCAATTCACTGTCTCTGCTTCTCATCATGGTTGCCCTAGCGGCAATTCCCAGTTCGAGCGTCGCGCTGGTGGTCGTCCGCTCGGCAACGCGGGGTGTTCGCGATGGCGCCGCCGCTGCGCTCGGCATCGTGGTTGGGGATCTCATCTTCGTTGCCCTGGCGATTGCAGGGCTTGTGGCAATTGCTGAAGTGATGGGCACGCTTTTCGCCATATTGCGTTATGCAGCCGCCGCTTATTTCATCTGGTTCGGCTTCACCCTGATCCGTGGCGGCGCCAAAGCCAGCCAGACGGCGGATGAGCGCCGGGCGGGCGGCATGGCCGTGAGCTTTGCCGCCGGCATCGCGCTCACACTCGGCGACGTGAAGGCGATCCTGTTCTATGCGGCGCTGTTCCCGGTCTTGATCGACGTCACCGTGCTTTCGGCCTTCGACATCGGCGTGATCGGCGCAATTACGCTGATTGGCGTGGGCGGCGTGAAACTGGCATATGCCGTCGCGGCGCGCGCGATTGTAACCGCATCGCACGGGTTTCCATTCAGAAGGCCCATACGCATGGCCGCTGGCACCTTGATGATCGGCACGGGCGGCTATCTGATCGCCAAAGGGTAGCGATCGGGGCTTGCGATCAGTCCGGTGCGTAGCAAACCGCCTGAAGCTTGTTTCCATCAGGGTCGCGAACATAGGCTGCGTAATAGTTCAAACCGTAGTGCGGCCGCGGTCCAGGCTCTCCCTCATTGATGCCGCCCCATTTCAACGCCTCTTCATGGAAGGCGTGAACCTGGGCTTTGGTATCGGCGACAAAAGCAATGTGGGTTCCGTTCCCCCATGTTGCGGGACGGCCGTCCTCCGGTGTGTAGATGTAGATCGTCGGCATTTGGCCCTCGCGCTCATAAGCGAGAGGCTTTTCCGCCGGCTTGGGCAATCTGGAAAAGCCGACCGCCCCCAGCACGGCATCGTAAAACTTTGCCGACCGTTCCTTGTTGTTCGTCCCCAATGTGATGTGGCTGATAACGGACACCGGTTTCTCCCTCGTTCTATGTGGTTGCCAACGGTCCCTGCTGACGCTTTGACCGCGAGCCCAAGCAGAGCTTCGCTCCCTCGCCACACTGACCGGCCATGAGGTCAGGACAGGGAAACACCCCGGCAATCGGCCGGCGCGCCAGCGGCATAGTCTGGCGAAAGCCCTCTCCGGCCGCTTCGAAACCAGGTTCTGCGATGCAGACGCATTGACCTGTCACATCCGGCTAATGCGGATGGAAAATCTCTTCGATGGGCAGAGCGAACAGACGGGCGATCTTGAACGCCAGCGGCAGGCTGGGATCGTAGCGCCCGCGCTCCAGCGCATTGACCGTCTGACGCGACACATCAAGCTTCGCCGCCAGATCCGACTGAGACCAGTTTCGTTGCAGCCGCAACTCCTGAATGCGGTTGTTCATCTGTAGCGCAGACGCCCAAAGAGAACGCCGGCGAGCCAGAGCCCGCACATGACCGGCCAGACAGCAAAGGCCGACAGCCTCGGAAAGCCGGCATTTTCCAGGAAACCGTAGCTGAAAGTTATCAGCGCCGTTCCCGCGAAGGCAAGGGCAAAGGCTTCAAGCTGCAGCCGGCGCTGCAACTCGTCCAGGCGGCGGATGACACCGATGATGGACCAGCAAAGGAAGATTGCAGGGACCATCGGCGCCAAGGTGATCGCGATGGCTGCCCCCCTGTTGCCGATGCCACTGGCCAGAAGATGAAGCGAGACCATCAACGTAATTGCATATGCCAGCATGCTCAAAAAGGCCGGGATCATGTTTCGGGCCAGGCCGGCGGGAGTGTTGTTGGTCATGCGAGCACCTGCTGTAAAGCCTGCTTTACACTTATCGGTTCCAACCCGCATGTCAAGCAGACTTTACAGGCCGCGGTATCCACCGGTCTGAGGAAGCGCTCCTCTCCGCCTCCTGCGCCTGCAGGATCGCGTGATCTGCACAGAACATGCGCCAGGCGGCCGCGGGCGCGAACGGGCCGTCCATATATCTGGCGCGGTCCGAGGCCATGACGTGCGCCACCGTCAGCGCTGCCGGGGTTTCGCCTGATCAGCCGCAGCAACGCTGGCCGGGCCAAGATGCCGTGTCAGGATGGCATCGGCGATCTCGCCCAGAAGCCGCGCGGCGGTGGCGCTGTCGCGGCCGGCGACGTCGGTCAGCGCGACCAGCCCCTCGACCCCGGCGACTGTTGCAAGTGACGCGACCAGATCGGCGGCCTGCGCAGCCGACAGATCATGCGGCAACTCGCCCAACGCGCGCTGCATGTAGCCCACCCGGCGCGCGCCGCGGCTGCTGGTGCCGTCTGCCGCGGTCACGGCATGGGCAAGATATTGCCGAAACGCGGGTTCGTTTTCCAGGGTCAGACGGATCATGGCCGCCGTGATGGCCGCCAGACGCGCACGCAGATCAGTGGTTCCGGCAATGACCTGCTCATAGGGCGGAACCAATGTGGCAAGGCCCGCTTCCAGCGCAAGCGCCTGGGGCTCCGAAAAATACCGGTAGGCCGTCGCGCGCGAGACGCCGTGTTCGGCCGCCGCCGCGGCGACAGTTACGGGCTCTCCCCGGCTCATCAGCCGTCGCGCGCCGTCAAGGATGGCGTCGCGGGTGCGCTGCTTCTGGTTCGTTCGCTCGGCTTTGTCCCGCATCTCGTCTCCCGATCATTTTACCTGTTGAGACACTTGTCTCATGATGATAATAAGAGTCTTATACCGGGAATGAGTCCCGTCAAGGAGAAAACAATGACAGACGCACGTCACTACGATGTCTTCGGCCTGCTGGTCAGCTTCCGGGTCCTGCCAGAGGAAGTGGATGGCAAGTTCACCCTGATGGAGGCCATCGTGCCCCCCGGCTTGGGCGCACCGCCGAATTGCCATGCCGGGGAGACGGAAACCTTCCAGGTTTTGGACGGTAATTTCCTGTTCCTGATCGACGGTAAGTCCATCGCCGCGAAGGCTGGCGACACGCTGGTGGTTCCCGACGGAGCAGCGCATACCTTCCGCTGCACGGGCGATGCCCCCGGCAGGCTCCTGATCGTGAACGCGCCGGGGCGCATGCATGTGGACTTCTTCCGCGGTGTGGGCCGCCCGATGGCCGATGACAGCCGCCTGCCCGAACCGCAGGATGGCCCGCCCGATATGGCCAGGATCATGCAGGTCGCGCAGGCCACCGGCATGACGCTGCTGCCCCCGCAACCGGAGGGTGCCCGATGACCGGGTTCGACGCGCGCGCGGAAAGTGCGGAGAGAACGGCCGGGCGCGGCACCCGGATCGCCAAAAGACGGGAGGCCGAGGTTGTGCAGGCGCTTGCCGAGGCGCGCACTGCGGTCGAGGTGCTGGCACCGCTCAGGATCGGTCTCGCCGCGCCAGCACAGGCAGGGGCAGGGGCAGCCCCATCCTGACCTTGGATGCGGTCACCTGCGACATCGGTGGCCGCCGGGTGCTCGGGCCCCTCAACCTGGTGGCGCTCGCCGGGCCCAACGGTTCCGGCAAGACCACGCTGCTGCAGTTTGCCGCCGGACACCGGGCTCCTTCTTCCGGATCTGTGCGCTGCGGCAGCGGAGCCATCGCAATGCTCGACCAGCATGTCGCTTTTCTGCGCGCGGACGAAATCCTGTTGGAGGCCATGCGCCGGATGAATCCCGGCCTGACGCTGAACGCCTGCCCCGCCGCTCTGGCCCGCTTCGCCTTTCGCAACATCACGGCTGCAAAGCACTGCGGGTCTCTGAGCGGCGGGGAGCGGATGCGCGCAGGACTGGCATGTATATTGTCTGCGCCCGAGCCCCCGGCGCTTCTGATGCTTGACGAGCCCACGAACCGCCTGGACATCTGCTCTATCGAAGTGCTGGAGGCGGGCCTGCGTGACTATCGCGGCGCGCTGCTCGTTGTCAGCCATGACGCGGTATTCCTGGACGAGATCGGCGCGCAGCGCAGCGTTTTTTCTGGGGTAATCGATCCGATTTGCTTGCGGAACGTGGCTTTCGACGGTTTTGCCTGTTTGCTTTGTACTTGTTTTGTTCTTTGTTGATTATATAGGTGTTTTTGAATGGTTTTACCCCGTTTTGTGGACGGGGTTTTTGTGATTTGTTTT
>NZ_FYAN01000005.1:0-578 GCF_900185665.1 Pannonibacter sp. I15F10I1
GGGGCTGACATAGATAGCTAGGAAAGGCTATTTTTGTCAGATGGTTAAGTTCAGGCGCCGGAGCAGGCTTCCGGTAAGCATTCAGGCCGAGCTTTTGAAGTATTTCTGCGCGGGCGCAACAGCCCGTTCGGCAGCCGAGTTGACCGGCGTGAACCGCAACACCGCGATCCTGTTCTTCCACAAGCTCAGGGAGGTCATTTTCGCGGAACTGGCGGCAGCGGAGCCAGGCCTCATGAGCGGCGAAGTTGAGGCTGACGAGAGCTATTTCGGTGGACGCAGGAAGGGCAAGCGGGGACGTGGCGCTGCGGGCAAGGTTCCGATTTTCGGGCTCCTGAAACGGGGCGGCAAGGTTCATGTCGTGGTCATCCCAAATGCCCGAACCGAAACGCTTTTTCCGATCATCAGGAACAAGGTGAGGCCCGATTCCATCGTCTATACCGACAGCTTCGGAGCCTATGACGTGCTGGACGTTTCCGAGTTCCATCACGTCCGGATCAACCACTCGGAACTCTTTGCCGAAGATGCCAACCACATCAACGGTATCGAGAACTTCTGGAACCAGGCGAAGCGGCATCTGA
>NZ_FYAN01000018.1:0-56672 GCF_900185665.1 Pannonibacter sp. I15F10I1
TCATCCTCACCCTCGCATGGGCCCTCTCCCTCAACTTCCCGTCAGGCATGCTGCAGGACGCAATGGACCTGCCCTGGCCATTCCGCTAAGCAAAAACCTGACCCGCCCGGAACAAACGGGCGGGTCATATCAAGGCTTTCGATGCTGACGCATCACACCTTGGAAATGCTCAAACGCCGCACGGGCTTAACCAGTCTTCGGCTTCAGGAGATCAAGATGGCGCAGACAGCCATTCCCTTCCATTTTTTCCGTGGCGGCACCTCGCGCGGCCCCTATTTCCGGCGGGAAGACCTGCCGCAGGACCGCGAGACGCTGGCCCGGGTTCTCGTGGCGGCGCTCGGCTCCGGGCACAAGCTGAACATTGACGGCATCGGCGGCGGTGCCGCGGTGACGACCAAGGTCGCCATGCTCTCCCGCTCCGAAACGAGCGGCTGCGATATCGACTACTTCTTCGCTCAGGTCAGCGTCGAGGACGGTCTGGTTGATTTCAAGCCCACCTGCGGCAACATCCTTTCGGGCGTCGGCCCAGCCGCCATCGAGATGGGCCTGATTGCCCCTCAGGGTGATGAAACCCGCATCCGCATCCTCTCGGTCAACACCGGCGCGAAGGTGGAGGCCGTTGTCCGCACCCCCGGCGGGCAGGTCGAATATGCGGGCGACGCCGCGATCGACGGCGTTCCGGGCACGGCTGCGCCGATCTATCTCAACTTCATGGATGTGGTGGGCTCCGCCACCGGCGCGCTGCTGCCCACCGGCAATCTGCGCGACGTGATTGACGGCATCGAAGTGACCTGCATGGACGTGGCCATGCCGATCGTCATCGCCCGCGCTTCCGATTTCGGCCTGAGCGGCGCGGAGACGGTTGAGGAACTGGACGCCAACCGCGCCTTCTATGACCGGATGGAGCCGATCCGCCGCAAGGCGGGCGAGCTGATGGGCATGGGCAATGTCGAAAAGTCCGTGACGCCGAAGTTCGCCCTGCTGTCTGCGCCGCGCAACGGCGGCACGATCACAGCCCGCTACTTCATGCCCTGGAACTGCCACCCCACCATGGCCGTCACCGGCGCGCAGTGCCTTGCTTCCTGCGTACTCACCCCCGGCACCGTGGCCGAAGGACTGTTCACCGCTCCGCAGGGAATGCCTGCGCTCGTGCTCATCGAGCATCCCGGCGGCGTGATCGACGTGACCGTCGACTATGAAAACGGCCCCGGCGGCTTTGCGCTGAAATCGGCCGGGCTGCTGCGCACGGCGCGCCTGCTCGCCAAGGGAGAGGTGATGGTTCCGGCAGAGGTGTGGGGCGGCAAATGAAGGTCCACATTCTGGACGACTGGTCCGATACCCTGCGCCACCTGCCCTGCTTTGACCGGCTCAAGGGGCATGAGGTGACGGTCTGGACAGATCACGTGGAAGGGGCCGCGCTGGCCGAACGCCTCAAGGAGGCGGAGGCTGTCTGCCTCTTCCGCGAGCGGACCCGTGTGACCGCTGATCTGCTGGAGGCTCTTCCCGGCCTGAAGCTGATTTCCGGCCGGGGCGCCTGGCCGCATGTGGATGTTGCCGCCTGCACGGCCCGCGGTGTGGCCTTTGCCTCCATGAAACCGGCTGAGGTTCCCAACCACGCCGCCGCCGAGCTGACTTGGGCCCTCATTCTGACAGCGCTGCGGGGCCTGCCGGAGCAGATGACAAGTGCCAAGGCCGGCCAGTGGCAGGCCGGGGTCGGCCGCACGCTGCAGGGCAAGACCATCGGCATCTATGGCCATGGCCGGATAGGCCGGCTGATCGCCGGCTATGCCGCGGCTTTCGGTGCCAGAGTGATCTGGTGGGGATCGGAGGCCGGACGGGCGAGAGCGGCCGCAGAAGGCGGAGAAGTCGCGGCCAGCCGCGAGGCCTTTTTCGCCGGATCGGACATCGTGACGCTGCATCTGCGCCTGACGCCGGACACCAAGGGCATCGTCACGGCCGCAGACCTTGCCCTGATGCAGCCCCGCTCCATTCTGGTGAACACGGCACGGGCCGGGCTGATTGCCCCCGGCGCCCTGCGCGCGGCACTGGACGCGGGCCGCCCCGGACTTGCGGCGCTGGATGTGTTCGACGAAGAGCCGCTGACCGATGCCGGCGACCCCGTTCTGTCGCATCCGCGCGTGATCGCAACGCCGCACATCGGCTTCGTCACGGAGGAGGAGTTCGACCTGCAGTTCGCCGACGTGTTCGATCAGGTCAATGCCTTTGCCGCCGGCAAGCCGGTGCACCTGGTCAATCCGGAGGTGCTTTGACCCCAAAGAGGCGCGCCGCAACCGGCGCGCCCAGGATCACGATGACGATGCGGGTCAGATGGTGCAGGATGACGAAACCAAGATCCGCACCGGCCACGATCGCCAGCACCGTCATCTCCGCCTGTCCGCCCGGCGCAAAGGCGAGGAAGCCTTCCACCGGCTGAGCCAGGCCTGTGAGCGTGACAATTTCGGTGAAGATGGCCGCAAGCCCGGCCAGCAGCACGACGAAGGCAAGGCCGGACAGGATGAAGCTGCGCAGCTCGCGCAGCGTCACCCCCATGTACTGAACACCGATCCCGATGCCGATGAACAGCTGCGCGCCGAGGATCGCTTCAGCGGGCGGGCGGCTGTGAATGAGACCGCTCAACGACAGGACTGCGGTCACGATCATCGGCCCCAGGATCGACGCGCCGAATAGCCCGATCCGCTCCCCGCCTTTCCACCCGATGATGGCTGCCGCTGCCATCAGCAGAAGCTCGATCACCGGCAGATCCCGCATCGGAGCGCCGACGGCGCCCGAGAGACTGGCCCCATAAAGGGTGGTCAGAATGATGGGTGCCAGGGTGACAATGACCAGAACGCGGGTGGCATGAATGAGGGCCAGGGCCCGGACGTTCGCCCCGGCCTCTTGACCGAAAATCACCATGTCCTGCAGGCCGCCGGGCATCGCCGCGTACCAGGCCGTCACCGGGTCATAGCCGAGGCGCCGGAAGAAGGGCACGCCGACAGCCCCGATCACCGCCACATATACCGGAACCAGGGCAACGCTGCCGGCCATCTGGGGAATGCGCCCGACCACCTCCGGTGTGATGGAGGCCCCCACGGCAACGCCCAGGACCGTCCGTGCCAGAACAGAAACCGTGCCCATGCCCTTCAGCGGTGCACCGGACAGGGCCGCCAGCAGGCATGCGGCCATCGGGCCAAAGAGAAAAGGCAGCGGCAGACCGAGCACATAGAACACCGCCACACCCAGCCCCGCAATGGCGAGCGTCATCATTCTTTTTGTCATGCTTTTTGTCAGGTCCGCCGGCACATCTGCCTCCTTGCGCTTTCTTGTATCCAGATGTATACAGCCGGATACCAAAAGACACAAGCGAGTTCACCCGATGGCTGAAGACAGCGAAATCCCGCAGGGCCAGGCGGCCTACCGCCGCTTGCTGGAAGACATCCGCGATGGCGGCCTGGCCCCCGGCATGCGCCTTCGCGAGACCGAGCTGGCCGAGCGGCTGGGCATCAGCCGCACGCCCGTCCGCGAGGCCATCCGGCAGCTGGAAGCCGACGGCCTCGTCGTTCACCTGCCCCGGCAGGGCGCCTCGATCCGCACGCTGGACCATGCGGAAGTGGTCGAGCTCTATGAAATGCGGGCGGTGCTGGAAGGCACGGCGGCACGGCTGGCCGCACGCGCGGCCTCCAGCATCGAGCTGGCGGAACTCGCCGCCCTCAACAACGAGCTGGCGGCCGCGCCGGCTGGTCCGCAGGCCCGCGAGCTGAACCGGCAGTTTCACCGCACCCTGTTCGATGCGGCACGCAACCGGTTTCTGCTGAAGTCGATCAGTGCCCTGCAGAAGACCCTGCTCATTCTCGGCCCCAGCACCCTGTCAGACCCGGAGCGCGCTGCGCTGGCCGTGGCCGAACATGCGGCGGTGCTGGCCGCCTTTGAGGCCCGCGATGGCGCGGGTGCTGAAGCGGCGATGCGTGCGCATGTGGAAGCTGCCTTGTCGGCCCGGATCCGCAGCATGCGCGGCCGCGAAATTCCGCTGGAGGATGACGTATGAAAGACTGGCCCGGCACATTTGACGTTGCTGTTGTCGGCGGCGGCAACGCAGCGCTTTGCGCTGCCATCACCGCTGCGGAAGCGGGCTGCAGCGTCCTGATCCTGGAAGGCGCTCCGAAGCCTTACCGGGGTGGAAACTCGCGCCATACCCGCAATTTCCGCTGCATGCACAAGGGGCCCGCCTTTCCCCTGACCGGCACCTACGAGGAAGAGGAATATTTCCACGACCTCATGCTGGTGACCAAGGGCAAGACGGATGAAGGCCTGGCGCGCCTTGCCATCCGCACCTCGGAGGAGTGCCTGCCCTGGATGCAGGAGCATGGCGTGCGGTTCCAGCCCTCGCTCTCCGGCACCTTGTCCCTGTCGCGCACCAACGCCTTTTTCCTGGGCGGCGGCAAGGCACTGGTGAACGCCTATTACAACACCGCCAGCGACCTGGGCGTGAAGATCGCCTATGAGGCGCAGGTCAAGCACGTGCATCTGGACGGCAGCCGCATCAGCCACCTGGAGGTGGAGATCGCCGGACAGCCGGTCACCGTGCAGGCCCGCACCTTCGTTCTGGCCTCGGGCGGCTTTCAGGCCGACATCGACTGGCTGGCCCGCGCCTGGGGGCCTTCGGCCCGCAACTTCCTGATCCGCGGCACACCCTATAATCGCGGCACCGTGCTGCGGGACATGCTGGATCAGGGTGCGGAGTCCGTTGGCGACCCGACCCAGTGCCATGCGGTCGCCATTGACGGCCGCGCCCCGAAATATGACGGCGGCATCGTCACCCGCCTCGACTGTGTGCCCTTCTCCATCGTGCTCAACAAGGATGGCGAGCGGTTCTACGATGAAGGCGAGGATGTCTGGCCGAAACGCTATGCCATCTGGGGCCGTCTGGTGGCCGCCCAGCCCGATCAGGTCGGCTATGCGCTCATTGATGCGAAATCGATCGACCTGTTCATGCCCTCCGTCTTCCCGCCGGTGAAGGCGGACACGATCGAAGAACTGGCCGCAAAGATGGGGCTGGAGCCGGAAGCCGTGCGCCGCACCGTCGACACGTTCAACGCCGCATGCCGCCCCGGCCACTTCCACCCGACCGAGCTCGACGGTTTGCGCACGGAAGGGCTGAATGTGCCCAAGACCAACTGGGCGCGGCCGCTGGATACGGCCCCCTTCTATGGCTATGAGCTGCGCCCCGGCGTGACCTTCACCTATCTCGGCCTGAAGGTTGACAGCCGTGCCCAGGTGCACAGCGCAGCCGGCCCCATCAGCAATCTCTGGGCTGCCGGCGAGATCATGGCCGGCTCCATTCTCGGCCAGGGGTATCTGGCCGGATTTGGCATGACAATTGGCACTGTTTTCGGACGTATTGCGGGCAAGGAGGCCGCCGCCCATGCCGCTTGACACCACATCTTCCTTCGATGAGGCACGCCGTCAGATCGAGATCTGCAACGCCTGCCGCTACTGTGAGGGGTTCTGCTCGGTTTTTCCGGCCATGACCCGGCAGAAGGCCTTTGCCGATGGCGACCTGACGCAACTGGCCAATCTCTGCCACAACTGCCGGGGCTGCTATTATGCCTGCCAGTACACCGCGCCGCATGAGTTCAACCTGAACATTCCGGCGGCTCTGGCCGAAGTCAGGGCGGAAAGCTGGGAGCGGCTGGCCCGCCCGCAGGCCATCGCACGGCTGTTCCAGACCCATGGCGTTGCCATGGCCGGGCTTCTGGCTGCCGCGCTGGCCTTCTTCTTCTGGGCTCTTGCCGCCTTCAAGCCGCAGGATGGCGCGGGTTTCTATGCTCATCTCGCGCATAACACGATGGTGGCAATCTTCGTGCCTGCGTTTCTGGCGCCACTCGGGCTCATTGCCCTGTCGGTGCGTGATTACTGGCGCGAGACCGGCGGCGGCCGTTTCCAGCTGATCCACGTGCTGCGGGCCTTTGACAATGCCGCCCGGATGAAGAACCTTTCAGGCGGCCACGGCGAGGGCTGCAACTTCGAGGACGGCGACCGTTTCAGCGACCGGCGCCGGGTGTTCCACCAGCTGATGATGTATGGCTTCCTGCTCTGCTTCGCGGCAACCGCCAGCGGAACCGTCATGCACTATGCCTTCGGCTGGGAAGCGCCCTACCCGCTGTTCTCCCTGCCCAAGCTGCTCGGCGTTCCGGGCGGGGTGATGATGGTGGCAGGCGCCGCCGGGCTGGCCTGGCTGAAGCTGCGGGCCGATGCCACGCTTGGCGCGGTCCGGGTCTGGGGCGGTGAAATGGCCTTCATCCTGCTGCTGGGAGCCGTGGCTCTCACCGGGCTTGCGCTGTACGCCGCCACCGGCACAGGCCTGACCGGACCGCTGCTCGCCATTCATCTGGCCTGCGTGATGGTGCTGTTCCTGCTGATGCCCTTCTCCAAGATGGTGCACGGCTTCTTCCGCCTCGCCGCCCTTGTGGCGGAAGCCGCCAAACCGGCCCCGGCCGGCGGAGAGTGAGAAGGAACGGGCATTTCCAGAGGTGGCCTCAAAACGCGCGTTTGGGAGCCACCTCTTGCCTCACCCATGCGCGAGTTGCACCAGCCGGTTGGCGAGCACCAGCTTTTCGGCAAGGGTGACGGCAAGCAGGCGGTGGAAGAGGAGGGCGAGTTCGCTGTCGGTGCGCTCCAGCTTCTCAAGATCCGCGCGGCAAAGACGGTAAACGGTGGCGGGGCTTTCCACCACCACATCGGCGGTGCGCTTGCCGTTGAGGCAGTGGCCGACCTCCCCCACCACCGCGCCGGCCGTCATGGTGCGCAGGCGCAGGCTGCGGCCATCGGGAAGCGTCATTTCCACACGCACGCGGCCTTCGCCGACGAGGAAAACGTCATCGGCCGGGTCGCCTGCCCGGATCAGTGCCGTGCCCGGCTCCAGCTCCAGCCGCTCCATGGCGCCTGCAAGATCGGCAAGGCGCGGATGCGGTCCCAGGATCGATTCAAGGTGATGGGATATCTCCGCCCCGACCGAAAGCAGCTTTTCCTGCACCAGCAGCGCGTCCTCGCACAGTTCCAGCGCATGGTCGAGATCGGCCGCACAGGTGACGCAATGCGCGCCGTCTCCCGCTCCGGTTCCCGTGTTCAGCCCGGAACGGGCCAGCGCTGCGGCAACATTCTGCGGCATGGCACTGAAGATCAGGCGCACGCTTGCCCGTTCCGTCATGCCGTGGATCTTGGCAAAACCGGCGGCCGCGGCGGAGTCCATGCCGCTCATGCCGCTGAGATCGATGATGAGAAACCGCAGCGGCGTGCCGGAGGCCTGACCGGCCCGCTTGCGCACGCGGGCGACAACCTGCTCCATCGTGCCGAAGAAGAGATAGCCCTGCAGGCGCAGCACATGGATCTGCTCCCCTTCCCGGTCGAGCGCGCGCACGGCTTCTGCCGAACGGTCCACACCGCTGCGCAGCTGGCGGCCATCGGCAGCCATGCGCACCACCGGCAGGCGGGCGTAATTATAGACGAACATGACCACCGAGAAGGCCAGCCCCAGCATCAGGCCATAGAGGAAGCCCAGCACGGCGATGGAAGCCAGAATGGCCAGAACGATCAGCCATTCGCCCTGCGGCAGCTTGCGGCGGGCGGCGATGGCCCAGTGGTAAATCAGTTCCGCGCCCAGAAACATCATCAGCCCGGCGGCAAGGAACCCGGGCATGGCGGCAGCGAGCGTTCCGGCAAAGGCAAGGCTGATGAGCAGGATCACCCCGGCAGCAATGCCCGTCAGCCGGGTTGCTGCCTGCATTCTGGCGGCGAGCAAGGTGAGGCTGAGGCCGGTATAGCCCGGCGCGCCGCCGAAACACCCGGCCAGAAGATTGGCAACACCGCTCTCACGCAGTTCCGCATTGGCATCCACCTCCCGGCCGAAAGCCACTTCCAGCCCGCTGGTGTTGAGCAGCAGGCCGATGATGTTGAGGATGGCGATGCCGATCATCACCGGGATGGCCTGCACGACGGCCGTCCAATCCGCCTGCCCCACGATCCAGAGTGGTGAGGGCAGGCTGACCATGGCATCGGCCGGAATATCCGGCAGCCATGTCCAGGCGCGCGCCTGATCCGCCGAGATGCCGGCTGCGGCCAGCACCGCATAGAATGCGGCAATGGCGCCGGCCAGAGCCAGCGGCATGGTCAGCGGATGCGGCAGGCGGACAAGGCTGACCGCAAGCACCAGTGCCATCAGCACGGCAGGCAGCAGGGCGCCGAGGAACACGGGGTCCTTCAGGCTGGCGGAGAGATCCCCGGCGAAACCGGCCGCAATCGCGGCAAGGCTGTGCTCCCCCGTCACCATGACGAGCGCCCCCTCGATCAGCAGCCAGCCGGTGCCCGACAGAAACCCGGCAATCACCGGATAGGGCAGAAACCGCACCAGCGTACCGAGCCGCAGCCGGCCGAACAGCAGGAACATCACCCCGGTCACCAGGGTGCTGGTACCCAGAATGGCCAGGATGGTCGCAATCTGCCGGTCCGTCTCCTGCCCTTCCATGCCAGCGAGGATGCCCGCCATGGAGGCGGCCAGAATGGCGATGCCGGTTTCCTGCACCAAGGCCACATTGCCCACATAGGGACTGCGCAGCGCGATATAGACCGACAGGATGACGCCGCTGAGCAGCAGCACCGCCACTCCCATGCCAAGCCCGGCGGCCAGCGGCCCGGCAAACAGCAGTGCCGCAAAGGCGACGCCCGTGCCCAGATTGTCGAGACCCGCCGTAAGGCCGGCGGTGATGGACCGCAGATGCTCTTTCATGACCACGCCTGCCCGCCCCGGTCCCTGGCACCTTCAATGAAAAAGGTCATCCTGAACCGGGAAAGGAACTGGAGCTGAAACTGGCTGAATGTCATGTCAAACCGATGCAGCAAAACTGTGAGGCCGGGGTCCTGCCGCTTCCGGAGCAATACACTCCCGCCGCCGCACGCTTCTCAAGGACAGGGCCGCGCAGAGGAGAACCGGTCCCGGCTGAGCGACGCCCTGCGCGGCCCCGACGATACAGCATGAAGCTTCCGGCCGAGGCAAACGCATTTTTTCTATGAAATCTGCCGTTTGCAGCCTTTGCCCTGCAAAGTGGCCAATCCTGCGCACATACATCAACACCTGTTGAAGCTTGGCGTCATGCGGAACCGTGCCGCCGCCGCCAGCATCACCGGCATGCGGACAGGCAGGCCCGTGCCGGAACATCTCGCCCTGCACAGAAATGCAAGCTCCCTGAGAGGCAGGAACGTTGGGAAATCCTTGAATTCTTCAAGTGAATTTACTGAAACTTAGAAGTCACCATATACATCAAGATTGCTAAATTTTGGGAGAAACGGGCTGTGTTCAAACTAGTCATGCTCGTTAAAAACCTCGATCATTGCCCCCTCATCATGCACAAGCTCGGCCAGTTTTATCCAGCTGAGCTGTTTGAGCACGGGGATGCACACCGTGCCGGCCTTTTCGCTGCCGATCTGGTCCTGATTGATCTCGCCGAAGCGGACGAAGCCGACATGGAGACGGTTCGCCAGGCGCTGTCCGAGACGCGCAATGTCACAAGCGTCGCGCTGGTGCGGCCCAACAACCGCCGGGATGAAGTGCAGGCGAATGCGCTTGGCACCACGCTCATATGGTCCCGTATCCGCCCGGTGAGGGCCGTGCTGCAGGAGGTGGAACGCCTGCTCGGCTCCTACAGCATGCCCGCCATTCCGGCAGATGTGCCGCCGGCAACGCGCAAGTCTGTGCAGGCCGTGAGCCGGGCGCTCGGTGATTGCATCACCTCCGCCATTTCGGATGAACCCTTTCCGGTTGCACAGATCGGCCGGGCCGTCGATCTGACCCTGTCGTCCTTCCGTGTGGAGGGGCTGGACGCCTGGACGGCCGCCGTGCAGATGCACCACAGCCACACCTATTGCCATTCCATGCTGGTGACAGGCTATGCGCTGGCCTTTGCCGATGTGATGGGCATGACGGCGGATGAAAGGGCCCGGCTTGGCGCTGCCGCGCTGCTGCATGACGTGGGCAAGGTGTTTATCCCGCTCTCCATTCTCGACAAGCCCGGCAAGCTTACGGATGACGAATTTGCCACCATCAAGATGCACCCGGTCAAGTCGCGTGAACTGCTCACCGGTCAGCCGGGCATTTCTGACGAAGTGGTCGACATCGCCGCCCACCATCATGAATATCTCGACGGCAGCGGCTATCCGGACGGGCTCAAAGGCGACGAAATCAGCCCCAGCGTGCGGATGCTGACCATCTGCGACATCTATGCGGCCCTCACCGAGAAACGCGCCTACAAGCCCGCCCTCAGCCCGCGTCAGGCCTATGGCATTCTGGTCGACATGGGCCGCAAGATCGACCAGAAACTGCTGAAAATGTTCAGGCAGGTTGCCTTTGAAGCTGACAGGGTGGCCAGCGTCAAACGCAAGGTCAGCGGCCTGTGATACCAGTCCCCGAGGGAGTTGGCCCTACGGCCTATTCGAGGGCGTAGAGAGAAACGGTGACAGCCTGGGCATGGCGGGCGCCGGTGCCCACGAACAGGGTGCGGTTGACCCATCCATAGCGCGGGTCCCCCGTTTCCAGCCTTGCCTGCGTGCGCATGTAGTAGGACCCCGGCGGCACGCTTTCCCCCCGTGCGACGGCAGCCAGCACCTCCGCCGGACCATGGCGGAAGCCGTAGTTGATGATCTCGATCACCGCACCATCGTCCGTCTCCATCGCATAGCGCGTATCCAGTTCGGCAAGGCCATCGGTGAAGATCGTCTGCCAGTCGGCTCCCAGGTTCAGGATACGGCCGTTGAGGCGCGGGCCCGTCACCTTTCCGCCAATGATGGGTATGATCCGCCGCTGGCCCGCACGCCCCGCGCCCATCTCCATGATGGGGGCGAGTTCGACCTCAAGATTGCAGACATGAACGAGTTGCGGAACCGGCAGGACAACGGGCGCGCTGGCGGGCTGGGGCATGGACTTTCCTCCGGTGAAGTGTATATTGTTAACCTCATAAACAACATAAGCAGGCGGTGCTTTTTCTTGCAAGACGCAAGGGATGCAGCAGCCCGGGAACCGGAGGAAACCCGCCCCATGGCAGGCGACGGGGAGAACAGCAACGGCGGGGCAGAAACAGCTGCCGTCACCGCCGAGCCGATGGACAAGCTTGACCAGCTGATCGGCTACAATCTGAAGCGCGTTTATATTCTCGTTCAGAATGACTTCCGTCAGGTGCTGACGGATGACGACATTTCCCCGCGGATGTTCTCCGTGTTGTCCATGAGCGTGGAATCCGCGGGCATCACCCAAAGCGAAGTCGCCCGGCAACTGGGCATCGAGCGGTCGGGCCTCGTGTCCATCATCGATGACATGGAAAGGCGCGGCCTCTTGAACCGGATGCCGGTGGAGGGCGACCGGCGGGCCCAGGCGCTCCACCCGACAGAAGAAGGCCGGGCGGTCTACGAGCGGGCGCTGACCGCCGTCTTCGGCCATGAGGAGCGGATTTTCTCCGTCCTTTCCCCGGAAGAGCGGGCCAAGCTGCTGGAGCTGCTGATGCGCGTGCGCCGCTCCGTCGAGGGCGGCTGACGGCTTCTTGTCAGCTCCATGGTAGATAAAGACGAACGGCGCGGATCAACTCCGCGCCGTTCGTCTTTACAAGTCCGGCAGGTGCCAGCCCGTCAATAAATGAGCCAGACCAGCGCCAGCGTGATGGGCGGGAACAGCACGAGAATGACGGTGCGCACGAGATCGGTCACCACGAAGGGCATGGCACCGCGGAAGGTATCGCCAATCGGGATATCCTTGGCGAGCCCGTTGATGATGAAGAGATTCATCCCCACCGGTGGTGTGATCAGGCCCACCTCGACGACGATCAGCACCAGAATGCCGAACCACAGGCCGAAATCATCGGGCGACATGCCGAAATCAAGGCCAACCATCACCGGGTAGATGATCGGAACCGTCAGCAGGACCATGGACAGGGAGTCCATGATGCAGCCGAAGACCAGATACATCAGCAGAACGATGCTGAGCACGAACCAGGGCGAGAAGCCCTGACTGCCGACCCACTGCGCCGAAATCTGCGGCAGCTGAGTGAGCGCCAGAAAGCCGTTGTAGACCGCCGCCCCCAGAACGATCAGGAAGATCATCGCCGTGGAGGACGCAGTGGACAGAATGGCCTTGCGCAGCTTCTGCCAGCTCATGCCGCCGGATGCGACGGCCGCGATGCCGGTGCCAGCCGCACCAACGGCGGCCGCTTCTGTCGGGGTGAAGAAGCCCAGATAGATGCCGCCGACAACCACGAAGAAGATGGTCAGCACCGGCCAGACGCTCACCAGCGCCGCAAGGCGTCCGGACCACGGCACGCGGTCCTGCACGGCGGCGGAATTGGGCGACACACGCACCCAGATGGCAATGGCAATGATATAGCCGACAGCAGCCAGAATGCCCGGGATCATCGCCGCGACAAACAGCTTGGCGATGTTCTGCTCGGTCAGGATGGCATAGATGACGAGGATCACCGACGGCGGGATGAGGATGCCCAGGGTGCCGCCGGCCGCCAGCGCACCGGTGGACAGGGAGCCCGGATAGCCATAGCGGCGCAGCTCCGGCAGCGCGACCTGAGCCATGGTTGCGGCGGTGGCCAGCGAAGATCCGCAGATGGACCCGAAGCCGGCGGACGCACCGATTGCGGACATGGCAACGCCGCCGCGCCGGTGCCCCAGGAAGGAGGCGGCGGCACTGAAGAGCGATGACGACATGCCCGACAGGGTCGCGAACTGGCCCATCAGCAGGAACAGCGGCACGATGGACAGCGAATAGTTCGAGAAGGTGCCAAACGTCAGGTTCTTCAGCTGGTTCAGCATCATCATGTTGCTGCCCGTCACCATCCAGGCGCCGCCCAGCCCGACCGCCAGCATGGCAAGGGCGATGGGAAAGCGCAGAAAGATCAGGACCAGCAAAACCGGAAAGGACCAGAGCCCCAGCTCAACATTAGACATTTGCCGCTTCTCCCCCTGTCCTGCCCGTCAGCGCCCGGACAGAGCGCAGAACACAGAACACGGCGACATAGATGAAGGCTGCACATCCGGCGACACCGGCCGCATAGGCCTGCCAGACAGGAAACTGCAGAATGAAGGTGGTCTCGGCATAACGCATCTTGTCATGCATGCCGAGCCAGAGGCGCCAGGTGATTACCAGCGCTGCCCCAAGCATCGCCAGATCGATGAGCACATCAAGCACCCGGTTCATGACGGCCGGATAGACGGGCTGCAGCAGATCGACGCTGGCATGGCCCCTCATGAGGTGGCACCAGGGCAGAAAGGCGAAAATGGCAAAGCCGACGCCCATCTCGATCCACTCATAGTCGCCCCTGACCGGCTGCAGGCCGAAAGGGATCAGGATACGGCCGATGATCGAGACACAGGCAAGCACTGTCAGGACGATGAGCACGCCACCGCCCAGATAGGCCATCGCGCGCGCAACCCAGTCAGCGGTTCTGAAGTAGAGAGAATACACGGTGCATCATCCTGCTGGCGGGGGAAGGGCCGGACGGAAACCGTCCGGCCCAACAGATCACTTGGCTGTATTTTCCTCGATCAGCTTCTTGGCCTGATCGATGAGGGCCTGACCGTCGATGCCCTTGGTCTGCATGTCGGCAACCCAGCGGCCGATCACCGGCTGGGACGCTTCCTTCCAGCGGGCAACTTCCGTCTCATCAAGCGTGATGATGTTGTTGCCGGCCTTGACGGCGATCTCACGCGCCGGGGCGTCATACTCATGCATGACCTGGGCCGCGAAAGCCGAAAGCTTGGCGCCGGACTCGGCATCCACGATTGCCTTCAGGTCATCCGGCAGCGCGTCGTACTTGTCCTTGTTCATGGCCAGAACGATGGTCGCGGTGTAGAGCGATTCCTTGCCGCCAAACTCCGTATGGTTCTTGACCAGTTCGGCAAGGCGGATCGAAGCGGTCACTTCCCACGGGATCACCGTGCCGTTGATGACACCCTTGGAAAGCGCTTCCGGAATACCCGGCAGCGGCAGGCCGACCGGCGTTGCGCCAAGTTCGGACAGAAGGTCGTTGATGACGCGGGTCGGGCCGCGCATCGTCTTGCCCTTCATGTCCTCCAGCTTGGCCACCGGCGCGATGGAGTGAATGACGCCCGGGCCATGCACCCATGCACCCAGGATCTTGACGTCCTGGTATTCGTTATTCTGGAAATCGCTGTCGACCATGTTCCAGAAGGCAACGGAGGTGGCGACCGGATCGGTCATCATGAACGGCAGTTCGAACACTTCGGTCCGCGGGAAGCGGCCCGGCGTGTAGCCGACGACGGTCATGATCATGTCCACGACGCCATCGCGCGCCTGGTCCATCAGCTCCGGCGGACGGCCGCCGAGCGACATGGCATCGAAATGCTCGATCTTGATGCGCCCGCCCGAGGCCTTGGCCAGTTCCTCGCTCCATGGCTTCAGGATCTTGGCAGGAACCGGCGCGGCCGGCGGCAGAAACTGGTGCAGGCGCAGGGTCACTTCCTGCGCCGCAGAGGGCAGAGCCGAAAGGGCCATGAGCCCGGCGGCCATCAATGCAACAAGTCCACGCTTCTTCATGTCTTTCCTCCCGTTTCACCACAGCCGGACCCCGGCTGCGGTGCATTCCTCCTCCAGAACCCTCAGCGGAAGCTGGGGGCCCTCTTTTCAAGAAAGGCCTTGAGGCCTTCCTGCGCATCCGGCGTCGTGACCGACATGGCCGCCGCCAGGCTTTCCACGAACAGGCCGTCGCTTCTCGACATATCATCGATGCGGCCGAGAGCCTGAATCATCAGATAGTTTGAGAACGGCGCATTGGCGGCGACGCGGGCGGCGATTTCCATCGCCCTGTCCAGCGCCTCACCCTCGCCCACCACATAATGGGCAAGGCCGAGGGAAAGCCCCTCCTCCGCACCATAACTGCGGCCGGTGAGCATCATCTCCCGCATGCGGTCGGCGCCGATGAGCCGGCCGATGCGCACCGTTGCGCCTCCGCCAACGAAGATGCCGCGGCGGCCCTCCGGCAGCTGGAACCGCACCGAAGGCTCGGCGATGCGCACATGGGTCGAGGCGGCAATCTCCAGTCCGCCGCCAATCACAGCGCCCGTCATCGCCGAGATGACCGGCAGACGGCCATATTCGATGAGATCGGAAACCCGGTGCCAGTTGCGGGAATGATAGACCGTGTCCTCGCCGGAGCGCGCCTTGTGCTCGGCCAGATCAAGCCCGGAGCAGAAATGGCCGCCCGAGCCGGTCAGCACCACGGCCCGGACATGGGCTGGCGGGGCTGAAAAGAACCGGTCCAGCGCATCCACCAGAGCATCGCTCATGGCATTGCGCTTTTCGGGCCGGTTGAATGTCAGAACAGCAATGCCTTCGCGCTCCTCAACGCGCATGACATCCGTTCCATTCACTGCTTCACGCATCGGGTCCTCCCTCCCGATCCATGTGGATCGAGATTGTTATAGCAGTGAACAGTTTATTCTCATAGCGGTTTTTAAGGGTAAATGCGCATGGCCGGACGGGCTCAAAGACTGGAAAGAAGCCAGTCCCGCACCCGGGCGGCAGGGCTGCGTGGTGCCGGGCGGCGGGCGGACCAGAGCCGCAGCCCGCGCCGGAGAGTAACCCTTCCAGCAAAAGGCGCAACCAGCGTGCCTGCTGCCAGTTGCCGCGCCACCAGCGCCTCATGCCCGATCAGAACCCCCGCGCCGTTGATGGCCTCCTCCAGCGCCAGAGCATAAAGGGAAAAGACCGGACCAGCCCGCAAGGGCACATGCGGCGCGTGGACGGAAGCCCAAAGGGTCCAGTCATCCGCCCAGCTGGCATCCTGCAGGCAGGGCACTCCGGCAAGGCTGTCCACTCCCTCCAGTCTCGCGGCAAGAGCAGGCGCACAGACAGGGAAAATCACGTCCCGCGCCAGCCAGCCGCCAGCCTCCTCGCCATAGAAGAGGCACAGATCATAGGGGGCGCGCTTGAGATTGGGCGGGTCCTCCATGGCGGTGATGGAGATGGAGATTTCGGGTGCCGCCGCGCGCAAGGCCGGAAGGCGCGGGGAGAGCCAGAGCTGGGCCAGCGATGGCAAGGTGGCGATATGCACCTGCCGGGGCGCCGCTTCCGCCTGAAGAATGCGGGACGCATCCGCAAGCGCATCAAAGGCCGACGTGAAGGCGGGCCTGACCCGCTCTCCCAGCCGTGTGAGCTTTACCCCGCGCGGCGAGCGTTCGAACAGGCCTGCCCCCAGTGCCTTTTCCAGCGCCTTCACATGGGCGGTCACCGCACCCGGCGTGACGCCAAGCTCCTGTGCGGCGGCCACAAAGGACCCAAGCCGCGCCGCCGCCTCGAAGGCACGCAGGGCATTGAGCGGCAGATCCCGTGGTTTTGGCGGCGCAACAGCCATACTGAGCCTCAGTTTTTCTAAGCCTAGATTTTTCTCGATCTGAGTTGCCGTCAAGCCGCAAGACGCCCTAGCCTCGGGTTACCGAAGTCCCTTCACAGGATATCAGCATGACCAGCCTTGTCCGCCGCCCCTGGGTTCCCGCGCCTTGCGAAACCCGTGTCCTGGAAATCGCAGCCGCCACGGCCAGGGAAACTTCCGCCGGAACGGCAGAACGGATCGAGGCTTTGATCCGCCGCAACCTCGCCATCCACGACGAGGAATGCTTCAATCTCAACCCGGCCACCAACGTGATGAACCCGCGCGCGGAAGCCGCTCAGGCCCGCGGCCTCGGCGGACGGCCCTCCCTTGGTTACCCCGGTGACAAATACGAGATGGGGCTTGAGGCCATTGAGGAGATCGAGGTGATTGCAGCCGAACTCTCCGCTGAAATCTTCAAGGCCACCCATGCGGAGATCCGCGTTGCCTCCGGCGCCATGGCGAACCTTTATGGCTTCATGGCGCTGACGAAGCCGGGCGACGTGATCATTGCTCCACCCGGCTCCATCGGCGGCCACGTCACCCACCATGCGGCAGGCTGCGCCGGGCTTTATGGCCTTGTCACCCATGCTGCGCCCGTGCTGGCCGATGGCTACACGGTGGATCTGGAAGGCCTGCGCAAGCTCGCTCTGGAGGTATGCCCGAAGCTGATCACCATCGGCGGCAGCCTCAATCTTTTCCCCCATCCGGTGCGGGAAATCCGGGCGATTGCCGACGAGGTGGAAGCGCATGTGCTTTTTGATGCCGCGCATCAATGCGGCATGATTGCCGGCGGCGTCTGGGCCAATCCGCTGGACGAGGGCGCACATCTGATGACCATGAGCACCTACAAGAGCCTCGGCGGCCCGGCCGGCGGCCTGATCGTGACCCGCGACGCGCAGATTACCGAGCGGCTGGACCACATCGCCTTCCCCGGCATGACCGCCAATTTCGATGCCGGAAAATCCGCTGCGCTAGCGCTGACCATGCTGGACTGGCGCGACTTCGGCCCCGCCTACACCCGCGCCATGGCAGAGCTTTCACTTGCCTTGGCGACTGCCTTGAAGGCGGAAGGACTGCCCGTGTTCGAAACCCCGCGCGGCATGACGCAGAGCCACCAGTTCGCGCTGGAGGCAGCCAGCTTCGGCGGCGGACAAGCGGCGTCCAAAACCCTGCGCAAGGCAGGCTTCCTTGCCAGCGGCATCGGGCTTCCGGTTGCACCGGTCGAGGGGGACATGAACGGCCTGCGCTTCGGCACGCCGGAACTGGTGCGCCGGGGCGTGACGCCCGCCACCGCCCCGGACCTCGCAAGATTGATCGCTGCAGCCCTGACCGGCGGCAAACCGGAAACGCTGGCCAGGGAAACCGCTGCCCTGCGGCGGCAGTTCACCGGCGTGCATTACGTGCACGCCTGAAGCGTCCGCCAGTCCGTCAAACTCTCCCGGCAGCGGCGGCGCAGAACTGGCGCAGCATCTGCCGGGACACCGGCGTCTCCGACACGGCCGCAAGCAGTCCCTCGACATCGGCTCCCTTCGCCTCGAAAGACAAACGGCGGCGCTCGATGCAGCTGCGCATGAGATCCGGAAAGAACTCCGGATGGAACTGCACGGACAGCGCATTGCGGCCATAGCGCAGGATCTGATGCGGATCATGGGCGGAACGTGCGAGCACTTTTGCACCGGCCGGCAGCTCCAGCACGCTCTGCTCATGGGTGAGGAAAACATCGAACTGCTGCGGCACGCCATCAAGGGCCGTATCGGCAAGTCCTGCGGCCGAGAGCGTCACCGGCAGCTGCCCGACCTCCGGCCCGCCGGGATGATAATCCACCCGGCCACCCAGCGCATGGGCCATGAGCTGATGCCCGTAGCAGACGCCAAAGAGCGGCAGGTCTTCGGCCATGGCGCTGCGGATCCAGTCCGCCGTGCGCTCGCTCCAGTCCTCGCGGTCGCTCACCATGGACCAGGAGCCGGTGATGGCGGCGCCCCGCACCTCAGCAGGTTCCGGCAGCGCTTCACCCAGATGCGGCTGCACCACGGACACATCCAGCCCCAGCCCTTCCAGCGCAGAGCGGAACCAGTCGCCCTGCTCGCCCCATTGCGTGCGCAGGTCCGCGGGCGGAGTGCCGGTCTGAATGATCAGGATTGAAGACATGCGGGAACGCCCCCTGTTGTGGCAGCTGAAATTAAAGGGGTTTTCCGGAGTTCACCAGCAGCTGGGGACAACTTGCCAGAAGGCACAAAACTGTTCAGGCCCGCACAAGCTGCGGGCTGCAGATTGCCGTCAGCAACCCGCAGCCCTCAAGCCAGGAAAGGGAAAAGAAGAAAAGTTCAGACGCGTTCCATCGGAGCCGTGGCGCTGCGGCGGGCATCCTGCGCGGGACGGGCAGCAGCGTCCTGAGGCTGAGCCTTGAGCATGTAGCCGATGTAGCGCTTGGATTCGACCGGATCATACCCGAGGCGCGCCTTGAGCTTCTTGCGAAGCTTGGAGACGTGGCTTTCGACAACGCATTCATCGACTTCCTCGTTCATGAGGCCGTAGACGGCGTTGTAGATCTGGGTTTTGGTGACGCGGCGGCCATGGTTGCGCGCAAGATACTCCAGAATGCGGCGCTCACGGCGTGGCAGTTCGAACACATCACCCCCGACGAGGGCGTCCCGGCCATCGAAGAAGACCTTGATGCGGCCGACTTCGAGATTGTCGGCTTCGGTCATGGTGCGGCGGCGGATGGCGCCGACACGGGCGAGGATCTCGCGCACATGGATCGGCTTGCGCAACACATCATCAACGCCGCAGGCAAACAGCTCCAGCGTCTGATCGAGGCTTGGCCGCTCATCCAGTGCCAGGATCGGAGCCTGATCACAGTATGACCGGATCAGCCGCGGAAAATCGGGCCGTTCCTCACATTCGCCCAAAAGAAAAGCCTCAATTGAGGCGAGGTCATCTTCTGAAGCGGTCTTCACCCATTCCGGAAGCTCGGACGGGGTTAGTGCCATACAGGCGAAACCTTCACGCTCGAAACCGGCGGCATAACCTGCCGTTACGATCTCCCGCGAGTCGACAATCACGAACATAGTGTTTTCCCCAACACAGCCTTGCAACCAACTGGTAGTGGGTAGAAGCGCCTACGTCAAATGTATCGTGCAGTTACAGCCGGAAAAGGTTGTGACTTTGGCGTATAATCCGTAACATCGGGGTTGAATATTTTATATAAATGCCAACTTACGGCACCAAAGCGGAAAAATCGATAAACTTCAAATCAATCAGATATTGTGATTCGCACCTTCACGCGCCCTCACATCAGGGAACGTGTGTGAAATTATAATGACACAACCTGAGCAACGCAAGAGGCATGCTCACCCTATTCTTCCGTTGCGTCATTTTCTGCTATGAAGAGAGTGCTCTTGCCAGATCGCCGAATGGATCGGGCGATGGCAGGCCCCGTGCGTCCTGCCTCAGGAACTCATAGATCCGCGGAACCAGTTGCACGGCCTTGTCGAGCGCGGGATCACTGCCGGCCTGATATCCCCCCATCAACCGCAGGTCGCGGGTGTCTTCGTAGCGCGAGATCATGGCTTTCAGCCGCATGATCAGCTCACGCTCTTCCGGTGTCCAGGCATGCTGGGACAGGCGGGAGACGGACGACAGGATATTGACCGCCGGATAGCGGCCGGCGTCAGCGATGGCACGGTCGAGAACGATATGCCCGTCCAGCACACCGCGCATCGTGTCGGCCACCGGATCATTGTGATCGTCGCCATCCACCAGCACCGAGAAGACGCCGGTGATCGCCCCCTCCCCTTCGGCCCCGGGGCCAGCGCGCTCCAGCAGGCGGGTCAGGTCAGAGAAAACGCTTGGCGTATAGCCGCGGGCGACCGGCGGTTCGCCGGCGGCCATCGCCACATCGCGGGCCGCATGGGCAAAGCGCGTCGCGGAATCGATGATCAGCAGCACGGACTGGCCGAGGCCCCGGAAATATTCGGCCACACTCATCGCCGTGCGCGGGGCAAGACGCCGCATCATGGCGCTCTCGTCACCGGTTGCAACGACCACCACGGACCGCTCCAGCGCATCGCCCAGCACATCCTCGACGAACTCGCGCACCTCGCGTCCACGCTCGCCCACGAGGCCGACGACGACAGTGTCGAAATCGCCCGACCCCGCCAGCATGGCCAGCAATGTGGACTTGCCAACGCCAGACCCGGCGAAGACGCCGATACGCTGGCCAACGCAAAGCGGCGTAAACAGGTCAATGACCTTAACGCCCGTGCGCACCGGCTTGCGGGCACGGGCGCGCTCCAGCATCTGCGGCGGCTCGTTGTCGAGGGACATGGCCGCGGCGCTGGTGCGCAAGGGCCCCTTGCCATCCGCCGCCTGCCCCAGCGCATTGACCACACGGCCCTTCCAGGCCTGATGCGGATGCACCGTCAGTGCGCCCTTGCGCCAGGCACGGGCGCCAATGCCGATATCAGCCAGATTGCCGTAGGGCTTCACATAGACATCATCTTCATCGAGACGGATGATCTCGCCGCGCCGCTCGCCGCCCTTGCCTTCGAGTGACACAAGATCACCGATGCAGACGGAGCGCGACAGCCCGGTGACGCGAATGACGCCAGGTGTCACCTGAATGACCCGGCCGCCGATGCGGACCGGATCAACTTCCTTGGAAGCTGCAGAAACGGCAAGCGCCAGCCGGTCAAGCGCGGGCATCGCGGATCAGATCCTTATGACGGTTGCGCAAGGTTTCCAGCACATCGAGCGGCAAACGGTTCGCCGGGTGCTGGATAACCGCATCCAGCGCGGCCGGTTGATCCGGACGCTGCGCCTCCGGCGTCCCGGAGCCGGACGACGGTTTGGCCAGAGGCACTGCAACGCTTGCCGGATCCGTGAGCCAGCGCGTGAGGTTCACCGGTGCTGCCGCAGCCTCGTCGCGCGAGCGGGCCACGCGCATGCCCAGCGGATCATCCGTGCCGGTGCCTTGTGAAGACGCAGGAATGGAGTCCTTAGCCAGCTCATGAACCTGAGGTTTGGCTGAAGGAATGGCCGGCTCATCCGGAGCCCGCGCAACAGCCGCTTCCGTGTTCTCCGTTGTGCCCGGCGTTTGCAGGGCGCCTTCCACGGCAGAACCGGCCATGGCATAACCAAGCATGCCGGCCATGCCAAGCGGACCGCCGAGGGCCAGCCCATAAAGCGCGTGACCCGCGTGGCGGGCCCCGTCGGAGATCTGGTCCCCCGTCACATTCCGGTAGATCTCACCGATAACCGGCAGATGCTGGAAAGGATTGATGATATCAACGATATCGCGAAACCCCAGGCCGTTGCCGTCTTCACCGGTTGAGACATCCGCAGCCTGACGGGGTGAATTGACGCTGCCGGCGCTCACTTGCGGCTTGACCGGCGGCACAGCTCCCAGCGGCGTCACGAGGTCGCTCCCAGATCGCGCACGGCCTGCGACTGGGTGTCATTGCTGGTGTCGATCATCTTCGTCGCACTGTCGAAGGCGCGGGTCAGCATGATCAGCTTGGTCATTTCACGGATCGGATTGATGTTGGAGCTTTCCGTGTAGCCTTGCACGATGCTTGCCGTATCAAAGGCCTGCACCGGCTCTGCGGGCTGATCCGGGATGACGCCCGAGTTTTCGAAGCGGCGGAGCTTTGCATCTTCGGGAATGCGGAACAGGCCGACAGCACCGGCGATATCCTCGCCCTGCGTCACCGTTCCATCCGGCCCGATCCGCGGCATGCCCTGATTGAGATCGAGCTGGATCGGCAGGCCGCCAGCATCCAGCAGGTCATGGCCATTCAGCGTGCGCAGAACGCCGTCCACATCGATCTTCATGCGCCCGTCACGGGTGTAGGCAACCGTGTCTCCGGCGCGGATGGCAAACCAGCCGTCGCCATCGACGGCCAGATCCAGCGGATTGTCGGTCTTGCTCACCCCGCCCGCCTGCCGGGAGATATAGGTTTCACCAGCCGTGGCAAAGCTCACCGGATCAGCGCCTGCCTTGGACAGGACTTCGGCGAACTTCACCTCATCCGCCCGGTAGCCGGCCGTATTCATATTGGCAAGGTTCCGGGCGACCGTCTCCAGCCGGTTGGAAAGAGCGACCTGAGCCGACAGGGCGACATAAAGTGCGGACTGCATGGATCAACGTCCTCCTAGCCTGAGAGACTGGATCTGGGAGAGAAGGTTCTCACCAATGGCAGCCGACGATCCGGGCCCGGCCATGATGAGGGTCGCAATGGAAGAGGTTGCAGGGGTGCCGTTCTGGAAGTCCCACATGGTGGCAAAGCGGCGCAGGAAAGTGTCGAGCTTTGCGGGATCCTTGAAGTCATCGAAGTTCAGGCGCTGCTTCAGAAAATCCGCCTGCTTGTCGATGTTGGCCATGGCAAAGTTTTCCGGCAGGCCAAGCGATGTATAGACCACCTTGGCAAGCGCCCGGTCCGAAAGAATGTCGAAGGGCCCTTTGATGCTGCTGGCCTTGCGGTTGAAATAGAGCGCCAGACGCACGGCCTCATTCTGGTTCCCGGAATTCACTTCAAGGGTCTGACGGACGTAGGCATCCACGACCGGCTGCTTCACCTCAGGACGCGCGGTTGTGAGCTCCTCGTAAACCTTGAAGTCAAACGCCGTCACAAACTGGGCATAGCGCTTGTCGGAAAGCTTGTTGGCAAACGAATCTCTGTCGTCCACACCTTCCTTAAGCGCCTTCTTCATGAAGGCCTTGGCATAATCCATATCCTCAAGGCCAAACGCCTTCATCGCGTATTTGAAAATACGCGTGTCCTTCAGAAAATCATCAATCGTTTTGATGTTCCCGATGTTCTTCAGATAATATTCTGTCTCACGCTTGACCTGAGGGTCTTTGGCGGTGGTCTCGAGCGTACGGTTCAGATCCCTCGACACCAACTGATACTGGAACAATGTGCTTATCATCGGCGCAGCCCCTCCGGAGAACTTGTGTCCTTTCGCATCCTTCAGATGCGCCCGGACAGCTCGGCAACAGGAATCGGCACGCATGGCGCACCTCTTGCGGCCAGTCTTGCCGCCAAGGCTTGCGCCGGGCTGACTGACCGCGCCGCAACCTCGCCTTGCAGCGGCATCATGGTTAATCCCGGCCCGCCAAAACCCAGCAAAATTCAACAGCCTCGGGCAAGCCTCGTCTCCTAGCGTGAGGGCATCGACATCCCACACGCACCAAGCAGGAGCTGGCTCGTGACAATCATGCTGGGTCTCATCATCGCAATGGCATCTCTTCTTGGCGGGTTCTACGCCATGGGGGGGAAGGTGCTGGTTCTGTGGCAACCGTTCGAGGTGCTGATCATCGTCGGGGTGGCGATTGGCACGTTCTTCGTCGCCAATCCGATGAAGACCATCAAGGACACCATGCGCTCCGTGCAGGAAGCGGTACTGAATTCGGTGCCGAAGAAGCGCGACTACCTCGACATTCTCGCTCTTCTCTATGCGCTGATGCGCGAGCTGCGCTCCAAGGGCCGCAACGAGGTTGAGCCGCATATCGAGAACCCGCAGGATTCCGAGATTTTCCGCGCATTTCCGACCGTTTACCGCAACAGGAACCTCACCACCTTCGTGTGTGACTACTTCCGCCTGATCATTGTCGGCAATGCCCGCGCCCATGAGATCGAGGCGCTGATGGACGAAGAGCTGCAGACGGTTCACCGCGACCAGATGAAGCCCTATTACGCCCTGTCCGCCGTGGCCGAAGCCTTTCCGGCAATCGGTATCGTCGCGGCGGTGCTCGGCGTGATCAAGGCCATGGGCGCGATCGACCAGTCACCCCAGATCCTGGGCGCCCTGATCGGTGCCGCACTTGTCGGCACGTTTCTCGGCATTTTCCTCTCCTATGCACTGGTGGCGCCTGTCGCCCACAAGGTGAAGGGCGTGCGTGAGGCACGGCTGCGTCCTTATGTGATCGTCAAGCAGTCTCTGCTGGCCTTCATGAATGGCGCGCCTCCGCAGATCGCGCTTGAGCATGGCCGCAAGACCATCTCGGCCTCGGACCGCCCCTCCATCGATGAAGTCGAAAACGAAACCATGAACTCCGGCGGCGTGGGCGAAAGCGCCGCGGAAATGAAGGGAGCGGCGTAAGTCATGCTTGATCACGCTGCCAACTCGTTCCATTCGGAACGCGCCCAGATCACCGACCGGCTGCTGGATGCCGCAGGCATCTCCGTCGACCGGCTGCCGATGCTGCCGGTGCTCTTCGACCGCATGGCCCGCGTCTTTGCCGATGCGATGCGCCAGAAGTCGGCCTCGCCGTCCTACATTTCCGTTTCCGATATCGGCAACGAGCGTATCGGCGATGTTCTGGATGTTTATGAATCCAACGCCCTGGTCGCCGTGCTCTATTCCCCGGAATGGGACACGCGCCTGCTGATCGGGTTCGACCGGGACTTCATCTTCACGATGATCGACGTGCTGTTCGGCGCCGATGGCACCGAGCCGCCGATCGATGAGGAGCGCACCTTCTCCTCCATCGAGACGCGCATTGCCCGCACGGTCTTTGAAGTGGCCGCCAATGCGCTGCAGGAATCGTTCAGCCCCATCGCCGAGACAACGCTGAAAATCGAGCGTGTCGAAAGCCGCATGGACTTTGCCATCATTGGCCGCCGCAACAATCCGGCCGTCGTCGCACGCCTGTTGCTCCAGGCCATCGGCCGCGGCGGCGAGATCTTCGTCGTCATGCCGCACTCCACTCTCAACCCGCTGCGCCAGCGCCTGTCGCAGGTGCTGTCGGGCGAAATGGCGGGACGCGACAAGCAGTGGACCCAACATTTCCAGGCCGAAATCCAGCGCACGGAAGTGAAGTTGCAGGCGGTGCTGGAAGAGCGTGAGCTGACGCTGGGCGAAATCGCCAATCTCAAGATTGGCCAGATCATCGAGCTGCAGGCCACCCCCCGCAGCCCGGTGAAGCTGGAATGCAACCAGCAGCCCATCTTCAACTGCCGTCTCGGCCAGCTGGATGGCTCCTACACACTTCAGGTCGAAGACCTGATCCATCTGGAAAAGGACATCGTTGATGATCTCCTATCTCGTTGATGCAGTTCTGCTGATCGCTCTGGCGATCACGAGCTTCAAGATGGTCACCATGTACCGGGAACTGCGCCGGCTGGGATCCTACCATGAAGATTACCAGCGGATCTTTGACCAGACGGCGCTTGCCCTTGATGGCATCGAGGTGTCGGTGAAGGAGCTCAATGTCCGCGGGGCGCAGGTGCTCAACGCACTTGGCGCGAGGATGGATGACGCGAGGGAGCTGATTGCCGAGATCGACGCCCTTACCCGGGAGGCCAAGCGCCAACAGGCGGTGCTCAAATCCGAGCTGAAGCAGCTGTCGACCGAAGTCGCGATGCGCGCCAAGGCCGGCCATATGGAGCCTCCTGCCAGCGACATGGTGTCCACGGTTGTCGAGACGGTTCTGCGCAACACCGCATCGCCGGCGAGCGAACCTCACGGCCCCGCCGCGCCAACGGAAATGAAGGTTCACCGTCTGGATGACCTGGCCACCGGCCCGTTCCGATCCGTATCCATCCACCGCAAGGATGATCTGACATGAGCAGCAATGATATGAACGAGACCCCTTCCGCCAAGGCCGCAGGTGCGGCTGAATTCGCCAAGGTTGAAACCGGCGGATCCAAGAGCGCAAAGTTGACCAGCTCCGACCTGATGGGCGACGAGCGCAACCTCGACACGATCCTCGGCATTCCGGTCAATATTCAGGTCGTGCTGGGTTCGGCCACAATGCTGGTCGCCAATCTGCTGAAGCTTGGCCGCGGTGCCGTCATTCCGCTCAACCACCGTGTCGGTGAGCCGGTTGATATCGTGGTCAACGGCCGCGTGGTTGCCCGTGGCGAAGTGGTCGTCGTCGAAGACGACAACTCCCGCTTCGGCGTTTCGCTGACCGAAATCATCAGCGCCCAGAACAGCCTGCTCGACGCCTGACACCAGCCCGTGCGGCGCATGAGCAATTTCAAGGCATGGCGCGCAAGCGTCTCAGATGCCTTGGCATGACTTAAGCTGCAGGAGAGACCGCGAAAATGAATGCGAGCACATCTGCCGAAAACCTCCTGCCGACGCGCACCCTGAAGGGCACGCAGAAGGTCGCGGCGCTTCTTCTGGCGCTTGGCAAGCCCAGTTCACGCCGGCTTCTGCAGCATTTCGATCAGGAAGAAATCCGCATGATCACGGTGGCTGCAGCCCAGCTCGGCACGGTGGCGGCGGAGGAGCTTGATCAGCTCGCGGAAGATTTCATCTCGCAGTTCTCTTCTGGCACAACGCTTTACGGCACGCCGAACGAGGTGGAAAAGATGCTGGAGGGTGTGCTGCCGGAGGAGCAGCTCTCCGACATCATGTCCGACGTGCTGGGCAATTCGAACCGCTCGATCTGGGACAGGATTGCCACCGTTTCGGAGACCGTGCTCGCCAACTATCTGATGAAGGAACACCCCCAGACGGCGGCCCTGATCCTGTCGAAGATCAGGCCGGCTGCCGCTGCAAAGGTGCTGAGCCAGCTGCCGCCGGATCTGCGCAACCAGCTCATGCGCAGAATGCTGTCGATCAAGGCCATCGTCCAGGAGATCATGCGCGACGTGGAAAAGACGCTGCATGAAGACTTCATGCTCAATCTTTCGGGCACGATGGAAGCCGATTCCTATGCGCGCATGGCGGACATCCTCAACAAGATGGACCGCGACCACATGGAAGATGCCTTGTCGAGCCTGACGGATGCACGGCCGAAGTCGGCGGAACTGCTGAAGGGACTGCTCTTCACCTTCGACGACATCATCAACCTGAACGCCCGCACGCGCATGGCCATCTTCGACCAGATCCCGACGGACCGGATTGTGCTGGCGCTGAAGGGAACCGACCGCGCCTTCCGCGAGGTTATCCTGTCTTCGATGACATCGCGCACGCGCAAGATCGTCGAACACGAACTGGCCGGCGGCGAACCGGCCGGACAGCGCGAAGTGCTTCAGGCGCGCTCGTCCATCACGGATCTTGCCCTGGAGATGGCTGGCCGCGGAGAGATCGACCTCAATCCGAAGCAGGAAGACAGCGCCGTCTTCCGGTAAGCCCGGCGCACACTCCCCGGCAGAAGCCGGGGCAATGGCCCCCTGCCGCATGGCGGGGCAGAAGACTGGCTAACCGGTGGACGCGTAAATGTCAGATCAGGACGACAAGGACTCTAAAACAGAGGAACCGACAGAGAAGAAAATCAGGGATGCGATCGACAAGGGAAACATACCTGTTTCCAAGGAGGCCTCGATCCTCTCCGCCTTTCTGGCTGTTTTGCTGATTGGAAGCTTCGTCATTTCACCGGGTGTCCAGCGCCTCAGCGGCGGGCTCTCGGGTTTCATCGACAATGCGGGGGGATACAGCATTGGAAATGGATCGGATGCAATCCAGCTCACCCATGCCCTCAGCCTGGATCTGGGGCTGTTCCTCGCGCCCATCGTGGCGATGCTCATGGTTGCTGGCCTTGCGGCATCGTTCTTCCAGAACACGCCGAAGGTGGTCTTCACCCGCATCAAGCCGGAGCTGTCGCGCCTTTCGCTCGCCAAGGGCTGGAGCCGCCTCTTCGGCATGCAGGGGCTTGTCGAATTCGGCAAGTCGGTTTTCAAGTTCTCAGCCATCAGCCTGGTCGCGTTCCTGCTGCTGCGCTCGAACGCCAATGCGCTGGTGAATGCCATGTTCACCGACCCGTCCGCTCTGCCGGAAACCGTTCTTCACCTGTCGATGAAGCTGCTTTCGGGCATCTGTATCGCAACGATTCTCCTTGTGGCCCTCGATCTTCTGTGGGCCCGCATGCACTGGCGGAAGAACCTGCGCATGAGCAAGCAGGAGCTGAAGGACGAATACAAGCAGGCCGAAGGCGATCCGCTGGTGAAGGCCCGCCAGCGCTCGCTTGCCCGCGACAGGGCACGCAACCGCATGATGGCGGCCGTGCCGAAGGCGACACTTGTGATCGCCAATCCGACTCACTTCGCCGTGGCCTTGCGCTACGAGCGCGATGAAACAGCCGCTCCGATTGTGGTGGCCAAGGGGCAAGACCTGATCGCGCTCAAGATCCGGCAAATCGCAGAGGAAAACAACATTCCCGTCGTAGAGAACCGCGAGCTGGCCCGTTCACTTTATGCGAGTACCGAATTGGAAAGAATGATTCCGCCGCAATTCTATAGAATGGTTGCGGAAATCATCTGTTACGTGTATTCGCGCAAGACAGTGAAGGTCGTGTGATGCACGAGAGTTTTGAGGGCTTCAACATGAGCATGGGATCCTTCAGCCAGATGCCGCGGATTCCGGGCTCGGTGCGCTTGCGGGAAGAAGCTCTTGCACAGGCCGTTTCTGACGTTGCCGAAGAGCTGCGCCTGATTGACGTCACCGACTTCATCGCCTTTGTGCGTACGGAGAAGCACGCCAATATCTCTGATCTTGTGAAGTCCTCGACCGAACTCTTCTTCAAGAACGAGACGCTGCGCTACGGCCTCGGCGCCCATGTCGAGGCCGATTGGGACACGACGCCCGATGTCCGGCTGGACCTTGAATTCCGCAACAACGGGGTCTGGATCTATTTCAGCCTGACGCTGAACGCGCGCGGATCGAGCGTCGAGATCCACCACATCGAATTTGCCGACCCGTCGGAAGATCCGGAAGAGAACACCCGGCGTCTCATCGAGGCGCTGGCGGATGCACGCCTGAAGCCGCTGCCTCAATAGGGCCGGCAGACACGGTGCGGAAGCATCGCGCTCTGTGCTTGCTCAGGCGCTCCGCGGACCGCCCATGATCAGCGCGCTGCCGGCCAGGATGACAATCGCCCCGGCAATATCCCACCGGTCGGGCCGCGCCGCCTCCACAAGCCAGAGCCACAGGATCGAACTCACCACATAGATCCCGCCATAAGCGGCAAAGGTTCGGCCGGCGGCCGGACTGTCCACCCGTGCCAGCAGGAAAGCAAAGAAGGCCAGCGCCAGCGCGCCCGGCAGCAGCCACCAGACGGATTTGTCAAGCCGCCACCAGGCCCAGACGGCAAAGCATCCGGCGATTTCGGCCAGGGCGGCACCAAGGAAAAGAAGGGCTGTCTGCATCTGATATCCGGCGGGTTGTGCGTCAGGATAGATGATATCAGCCCATGCGGCGCTTGAGAAATTTCAAGGCGTGATGCGTCAGCATCTCCAAAGGTCCGGCATCGCCAGCAGCTTCGGCAGATCCCTCGCCGGGTCTGCCGGCGCAAGGAGCAGTGCAGCAATGCAGGTGTTTCAGAAGAAAGGGCAAGGGCCCGGAAAATACGCCTTGCAGATGCCGCGAGGCTTGAGCAGCCCAGACCTCGTCCTCAATGCGACAGGACGTCGGACTTCGTGAAGTAATTGAACTCTTCCACCAGGATCTCCTGCACGAGCTTGTTGCCAAGCCGTGTGTTCACCGCATCCCGGACCCTGGTCTTGAGGCCTTCGATATCATAGCGCTCAAGCCTGCGGAAATTCAGCTTCTCATCGGTGTAGAGAAGACGGAAGGCCTCATCGATGATGAAGGGCTGCGGTTTCACCGGGCTCTTGCGCAATGCATCGCCATCGGCTGTGAACACAAGCTGCACCACCACATATCCCTGCAGCGCGCCATTCTCGATGATGGGCACGTTGATGGCCCGCAGCTGCTCGTAGTCAATACCGACCATGAGGCGCTCGTCTCTCGCTGCCCCGTTGCCGTCCTGGGTCATCCAGTAGACAGCGGCATAGGAGGCGCCAAGCGTCGTCAGGCAAACCCACAGGCCGGCAAAGAGGAGCCGCATCATGGGCGGACCCTCGCGTGATCCAGGGAGTAGGTGCCGTCAGAATCCGCTTCGAGCATCGCCTGGGAAATCATCCCGGCAATCTCGCGAACCGCATCCAGATGCAGCGAAAGCACCTGCATGTTGGCTTCCAGCGCCGCACGCAGACGTCTCAATTCCGTCGCGACGGCCACGTCACGCGCACCATCACCGCCAGGCGCAAGCAGTGTCCGGCTGGCGCGGGCGAGCTCCAGCAGAGCCTGGCTCTTGCGGAACTCAAAGGCGCGAAGATCTGCCGTGCCCTGTTCGCGCAAGGCTTCCGTTTCGGCCTCAACCACCGTATGCGCCTTGATGATGGCCATGATCAATGTGTCATTCACATAGACCGGCAGCGGTTCAGGCGAAGTAATCTCAGCGTTTTCCTCATCAGACATGTCAGGCTGCAGCTCCATCAGGCGGTTTCCCGCTTGCCGAGGGTCTTGGCGATAAGCTCCGCGATACCGATGCCGCCGCGTGCGGCCATCTGATTGCCGATCTGCTCAGCCAGCATGGATTTCCAGATGCCTCCGGCCGTGCCGGAGCCAAATACACTTTCCGCGTCTTCAGGCAGAATTCCCTCCACCATCTGCTGCATCATCAGCGCCTCAAACTTCTGGGCCGGCGACAGCGCACGCGTGTTCAGGGCCGTGTCGTTCAGCATCGCCACGCGCGCTGAACCGGTGGAGCCGATGGCAGGCGTAAAGCCGTCGACGGGCCACTGCGAATTATCCAGCCCGCGCCCGCCCGAAAGGCCGGCGGCCGCCATGGCATCCTCGAACAGGCCGCTGTCACCAGACGCGGCATAGCCAAGGCTCTCAAGCTTGGCGGCCGCGGCCCGGATCTGCTGCGGATCCGCGGCACGGGCGACATCGAGGACGATGTCGGAAATGGGAGAAATCGCCATGGCAAAGGTCCTCGTTACGCCTTCATTGCCTTGGAGACTAGGTCGTCCAGCTTGTGGGAGGCTTGCGTTGCGCCGCCCACATGACGCTCCAGAATCTCGGCGAGGCTCAGGTGCTCGTCCGTCTGGCGTTCAAGCTTGGCCACGGTTTCAAGGCGCCGCTCGGTGACCTTCAGCATCCGGCCCTGGCGAGCCATTTCCGTTTCAACCTTCTCCCGGGCAGCAGTAAGCTGCGCCTGCTCCTCGGCGATGGTCTTCAGGCGCTGCGAGGCATTGCGGATGAAACGGTCGTGCATGGCGAGGTCGCCCTCGGACAGGGCGCGCAGCACGCGGTCCTGCTTTTCGGCAAGCTGCTCGTCCTGACGGTCGAGATTGACCAGCATCCAGGCTGACAATTGATGGATCTGGCGCTGCAGCTTGAGAATGCGCCCGATTTCCTTGCTGTTCTTCGACATTGTTGCCTCAACCGAATCTGAGCCAGGTGGCATAGCCGTCCAGAAAAAGCGTGATCGCCTCACCCAGGATGACAAAGAGAAAGTACATGCCGCCCGCAATGAGGAACGGGGTGGCAATGAAGTAGACCGGGATCTGCGGCGTCAGCTTGTTCAGAAGCCCGAGGGCAAAGTTGATGACGACGGCGTAGATCACGAAAGGGCTGCCGATGCGCAGGGCAAGCCAGAATGCCTCGGACAGCCGGTCGGTCAGCTGTGCCAGCCCGGCCGCCGGGTCGATGGGGGTACCGGCCGGCAGGGCGTTGTAACTTTGCGCCAGCGCCCGGAAGAGTTCCCAGTGCTGGTTGGTGATGAAGATCATCGCGGTGGCTGTCAGCGTCATCAGGCTGGCCAGCGGCGGCAGGGACTCGTTGCCCTCGATGGCCATGCCCGGCATGTTCGACAGGCCGATGGACATGGCAATGAAGGTGCCGATCATCTCCAGCCCGGCGATGAAGCAGCGCCCCATGATGCCGATCAGCAGCCCCGTGAACAGCTCGCTCAGGATGAAGCGCCCCACCGTCTCGAGATCTGCGGCCGGCATCGCCGCCTGAATCACGGGAACCAGCATGGGCGCAAGCGCCAGCGAAGCCGAGATCGCCACGAAGAGCCGCACCTTCACCGGCACGCGGTCGCTGCCGAAGCCCGGTATGACCATGAGGCAGGCGCCGATCCGGCAGAACAGCATGAAGGCTGCCAGAATCGCCTCGACGCCAAACTGGGACAAGACCGCCCCGGCCATGATCAGGACACGCTGCCAATAGTTTCCACATCCACCCCTCGCGCGATTTCAAGATGTGAGAGCACCGGCAGGGTCGGGAACATGCGTTCCACGATCATGCGCACATAGGGGCGGGCATCAGGTGCCGCGACAACGGCAAAGCGCTTGCCGCCGGCGACCAGCGCCTTGACGGTCTGGGACATCTGGGTACCAAAGTCCTCGACCAGCTGCGGCTCGATGTCGAACTCGATGACCTCGCCCTTGCTGTCGCGCTTCAGGCTCTGGTGGAACGCCAGGTCCCAGCGATTGCCAAGCCGCAGCACATGCAAGGGGCCGCCTTCGGCCAGATCACCGCAGATCTGCTGGGCGATCCGCATGCGCACATGCTCCACCACCTGCTCAGCGCGGCGCACATGCGGCACGATCTCCGCGACAGCTTCGAGGATCAGATGCAGGTTGCGGATCGAGACACGCTCCGACAGGAGCAGCTTCAGCACAGCCTGCAGGCCGGAGAAGGAGATATGCGAGGGGCAGATATCCTCGATCAGCTTGCGGTATTCCGGGTCCAGCCGGTCCAGCAGATTGCGCATGTCCTTGTAGGAGAGCAACTGCGGCAGGTTGTTGCGGATCACTTCCGAAAGATGCGTCAGGATCACCGTGTTGTTGTCGGCGGGCATGAAACCGTCGCGCTTCAGCTCGTCCTGATAGGCCATCGGCACCCAATAGGCCGGCATGCCGAAGGCAGGCTCCCGTGTCGGCTCGCCCAGCATCGGCAGTGGATGATCGTCACTGGCCATCACCAGAAGCTCGCCGACCTTCACCTCCTGCGCCGCCACCACCGTGCCGTGGATCTTGATCTGATAGCCTTTCGGCGGCAGCGTCAGGCTGTCGGAGACCCGGATATCGGGCACGACAAATCCATATTGCTCGGCGAACTTGCGGCGCATGCGTGCGACACGGCGCGCCAGCTCGCTGTGGCCAACCAGAAGCTGGGCGGCGACCTGCTTGCCGAGGCAAAGCTCGATTTCCGCCGTCTTGAGGGATTCCTTGACGGATTCCTTGCTCTCGCGCTGCGCCTTGGCTTCCTCCGCATCGGCCATGGCCTTGGCCATCTTGCGCTTCTCTTCCAGCTTGCGCGGGATCGTGTAGCCGATGAAGGCCATCAGGCCGCCGAGCAGGGCGAAGGGAATGGTCGGCAGCCCCGGCATCAGGGCCATCACGCCCATCAGCATCGCCCCGACGAACAGGGCACGCGGATAGGCACCCAGCTGCCCCAGCACCGCCTTTTCGGCCGTGCCGCGGGTGCCGCCCTTGGAGACCAGCAGACCGGCGGCCAGCGATACGATCAGGGCGGGGATCTGCGAGACGAGACCATCACCGACCGACAGCTTGACGAAGACATCCGCAGCGGTTGACAGATCCATGTTGTAGCGGGTGGTGCCGATGACAATGCCGCCCAGAATGTTCACGGCCGTGATGATGAGGCCGGCAATGGCATCACCGCGCACAAACTTGGATGCACCATCCATCGCACCGAAGAAGGAGCTTTCCTCTTCCAGTTCCCGGCGGCGCGCCTGGGCTTCCTTGTCATCGATAAGACCGGCGGAAAGATCCGCATCGATCGCCATCTGCTTGCCGGGGATCGCATCCAGCGTGAAACGCGCACCCACCTCGGCGATACGGGTCGCGCCCTTGGTGATCACGAGAAAGTTCACCGTGACCAGGATGGCAAAGACGATGAGACCGATCACGAAGTCGCCGCTCATGACGAATTGCGAGAAGCCATAGATCACATGGCCGGCAGCCGTCACACCCTGGTGCCCGTCCGACAGAATGACACGGGTCGTCGCGATGTTGAGCGCCAGGCGCAGCATCGTTGCGATCAGCAGGATCGTCGGAAAGGATGAGAAATCAAGCGGCTTCTGGATCCACAGGGAGACCATGAGGATCAGCACCGACAGGGCAATCGACAGGGCCAGCCCCGTGTCGATCATGAAGGCCGGGATCGGCAGGAAGAGAACGGCGAGGATCAGCGCGATGCCAATCGCAAAGCCGATATCGCGGCGGCTTTCCGGCTTATCCGGTCCGCTCGTTGATACGACTGTCTCGGACATACCCACTCCCGGTCACTGTATCGCTGGACCAACTGTGCCCGGTGAAGCTTGCGCGAACATGGAGCGCCGGGAAGCCGGCCGGCAGAGGCGCGCGTTTGGAAGGCTGGAGCTCTATTCCAGCTCATACCAAGGCGCTGAGATGCTGACGCATCACGCCTTGAAAAGGCTCAAACGCTGCACGGGCCTGGTATTACAGGCTCAGCGGCAGCCAGCATCAGAAGCCGGTCTCGATCCGGCCATAGACCAGTGCCGTGAGCGAATAGATCTGGGCCCCGATGAAAGGCCCGGCAATGACGATCATGGCAAGGATGGCGACGATCTTCGGAATGAAGGTCAGCGTCACTTCCTGCACCTGCGTCAGGGCCTGCATCAGGGCAATCGAGACGCCGACAACCATGGCCGGAATGATCGCCGGTGCGGATCCGGTGATGATCGTCCAGATCGCGGTCCGCACCAGGTCAAGGGCGTCAGCCTCGTTCATGATCAGGAGATCTTCACACCCGGGCCGAGCAGGATGCCCTTGCCATTGTCCAGGCCGAGAATGGTCCCGTCGGAGTAGACTTCCACCGACTTGACGATCCCTGTCGTGCCGGCGGCATCAGTCACCGTGCGGCCGATGAGGTCATTGACCTGACCGAAGGACATGTTCGCCAGCATGGTTTCCAGCTTCGTGTTCATCTTGATGGACTGCTCCACCTGCGAGAAGCTGGCAAGCTGCGCCAGCTGCTGGGTGCTGTCCACCGGCTCGGTCGGATCCTGGTTCTTCATCTGCGCCATCATCAGCTGCAGGAAGGCATTGTAGTCCAGCATCAACTGGTCCCGTGCCGCAGTGCTGGCAGACTGGGATTGGGCTGCGCCGGTACCACCGACGCCCGAAACTGTCGTCATCTTCGCCTCCTAGGCTGCTACAAAGCCGGCGGCTGCCGGTTCTTCCGGGAGACTGCCCGACATGATGGACGCCTCTACCGGATAGAGATTCCTGATGGTCTTGAGGGCATCGAACAGCCGTCCTTCTCCCATCAGCTCATCGACTTGCCCAAGACCCGAGACAATGTCCGGATTTGTGAAGGTCCTGCGGGTGGACGCCAGCAGCATGTTTGCCAGATCCCGCGCCTGCGGCGCGCTGGCCGGGTCCATGAGCATGGACTGCAGCACGAAATAGAGCTGGCGCAGCGGCGTCGTTGTCTCATGCGCCTGCAGAACGTGATTTTCCAGCAGGAAGACGCAATTGTTGAGCAGCTCGACCGATGTCTTCCGGTCGACGCGGATTACCGCACCATTGATGTAGAGCCGTTCACCGGCTTTCAGGGCAATGTGCATGGCAGTCACCCCCTCAGGCTGTCACGGATGATCCCGTTGATCTCGATAATGGCGTCGAAGCTTTCCGTCTCGTACCGGCGAAGGCGCTCCAGCTCCTTGAGCACCCAGATGCCGATGGAGATCAGGTCAGCGCGGATTTCCACCGGCAGGTCATTGCTGTTCTCGGACAGGCTCTCCAGCAGGAACGTCCAGACCCGGCGCGCGTTGAAAATCGCTTCGGCCGCCTCCCGGGACCGCACCCCCTTCTCACGCGCCAGCTCGAGCTGGCTGATGACGATCCCGAGCGCCTCACGCTCATCCTGACGCGGATCGTTTCCGAACTCATCCATCGTCTGGGCATAGGAGGACTTGTACATGGCACCTCTCTGGTGTTGGCTGCCGTCCGGCAGCGGGCCGCAAGCGGCCGCGCCGGTAAAATGGGTCACAGATAGTTGAGGATGCTCAGCTTCTGCATGCGGGCGCTGACCGCATAGGTGGTTTCAAGCTGGGTCAGCGCGGTGTTGAGCCGCACCGAAGTCTCTTCCGGATTGATGTTCTCAAGGTTCAGCACGCGTTTGTTGAGGACATCGGCCTGCATGTTCAACCGCTCGGACGAAGCGGTCACACGGGCTTCGACAAGACCCAGACCGCCTTTGATCTGCGTCACGCCAGAGACCGCACCGCCCAGAACCGAAATGGCCTTGTCGACAACCACCTGCAAAGTCACGGCGTTCAGGTTCGTTATGCCAAGTTCACCGATCATGGTGTAAGCGGCGGCAAGCTGGCGGAATGCCTTGTCATTGGCACTGACCGTGGTATCCGCAGTTTCACCGGTCGAAATGGCATTCTTCATCACGTCATCGGTCGCCGAAGACCAGGTATTGCCCCACTGCGGGTCATCAAACAGCGTCTGAAAAGCACCGTCGAGGAAGGTCTGCATGGCGGCTGCAGAAATCCCTGCCGCAGCAGGATCGGACTGGCTGAAGCCGAATTCGGCGAGAAAGACAGCGTCCAGCGCGGCTTTGTTGGCTGGTGCAGGATCTGAATAATAATCCGTGACCGGGACTTCGCCCGTGTTGATGCCGCCAAAGACATAGACCCCGCCCGGCTGGATGTTGAGGCGGGAGATCAGCAGTTTCAGATTGCCCTGACCCATATTCTGCGTGCCAATACTCGCGCCCCCGGCATCGCGCACGGCAATCAGCGTCTTGAGCATTTCCTGCCCGGAGTTCAGAATATCATCCAAGGCAGACTGAGTAACGCCGAGGCGCGAAGACAGCAGCGCGTTCGTATCGACAAGCCCCTTGAGCCGCTGAAACTCAGAGCGGACGGTTACCGCTTCTCCAGTCCGGCCACCCAGCTCAAGACCAATGTCGTAATGCCGCAGGGAGGACATTTCCTGTTTCAATCTGTCGACCAGTGTCGTCTGGCGCATCAGCTGGCTGCGGCTTGAATCAGCCATGGAGTAGGTCGAAATACGGGTCGTAGTCATGACTTACCTCACAGAGTCCAGCAGATCCTGAAGCATGCGGTCAACGGCGGTCATCAGTTTGGCCGCTGCGCCGTAGGCTCGTTCAATGTCGAGCATGAGCGCCATCTCTTCATCGAGATTGACGCCAGTGACGTTCGACAAGGCACTTGCCGAGCGGGATACGATGACCGACTGAAATTCGACATTCGCCGCTGCCGTCTTTCGCCCGGCCTCCAGCCAGCTCACCGAGGAACTGGCGAAGGTCTTGAGAGAAGACGTCGGATCCAGTCCGACCCCAGCATCAAAGACGCGGGAAGGATCGTTCATGGCGCTGACGAATTCGTTCAAACGTCCGGTGTAGCCTGCAAAACCAGCCGGATTGTAGACATAGTCGGCGCCGGCCATGCCGCCATCACGCAGCAAGTCAAGGCTTCCGCCCTGATCGGGATCAGCGGCCGCATTGATGCGGATGCTTCCAGCCAGCCCCGTAGTCAGAGTGCTCGTTGCCGGGACGGCAGGGCCACCAGACCAGGTAAAGAGACCAGCCTGCAGCGGACCGCCGCCACCGGTCTGGTCGCTTTCCGCGAAAGCTTCGACGAGGCCTCGGGCAATCTCGTCCAGCTGGTTCTGATAGGTGACCGCCACATTGTCGCGCAGCTGGGTCAGTCCATGCAGGCGGCCAGTTGAAACCGGCATGATGGCCGAAGCGCCTGTCACCGGCACGCCATCAATGTAGACGGCATTTCCCACCGTGCCCGCCATGAAGGAAATTGTCGGCTCGAAGGAAACCTTGCGGGCGGACGTTTCAAACAGGGTCACGCCGCTGTCCGTATAGATCACGACGCCGCCATCCGATTGGGTCAGCGTGGAAATGCCGATCTCTTCCGACAGTGCCAGAAGGGCCTGGTCGCGGCTGTCCATGGCATCGGTGACATCTGCACCCGACGCATAGCCCTTGACGATCACAGAGTTGAGGGTCTGGATCTGACCGAGCAGATCGTTGATCCTGTTGATGGATGTACCAATCTCAGCGTCTGCATCCGCACGCACGCCCTGAACAAGACTTGTATAGTCGTTCAGGAGCTTTGCCGTATCCTTGGCAGCCGTCAGCATGGCCTGCGCCTGGATGGAATTGCCCGGCTCTGCAGCATAGTTCTGGATCGCCGTTTCCAGCTTGCCCAGCTGAGCGGCCGGAGAACGCAGGAGCTCGGTGTCACCCGTGGTGCCGGCCAGCTTGTCCAGCCCGTTGGCGATTGCATACTGCGACGTGGCGATGGACGTTGCTGCCGACAACGCCTTGTAAAGGCCGCTGTCAGTGGAGCGTGCGATGCCATCGACGCGAACGCCCCCACCGGTGCCGCCCGCAGAGATGACCGTGCTCAGCATGACCGACTTGCGGGTGAAGCCTGCCTGCTGGGCACCGGCGATATTGCGCGAGACGGCTGAGGTCTCGATTTGCCTTGCGCTCAGTGCAGACTGGGCAACCTTCAGGGCGACAGACAGGCTCATGGCAGAAGTTCCATTCTACGGCTAACCGTCAGCGAGCCAGATTCACAAGTTCTTCCAGCAGGTCAGACCCTGCCTTGAACACCTTGGAATTGGCCGTGAAGGCGCGCTGGGATTCGATCATCGACGTCAACTCGGTGGCGATGTCGACGTTGGAGTCTTCCTTGGCACCAACCTCGAGCTTGCCGAAGCCGTTCTCATCCGGGAAGCCGACACGGATTTCGCCGGAGTCGTTCGACGCCGTGTAGATGTTGCCCGACAAAACCGACAGCTTGTCCGGGCTCGGCACCGTAGCCAGCGGAATGCGATAGAGCGCGCGGCGGGTTCCGTCCCCGTAGACTGCGCTCAGAGTGCCGTCCGAGCTGAATTCCACCTTCTCCACCGCGCTGGGTGCATTGCCGTTCCGGTCGACCTCGGCAATGCTGAAGCCAGCCGCCACAGACGTAGAACCGGACAGATCAATATCGAAGGTGCCGCCGTTGGGAACGGCAACGTTGATGGCCGTGGGACTTGCCGCGTCGAGCTTGCCGGTTGTGCGGCTGTAAGTGAGTGTCTGGTTCGACAACGGGCCCGAAGTATAGGGGAAGCCGCCGCCGGCTGCCGCATCGGCCGAATTGAAGATGGTGACTTCCCAGGTGGAGTCGCCAGCTGTCTGCGCTGTCTTTGAATAGTAGACGTCCAGCTTGACCTCATTGCCAAGATTGTCAAAGACCACGAGCGAGGTCTTGGAGGTATAGGTCGAACCTGCAACGTTTGCGGACGGCAGATCGGCGGGCGCTACGATATCCGCGCCTTCCGGCACGTTCGTCCAGAGCTTGGCCGTGGTGGTCGGGGTTGCCACGAGCTGGTTCTGGGAAACGTTGATGCTTTCCAGTCCGCCGAGACCGTTGGCGACGATGCCGGGTTCTGCGCCATTGGCCACCGGATAACCCTGCAGCCGGTAACCGGCCGTGTTGACCAGGAAGCCTTCCTTGTCGACAACAAAGGCACCGGCACGGGTCAGGGACGGTGTGCCATCCTTGTCAGCAACGACGAAGAATCCATTGCCTTCGATCGCAAGATTGAGGCCCGAACTGGTGTAGCTGACCGGACCCTGGCTGGAGATGGAATAGACGGTGTTGGCTTTCACAGCGCCGGAGTTGTATTTGCCCGAGCCCTGCGACAGCACCATGGAGCTGAACTCGGTCGAAGCACGCTTGTAGCCCGTGGTGTTCGAATTCGCGATGTTGTCAGCAACAGTGCCAAGCTTGCTGGACTGCGCGTTCATACCGGACACGCCGGTGCGCATTACGCCGTAAAGACTCATGGAACGTCTCCCGTTTCCAACTCTCTCGGCTGCCATTCAACGGTGTTAATCTTGCGTGAGGCTGTTGCCGGACATCCTGCGGGAATTTCGTGCGGCGGGCCTCATCGGGACCGGGAAATGAAAAACCCGGGAACAGGTCCCGGGCTTCATCCCGTCCCGCAGCAAGGGCGGCTATTTGCAGAAGGCCTTTGCTTCTGGCGTCCATTTGCCAAATCCCGAGGCCACCATATTTGTGATGACCTTGCACACGTAGCGCTTCTGCGCCGGGTTGTTGTTGGGTCCGGCATGGTAGCGCGCAACAGCCATGGTCCAGGTGCCCTGGCGGGCATGCAGTTCATTCAGGAACCTTGCCGCGTAACGCACGTTGGCCTGCGGCTCCAGCATATGCGCGACGGAGCGGAACTGCTTGCCGTGATAGTGGTGATTGATCTGCATGCAGCCCACGTCGATGAGCTTCTTGCCTTGCGCCCGTGCCGCCGCCACCTCGCGCTCGGCCGCCTTCGCACTGTCGGGAAACCTGGCGGCCCCCTCGATGTTGAGCGCATAGGGCGAGAGCGAGTTCCGCCGGCCCGTTTCCGTCAGGCCGACGGCGTAGAGCACACCCAGAGGAATCTGATAGGCCTTTGCAGCTGCAGCCATTTCCCGCTCGCAGATGGCCTGCCCGGGAGCGGCCTGCGCCGGGGCGGCGAACTCGCCGCCCGCAAGAAGCTCAAAGATACAAAGCGCCGCTGCGGCCATCACCCGCCGTTGCATGCTGCTGACCCTCCGTGCCGTCGTTGCTATTGTCTGCCTGGGCGGATGAGGCGGAGTTGCCGCCCTGACCATCCTTGCCGCCGCCCATGGCGTCTCCGAACTGGCCCTGCGCCATGCCGCCCCGGCCATCGCCGCTGGCCTGGCCTTGCGTGCCTTGCCCTGCCTGTGCGCCTGTCACCTGAAAGGCCGGGCGGTCCTCACCGGCGGCCTGAATGGTGATGCTGTCCGCCTTGTGGCCGGTGGCACGCATCATCTGGTCCAGCAGCTGCCGGTCCTGCTTCAGAAGCTCTGCCGTGTCGGGATTGCTTGCCGTCATGACCACCTGCACGGTGTCGCCGGAAAGCTTCATCGTCACCTTCACCGTGCCCAGTTCCATCGGCTGCAGCTGGATCTCCAGCATCTTCACCGCAGGCGCATCCGGACGGACGCGGAAGACGGCCGCAGCTGCATCGCTGCGGGCCGTATCAGGCTGCGGCGGTGTGGTCAGCGCAGACGTGATCGCGGTTCCGATCTGTTGAGCCGGAGACAGGCGCAAGGACGGCGCAAAATGCGTCTCCTCACGTGTCACATTGACCTTGCCCATGCCTGCAGCAACCCGCAGCGCACCGGCATCATCCACCGGTTCTCCATTCACAGGACCATCCGGCCGGATCAGGCGCGAAATAAGGCCGGCATCATCCAGCCCGGCAAGATCCTCACTGGTGGGCATGACCGGGCCGGAGGGCATGGCCTGTTGTGCCTGAGGCTGGGACACTGGCTGCGGCTGACCCCGGGGCGTTCCTTGCGGCAGGCCGGGCTGCGGCGCCTGGGTCCAGGGGCCTGCAAGCTCCGCCGCCGCCCTCTGCGGGGCTACAGGTGGTTGGGCCTGCGCGGCAGACACGGGCATTTGTCCGGCAGCAGCGCCATCCGGCTGCGCCAGCGCAGCCATCAGCGAGGCAGCGCCGCCGGACTGAGCCGGACCCTCTTCGGTATCCGGCTGGACAGGCACTTCGAACAGGCCCGCCAGCAGATCCGGCACGGCGGTTTCGCCTTGCGTCTGAACCGGCGCCCCGGCTGTGGTGTCATCTGCAGGGGCGGGTGTCTGTTCGCCGCCCTTTTCCTGCCTACCGTCCTTGGGGGTCATCTTGCGCATGAGGTCGGAGAAGCCATTCCCGGCATCCTCCTGCGCTCCCGACTTGCCCGCAGCAGCTTGGGAAGCCACCGCCGGTGCTGCCGCTGTGGCTGCAATCATGGCCATGATCAGAACCTCCCCTTCTGTTTGCTCATCAGATCTTCCGTCTGTTTCAGCAGCCGCTCTGCCTGCCCCATCACCGGTTTGCTCCAGGAGGCCTCAGCCGGTGGAGGCAGAATGGCATAGGCTCCGAATTCACCGATCACACCGCGTGGCGGCTCGGGCCAGTGGCGCACGTGATTGAGAACGATGTAAGCCGCATCCATCAGATCCCGGTCCTGCGGAGTGAGGCTCTTGCGGTCGATCGACCAGAGCAGCTGACGCGTGCTGTGGATGTCTTCAGGGCGCAAGGACACTGCGGCCTGGTAGAGCTTCAGCTGGGTCTCGTCATAGGTGCCGGACATGGCCAGCGGCATGGCCCGTTCCGAGGCCCTGCGGGCAATCGTCAGATGCCCGCCGGCCACGGCACGGCGGGCCAGGCGCAGATAGAAACCGCGGCGCGTGTCTTCATCAAATTCCGCCAGCAGACTTTCCAGCAGGGCAAAGCGGTCGTCATTCTCGCTGAACCCAAGCGAGTCCAGCGCCAGTCCGAAGCGCCGGCGGAAGTCTCCCTCATAGATCGAACCACGGAAGCGGCGCAGATACCGGATGGAAAGCGACTGAAATCCCTCGATGTCGCCCAGCTTGCCGGCAACAAAGACCTCACGGCGCAATGCGGCCTCTTCAACCAGCGTGCCGGGCATGAGCAAACGGGCAATGGCAAGCAGACGCATCGCCTCTTTCGGATTGTCTGCCACTTCCAGAGCCGAACGCACCAGGGCAACCTGACCGCCCAGATTGGGCGCCATGTCCATGGGATCGTAACCGGACAGCAGGCGGCGGGCTTCTTCCGGCCGGCCATCCACATAGGCCAGCGCGCCGCGCATGAGGTCCTCCTCGACGGCAGGTGCTGCCTTCAGCGTCAAAAGCCTGCGGACGACATTGGGATGCCCGCCACTCAACAGATGAATGACGGCGGCTCGGGCATTGCGGGCATCTGCCCAGGTGGACGGCGGGGCTGCCAGAAACACCTCATTCATATGCTGCAGCAGGGCGCGCTGTGCCTGATGGGCCTGGGTGTTGCCCTGCGCCACCTGCCCCTGCAGCATCTGCAGGGTGCGCACCATTTCGTAAGGCGCACTCTCCTGAGGCAGGGCGGCAATGTCCTGCGCTGCAGCTTGTGTCCCTGCCGCATCATGAGCCAGCGCAAGGGGCAGAGCCAGAAGGAGGGTCAGTGCCGTGCTTCGCACAAGTGCAAGGCTGCGGCCCGACGGAAACAAGGCCGCCATCACACGCCCTCCTCCATCAGGAAGATCTCGATGCGCCTGTTTGCCGGCGCATAGGGATCATCCGCCTGCTTCAGCTCGCGGTCGGCATAGCCCTCCACGCGCTCGATGCGGCTCGCGTCGACACCGCCCCGCACCAGCATGTAGAGAGCCATGTGGGCGCGGGAGGTGGACAGACGCCAGTTGTCATTGTTGGCCGACCTGAAGGGCCGCGCGTCCGTGTGGCCGCGGATGATGATCTTGCCTGTACGGGACGACAGGACGGCACCGATCCGCTCCATCAGCTTCACGAGCTCCGGCCGCGGCTCAGCCGAGCCAACTGCGAACATGCCGAAGTTCTCCGCATCCGTCAGGCTGATCAGGACACCGCCGTCCTGCCTCGAGACTTCAATGCGGCTGGCCGTCTCTGCCAGCTGGCCATTGGCAGAAGCGGTAATCGCCTCGCGGATTTCGGAAGCGGCCGCTTCCGTGCGCGATACGGCCTGTTCTGCCTGCACCGTTTCGGGCGCTGCGGGTGCAGATGCATCAGCCACGGGGGCCTGCTGCGGCACTGCCGCCACCGCTACCGGTGCGGGCTCCGTCTCAGCGGCTGGCGCAACGCCCTCCTTCGGCTTGGGAACCGTGACCGCCGTCAAAGGGGCGTCAGGCTCGGTTTCGACGACCTGCGCGGCAGCTGTTCCCTGTGGCTGCGCCGGAGTCTCGCCTTCATCCCCGGAAGCCGGGGCTTCAAAGGCAACGGTGCCAATGGCCGTCTGACCTGTCACGGACGCCGCGGCTCCGCCTTCCTGCACCGATGTCTTGCGGCCGGGGAGAAACTGCCAGTACATCGGATCAAACGGGTCGCGGAACGCATCGCCGCCCTGGGCACCTTCCGTCTGCTGCTGCCCGATACCTTCGGTTTCAGGCGCCACACCGGCCTCCAGCTGATCCCCGAGCGTGCCGACCAGTTGATCCAGCACGGCATAGGGATCGCTGAAGAGCTGTGCCTCTGAGAGCGTGGGATTGAACTCTCCAGCACGGCGCCCTGCAACAAGGCCATCCCGCAACGGCATAGAGCCGGTCGCATCGGAGCCGTTTGCGGTGCCGGGGCTGCCGTCCGGATCCGGCGTGGTCTCCATCTGCGCATCAATCTTGGCAGGATTGGTCACATCGGGCCCCGGCACATCGGGATCATTCAGTCCCTTGCGGGTCTGGGTCGTGGAGGTCAGCTTCACGGGATTAAAATACTGGGCAACCCCCTTGCGAACGCTCTCGTCCGTGACGTTGATCAGCCACATGACGAGGAAGAAGGCCATCATCGCGGTCATGAAGTCCGCGAAGGCAATCTTCCAGACACCGCCCTTGACGGTATCCGTCTCAAGCGACGCGCGGCGGCGGACAATGATGATCTCGTTAGCCTGCAGACCTGCACTCATTCTTCGGTCTCCCGGATCGTCTTGAGGCGTCTCAGCCAGTCGGCCATCTGCGTCTCGATGATCGTGTCTCCAAGCACAGCCTGCAGTTCCGGCGTATCGCCCTGCTTGACAATGACAGAGCCTGCCAGCGGCCCAAGCTCCTGCATGACCCGGTCAAGGAGATCACGCGGACCACTGACCTCGAATGTGGCAGCGCTCCCCGTCAGCAATTCCTTGAGTGTCCCGGAGAAATGGCTGACCGCCTGCTCCCGGACGGCGTCCTTCAGGAACGGCAGAAGCACCTGCTCGACGGCATCAGACATGCGGGCCGACAGGCTGGCCACGGCATTGGCAATGCCATCGGAGAGTTGTCTTGCCTGCTCTTCTTCGAAAGCTTCACGCGCAGCAGCGGCCTCTGACCGGAGGGCGGTAACCTGAACCTCCAGATCCTCAGCCGCTGCAAGGCGCGCTTCCTCCCGCCCAGCCCGGACACCGCGCGCATATTCGGCGGCAAGCCGTTCTTCGAGGGTCGGCTCCGGCGCGCGTTCCACCGCCGGCATCACCTCAGCCATAATGACTTCGGCGCTGCTGAGATGCTGGAACACGGGACTGGAAAGCACCGGCAGGCGCGAGGCGATGGGTTTCGGGGTCATCAGGCGCGCTCCGCCTCATACATCCACTGCTTCAGGATGGCAGCGGATTGCTCCTCATTCAGCTCAAGCAGGGATTCCAGCTTCTTGATCGGCGACTGGTTGATCTTGTTCGTCAGGTCAGCCAGCAGCAGGGAGTGATCCGGTCCACCGAGTGCAGCCTGTCCGCCGAACTGTGCAGCCAGCGCCTCCGCAGAGCCATCCATGGTCATTTCGGCAATCTCGGCAGGCTTTTCTGTGCTCTGCGGGATCAGCACCGACAGAGCCGGACGCAGGCCGAACCAGATCAGCAGGCCGGCAACACCCAGGATCGCAACGGCATTGATGACATTACCCGACTGGCGGATGAGCAGTTCGGCGATTGACAGCGGCGGGGCGGCCTGCATGTCGCGCGCACCGGCGAAGAACTCGACCATCGACACCTTGATGGTATCCCCGCGGTTTGAGCTGACACCGGCGGAGGAGGCGACCAGTTCCTGGATCTCCTTCAGCTGATCATCAATCTGGTTCTGATCGGGACTGCCACCCAGCGCCTCGACAAGGCGCGCCCGGTCCACCAGAACGGCGATGGAGAGGCGCTCCACTTGGTAGCCCTCCTGCGAGGTCTCGATCACCTTGGTGGAAATCTCATAGTTGACCGTCTCTTCACGGCGCTGGTTTTCCTCACTGGAGCGCTCACCGCCGTTTGCCTGCACTTGCTCATCGGGGAGGTTCTGCTCCACCGTCGTCGGGGTCTGGGTGCTGGCGTTCTGCGAGGCCTCACTCTGGCGGATGCTGCGGGTGGAGCGCTCAACGCGGGAATCCGGATCAAAGATCGTCTCGGCCACGCGGCGCCGGTCGGTGTTGAGGGTCGCCGCCACACTGACCTGGAAATGGTCCAGCCCGAGGTAAGGAGTGAGGGTCTTGCGGATGCTCTCCTGAATGCGGGTGCTGATGGCGGTCTCGAGGCTGGCCATCTGGCCTGCGGAGGCATTCACAGGATCGGCGCCCGAGGCCAGCAGCGTGCCGGAGGTATCGAGGACCGTCACTTTGTCCGAGGTCAGCCCAGGAACGGCTGCAGCCACAAGGTGCCGGATGGCATCTGCCGTGCGCACATCGTCCCGGTTGTCCGCACGGATGACCACGGAGGCTGACGGCGGCTGCTGATCGCGGCGGAAGGAGCCTTTTTCCGGCATAACGATGTGGACGCGCGCGGCCCGCACGCCCTGCATCAGCTGAATGGTGCGGGCCAGTTCCCCTTCAATGGCGCGCAGGCGGGTGACGTCCTGCATGAAAGAGGTGAGGCCCAGCGACCCCAGATTATCGAACAGCTCATAGCCGGTGCCGGTGCCGCGGGGCAGGCCGCGCTCTGCCAGAAGCATGCGGGCGCGCGGTGCCGAGCTGGGTGTCACGAGGACTGAGGTTCCATCCGCGCTGACGTCGAAGAGGATACCGGCGTCCTGCAGGGCCTGACCCATGCGGCTCACGTCGTCCCCTTCAAGACCGGTATAAAGCGGCGTCATTTGCGGGCGGCTGAGATAGTAGGCCCCCAACCCCACCGTGACGACCGTGGCAATGCCGATGAGTGCAAGGGCAACGAGGCGTCTGACGCCCAGTTCCATGAGGTTTGCCCAGAGTTTTTCTGCATGTTCACGGCCCGGCATTCGACACCCCTGTGCTAGGTCGATGAGATCGTGCCCTGACTATCGCGGGTCTGGCTGGCGTGAGGCTTGCGGGCGCACAAAAGCAGAAAAGCCGCACCCTTGAAGGGCGCGGCTTCCTGTTTCAGGCCGGCTGGCGGCTTGAAATCAGCGGAACAGCGACAGAATGTTCTGGCTGCTGGAGTTGGCGATCGACAGAGCCTGGATACCGAGCTGCTGCTGGACCTGAAGGGCCTGCAGACGGGTCGATTCAGAGTTCATGTCGGCATCAACCAGCTGGCCGATACCACGGTCGATCGCGTCGGTCAGGGCGCCGACAAAGCTCTTCTGGCCGTCAACGCGGGTCTTGGCCGAACCGAGCAGCGTGGCTGCATTGGTGAGATCCTGAATAGCGGCGTCAACGATCGAGATCGTCTCTTCCAGGGTCGTCAGGTCAGCAGCCGAGTCCGTCAGGGCCGAGATATCGATCGTCGACACCTTGGCAGTGGTACCACCGGAAGTGCGGTCCCTGTCCAGAATGCCGCCCTGAGCGTTGCTGTCGTACAGCGTAGTCTGTGCGATGTTGATGTCGATCGTATCGATCGTGATCGCACCGCCGACACGGCTGAAGGAGCCAACAATGGACTTGGTGGCGTTGTAGTCAGCTGCACCGGTGTTCACAGACAGCCAGTTCTCACCGTTGAACACGGCAGAATCTGCCAGGGTCTTCAGGTCATTCTGGTAGGAGGTGATGTCAGCCTGAATCTTGTCGCGGTCCACGCCAGGCTGACGAGCAGCAACGAGCTTGGCCTTGATATCATCAAGCTTCTTCACGGACTCGTTCAGAGCCGTATACTGGACATCCACGGTGGCGGCGCCGAGACCCAGAGCATCCTTCACAGCCGAAAGGGCAAGGTTATCGGAGCGCATGGTGGTCGCGATTGACCAGTAGGCGGCGTTGTCCTGAGCACCAGCAACACGCAGGCCGGTCGAGATGCGGCTCTGAACCTGAGACATGGACGCGTTGGTCTTGTTCAGGGTCTGCAGCGCCGTCATGGCGGAGGCATTAGTCAGAAGGCTGGACATATCTAGTCCCTTTCATATGGAAAGTTGAAGGGGACATACCGGGTTTTCACCGGTACAGCAGGGCGGCATCATGCCTTTGAGCCTCAAAGTGTGGGAAGGGCTCAACCTGTTGTGATACTCACGCTAGCGCTGCAGGCTTGCGTGAAGCTGACCAGAAGCTAGCATCACAAAAGTGCGGTTGCCAAGGGGCAAATGCACGCGCTTCGAAACAAAAAGGCACGGCGCGGGGCGCGCCATGCCTTGAGGCACGTCTGTCCGTTTTCTCAGAAAAAGGACCGCACGAGGCTGCCCACCAGCAGATTCCAGCCATCGATCAGCACGAAGAACAAGGCCTTGAACGGCAGGGCGATCACCGTGGGCGGCAGCATCATCATGCCCATGGACATGGTGATGGTGGCCACGATCATGTCGATCACAAGGAACGGCAGCACGATCAGAAAGCCGATCTCGAAGCCCCGGCGCAGTTCCGAAATCATGAAAGCCGGGATCAGGACCCGCAACTCGACCTTGTCCGGCGAGGCGGCGGTTTCATTGGTCACCCGGCCGGCCGCCAGATCATCGAACAGCACCAGATCAGCCTCGCGCACTTGCGACAGCATGAAATCGCGGAACGGATCGGTGATCCGCTCATAGGCAACCTCTTCGGTGATCTCGTTGGCCAGAAGCGGCTTGACCCCCTCGTTCCACGCCCGGTCGAACGTGGGTGCCATGACATAGAAGGTCATGAACAGGGCAAGGGAAATCAGGATCAGGTTGCCCGGTGTCGTCTGCAGGCCGATGCCGGAGCGCAGAAACGACAGGGCGATGGCAAAGCGCGTGAAGCTCGTCACCATGATGAGAATGCCCGGGGCAACCGACAGCACAGTGAGGAGCGCAATCACCTGCACGATGCGGCCGCTGGCGCTGGCCTCACCCGCGGGCAGCAGCGAGGACAGATCCGGCAAGGCCTGCGCACTGGCGGCAACAGTGCCCGCAAGCAGCAGAAGAACGGCGGTCAGCAGCCTGCGTGTCATTGCACCACCAGGGATTCAAGGATCAGCTCACGCACCTTGCCGCCGGAGCGGGCCTTGGCGCGCTCATTGAGATCTTCGCGCAGGTGCTGAAGGCCGGCTGCTCCTTCGATCTGGGCCAGGGTGACGGTGCGCAGATAGGCCAGGACATCTTCTTCGATATAGCCAAGCAGGACGATGACATCATCGATGCCTTCCTGATCGATCACCACGGAGGCCTGCAGCCGCACCCAGGCCTCGCGCGGAGCCGCCAGGTTGGTCACCAGCGGCTTGAGCGACCTGAGCCGCACGGGAGCGAGATAGATCTGTTCCACGTCAGGCTCTTTCGCAGCCGTTGCGGCCTGACCGGCGACAGCGTTGCGGACCGTTTCCGTGAAATGCAGACCAGCGACAGCACCGATCCCCCCGCCAAGCAGCGTCAGCAGAAACAGGATCAGGATGAAGCTGCCGATGGAGCCGCCGGACGAGCCATCCCGCCCATCAGGATCATTGGCAAGATCAGCCATGGAAACGCCTCCTCAACAGGCACTCAGAAGGGTGAGATCGTGTCGATGACCTGCTGGCCCCAGGCAGGCTGCTGGATCTCCGAGATGCGCCCGCGTCCGCCATAGGACACGCGCGCTTCTGCAATCTTGTTGTAATCGATGGTGTTGTTGCCGCCGATGTCACGCGGGCGGACGATGCCGGCCACGTTGAGAACGCGCATCTCGTAGTTCACCCGGACTTCCTGGGACCCGGAGATGACGAGGTTGCCATTCGGCAGACGGTCGGTGACGACCGCGGCAACCTGCAGCTTGATCTCCTCCTTGCGGTCGATGGTACCGCGCGAGTTGGAGGAGGAGCCGGATTTGGTGTCGAAGGAAAGATCGGCCGAGGTTCCCGAGCCGCCGGCACTGGCCGAGAAGCCGCCACCGATCCCGAGCTTGCCGTCGCGCCCGCGCGCCGAATTGTTGTTCAGCGTTGCCTTGTCATTGATGGCAATCAGCACGGTGATGACATCGCCAACACGGCGGGCGCGGGGATCGGAGAAGAAATCATCGCGGCCTGAAACCCAGAGCGAATTATAGTCCTTGCGGCCGCTCGGATTGAAGGTGTTGAGCGGATAGACCGCAGCGGGCTGGGACGCGAGGCCATAGCCCACGGGTGACATCGCCGGCTCACGGCCGATTTCATTCATCTGACCTGCGCAACCTGCTGACACAAGACAAAGGGCGAAAGGGATCAACAGGCGCATCAAAGGCTCCCCTGTGCTTCGGATTTGGAAAGTCCAGCCATGGAGTGGGTCAACTGGGCCGCGCGGGCGGGATCCATTTCGTCCAGGATCTGGCTGGCTGCGCGGGCATTGAGCTTCACAAGCACGGCAACGGCCGTATCTTCATCCAGCGTCGCCAGCTGGGCTGCAGCCGCCTCGGGCCGCATGCGCTGAAAGATCGACACAACATGCCCCTCGACTTCGCCGAGAACCTTCTCGCGTCGCTTGACCCATTCCTCGTATTCGGCGCGCTTCTGCTCCAGCTCGCGGATCCGGTTCTGAAGCCGCTCTTCCAGCGCAATGAGATTCCATGTCTGCCAGGCAAGACGGGCATCACTCGCCGCCCCGCCCATGTTCTGGCAGTAGAGCGCCGCATCGCTCGGCGCGCCCGCGTCTCCAGGCTCGGCCGGGGCGGGCACCGGAAGATCCGCAGCCGATGCATTGCGCAGGTTGGAGGCCGTCTGGGCGCCCGCCGGAGCTGCAAAACCCAGCGCTGCCAGAGACAGCAAGCAGGAGATAGTCAGGATGCGGCAGACAGAACGCCGGAACAAAGGGCGCAGGGCTCCAGCCGGGGTCATGCACGGGATCATGGGCAGGAAATCCTTCCAGTCGCTGTTGGCCCGACTATGGCGGCCGAGGCTTGTGCGGAGCTTGGCCGGATGCCATGAAGGCAGCGCAGGCTTTCGGAAGAGACAGGCTGGCGGACGTAAGGGCAGGCTGAAATGCAGCACGGTCCACAGCCATCAGGCTGCGGACCGTGCCCTCCCCCGGAGCTGTGTGGGCAGGGGGCTGCCGGGAGAATTCGGGATTGCTGACCGTGCAAAGGCTTACTGGATCACCAGTTCCGCCTGCAGGGCGCCTGCCGTCTTGATCGTCTGAAGGATGGCGATGATACCTGTCGGCTTGAGACCGATGCGGTTCAGACCGCGCACGAGCGTCTGCAGGTCGGTGCCGCCGATGATGGCGAGCTGCCCGCCATTTTCAGCCGCATCAATGAAGGTGCGCGGCGTCACCACCGTTTCACCATTGCCAAAGGGCTGCGGCTGGGACACCTCCGGCGCCTCGGTGATGCGGACCGTCAGATTGCCATGGGTGACGGCGACAGTTGAAATCTGCACATCGCGGCCGATCACCACCGTTCCCGTCCGCTCATCGATGACAACGCGCGCCGACTGATCCGGCTGCACCATCAACCCCTCGATTTCCGCCATGAAGCGGGTGAGGCTGACCTTGGCCGGCGGGGTCAGATCGATGGAGCGGTGATCTCTTTCACGGGCTGACGAAACGCCATAGGTGGTCTTGGTGTAGCGGTTGATGGCATCAGCCACCCGCACCGCCGTGCGGAAGTCCGGGTTGGACAGTTCCAGCACCAGTCCGGGAATATTGGCGAAACGGTCCGGCAGATTACGTTCGATCATGCCGCCATTGGGAATGCGCCCCACTGTCGGAATGCCCTGACGCAGGCTCTCGGCCTGCCCGGTTTCGGAAAACCCCGAAACCGCAACAGCACCCTGCGCCACCGCATAGACCGCCCCGTCCGCGCCAAGCAGCGGCGTGGCGACCAGCGTGCCGCCAGCCAGAGAGGATGCATCGCCGAGGGAGGAGACATTGACGTCAATGCGCGAGCCCTGGCCAATGAAAGGCGGAAGGTTTGCCGTCACCACCACAGCCGCGACATTGCGGGTGCGTAGGCGCGCGTCACGCACGTTGATGCCCATGCTGTCGAGCATGGACTGAAGGGATTGTTCGGTGAAAGGCGCATTGCGCAGCGTGTCGCCGGACCCTTGCAGGCCGATGACAAGGCCGTAACCGACCAGCTGGTTGTCACGCACGCCCTGGAGCGAGGCAATGTCCTTGATGCGCACCATGGCACTGGCAGGCGCCGCAAGGCTGGCGGCGCCCATGGCAAGGGCCAGGGCCAGAACTGCAAGGAAAATCCGCCGCATGGTCAATCACCTACCAGAATGGAGCCGTCCGGCTGAACCCGGCCGGTGATGATGAGGCCGCTGTCGATGTTTCTGGCGCGGATGAAGGATCCGACGGATCCATTCTGCAGCGCCTCGACCTGAGCAATGATCTGCAAGCCGCCTTCGCGGAAGATCAGGCGGGCAGGTTCGCCGCGCTTGATCACCGTTTCCACCGCAACGGCGGTTGCGGGCACAGGCACACCCGGCTGCAGCGAGCGGCGGGCGACACGCCCCACCAGCTCTTCCCTTGTTGCAACCACGGAGAACTGCTGAACCGTCCTCAAGGGGAAGCGGCGGATGATCACCTGATCGGCACTGATCACCTCGCCCTGCCGGACGCCGGACCGCAGCACCGGCAGATCCAGAGAAGAGGCGCGCGCACCGGTCATGGCGGCCGTGAGGGCAAGGCCTGCCAGCATCATGCAGATGAAAAGCCGTGTCAGCATCGCTGCTCTCCTCGCCCGCTCCTAAGGATCAGCGGATCCCTTGCGTCACCACGCCAAACATGTCGTCCGCGGCCTTGATGACCTTGGAGTTCATTTCGTAGCCGCGCTGCGCCGAGATCAGCTCGGTGATTTCCTTCACCGGATCGACGTTGGAGGCCTCCGTGTAGCCCTGGCGGATGATGCCGAAACCCGGATCACCGGCGACACCGGCAATGCCCGGGCCGGAGGCCGGGGTTTCACGGAACAGGTTGCCGCCGATGGGCTCAAGCCCGACGTCATTGGCAAAGTTAGTCATGGCCAGCTGCCCCAGTTCCTGCGGGTTCACTTCACCTGCCACCTTGGCAAAGACCGTGCCGGACTCATTGATGGTGACTTCAATGGTCTCCGGCGGAATGATGATCGCCGGTTCAATGGCATAGCCATCGAGCGTCACAATGCGGCCTTCAGCATTCTTGTTGAAGGCGCCGGCGCGGGTGTAGAGCTGCTCGCCTTCCGGCCCGGTTACCTGGAACCAGCCGCGCCCGTCGATGGCCATGTCCAGCTCGTTGCCGGTCTGGTTCATGGTGCCCTGGATGTGCAGCTTGCGGATGGCGGCGGAACGCACGCCAAGACCCAGCTGTGCGCCTTCCGGCACCGGATCCTCACCGCCCCGGTTCGGCACCCCCTGCAGGCGCTCGGCCTGATAGAGCAGGTCGGTGAACTCGGCCCGCGCCCGCTTGAAGGAGGTGGTGTTGATGTTGGCGATGTTGTTGGCGATGACTTCGACATTGAGCTGCTGGGCGCTCATGCCGGTCGCTGCGATTGCCAGAGCTTTCATGTCAAACTCCCTTGGTGCGGGCTGAATTCCTGGTCATCCGGGCCGGAGCCTCAGATGGCCATGCGGCTGACTTCCTGATAGGCGGAAACGACCTTGTCGCGGATGGCGATGGCGGTTTGCAGCGAGGCCTCGGCGGCCATCACGGCTTCCACCACCTGCTGGGCCGACGCCTTGCCGCTGATGCCGGCGATCGAAACGGCTTCACCTTCCTTCACGCGCTCGATGGCTTCCTGCGTCACGGAGGCCATGGTGTCCGTGAAGCTGACCTCGGGCACCGCATTGGCGGGCGCTGTGCCGCCCAGCGGCACGCCGCCTGCGACATAGCGGGTCTGGGAGACCTGCGACGTGATACCGTCACCGGCGGATTTGATGGCGGAAATCTGGTCGATCATCTTCAATCCCTCAGAAGGTCGATGGTGCGCATGATCATGCTGCGGGCCTGCGTCATCATCTTCAGGTTGGCTTCGTAGGAGCGGTTCGTCTCGCGCATGTCGGCCATTTCGACCAGCATGTTGATATTCGGCATCTTCACGTAGCCATTTTCGTCGGCAGCCGGGTGGCCCGGATCATATTCGACGTTGAAAGGCGCCTTGTCGGACCCGATGCCCTTGACCTTCACCAGATCGGCGGACAATGCCCGGTCAACCTCGCTTTCGAAGGTGATGGTCTTGCGCTTGTAAGGATCCGAGCCCGGCGTCTTGCCGGTCGATTGCGCATTGGCCAGGTTTTCCGACACGATGCGAAGACGGTCGGACTGGGCGCGCAGGCCGGAAGCGGAGATCTTGAGAGTTGCGGCCAGCGGGTCGATCATCACTTATCCCTTCAGGCTTGCCAGATACATGCGGTGAAAGGACTTGATGATGCTGGTGTTGAGCGCATGGTCGCGCGAAACTTCACCCGCCTTCATCAGTTCCTGCTCCAGATTGACGCTGTTGCCGGAGTGGGAAACATCCCAGCTTTCCGCCTTGCCAACCTTGGACGCTTCAGGCGCATCCCCGAGGCTGCCCATGTGGCGGCCGTGGGTTGCGGTCATCACCAGGCTGGTTTCATCCAGAAGCGTGGTGAAAGCCTCGATGTCGCGGGCGGCATAGCCGGGCGTGTTGGCATTGGCGATGTTCTGCGCCACCGTTGCCTGGCGCACCGACAGCCAGTCGGCCTGACGGGATGCAAGACTGTTCAGATAGACAGGTTCCAACGTCGCTCTCCGAAGCCTGTTGTGGCGTTCGGTAACAGAACTAGGGTGTCAACCTTGTCCGAGGCTTTCGACCCCGGCCCTGCCGGTACGGCTGGCGCAGGCGGGAAGGCATCGGCCGGACAGGCGGAAAACCGGCCCCTGCCCTTGCGCAAGGCGGCGGGATCGGCTAATGCGCACGTCCCTTGCGCGCCTGCACGGCGTCCCACTCCAGCGACATTTCAGGGAGCCCGCCATGCGTCCGGCCATCGGTCTTGATTTCGGCACGTCCAACACGGTGCTGACCGCCTGCACAGCAGCAGGCAATGCCAGCAGCATCACCTTCGGTCATGCTCCGGAACAGGTGGACAGCCTGCCTTCCGTGCTGTCCTTCCTGGAGCCGCCGCGCGGCGTCCATCCGGATGAACGCGCCGACGTCGGCCAGTGGGCCATCCGCCAGTTCATGGACCACACGGGCGAGTGCCGTTTCCTGCAGTCGCTGAAGACTTTCGTCGCCAGCAAGCTGTTCAAGGGCACCGGTGTGTTCGGCACCCATTATGAGTTCGAGGACCTGCTGGAGACCTTCCTGCGCCGTGCAGGCGCACACCGTGATGAGGCGCTGGATACGGGCGGCGGGCGGCTGGTCATCGGCCGCCCGGTGACCTTTGCGGGCGGCGCACCGGATGATGCGCTGGCGATGCAGCGCTACCGCTCGGCCCTCTCCCGCTTCGGTTTTGAGGAAGTGCTGTTCGTCTATGAGCCCGTGGCAGCCGCCTTTGCCTATGCGCAGCGGCTTGAGGGCGAGGCCACCGTTCTCGTCGCCGACTTCGGCGGAGGCACCACCGACTTTTCGCTGATGCGCTTTGCCCGCAACGCCAGCGGCCTCACGGCCGAGCCGCTGGGCCATGGCGGCCTTGGCATCGCCGGCAACACGCTGGATTACCGCATCGTCGACAAGGTGATCCTGCCGGAACTGGGCAAGGGCAGCCAGTACCGCAGCATGGGCAAGGTGCTGGAAGTGCCGCCGAACCTCTTCTCCAACTTCGCCCACTGGCACATGCTGTCGGTCTTCAAGGCTTCCGCCGATTACCGCGAGCTGAAGAAGATGCTGAGTTCCTGTCTCGATCAGGACAAGATCGAGCTGTTCATCGAACTGGTCGACACCGATCAGGGCTATCCGCTCTACAAGGCCGTGTCGGAGTGCAAGGCACGGCTGTCCTTCGATGAGGAAACGGAACTGCGCTTTGCCCCCATCGGCAAGGACTTCGCCGCCACCGTGCGCCGGGCAGACTTCGAGGAGTGGATCGCCCACGACCTCACCCGCATCAGCGACGCGCTGACGGCAACGCTCGCCAGCGCAAACCTGGATGCAAAGGACGTGGACAAGGTGTTCCTGACCGGCGGCACCTCCTTCGTGCCCGCGATCCGCAAGCTCTTCGCGGACCGCTTCGGAGCAGAGCGCCTGTCAGGCGGGGAGGAAATGTCCTCCGTCGCCAAGGGCCTCTCCCTCATCGGCGCCCGCGAAGACGCCGCCGCCTGGGCCGTGGCTGCCTAAGGCGGAGATCGTAGCTGATCGCTCCGGCACAGCCTTTCGGCTTGCTCCTTCTTGTGGGCGACCAGCCTGACATATTGGCGCGGATAAGAGCGCGCAGTGATATACCCCGTTTATGGCAGGACGCCTCCGCCCCCCTCCCCCTGGTGGGCAGGGCTATCGCATATGGCTGATGAGCGATGTGAGGAAGTCCTCGTCCCATCCAGCCTTTTTGATTTTCCGCCTGATTGAGGCCTTGTCAGGATGGGAGCGGATGACGTTGAGGGCGATTTTTCGCAGGAGGGCGATGTTCTGCGGGCCGTTGTCCTTGCGGTTTCTGGCGGCGTCCTCGCAGAAGTGGACGTCGAGGACCCAGTGCAGTTTGTTTTCGATGTGCCAATGGGTTCTGACGGTTTCGA